>JAFWMD010000007.1 GCA_017510725.1 Mogibacterium sp. | reverse complement strand
GGGTTCGATTCCCTTCACCCGCTCCATAAATCGGGCTCCGGAGATAAATCCCGGAGTCCTTTATATTGCTTAAATTCGTTGAAAACACTGCATTTGAAGCTTGTGGCTCAAGTCCACTCAAGTCCAAAAAAGTCCACTCAAGTCCAAGGCGTTGGGGTAAAAATGGTGGGATGTCCCGTGCGGTTGTACGGAATCGAAGTTCTATCCGAAGAGAATAAAATGTTGGATTTTCAATGATTTGAAGACGGCTTTGATTCCCTTTGGGATGCAGGGAATCGAACCCACAAAATCGTACATTTGTCGTCTGATTTATACAGTATCTATAATCATACTGAAAAACAATTATGAAAAGCATAAACAAGTTAAAGGAAGGAGTGATCACGATGTTTAAGCCGAAATTCAAATTCACTTACGATGAGATCCGGATAATCGTAATGGCTCTGGTCGAACTCAAGAACCAGCTTATATCTGAGGGAAGATACACCGATGCTGTAGATGATCTTCTTATAAAGTTCGTAGAGTAATGATCCTTTCTTCAGCTCGCTGTTCAATACATGGCTCTGCACAATTTGGTGCGGGGCTTTTATTATGCAGCCGAGATAACCGGAGAAAGGAATTATTTATGAACGCAAAGGATAAAGAAAAACTGAATATGGCAGGAACGATTGTAAGTCTTTTGAAAGGCGACACTATAGTAATCGATCCGGATGAATTCAGGAGGAGAGCGGATATCAAAAACAAGGAGTTTTATGAAGTGGAAAAAGATACAGAACGCAAAGAAGAGAAAAAAGTCCCAGGGCTTACAGATGCAGAGATGCTCTGCTGCGATATCGCCATACACATTGCTCATAAGACAGCAGCAAGATTTGAGGATATGGCAGACGGTATGGAAATGTCGACACTAAAGCAGATAGTCAGGAGGATTGAAGATGCCGATCCGGAATCAGTAGTGCCTATGCTTCAGGCAATGTTTCTCGCGAGAGGAATGGTGGATATTGCTGAAGATTTGGATATGCTTGAGCTCTGCTCCAAATATGATGAAGATACCTATTTTGTCTTCTTCGATATTCTTTTCGACACGGATATCTTCGAATGGTTCTCCATCGAGAACATGTTCGATGATTTCCATTATGAAGATGAGCGTAGGTCAGACTAGGAGGTGGTTGGATGGCACAGACGATAGCGATATGTAATCAGAAGGGAGGTGTCGGTAAGACGACTACCACCCTAAATCTCGGGGCAGGTCTGGTAAGGCAGGGAAAGAGAGTTCTGCTTGTCGATGCAGATCCTCAGAGCGACCTGACGACTTCTGCAGGGATCGAGGGGGATAAACAGGAAAACTCGCTTGGCAGGCTTATGTATCTTGCAACTGAGAACTATAAACCCGTTGTGAAGGATGCTGTTATCCACCATAACGAGGGCTTTGACATCATCCCTTCCAATCTGGACCTTTCATCCATGGAAACGAGGCTAGTCAATGCAATGAGCAGAGAGAAAGTTCTGGATAATCTGCTGAAATCAGTAAAAAGTGACTACGACTATATCCTGATCGATTGCATGCCTTCTCTAGGTATGATCACAATAAATGCCTTGACTGCCGCCGACAGTGTAATAATCCCCGTACAAGCTCATTATCTGCCCGCTAAGGGCATGACACAGCTTATGAGGAGTATTGATATGGTTAGGAACCATACCAACGATAAATTGAGAATAGGCGGCATAGTAATGACATTGGTAGATAACAGAACTAATCTTGCGAAAGAAGTCATCGATACTATCAGAATAAAGTACGGAACGCAGATCAGGATCTTCGATGCTCAGATACCAGTTGCTGTCAAAGCAGCAGAGGCATCTAAAGCTGGACAGAGTATTTATGAATATGATCATGACTCCAAACCTGCAAAGGCATATGAGGCACTCACAAAGGAGGTGATGAGGATTGCCGAACGAGAAAAGCATAGAGATGAGGCTTCCATCGCTCGATGAGCTGTTCTCATCACAGGAAGAGAGAGACGATGCGAAGCTTAAGAGAATATACGAAATCTCACTTGCAGATATAGATCCGTTCCCCGATCACCCATTCAGGGTACAGGATGATGAGGATATGATGAATTTGGCAGAGTCTGTCAGAATGAACGGAGTGCTCACGCCAGCTACGGTGCGAAAGAAGGAGGATGGCAGATATGAACTTCTTTCAGGACACAGGAGATACAGAGCATGTCAGTTAGCAGGTCTTGATTCGCTCAGATGTGAAGTGGTAGATATGAATCGTGATGAAGCTACGATTTATATGGTTGAGAGCAACTTTCAGCGCACCAAGATTCTTCCGAGCGAGAAAGCCTTTGCGTACAAGATGAGGCTTGATGCGATGAAACGATTGCCAGGCAGACCTAGAAATGAGTCGCCAGTGGCGACGAATTTTGGCAGATCAGATGTCGAATTGGGAGAGAGGGTAGGAGAGAGTAAAGATCAGATAAGAAGATATATCCGCCTTACCGAACTCATTCCTGAACTTCTGGATATGGTCGATGAAGGACAGATAGCAATGAGACCCGCAGTTGAACTGTCATATATTCCTAAGCTTACTCAAGGTCACATCTGGGAATGTATAGAAATGGAACAGTGTACACCATCACATGCTCAGGCAAAGCGAATGAGGCAGATGAGCGAAAACGGGAAACTTACACCTGAATCCATTGAGGCAATCATGGTGGAGGAAAAACCTAACCAAAAAGAGAGGATAGTGCTCAGAGGAGACAGATTCAGCAGATTGTTTCCACCGGATTTGCCAGTTTCCAAGAGGGAGGACTATGTAGCAGCTGCCATGGAATTCTATGGCAGGCACAGACAGAGACAGCGGGAACGGGATGATGCCAGATAATCGCAGTTTAATTGATGGGGTTTGCAGTGAGCATTAATTCGCGCCAATCCTCCCCTGTAACCCCACCTATACGACTACCAGTTACTGACCGAAGAGAAGATAATAATAATTAATACTAAGAGCATATATACGGGGCGTCCGGATCATGAATGACCGGGCGCCTTTTTGTGTGCCCGGAAAGGAAACCGCATGACGAAAGACAAAGACAACAAATCGAACGACGACGTGATCATCTGCACTGATGAGGCGGGTATGCAGCTGTATCTCAGTGAGAAGGCAGCAAACAGACTGTCATGGATCCTGACAGGAATCATGATCCTTATCAGCCTGCCGGTGATCATCCTCGCATTCATGATGATCTAGCTCAGCGAAAGGAGAAAGACGTAATGACATACAACAAGATAATTGGCGCATTCAAGCGCCTGCTGACCATGACACTTGCCCTGATCATGGTACTCGGATCAGCGATGCCGCTGGTGACGCAGGAAGTGTCGGCATTCAACGGCAAAGTGGGCAGCAAATATACGGTCCACTGGTACAAGGAATTGCACTACGGACCGGGAGAAGGTGGCTACAGCAATGCAGCCAAGTGCGATCTCGGAGATGATCTCGGAAGCCGCTTTTCCATCTGCGTGCAGCCGAATAAAAACTCTCCCGTGTGGTCAGGAGATCAGACCAGAACCGTGCAGGTAGATAAGGTGGTCACGGATGCAACCGATACAGGCAAGTGGAACGCACTCAGAAACATCGTGTACTATTCGCCTTCGTATCCCGGTTTCAAGAAGAACATCGAAGGAATCAAACAGTTCTACTACGGTGATGAGGCAAAGGACTACGGTGTAGCTCATCTGGCTCTTGCATATGTATATGCCGGAAGACCTTCAGATATGGCAACATGGGGCGGCACTCACGCTTCAGCATGCGGAGATGTCTGGACGAGAGCGAAAGCACTTGCCAATGCACTCTACGACACAAACGCAGACTTCGACGAAGCAGTACCTGAAAGTTTCAAGATCTTTATCTGCTATATGGATGGAGTGCAGGACATGGTAGTCGGATATCTGGAGGCTCCCGGACACCTCAACATGAAGAAGGTCTCAAACCGCACTTCCATTACTGATGGCAATAACTGCTATTCACTTGAAGGAGCACAGTATACCGCTTATGACAAGAACGGTTCTGCAGCAGGCACCCTGACACTGAATGCCAATGGAGAGAGCAACACCATCGATCTGATGGAAGGCACATATACAGTCAAGGAGACATATGCTCCTCCGGGGTATGCTAAGGATCCCGAGACATACACTGTGAAGATCGTATCTGAGGAAACAACGACCTTTACAGCCAAGGATGAACCTATAACTGATCTGGTGGAACTGCTTCTCACTAAGAATCCTGTCGGATATCCGCATGATCATGGTGAGGGAGATGCCACTCTGAAGGGAGCTGTATATAAGTTCAGCTACTATGACAGACTGAAGTCACAGGAAGTCATGCTGAGAGGAGCAAAGGCAGCTGACGGAGCTCTCAGGACATGGCACTTCGTCACAGACGAGCATGGCAGGATAAACGGTCAGAATCCGACCTTTGCAGATGGTTTTACCAATGATGCCCTGTATAAGGACAAGGATGGCAAGGTCTGTTATCCTCTCGGAACATATCTGATACAGGAGGTCAAAGCACCTGAAGGATATCTTGTCAATGATGAGATCCTTGAAGTCACGATCACAGAAGACGGTACGGACAATATTCACGTCAAGACCTACAACGAGAAGATCAAAGGCGATGACACCATCATCAGAGGCGGTGTCAAGCTCGCGAAAATCGACAATGACCTCGATGAAGCTTATGCACAGGGTGATGCTACTCTCAAGGGAGCTGAATTCACCATCTACAATCAGTCAGCTGAGACTGTGATGGTAAAGGGCAAGGAGATCGGCAAGGGCGATGCTGCTCTCGTTATAACTACGAATGCAGACGGTATCGCGACTTCCGGTGACCATGACCTTCCATACGGATCCTATCTCGTAAAGGAGACTAAGCCTTCGAAGGGCTATCTTCTCAATACCGAGTGGTCCAGATCTTTCAGGATCAGAGAGGATGGGGTCATCATCGACCTGACTGAGGACAAGGTAAGAGAGGCAGTCATCCGAGGCGGAGTTCAGATCATCAAGAGAGATAAGGAGCTCGTCAAGTCCGAGGCTCTCGGCGGTGCACATCTCGATGGAATCGTGATGACCATCAAGAACGTGTCCGGCAGGGATGTAGTTGTCAGGAAGGATCTCGACAACAAGACCGATACGGTGGACTGGAAGAAACTCGAATCGAAGAAGGATATTTTTGAGAGTGAAGCTATCAAGAGAGTCCCGACAGGTAAGGATGTTGGCAAGATTACTGTCCACTGGAACGAAGAGAAGAAAGCGTACACAGCGGAGACTCTTTCGGACGATCTGCCATATGGCACCTATACCATCCGTGAATCAAAGACGAATGAATCCTACCAGCGTACAGATAAGACTGAGCACATGTTTACGATCAGAGAGGACGGAGTGATGGTATCTTTTGATGATAACCAGAACGAAATGGCCCTCACATTCGATGACTATGTCTACAGATCAGATGTACAGGGAACCAAGATAGCTGACTCTACTTCCGAAAGATTCAGTTTCGTACCGTTCAAGATCATCAGCGTAACTAATGGCGAGACTCATGTAGTTGTGACTGATAAGAATGGTTTCTTCTCCACTAAGGACAGAAGATCCACGGGTGATCTTGATGAGGACGAGGATGCTGACACAGCAAGGAAGCAGAATCCGTTCGATGATCTGCTTGAGGCTAAGGATATCAAAACAGCTGACCTCGAGAAGAGATCACAGGATATCCTCCACGGTGTATGGTTCGGTACAGGTGAGTTCGGAGACAAGGCTGAGATGAACAGCAAGTTCGGAGCTCTCCCTTACGACTCATATATCCTTGAAGAGATGCCATGTGAGCATAATGAAGGCTATATCCTCCAGAAGTTCTACTTCACGGTAGATCAGAAATCCCAGAACGGATTCGTTGATCTTGAGACCATCACTGATGATGTCCCTGAGATCGGAACGACTGCATCAGTCAACGGCAAGAACAAGGATATCCGTCCGCAGAAGGAGATCACTCTTGTAGACATTATCGAGTATAAGAATCTCAAGAAGGGTGAGACCTATGTAGCTAAGGGAGTCCTGATGGATAAAGCTACAAAGGAACCGGTCCTTGACATCAACGGCAATCAGATCACCGCTGAACAGGAATTCAAGACATTCATGTCAAGCGGAAAGGTCAAAGTGACATTCACATTCGATGCTACAAGCCTTTACGGCAAGGATACAGTCGTATTCGAGAAGGTATTCGACAGTGAGGGTCATGTTGCTGCAAAGCACGAGGAGATCGATGACGAAGGCCAGACCGTAACATGGGAACCTATGAAGCCTGCCTATGAGATGTATAAGATCCGTACTACCAAGGCTCCATCAAAAGGAGATAAATACGGATTCTTCGCACAGGATGAAGTTGAATACGAAGTCCATGTAGAGAACACCGGAAACATTGTTCTCACAATGGATGTATCCGATCAGTTCACACAGAACCCTGAGTTCTTCACTGTTCCAAAGCTGAAAGATGTGAAGTTCGATGGAGAAGGAACATGGAACAACAAAAGCAAGGATGAGTTCATTGCGAACATCACTCTTGAGCCTGGTGAGAAGGCAGTAGTGACCTACACTGCTGTTGTAAGCGATGTTGCTAAGGAATACCTTGCAGCCAAGGCAAAGGATTCTGATTCTCTGGATGATAAGGGACACGACACTAACAGGGTATACCAGAAGAATAAGACCGACGATAAGGACGGTTACTGGAATACTGCAAAGTGTGAGAACGTGACATATCCGAATCCGGATAAGCCTGATGAGCCTGGTACACTCGAACCTAAGGACGACGTGGCCCAGACTCCTGTCCAGACACCTGAGATCGGAACCACGCTCACAGGCAGCAAGAAGGCCAAGGAAGTCGATCCTTGCAAGGAGACAACTCTGACTGACGTGGTCGAGTACAAGGCTCTCGATCCTTCCAAGTGGTATATGATCGAGGGAACACTTATGGTCAAGGATACCGGAGATCCGCTGGTTGAGCATGGCCATGAGGTGACTGTCTGGAGCGAACCGTTCCAGCCTAAGAAACCTAATGGCAAGGTCGAGGTCACCTTCGTGATCGATACCAGAAACCTCAAGGGTAAGGAACTTGTAGCTTTTGAGACTGCTTACAGAATCAATGACTATGAGGAAGGCAAGGATCTTTCAGAGACTACCCTGACTCAGGTCGCAGAGCATAAGGATCTAAATGACGAGGGCCAGACTGTTCTGGTCAAGGATGGTCCAGAAGTGAGTCCGCCGCCAAAGACAGGCGACAATACTATGCTCTGGCTGTACGGAGGACTCTTTACTGCTGCGTTTGGCAGCATGCTTGCACTTGTGATCAAAGAGTATATCAAGAAGCGCAGACAGGATAAAGAAGACGCAGAGATGTTCGTCTGATCTGAAGGCGAACGGTTACTGAAATGGAGGCGGAAGCGTTCAATGCGACCGCCTCCTTTGCTTTGCAGAAAACAGGGGAGGAAACAGAAATGAACTATAACGAAAGAAAATTCAATATGGATATAGCAGCGGTCTGCGGACTCAGGGAAGCAGTGATCGTTGACTTCATCAGAGGCTGGCTTCTTACAAGTGATGAGACGACATACAGACACGGACATCTCTGGGTCAAATGCACCCAGAAAACAATGACTGTTCACTTGCCGTTCCTGACTGAAAGTATGGTGCGAAATTCGATCAGGAAGCTTGTAAAGAAGGGAATCATCAAGATTGCCAAGTTCAGCGACTATAGGTTTGATCATACCTACTGGTATACCTTTACAGATTACGGTGAGGAGCTGCTCGATGACGGAGTATGCATTGAATGAAGGAAATACTGAATAAGAAAAAGGGGGAATCATATGGATAAGGCAAAACAGAAGCTGCTGGACAAGCTGGGAAAGAAAGGCTTTGACACAGAGAAAAAGGTTAACGCTATAGATATGCAGGTGGCTTTTGATAACGGACTTGCTGATGAGATAGGCGGGATCCTGGCACTTCAAAAGGCTATAAAGACACATACCGTATACGCATTCCTTATGGGTGGCGTTGACTCAAAAGCGGAAAAGAGGGAGGCAAAGCATGATCGAGATGATAGAGGATCCGGAAACGATCCAGAACCATATAACTATGGAGGTTAAAGACCTGGATGAGCTGAGGGACCTGATAAACAGTCTTCCAGAAGGAACGGTCTACTCACTTAACCTGGAGGTGGTAGAGCTTGGGCAGGAGACCTAATGACGAAAAGATAGAAGTGGTCAATATCCGCATGGTCAAAGAGCCATCCATCTACAGCACGGAGAAGATCAGGACTCCGGATGATGTTTTGAGAGTGATAGCAAACGAGCTTGCAACATATGACAGAGAGGTTTTCGCAGTGCTGAATCTCAAAACCAACGGACAGCCAATCAATCTGAATATATGCAGCGTGGGAACACTCGATGCTTCGGTAGTCAGTCCGAGAGAGGTGTTCAAGAGCTGCATTCTATCAAATTCGGCAGCATTCATAGCTGTTCACAATCATCCGAGCGGAAGCATTACACCCAGCCAGGAGGATAAGGATGTTACAAAAAGACTCCTGAGCTGTTCAGAACTTCTCGGCGTAAAGATGCTCGACCACATAATAATCGGGGGCGAGACTGGGGATATGTACAGCTTCAAGAGCGACGGATTACTTGATCAGCTCAGACCGGCGCGCGCAGTCTGGGAAAGATAAATAAACTATTTCAAACGAACGAAAGGAGCTTTTATGGCAAACACTAATGATGTAACTTTTGAAATCGTGGAACACATCGGTACTATCGACGTGATCGATGGCAGGGAGGAGAAGTGGACCAAGGAGGTCAACGTAGTCGCATGGAATGGCGGCAAGCCAAAAATCGACGTTAGGGATTGGAACGCGAGCCACGACCGCATGAGCCGCGGCATCACTCTTACTGAGGATCAGGCGATGAAAATGACCAAGGCTCTTGTGGACAGATTCAGAGCAAGATCTGCACAGGAACATGCCACTCCCATAAGGGATGCTATGGAAAGGTAGTGCGGTCTTACAGCAGAGAATTTCTTAAACCACACAAAAAGCGGCAATCTGTATGCTATTATTCCTACAGATGCCGCATTACATTACAGATACTATGGGCAAGGAATATAGGGGATATAGAGATGAGTGTAACTGTAAGAAATCTGCTCAAGTTGCCATCACTTGCAAATGCAACTGTCATAGCCGGAAAAGAAGGCCTGGATAAGATCGTAGCCTCGGTTTCCGTGCTTGAAACAATGGAATACGAGCTGATCGATGATCATGCATACCTTAATGATGAATTCAATGGCAGTGAAATAGTTATAACAGGATTCCTTAATGGTGCGGAAGATATAGATGCCCAATATAACAGCGTGAAGAGACTGGCTCTCTCTGGTGAAGCAGGCCTTATACTGTATTACGTAGGAGTAATAGTAAAGAAAGTCGATCCATCGATAATTAAGCTGGCTGACGAACTGAAATTCCCTATTATCGTCATGCCTGAGAACCAGTTCAACCTCAGATACAGTGAAGCTATCACAGATATCATGGGACTGATAATCCGTGATCAGATTTCCGGTGAGCCAATGATCGTTTCTCTGCTCGAATCAATATCCAAATTGCCTGTACATCAGCAGAATGTGGGTACGATGATAAGGCTGATCAGCAACAGACTAAGGTCAAGTGTCATCCTTACGACGGATAAAAATAATACTCTGTACGAAGCTGCCTGGCCGAGTGAATTAGCAGGTATACATACAGATATCGAAGATTTTAATGCAGATGACTTCAAAACAAATCCGATCGGTTTCCCGAAGATGGAAGATGCGCTGGTATATAAAGAGGATGTGAATATCTCGGGAACAAAGTATAACCTTTATGTGGTACATGTCGGGGGACCGCTTGCAGGAATACTGCTCCAGCAGACTGTTGAGGGAGTCCGTATAGCTCTCAAGCTGTGGGGCAAAGATAAGGGTGAGAGCGTTGCAACAGAGATCGTGGAAGCGATCCTGACGGACCAGCCGGTCAAAATGAGATCGCTGTCTGCTATGTTCAATCTGGACATAGCATCTGTAGATTCCATGTGGGTGATCAATGGCAGCACATTCTCAGCAGACGATGTTCACCTTGTAACCGATGAAGCACATAAGTTCTGCCGTACAGTATGTGCAGACCTGTATAAGGAAAGCATCGTGCTGTTCACAGATAACATAAAGAAAAAAGCAGATGTAGATGCACTGAAAGCAAATATAGAAACGGTATTGGGCAAGGATGTCAGGATAAGCTTCTTTACCAATTTGAAGGACACGGGAGAAGTAAGAAGTGCGTATCTCCTGAACTATGACAGCTGGCGCGATGCATCAAAGATTATGCCGGATAAGGAATTCTTTGTCAGAGGAGACATAGAGTTCGCAAGTGCATGCCGGCAGATAGTAGAGAGTGGAGCTGACAGTATATCGGAGTATCTGAGTCTGTTTGATGTTATTGAGGATAAGAAGGGAAACGATGATTACATAGATACGCTCTGCACGTTCCTGCTGGACGCAAACAGCAATGTGCAGACGACATCAGAGAAAATGTTTGTTCATAAGAACACAATCAAGTACAGGATCAAAACAATGAGTGACTGTCTGGGCTTCACTATAGGATCAATGCCTGGCTCAGAAAAACTCTTCAAAGCTTGTGGTATCAAACGTCTCCTTGATTAGCAGGTTATGCAGAAAATGCAATAATCTAAAGCGGCGGACTTTGTCCATTTGGACAAAAGACGCTGTTTTTATTTTGCCTCATAGATAAAGATTAATGACCTTTCGAACATCTAAAATCATCATGTTGGAAAATTTTATATGGAAAGAAGGGTAATAATATGGGAAAGAAAGAAACCGGTTTTGAAATCAAAGCTGAACAGCGACAGAGCTGGACCTCCATTGCTGCAATATGGGCAGGTGGAATGATATGCGTCCCGTGCCTTATGATTGGAGGAGTACTGGCAGGAGGAGGTCTGTCAATCGGACAGATGATTCTTTCGATACTGATTGGTTACGGACTTATCTGTGCATACATGATCATGATCGGAATGCAGGCATGTGATACAGGACTTCCTGTAGCGGTCATGGCTTCCGGAGCACTAGGTACAAAAGGATCAAGATATATCATCAGTATCATTCTTGCCATAGCCTGCATCGGCTGGTTCGGTATCCAGTCAGCGACATGCGGCAGTGCTTTTGCTTCGATGATAGCGGGAATGAGCGGTAGTGAAGCAAGTCCGACAAGCGTCATGATCTGGTCTATCATTTGGGGCGTGATAATGCTTGCTACAGCATGCAGCGGATTCAAGGGACTTAAATGGCTCAACTATATTGCTGTTCCAATGCTGCTTATCGTATGTCTGTACGGACTGATAGCCGGAATAACTAAGAACAACGGCGGAGCAGCGATCTCAAGCTACGCTCCTGAAGCATCAGCCGGACTAGTATTCGGTATCTCGATGGTCGTTGCATCGTTTGCTCTCGGAGGAGTCATATCAGCAGACTACTGCAGATTCGCTAAGAACAGGGGAGATGTAGTCAAGTCATCACTTGTCGGAGTAATACCCGCAGGATTGTTCATGTTAATGACAGGTGCTTTGATGAGTATCGTTACAGGACAGTATGATATATCAGCTATTCTTAGCTCACTCGGAGTACCATTCCTTGGATTATTGGCACTCGTGCTTGCAACATGGACGACAAACGTTACGAATGCGTATTCAGGCGGTCTTGCACTTAGCAACCTGCTTGGATTCGATGAGAGCAAGTTCAAGATCACAACAGGTATTGCGGGTGCATGCGGAACACTTCTTGCAGCACTTGGACTGCTCAACGCATTCCAGGGGTTCCTGTCACTTATGTCAGGACTCATTCCTTCACTGGCAGGTGTTATAATCGCAGAGTACTGGATAGTGAATAAAGGAGATAAAGAGAAGTTTGACATCAAAGAAGGCTTCTCGGGAATAGGCATAATTTCATATATAGTAGGTGCGCTTGTAGCATGCATAACTGGCGGAACGTTCGCTAACTTCCCTGGACTGGTGGAGGCGATGCCGTTCCTGAACATTCCGTTTTTCGTGGGCCCGGTAAACGGAATCGTTGTATCACTTGTGCTGTATGTGATACTTGCCAAAGCCACAAAAGGTGAAAAATAAGTTGTCAGGGGATGGAGCAGCAGCTTCATCCCTTTACATAGATTAAGCAAAGGAGATCTGAAAATGCGTAAACTAGGAATACCTGAAATCGAAGATATCGCCAGAGGCGCGGCTCTTCTGGGGGCAGGCGGCGGCGGTGATCCGTATCTCGGAAAGCTGGTGGCTATAGGAGCCATAAATGAATGCGGACCTGTTACACTGCTTGATCCGGATGAGGTGCCGGATGATGCTCTTATCGTACCTTTTGCAATGATGGGAGCACCTACAGTACTGTGCGAGAAGATCATTGGCGGAAGTGAATACAAGGCTCTGTTTGACATAGTTTCCAGCCATGAGGGCAGGAAAGTATATGCGACAATGCCAATGGAAGCCGGCGGACTCAATTCAATGTTCCCAATCGCTGCAGCAGCAAGGCTGGG
This sequence comes from Mogibacterium sp., assembly GCA_017510725.1. Taxonomy (GTDB): domain Bacteria; phylum Bacillota; class Clostridia; order Peptostreptococcales; family Anaerovoracaceae; genus Crickella. The sequence goes on along the minus strand of JAFWMD010000007.1, from coordinate 4,534 downwards.
ATTGCCAATGGTAGACTGCGACGGAATGGGAAGAGCCTTCCCGGAACTACAGATGGTCACATTCACTATAGGCGGCATAAGTGCATCGCCGATGGGACTCGCGGATGAAAAGGGTAATACTGTTATATTCGATACGATCACAAACAAGTGGTCTGAGGAGCTTGCCAGAGCGGTCACAATGAGCTGCGGTGGATCTGTGGCTGTGACTCTATACAACCTGACAGGAAAACAGCTCAAAGAGTATGGAGTAAAAGGTATCGTTACCAGAAGCGAGCAGCTCGGAGCTGCAATGAGAACGGTAAAGAACGTTACTGATAAGACACCTGAAGAAGCATTTCTCGAGTTTACAGAAGGATTCAAGCTGTTCAAGGGAAAGATAACCGACGTCCTGAGAGAGACCAGGGGAGCTTTCAATTTTGGAAAGGTAGTAGTAGAAGGGATTGGAGAATGCAAAGGGCATAATGCTTATGTCGAATTCCAGAATGAGAACCTTGCTGCAGTCGTGGATGGTGAGATCGTAGCTACGACACCGGATCTGATCACACTTGTAGATACAGAAACATTCAACCCGGTACCTACGGATGCCCTGAAATACGGCAAGCGAGTCATGATAGTTGGTCTGAAGTGCTTCGAGATGTGGCGATGCAAAGAAGGCCTTGATCTCGTAGGACCTAGATACTTCGGACTGGATACTGACTATATTCCTATCGAAGAAAGATCGAAAGGAGGAATCAGATAATGTATAAGCTTGGAATAGATGTAGGCGGGACTAATACAGACGCAGTAATCATTGATGAGAATTACAATGTTATAGCAAGTGTAAAGAACCCGACGACAGCAGACATATATGATGGCATTGTAGGAGCAGTAAGGAAGGTCTTTGCTGAATCAGGTGTTGACAAAATGCAGATCGGACAGGCGATGCTCGGTACAACACAGTGCACGAATGCCATCGTTGAGAGAAAGAACCTTGCAAAGATCGGCATCATAAGGATCGGTGCGCCTGCTTCATGCGGAGTAGAGCCGATGGTCGACTGGGAAGATGACATCAAAGAGATATGTGAAAAAGCAGTGATAGTTCGTGGCGGATATGAATATGACGGCAGAGAGATCACTGATCTGGACGAAGATGCATGCCGCGAATTCTTCAACGAGATGAAGGAAAAGGGAATAAATTCGATAGCGATATCCGGTGTATTCTCTACGATCAGAAATGATAATGAACTTCGCGTAGCTGAGATCGCTAAAGAGGTCATGGGAGAAGATGTACATGTATCCATTTCCAGTGAGATCGGATCCATGGGACTTGTAGAAAGAGAAAATGCTACTATTCTGAACGCTGCTCTCTGGAAGATCGCAGAGAAATTCACTGACGGTTTTGCCAAGAGTATGGAGGATGAGGGCATAAAGAATGCCAAGATCTATCTTTCACAGAATGACGGAACACTGATGACAATGGAATATGCGCGCAGATATCCTATCTTGACAGTAGCGTGCGGACCTACCAACTCGATCAGAGGAGCCAGCTATCTTAGCAAGTTGGCTAACGCTATTGTAATCGATGTCGGTGGCACAACTACGGATATTGGTGTCATACAGAACGAGTTCCCTAGAGAATCCAGCGTGGCAGTGACTATCGGAGGTGTTCGTACTAATTTCAGAATGCCGGATGTTATGTCCATCGGCCTTGGAGGAGGTTCGATCGTAAGAGAAAAACCGGATGGAACTGTTACAGTGGGTCCTGATTCAGTTGGATTCGAACTTACAGAGAAGGCTATGGTGTTTGGCGGTAATGTTCTGACAGCAACAGACATAGCTGTCAGACTCGGAATGGCGGATATCGGTGATGCATCTCTGGTAAAGGATGTTCCTGCTGAACTTGCTGAAAAAGCATTGGATGCAATCAGAGTTCTTGCAGAAGATGCAATCGATGCAATGAAGCTTTCAAGTGATGACAGTGATGTAATACTGGTGGGTGGTGGATCAGTCATCCTTCCTGAAGAGCTTGTCGGTGCAGCTCAGACGATCAAACCGGAACATTTCGGATGCGCTAATGCTATAGGATCCGCTATATCCAAGGTCAGCGGAACTCTTGAGACACTTATAAATTATGATGAGATCCCTCGCGATCAGGCTCTTGCAGATGCAAAGAATGCAGCGATAGAGATGGCTGTAGAAGCAGGTGCAAAGCGTGACACAGTAGAGATCATCGATGTTGAAGATGTTCCACTGCAGTACTATCCTGGAAATACAAACCGTGTTAAGGTTAAGGCTGCAGGTGAACTTATCTCCTAGGCTGGGAGTGTATAGTTGATAGCAAGGACCGCGATTCACATCGCGGTCTTTGCCTTTATATGAAAAAGATTGACACAGGCACATGCTAGCCTGTGTTTTGCTTTGACAAAAAGGAAGGAGAATAATAGATGCCATACTATACAGAAGCTCAAATTGAACAAGTACGCTCAATCGATCTTCTGTCATATCTTCAAACCTATGAGCCAACAGAACTTATTCATGTTAGAGGGAATACTTACTGCACCAGGGAGCATGACAGTTTGAAGATCGCATCTGATGGAAGATGGTACTGGTGGAGCAGGGGCTTCGGCGGCTATTCCGCCCTGGATTATCTGATTAAGGTCAAAGGAATGCAGTTCATGGACGCCATGAAGATCCTTTCTAATGGAAGACAGCTTTCCCTTAAAAATGACGCTGTTTTAGGAGAAAACGGACATGTTGAGGGGAAAAGAAAGCTGCTTTTGCCGGAAAGATCAGAAACAAATCTAGAAGTGGTCAGGTATCTTTCAAGTCGAGGAATTGACAGGGAAATCATCAGGGATTGCATAGATGAAGGACTGTTATATGAGTCGCTGCCATATCATAATTGTATCTTTGTCGGTTTTGATGAGAACGGCAAGGCTGCCTACGCATGTTACCGTGCTACGAATGGTGAGAGACTAATGGGAGATGCAGCAGGATCGGACAAACGGTATGCATTCAGGATCAATAGTTTACTGCGTTACGTTTTTGTGAGCATAAAAACATAATTATAAAAGAATAGACAATAGATAAACCTTTGGTTATGATTCAGATTAAACAGGTTTTACACATAATCATTTAGCCGTACAGCATATGACCTGTATAAGATAATATATATTGATTGAGGAGATATAGATGTTACCAGTGTGGTTAGCTCAAGCTATAGAGACTGAGTATGATCGTTCCAAGATGGAACAGCTATATGATGAATATGAACAACTGCTGTATAGGGTAGCTCTTAGTTACCTTCATGATGAATACAAGGCTGAGGATGCCGTGCATGATACGTTTCTTAAACTTATAGACCACCTCAACGGAATAGGAACGGTAAAATGTCCCCAAACTAAGCGTTTCCTTGTTATTATAATAAAGAATATATGCATCAACATGCTTAAAAATAAAAGCGGCAGGGCTGAGTCATACATAGTTAATGATCACGAGCAACAGTTTATTGATGCTCTGCCAGATCCGTATTCAAACACTGAAGATGCATATTGTGAGCAATATGATATTAAGCAGGTGGCAGAGGCAGTGAGCACTCTGCCTCTGCTTCTCAGAAATACGATCACTTTGTATGCTGCTGGTGGATATACGATGAAGGAGATTGCAGAGATAGAAGGCTGCAGTACAGAAACGATAAAGAAACGTATTCAGAGAGCAAGGATGCAGATCAGAAAACAGCTTGGAGATCAGCTATGAGTAAGATGAACAACCTACAGAAGGCTCTCATAATGGTAGAGGATGAATCAATTGATCGCTATGAGGCAGAGTTAGCGGCGGAAGGAAAACATGAATTCTCAGAATCATATTTTAAAAGGCGCAAAGAGATAATCGAGAAATCTTATGATAAGAGCTTCGCACCGTTGAGAGCAAAACAGTATAATACAAAACCGCGCAGGCTGCATCTTCGCACCATGCTTGTTGCTGCGATTATTATGTTGCTTGCAACGTTATCAGTAATTGCGATCACTAAACCTCACATCTATTATGTGATCAAAGAGAAGATAGATAGCTGGAGAATCACATTTGCACAGGAAGACAGCTCGGATGAGGCATCTTTAGTTCCAGTAATACCTATGGTTCCTGACAGCTTCAGTGTTATTGAGGAAGAATTAACCGAAGCCCATTATTATCTTGTTATGGAGAACAAGGGTGAGCATATGATCATATATGAGCAGATGCTTCCTAATGCCGCTTCGATTAATATAGACTCTGAGAGAAATGAGAATACCGTTGAATTGATAAACGGATCCGAAGTCATTTGCTCCAGGGAGGGAGAGGCCACAATGCTACTCATTAATGATAGCCGGTATATATATCAAATAAGTGGTACTGCATCTGAAAAGCTACTTAGGGAAATTGCAGAAAGCATCTTGAAATAGCAATCTATTGTACGTAATAAAAACAAAGTTAAAATCATGTCCCCAGAACAGCACTTCTTTTGTTTATGTGTATAGAAGGCGTTTCTATACTCATACAAAGGAGGTGTTTTCCAATG
>JAFWMD010000006.1 GCA_017510725.1 Mogibacterium sp. | reverse complement strand
TGAGAAGAATGTATCGAGATTTCCTCCCGGTATGCCCAGCACACTGCGGTGAAACATAGGATCGATATAATCCGGACCGCACTTGTATGCCCTGACATCTGTGCCTTTACGCTTCAGCGCCTCGAGCAGGCCGCATGTTATAAGAGTTTTACCGCTGCCGCTTTTCGGGGCGGCTATCATCACACGCGGCAGTTTCATGATTTTCCTCCCAGCGTAAATGAGGCTATCAGCACAGGGTTATCTGCTGTCATCAGATGATAGCTCCCGAGCTCCCTTGCCTTACTGACCGATACCTGCTCTATGGACAGATCACTTACCTCGAAGTCACTAAGGACCCTTTGTATTTCTGCTATAGTTTCAAGGCTCACGGCGTTTATGACAACACGCACACTGCCGGCTTTATTTTTAAGCATGGTGAGTATCTCTCTCATTTCCCCCGAACTGCCGCCTATAAAAGCGTGAGTCGGAGTCTCCAGCTCTTCAAGAGCTGCCGGCGCGGTTCCTTGTATTATCTGTATATTTGAAAGGCCGAATCTGACAGCGTTCTGCTCTATAAGGCTGCAGGCCTCTTCTTTCTTCTCTATCGCAAATACTTTGATGCCGGCGCTCTGAGCTGCGATCTCGCAGGCCACAGAACCAGTGCCGCTTCCTATGTCGTATACCGTTGCGCCTTCTGTGAGACAGAGCTTCATGATGCTGAGATGCCTTATGGTCTCCTTTGTCATCGGTACTTTTCCTCTGATCATTTCTTCATCTCTGATCACAGGAAGAACTGTCTTTGTCTGCGGGTGCTCATTTACGACTATGGCTGTATAAAGACCCGGTTCTGTTACCTTTCCGCAGTCCACGGCGCGTATCATTCCGACTATCTCTTCAGGATAGGACAGCTGGAATCCGAGTATGATGCTGACATCGCTGAGTCCGCTTTCTGTAAGCAAATCTCCCATCAGCTTCACGTCATCTGCACCTGACAGAAGCACGAATGTCTTTTCGTTGTATCTGACCGAATTGACAAGCTCTGCCGCTGCTTTTTTATCGCCCGAGCATCCGTGGATGCTGACCAGTTCCGCATCCTGATAGCTCACACCCGCCTTTGCTGCAAGGTAAGCAAATGAAGATATTCCCGGGTGGATCCTTACATCGCATTTTATTCCGGATGCATGTGCCCACTTCTTTAAGGAAGGCGCAAGCTTTTCGGCTCCGCTGTAGAATCCGGTATCTCCGGATAACAGGACAGCGGCTTTTTCAGGTATCTCTTTTTCCAGGACCGGTATGATATCTTCAGCCCTGTAATATGCGTATGCTTTGCGGCCCTCATAGTCTCTCAGCATGCGTGAAGCCCCGAACAGTATGTCAGCACTGCTGATAGCATCAGACGCGTCAAGCGTAAGAAAGTCTTTCCCTCCCGGACCGATACCGACCAGTTCGACCGTCATATGGCTTCGTATACCGAAATATTGTGCAAGGACTTCATTTACTGACAGTCCGGTCTCCTCAGACGGACGTCCTATCATATACACAGGGATACCGGCCCTGGCAGCGGCTCTTACCTTTTCCGGCGCGCCGCCTGCTGTTCCGCTGGATTTTGTCACCAGCGCCTTTATATCGAACTGTCTTATGAGCGCCAGGTCTGTTTCCATGCTGAACGGTCCCTGCATCGCGATTATATGCTTGCCGCTGAGACCCGCAGCCTCGCAAAGAGAGATGCTTTCGAGTGAAGGCAGTACCCTCGCATATAGCCTGCTGCGAATCCCTTCATCAGCAGAGTAAATGTTCAGTTCCTTGCTGCCTGTCGTAAGCAGTATGTTCCCCTGCGTCTCTGACAGTGCCACCGCGCATGATTCCGCGTTCTCAAACATGTGGATTTCTGCATCCTTTGGGAACAGCTCGCTGTCTGCATCTCTCAGTATCCTTATATACTCTTTATCTGCAGCCAGACAGGCTGTCAGGATGTTATGCGAAACGTCCGCAGCATAAGGATGAGTGGCGTCAAACACCTTATCCGCCTCAGATTTCATGAGATCGTACATCTCGAGTGCAGTCATTCTGCCTTTTCTCACGTCGGCCAGGGTACTTGGCTCCATGACAAGCTCGCCGTATTCGGTAGCCACGCACACTATATGCGCTATGCCGGATGCGGTCAGCTTTTCAGAGAGCTGTCTGCCTTCTGTTGTACCTGAAAATATCAACGGCTTTTTCATAATCTATACCCTCTCGGGGTGATAAGTCTGTCACCCATGATACGGCTTTGTGAATTGCCTATGAATACTGTCGTGAACATGTCCACATCAGTATCTCTCAGCTCTCCCAGAGTGCACGTGCGGAACTCTTCCCCGTCCCTTCCGATACTGCGGACATAGCCGCATGCTCTTTCAGGCTCTGCTTTTTCGAGAAGAATATCGCATGCCTTCTGCAGATAGTCATGTCTCTTTTTGCTTGAAGGATTATAGATTGCGATCGCAAAGTCTCCCTCCGCAGCTGCCCTGAGTCTCCTTTCGATGAGTTCCCACGGAGTCAGCAGATCGGACAGGCTTATGACGCAGAAGTCGTGATTAAGCGGTGCACCGAGTAATGCCGCTCCGCTCGAAGCTGCAGTGATACCCGGAATCACGTCTATCTCTATGTCAGCTGCATTACTGCCCAGTTCCTCTTTGACTTCAAACATGAGAGATGCCATGCCGTAGATGCCTGCGTCTCCGCTGCATATCATGGCAACGCTCTTTCCCTTGGCAGCTTCATCAAACGCCATTCTGCAACGTTCGGCTTCCTGCTTCATAGGTGTTGAGAGCATCTCTTTGCCTGCGAACCTGTCTCCAAGCAATTCCAGATATACGGTATATCCTACAATAACATCGGAGGCATCCATCGCCTGAAGTGCCTGCTGAGTCATCATGGATTCCCTGCCGGGACCCATGCCTACTACCGATATGCGTCCCTTTTCGTTGTTGTTAATATCCATATCTTTTGCTAAATCTTTCTTTCCGCCACGGCAATGGTCATCCCGTCGCGTACAGTCTTTTTTATTATTAACTGTGAACCTTTTCCGGCTGCAAGCACAGCTGCACGCTCACATACATTATCTACTCCGACTTTTTCCAGAACCGTATCGGAATGGCTGAAGTCACCCTCTGCCTTTGCCAGAAGTCCTGCTTCAAAGGTGATCAGAGGCATGCGCCATGCCTGCGACAGACGCTTCAGGCCCTCTTCGTCCTTCTTTACATCTATTGTCACGATGCAGCCTGCATCATCTATGTCTATTCCATTATCAACCAGAACCTCTTCAGCGAACGCTCTGAGTACCTCGAATGATTTTCCCCTGCGGCATCCAATGCCTATCGCGTATCTTTTAGGGCAAAGCACTATCTTCGCAGAGTCCTTAAGTGCTTTTGCCGCCTCTTCCTCTGCGATCAGCACATCTACCGGTTCTTCAGGAGGATAATCCCTGATGCAAATGGTTACCGGTTTCCCTTCTAGTGCGGAAGACGACACCCTGGCGATACCATCGCGGTTGGCTATTTTTAGCTCATTCTCTTTTGCAAATAAATCAACGGAGAATGCCGCGCTGACATCTGTAGCAGTAGTGATGACTGGCTGAGCTCCGATTATGTCAGCAACTTCCAGTGCAAGGCTGTTTGCTCCTCCTACATGTCCTGACAGAAGCGGTATAACAAAGCTTCCGTTTTCATCTATAACTATTACCGGAGGATCTTTCAGTTTGTCACGCACTAACGGAGCAACAGCCCTGACAGCTATTCCTGCTGCACCGACAAACACAAGGGCTTCATTGTCTACAAAGGCATCACCGCATACAATGGCCAGAGGCGCTCCTTTTGGCACTATCACTGCGTCGTGTTCTGCTAAACCGGCCTTCAGCCTTTCGCTTAACGCTTTTCCTTTATCTGTAAAGTAAATGATTTTGATCCTCATAAGCTACATTTTCGCCTTGCGAAACTCTGTTGAAAATGTTTCATCGTAAAGTTTTGATTTCTCATATCCTGATCTGCCGATAGCATCGCCTACAAGGATGAGAGCTGTCTTTGTTATGCCATGTTCAGCAGCTACTGCGGCCAGATCAGCTATCCTGCAGAAATAGAATTCTTCATCAGGCCATGTTGCTTTATATATTATGGCTGCCGGCGTGTCCTCTTTATACCCTCCGGAGATCAGTCTTCTGCTGAGTTCCTCGAGCATACCCGTGCTGAGGTAAATGGCCATTGTCGCGTCGTGTGCGGCCCAGCTCTCTATGCTTTCCTTTTCCGGCACAGCCGTACGGCCTGCCATGCGTGTTATCACCAGTGACTGTGAGAGTCCCGGCAGTGTATACTCGAGATCCATGGCTGCGGCAGCTCCGAACGTAGCAGATACGCCCGGACATGACTCATATGATATCCCCAGTTCATCAAGAGCATCCATCTGCTCCCGGACAGCACCATAAAGACTTGGATCGCCCGTGTGCAGTCTTACAACTGTCCTGTTTTCCGCAGCAGCACACTTCATTACTTCCAGCACCTCTTCAAGTGTCATGTAAGCACTGTTATGTATCTCCGCTCCTTCACGTGCATAGTTCAGGAGATCGGGATTGACAAGTGAACCGGCATAGATGATGACATCCGCATCAGCAATGAGCTTCGCTCCTCTTACCGTGATAAGGTCTGCCGCACCAGGTCCTGCACCTACGAAATATACCTGCTTCTTATCCATTCCACTGCTCCCTGTTATCTCTGATCATCTCTTCGGCTCCGTCAGATGCCGCGATGAGTCCGTTCTCTTTTGTGTACATTATACATTCTATGCGAAGTCCTCCTCCCGAGCGTCTGCTGAGGCTGGCAAGAATGTTTTTCATCAGCCCGGAGGCTGTATGCTCTGCCATTACAGAGTCTGCATCTCTGAGTTTCGCAAAAGCCTCCTCCGTTGTAAGGCAGTCCAGTATTCTGAGTATGAGATCCCTGCCTGCTCCTTCTTTTGCAGCGGCTGCTGCGATTATCTCCATGCGGCAGTCAGCCTCGCGGGAGTGAGTGTTCATGATTCCGCCGGCTACCTTTACCAGCTTTCCTGCATGTCCCGTAAGGAGCATTCCCTCAAAGCCGAGTTCCTTTATCATGTCGACAGTCAGACCAATGTAATTGCTGCACTTCACGCTGCGGTCGAGATCCATGTCATAATTTGCCTTCATGAAATTCTGGCCGTAATTTCCCGGAGATATGAATGCCACCCTGCAGCCTTCAGCCTTTTGCTGCCTGAGCTCTACCTTTATTGTGTCGAGTATTGCCTGCTCGCTCATCGGTTCAACGACCCCGGAGGTTCCTATGATGGATATGCCTCCTTCTATTCCAAGTCTCGGATTGAATGTGCGGGCTGCTATCTCTTCTCCTCCCGGAACGGATATGATCACGTCAAGACCGCCCTCATATCCGCAGGCTTCAGCAACTTCATTTACCTCCTGTTTTATCATTGTGCGCGGCACAGAGTTTATTGCGGACTCTCCTACGGGCTGATCCAGTCCGGGTCTGGTCACTCTGCCGACTCCCTCTCCTCCGTCAAGCCTTATTCCTTCAGCATCTGAAAGTCTGACTTCAGCATATATCAGAGCTCCGGTGGTGACATCAGGATCATCGCCGCCATCCTTTCTGACGGCGCATTTTACGCTGTCAGCTGTCTTTTGTATGTCAAGGATATTCGCATCAAAAGCGGCGCCCTTTGGCGTTATGATCGAGATATTCGTTTTCTCTGTTCCCGTAAGGAGCATCCAGGCAGCTGCCTTTGCTGCAGCAGCCGCGCAGCTCCCTGTTGTGAATCCGCTTCTGAGCTTTTTATCCATTATTTTCTATTCCATCGTGTACAGCAGAGCATTAACTATAGCTGCTGCTACATTGCTGCCGCCCTTGCGGCCTCGGTTTATTATGTGCGGTATATCAGTCTCAAGTATCAGCTCTTTTGCCTCTACCACGTTGACGAAACCTACCGGGACTCCTATGACAAAGTCCGGTACAAAGACTCCCCTGTCATACATCTCCCGGAGAGTGATGAGCGCTGTCGGAGCATTTCCAATTGCGAAAATAGTCTTTCTGCCCGATGCCATCGCTTCGCGCGCCGCGTGCTCCATGCTTACCGAAGCTCTGGTAACATCGCGTTCCTTAGCTTCCGCTGCTATGGTTTCGTCCGCCATATAGCAGCGCACGCTTCCGCCGCAGGAAGCCAGGCGTTTCTTGTTGATTCCTGTCAGTGCCATATTGGTATCCGTAACGATATCTGCACCTCCGCGGATCAGGCCTTTAGCTATGCGGACTGCATCGTCTGAGAAGCAAAGCGTATGGGCATAATCAAAGTCAGCTGAGGTGTGAATGGCCCTTCTGATCACCGGATCCTTTTCCGGATCGAGCACTATTCCCCTGTCCGCAAGCTCTTTCGCGATTATTTCAAAGCTTCTTGCTTCTATATCCTGAGGTTTTACATGTTCTGTCATGATTGCTTCCTTTGATTACGCTTTTTAAAGTACTTTACCGAGAATATTTATTAGTTCCTCGTTGTCTTTGTGCTGCCTGACAGCGATTCTGAAATAGGTTTCATCCAGTCCGCTGAAATTAGCGCAGCGTCTTATGAGTATTCCCTTCCCGAGGAGTCTTTCATAAAGGTCCGGCCTGCTTTTAATGAGCAGATAATTCGTGTCGCTCCGGTATACTTTTAGCCCAAGCCTCTCGAATTGCCCTGCGAGATATTCTCTCTCTTGTTTTATCATATGCACTGAGCTGCTGAGGTAATCTGTTGACGCAAGAACTCTCGCAGCTGTCTCACCTGTGCGCTCAGCTATCCTTGAAACATTCCATTCAGGAAGATGTTTCCGGATCTTTCCCAATAACGTTTCGTTACGCGAAATCATATAACCGATCCTGATGCCCGGTATTGCGAAAGTCTTTGTGAAAGCCCTGAGGTGGAGCGCATTGTCTGTGAACGTTCCTCCTTCTGCCCCGGTCAGCGGATAAAAGCATTCATCTATTATCAGGACAGCTCCGCATTCTTCACATTTCCGAATGATCTCCCTTTTCAGCTCAGGTTCTATAAGCCTTCCGTTAGGATTGTTCGGATCAGCGATGAACACCATTTCTATATCATCAGTGATCTGATCAAGTATTCCCTCATCAACAGCAAAGTCACCCTTTTCATCAAGCAGATATTCTGTGACAGCTGCATCCGAAGCCTGCAGCGCCACGGCGTATCCCGCATAACATGGTGCAGCAATGAGAGCCTTTCGCGGCATTACTGCATGGACTGCCGCCATCAGCAGTTCGGACGCGCCGTTTCCGCAGACGACATTATCGATGTCAACGCCCTCAAGCACAGCTATCCTCTCACGAAGCTTCTGCTGTGCCGGGTCTGGATACTGATGCATCTCAGCCAACCCTGCCTGCATCGCATCAATCACTTCCTGCGGCATGGGATAGGGATTGAGATTGACCGAAAAATCGAGTCTCACATCATTCCGGTACACATCTCCGCCATGCAGAGCTTCTATTCCGTTGCCGTTATCACTGAAATCCATTAACCGATCCTCTTCCGGGAGATTAAAATTCTAAATAATAGCCTGTATGATGCACATACCGGTGATGCAGAGTGCAAAGCCGATAAATGATGCGACTGTCATCAGGCGGTTGACTCTTACTATGTCGTAAGCTTCGATCTCCCTGATCTTGTCTCCTATGAATGGCTTGCGCACAATCCTGCCGAAATACCGGGCGTCTCCGGCAAGCTGCAGACCCAGAGCTCCGGCTGCAGCGCTTTCCGTCTGGGCTGCGTTAGGGCTCTTGTGATTATTCCTGTCACGTCTCCATATGCGAAGCGCGCGGGCTGCATCATAGCTGCTGCCGCTGACTGCACTCGCTGCGATAAGAAGCAACGCGCTTAACCTTGACGGAACAAAATTTGCGACATCATCGAGTTTAGCTGCAGCAGTCCCGAACCACATGTATCTGTCGTTCTTATATCCGATCATGGAATCCATCGTGTTGATGGCTTTGTAAGCCAGTCCCAGGACTGGTCCTCCGATTGCTGCGTACAGCATCGGAGCAAATACCCCATCGGAGAAGTTTTCGGCCACGGTTTCTACCGCTGCTTTTGTAACTCCCGTCTCATCGAGCACCTGAGTATCGCGTCCGACTATCATCGAAACTGCTTTTCTTGCGCTGTCGAGAGTTCCCTCTTTCAGCTCGCGGTAGACTTTCATGCTTTCGCGCCTGAGGCTTGTCTGAGCAAGCATGTAGCACGTAAGTATTGCTTCAGCTATCACTCCGGCAGCCGGTGAGAGCCGGTATGCACAGTATATTACACCGGCGGAAATGAAAGCAGTCACAATTATCACGATCAGCACCAGAAGAAGTCCTTTTCTGTGTTCCGAAACTTTATCTCTCATTTCGGGATTGGCCTTATCTGCCGGGATTTCTCCGAGAAGTGATGCGTCGAGTCTCCCGATAAGCTTACCTATCCATACTATCGGATGGGGTATACCGTGGGGGTCTCCAACCATCAGGTCCAGCACGAAGCCCGCCGCAAAAGCGATCATATGTAGTTGAAGCAGTGACATTTCCTGCATCGTCGATCTCCACTTCGATAATATATCCTGCGCCGTTCGGCGCGTTAAAGTCAAAATAATCCTTGCCTGTCAGGCTGCTCATGACAGCCATTATAGTTCCTCCGTGAACTACCAGATATACTGTATCTGTACCCTGACGGGCTGCGATTGCCAGCGCTTCCGTGAATCCTTTCCATGCCCTTTCACGGAAACTTTCTATGCTTTCACCTTCCGGGATCTTCGCTGTACCGCCGCTGTCGAGCCATGCCTGATATTCAGGCTTTCCGTCGAGCATTTTGTGGTTTTTACCTTCGAATATACCGAAATGCATCTCCCTCAGGTCTTCAATAACAGTGCGTTTCATGCCGGGGAACATTATGGATGCAGTTTCGAGCGCCCTTGTCATCGGACTTGTAAAGAGCAGCGATCCCGGCTTCACGCCTTCGATCTTCTTCAACGCTTCCTTTCCCTCTTCAGTCAGAGGTTCGTCAGTCCCGCTCCCGTTAAAGTGCAGTGCCGTATTGCCTTCCGTTATGCCATGTCTTATAAGGTAACATTTGATTTTTTTCATATGCCCGTTCCTCTTACCATGAAGTTTCAGCGGATTATCAATGTGGAAATGGCTGCGGCCGCAGCGATGGCAGTCTCGCATACAACGACAAAATATCCTGCCGTATCTCCTGTTATGCCTCCTAATTCCTTATAGCTCACATGTTTATACCAGACGAAGCTGAACAGTGCTCCAATCATCAGGAGTGATCCGGCTTGCCATGCAAAGAAACCCATTGCAAATACGGAAGCTGCTGCAAGAAGAGATACTATAACGATATTTACCTTCCGTCCGCCGGCTGCCGCAGTCGCTTCATAGTAGAGCATGCCCTCTTTTTTTGCGGACTTAAAACTCAGAACGGACTGTGCACTCAGACATCTGGAAAGCATGAATCCTGCCGCGATGCCCGGTATGAGCCCAGGTGCCGAGTCTGATCCCAGCACAATAATGAGAGACGCAATGTATATGAGCCCGCAGATCGCCAGTCTTATAACAGCGAAAGCTCCGATATGCGGATCCTTCAGAATGGCCAGTTTTTCTTCTTTTGTTTTGTATGAGCTGAAAGCATCAGCAACATCCATGAAGCCGTCAACGTGAAAGCCGCCCGTTATGACAAGTGGAACTGCAGTCAGCAGAAGTGCCGCTGCGGTATCAGGCAGAGCGAAGTACTCACAGGTTCTGTACAGCGCATAGAACAGCACACCAATAACGGCTCCGACCAAAGGAAAAGCTGCAATGCTGTATCGCATGTCATCCTCTTTCCACTCGAAGCGCGGCATAGGTATTCTTGAATACTGCGCGAACGCGACCGCTATGGCTTTCAGTAGTTTCATCTTATTGTTTCATATCCTTATGGTCTTATCGGCCAGTCCGCTGACCATCTCATTGAGCATGTCGAGCGTCTCCGCATAGAAACGGGTCTCCTCATCAAAGGATTCATCGATCTCAAAGTGGTTGCTGACAATAACGAGGTTCCCGGCCCGCTGTGCTATCCACCTTATATCCTCATACAGTCTCCCTAGCATCTCATCCCTGTCAGAATGTCTTTCAAACAGCTCGTTCGCAACGAGATTTGACAGACATTCAAGCAGTACGGTCATACTGGCCAGCCTGCCTCCATTGCTCATGTTATAGTCGCTCAGTGAGCTGCAGATATCAAAAGGCGCCTCAATAGTGATAAAGCCTTTTCCATCCCTCATCACGCGATGTCTCCTGACTCTTTCCCTGCCCTCTTCTCCATACGGGATCATCGTCGCAATATATATTCTGTGGTCAGGATCTGACAGTTCCGATACGGTCTTCTCAGCCAGGGCTGACTTACCGCTGTCCGGTGAACCGATGATAAAGACCGTAGTGCCGTCCGCGGACTCCGCGTCAAAATCATGATACTGCTCTACTGTCGTATCTGCAAAGCTGAGCCCCTTTGAATAAAGAGCAAGCACGGTGTCGAGCAAAGGCAAGAGCATTACAGCTCCGGTACCCTCACCAAGCGCGAGCATACCGTCGATGACAGGATCCAGACCAAGTATGTCGAGTATGTACTTCATTCCCGGCTCTTTCCCCATATGAGAAGCAATCATGAAGTCCCGTGTTCCCGGCACAAGCCTTTCAGCGATCAGGGCAGCTACCGCGCTTATGAAGCCGTCTATGATCACGGGGATGTGATTCATCGCACCTCCGATAAACACTCCGGCAAGACCCGCTATATCAAGGCCTCCGACGCACGAGAGCATATGCATAGCGTACTCGGGACTTGTCCTTTCGGCATCATCGTCAGGCTCATACTTTTCAAGGGCAGCCCTGATTACCTGTGTTTTCTTTCTGAGCCCTTCGGTACTGAGACCCGCACCCCTGCCGGTTACAATATCAGCGTCCAGACCAAGAAGAGCCGCAGCCAGAGCCGAACTTGTCGTAGTATTGCCTATACCCATCTCTCCGGTGGCCAGCAGCCTGTAACCTCCGGCGCTGCAGTCGCAGACAATATCGATACCGGCCTCTATCGCCTGCATGCATTCATCCTCAGTCATGGCAGGCTCGTGTGCAAAGTTCCTGGTGCCCTTCATCACTTTGCGGTCTATGACCCCCTTCGGACTGCCTTCCATATTAATGCCGACATCAACGGGAATGGTATCCGCCTTTACCGCCTTAGCCATTCGGCAGACAGAGCTCTCGCCCCTTCCCATCCACTCAGCGACAGCGCGGGTAACGTCCTGTCCAGACTGGCTCACACCTTCAGCGACAATGCCATTATCAGCGCACATGATTATGACCGCACGCTTCCTGATATCAATGTCAGCCGAGCCCTGTACCGCACCAATGCGTGCCGTGATCTCCTCAAATCTGCCCAGACTGTTCAGAGGCTTCGCGATGTTGTCCCATCTGGATCTTATATCGTCATATTTGTCTTTGTCGAAAGGTACTATATTTATCAAAATGCAGCCTCCCTCAGCATGGAGTAGATACGGTCCATGTCAAGATTCTCTCGCAGCATGGCCGCCAGTCTGTCGTATTCTTTCTCTTTGAATTCCCGGTGACCGGAAGCATCCCCGCCGCTTAGGATCACTCCCTTCTTCTCAGCCAGCGCATTCACCACTGCTGAAGCCACGCCTTCTCTGTCAAAAATACCGTGTATGTATGTTCCGTAAATATTCCCTTCGCATACACCTGTATCATTTGAAGTAAAGTCAGATGCACACTGCGCCATGCAGCCCTCAGGGAAGGTCTGCCCCATATGTATCTCATAGCCTTCAGCCTCAAGACCCGAAAGCCCGGCCAGCATGCCATCGACATTGCAGAAGTTTCCCCTGAACTGCTCGGTCTTTTTACTTCCCGTAAGTACAGTCGATACAGGCAGCAGTCCGATCCCTTCTATCCTGCCCCCGCCTTCAACACCATCAGGATCTGACACTTCAACTCCAAGCATCTGATATCCTCCGCATATACCGAAGACCGGTACACCGCTCCTGCTGAGATTTATGATTTCATTTTCAAATCCTTTTTCACGAAGCCATGTGAGGTCAGCGATCGTATTTTTTGATCCCGGGAGGATCACCATGTCTGCCCCCTCCAGCTCTGCCGGTTCCGAAACATACCTTACCGAAACGTCCGGGAACTGCTCGAACACGTCAAAGTCAGTAAAGTTGGATATCTTAGGAAGCCTTACAACTGCTATGTCTACCAGTCCTCTGCGGTTTGCGGAGAGCCTGTCAGATAGCGAGTCCTCATCCTCCACCTTTATATTAATATAAGGCACAGTACCCACTACAGGCACTCCGCCCATTTCCTCCAGCATCTCTATGCCGCTGTCGAGCAGCGACGCATCACCCCTGAATTTATTGATTATGAGACCCTTGACTCTTTCCTTCTCTTTTTCCTCAAGGAGCATGAGCGTACCCAGCAGCTGTGCGAATACGCCTCCCCTGTCTATGTCTCCGACCAGGAGGACCGGTGCATCAACCATCTCAGCAAGTCCCATGTTTACTATGTCATTTTCCTTAAGGTTGATCTCAGCCGGAGAGCCGGCACCTTCGATCACGATAATGTCGAACTGATCCTCGAGCCTGCGGAAAGCCTCTTTGATCACAGGGATCAGCTCAGTCTTGAACCTGAAATAATCGCGGGCCTTCATGTTTCCGATCGACTTTCCGTTTATTATCACCTGCGAACCCTGATCATCAGTCGGCTTCAGAAGTATAGGATTCATGCACACCAAAGGATCGGTCCCGGCAGCTTCAGCCTGCACCACCTGTGCACGGCTCATCTCGAGACCTTCTTTTGTCGCAAATGAGTTGAGCGCCATGTTCTGCGATTTAAAAGGCGCCACCCTGTATCCGTCCTGTCTGAATATGCGGCACAGCCCGGCAGCAAGAAGACTCTTGCCGGCATTGGACATCGTGCCCTGTACCATTATTACCTTAGCCATTTTTCTCTATGCTCTTTACAAAACCGGAATAAACTTCTCTCAGTCTTCCGTCTTCAAGACTGTACAGTCTGCTTATAAGTTCGTCGGTAAATACCTCTTCAGGGCGTCCGACTTTCTCAACTGTGCCGTCTGAGGATATGCAGATCACTTTATCTGCTATTAGATGCGCAAGCTCGAGCTCGTGCATCGACATTATGACACCTATCTCTTTCTCCCGTGTGAGACTCCTCACCAGGTCAAGGAACTCCAGCTTATGCCTTATGTCCAGATAGGAAGTCGGCTCATCGAGTATCATTATCTCAGGCTCCTGGCAGATGGCTCTTGCAAGAAGCACCCTCTGTCTCTGCCCGTCACTTATCTGATCATAGTTTCGATCAGCCAGTTCCGTCACGTGCACCAGCTCCATGGTGTCGCGAACGATTCTTTTGTCATTCTCCGAGAGTATGCCGAGTCTTCCCGTGTACGGATATCTTCCGAGCGAGATCACCTCTTCACAGGTCATCTTCTCTGCAGGATTTCTCTCAGTGAGCATCACAGCCTGTTTTTTTGCAATATCCGCAAGGCTATAAAACGAACGTTCCTCGTCCCCTATGTATATAGTTCCCGCTACCGGCTCGAGCTGCCCGGCTATTGTCTTGAGTACAGTCGATTTACCCGCACCGTTTGGTCCGATAAGAGTCACTATCTCTCCTGGCTGTACGACTATCTCCGCGCCGGCCACTATTACCTTGTGCCCGTACCCCGAGTCGAGGTGCTCAGTTCTGATAACCGATCTCATGCCTGTCACCTCTTCTTTCTTCCGATAAGCATTGCTATAACCACCGGAGCTCCGAAGACTGCAGTCATCGAGCTTATGCTCATCTCAGTCGGTGCAAACAGACTCCTCGCGAGCAGGTCGCAGAAGAGGCAGAACACCGAACCGCCCAGAAAGCACTGCGGTATCATTACTACCGGCTTCGATGTATCGGTAATGGATCTTATTATATGTGGGACTGCGATCCCTACAAAAGATATCGGTCCTGCAAAAGCAGTAACTGTCGCGGAAAGAATGCTCGAGAGTGTTATCAGTCCGATCCTGAACGAGCGGATGTTTACTCCTACGCTGACTGCGTACTGCTCTCCCATCTGAAAGGCGTTCATTGGCTTTGAGAGCAGAAAAGAGACGATCACGGATATCAGTACTACAATGGCAATCACCCTGATGTTGTCCCAGCTGACAGCTGAGAAGCTTCCCATCGACCAGTTGTGCAGATTGACGATGTTGGAATCATCAGCAAATGTTATTAGAAATTCCGTGATCGCAGAGCATATGTAGCCAACCATTACTCCGCATACAATAAGGACCGCCATGCTCTTAACTTTGCCCGAAATCAGAAGGATCACACCGGTGACCACCAGCGAGCCCGCAAATGCAGCGATTATCATTACAAGGGAATGCACCATCATGCCATGGCTAAGCGCAAATATCATTGCACATGCCACTACAAGCTTGGCGCCTGATGAGATACCGAGAATGTACGGCCCGGCAATCGGATTTGCGAAGAATGTCTGCAGCAGGAATCCGGATACAGAAAGAGCTCCTCCAAGAAGAGCTGCCGCAATTATCCTCGGCATGCGTATATCCCATACAATCTTGCCATATTTGGATACCGTGTCATGCGAAAAGAGGATCTTCAAAGCATTTCCCATCGTCATTGAGGAGCTGCCTATAAGTATATTCAATAGTATCAGTACCAGGAGCAACACTCCCAGTAAAGCGTAGCACGCTTTGACCCTGCTGCTTTTCATCAGTTTACCTGCCGTTTTAGTCCAGCTTGTGGAAATACTCCATGCCGCTGTCATCCGCGGCTCCTGCAAAGATCTTATTCATCTCAACGATCATGTCAGCTGCACCTGTAGTCCGCTGGAACGTGCTGGCATCAGTACACCACACATTACCGCTCTTCACCGCTGCAAAATCTTTGAATTTATCCGAAAGCGCCGTCAGGTCACTGATACCTTCAAGGCCGCCTTCAATGGTGCTGTTGTAAATGAGTATATCAGCATCCACAGCTTTATCATAGAACGCTTCCATCTGCATGTTCATGGTTGAAAGCGCATTATCTTCTTCACTTGTAATGCCGTCAAGAGCATAAGTCCCTCCGGCAGTTTCTATCATCTTTGTTACATAGTCTCCCGGCTTTCTGACGACTACCGAGCCGTTTGAATTGACCGAGAAGAATGCCACCGAAGGCGCTTCAGCCACGGCATCCGTGTCCACACCTTCTACCTTTGCCACAGCCTCGTCGAAAAACGCCTGAGCCTCATCACTCTTTCCAAACAGCAGCCCATAAAGTTTGATCCATTCCAGCCTTCCCAGAGGATCTGACTCATAACTCGATCTCTCTACAAGTACAGGGATCCCAAGCTCCTCGATTGCTTCCTTTATCTGCGGACTGTGGTATATCATGGTGGACTCTATCGCAAGATCCACGTCGCCCTCGATCAGAGCTTCATAATCCGGTGCACGGTACTTTCCGATGTAGCGGATCGTATCGTTCTCTACCAGCTTCTCTATCTTTTCTATGCCCCAGTCACCTGCCTGAGTGCTTGTCATGATGACTGAATCCAGTCCGCCTGCAGCGTCAATAGAGTCCATCGCTGATGATGCAGCATTATAAACGGAATGAACAGGCACTGTTATAACGGTCATATCGCTTACTTGATCTTTCGGCAGCCATTCCGGCAGATTATCTGCATTCTCAGTAATAAGATATCTGAGACCATCCTCTACCGTGACCACTGAAATGCCGTCCTCATAGTAATCGACATGGAACTGATCTGCATACTTCAGCTCCATCGATCCAGTGAGGTGATCTTCCCAGGCATCGCCCGCGCCGTCTTCACTGCTGCCGCTGCAGCCGGCAAGACCAAACACAAGAAGCAGCAATGCTATTAATAAAGGTGTTCTTAATACTTTCATCTTTATGTACTATTCCTTTACCAAGCATATGGTATATACACTCTCTCGGACTGATTTGTACACTTATTCAAGGTATGGCTGTATCGTATGCCAGATCCGGGAAATCAGGCGTTGCGTACATACACAGTATGGCCATACTGTATGCAAAGAAGCAGAATATTACCGCCTTACACATACATAGTATGGCCACACTGCATGCCAGACTGCAGTAAAACAGCCGGGCGCACATACAATTTTTATTTTTAGCTGCATCAAACCACTTGTTCCGGTTAACTGCATGCGATGCAGCCTATTTCATCGATGATAAATCGAATTTAAGCGTATATTCGATCTCATGCGGTTCGCTCATCGCAGTAGTGTCCGCGATCACGTCAAGCGGGCTGTCGAAAGATGCGACCGGTATCTCAAATACCGAATTGCCTTCTGTGTTCACCGGCTCATACCGCTGTCCGTCCACTATCATATAGTCATAGTACGGGCTGCTCCATGTAATGACCGCAATTATGTCATCTCCGTTTTTGCGAATAACAGCAGGGCTTTCCACAGAAGCTCTGCCGGTACCGCCTTCAAGAGCTACCTCGATGGTGTGTTCACCGTCAGCTAAGTCGGTTGCTGTACCGCTTTCTCCGGAAGCACTCCCGCCGATGACCGCCTGAATATCGTCCCCTTCTACAGGGTCAGATACGACTACCTTGTGGTCATACCAGTTGCCATGAGTACCGATAAGCGCTACGTCGAACTCCTCATCAAGCGCAGGTACCGGAATGTCAAAACCGTAAACCTCGTCTTCATATCCATCACTGTAAACGACTTTATCGGTGGTAGGTTCAAGCAGCTCAGCGCCGTCTTTCTTAGCATCTTCTGCTAATCCCGGATAAAGATTGATTATCTTCTTGGACTGAAGGCTGACATGTATAGTCATTTTTCCGTCTTTGACAGTCAGAATGCCTTTATCCTGATTCGCCTCATTGACGTGGAACATTGAGTTGTCCGTAGTAAAAGAGGCGACATAAGTTCCGTCGGCGATACCCGGATCAGCTGTCGTTTCCGTACCGCCGCAGCCAGTCATCATTATCAGCATGACCGCAGTCAGTACAGCACATATTAATATTCTGGATAATTTATGTTTTATCATTCGGGTTTATTACTGAGCCATTGCCTCTGCTGTGTGATCAACGTAAAGCTTCTGCACGTCTGTGATCCTTCCGAGTCCTGCGATCTGGCAGCTTACATTGTCAGCACCAAGGCCTGCACCTGTATCCACAGCTTCATCAGCGCCTTCAACTTCGAATTCGCCGCCATTTACAAATCCATAGTACCACGAACCTTCCTCGTCACCTGCCATGTCGTTGTTGGCGTGATCACCTGCAACTACCATCAGAGGTCTGAGGATGACCTTCGTGTATCCGGCTTCCTCAAGTGCCTTCTTCACTGAAGGGAATGCCGTATCTTCAGGCTTGCCCTCTACTGTACCCACAAATACGTTGCCGTATCCGAGCTGCTTCATCTGCGCCTGCATCTGATCGTAAGTGACGGCAGCCTGGTGGGAAGTACCATGTCCCAGGAATACGAATGCAGTACCATCTGCAGCCGCTGCTTCGAGTGAATCGAATCCGGACTCAGAAACAGCCTGCGCAACTACAGCCTTTGCAACTGCTTCCTTGTCTGCATTAACCACAGTTGCATCCTCGCCTACAGTACCGAGCAGCGGCTCAGCTACCTTTACTGTCTCAAATTTGTCCTTGTAATTGTTGAGTGCATCGATGAGCTCATCATACTCTGCACCATGCATCAGGTGTGTAGGCTGGACTACGAGATTCTTTACTCCGTTGTCTACAGCCCTCTGAAGAGCCTGATCAACGTTGTCTATCTTCTCACCGTCACGCGCATATACGTGATTGATGATGATCTGTGCTGTGAATGCTCTTCTGACAGACCAGTCAGGATTTGCCTCCTGCAGTGCTTTCTCGATACCACCGATATCCTCTGCTCGGCTGTCATTGAATGATGTGCCGAAGCTTACGACGAGAAGCTCATTCTCACCGATATCGTCCTGATTCAGCGGATCGTCCTTGGAAGCATCGCCTGTATCTCTTCCGAAATAATCAGGGCTTGCCTCTTCTCCCTCTACCTGCTCCTTCTGTTCATCAGTCAGAGCATCCCATGCTGCCTTTGCAGCTTCGCACTGTGCGTATGTCTCATCTGTATAATCCTGGACATAGATGGCATCAATCAGTGCAGCGCATTCTGCAACCGGATCTGAAGCAGCCTCTTCCTCAGGAGCTGCTTCATTGTTGCTTCCACAGCCTGTCAGAAGCGAGAAAGAGAGGATCATTGCGAGTCCCAGCATCAAAACCAATAACTTTTTCTTCATGTCGGTATTCTCCTTTTCAACTATGAATAATTCAGGCTTTTACATTAAAAAAGCCTTTCCACTCACTGTAAAAAAGGCGACAGAAACAGGGAGCATAGCTCCTTCCATACTGTACGACCAATTCCACGTGATCGGGAAACTGTCCGCACCGCCCATGGCACTGCCGGCTGATTGCTGACTGTCTCCTGTACTTAAGCATCGGCAGGTCTCCTGGCTGAAGAACATATCATATCAGTCCGCCTTCCCGGGTATTTAATAATTACCCAGTGACATAATGGACCGACACGCTCTATCACAGTGACGGGATCGCGCAGGATTTCCACCTGCTTCCCTATTCTCCCCGCATGATAACGGGGCACCGACACTTCATATTATTTAATATTTGCAGTGCAAAAATAATTGTAACACCGTCAACGGTTCAATGTATTTCGTATCGCTATTGAAAAACTCTATAGCTGACCGTTCAGAGATGCTATTGCTCTATTTGCATGATCTGCATAGATATCCCTGACAGCTGACAGCTGACCCAGGCCTTCTATAATGCATATGGTTTCGTATCCTTCAGCACTGAAACGCGAATACCAGGAATCCGGGTCATCAGGCGAAGCCATGTCATTTACCGCATGATTTCCGGCTACAAGCATCAGCGGTCTAAGCACGACTCTCTTAATATTCCCCTCACCAACAGCTTTTATCACATCATCCAGTGCAGGCTCAGCCTCAACAGTACCTATATAATATCCGGTCTTTCCCTTTCCGCCCAGCACGCACTGCAGTTTCTTATAGATTCCGTTCGCATCCGCTTCCGTACCGTGGCCCATGAATACAAGCGCAGTTTCTCCATCTTCATATCCGGCAGAAGCTTCAATCAGAGCTTCTGCAACCCTGTCCAGATCATCTTCAGATGTCAGCAGCGGATCACCCACTGCAGTATTCCTGAACGAACCTGCATGATCTGCCAGAGTGCTGCAAAGCTTATCGTATTCAAGCCCTTTCATAAGATGTGTAGGCTGTACGACCAGGTTCTTTACTCCATCAGCAGCGGCCCGCTCAAGTGCTTCATTTATGTTGTCGACTTTGATTTTTTTCTTCTTATCTAAGATGTTGATGATGGTCTGAGAAGTGAAGCATCTTCGGACACTCCAGCTTCCCCCTGCAGCTTCTCCAATTTTCTGTTCTACAGATTCAATATTCAGCCGGAGACTCTCTGTCGCAGTCGTGCCGAAACTTACCACCAGCAGCGCATTTTCCACACTCATTTTTTCCTCTCTTTTTCAGATCATATGATGAGGCCGTATCTGTGTACCATAGGAAGAAGCTCTTCATCGGAAAGTTCACCTGCGTAAAGAGCCCTGCCCTGATACAGCATAAGTGCTTCATCAAGAAGCGCTGCGTCATCGCAAACAATGCACAATGGCTTACGTATCGCATATTGTGCTGCTTCAAATTCATCAAGATCTGACTCGCAGCAGATCTTCACAGTGATGATCTGCGAGTCGTTTTTATTGGCTTTTCTTATATCTTCCTCAAGATCAGGGCCGCATTCGATGATCTCTCCTGCTTCGATCCCCGGTTCGAGTATAAATGCATCCTTTTCTGTAGCACAGACTATCTTATCCCTGTACTGAGGATCAGGCTTTCTGAGCTCAAAATCACGGAGTTCAGGCGCTATCTTCGCGATATGCTCTGGACCGGTCCCGCAGCAGCCTCCAAAGAGGGCTCCTCCGAGTTCAGAAAATTCTTTTGTGTGCTTCACGAATTCATCAGGCGGGCAGTCATATACCGTTTTTCCGTTCACGGATTTAGGAAGGCCTGCATTAGGCTTTATGGCCAGCGGCACCTCGGCCAGATCACTAAGGCGCTTTGCCTGTTCAAGCATTTCGGAAGGACCGGTACTGCAATTCAGGCCAAAGGCATCGATGCCCATGCCCTGCATTATCACAAGAGCTGCCCTGACGTCTGATCCGGTAAGAGTACGGCCGTTCTCATCAGAAGTGAATGAAACGAGCACTGGCTTGTCACTCACATCCTTTACGGCAAGCAATGCAGCCCTGGCATCCGGAACGGTCATTATTGTTTCTATCACGAACATGTCAACTCCGGCCTCTTCCATGGCTTCAGCCTGCTCATGATAAATGTCGTATAGATCTGCGAAAGTAACATCTCCGACCGGAGCAAGGAACTTACCTGTAGTGGCTATATCGCCTGCAACAAGAGCATTACTGCCGGCCACTGCCTCTTTTGAGATAGTGACCAGTCTTTTATTGAAGTCCCCGACCTGATTGAATATCCCGTTTTCTTCGAGCTTTACACGGTTAGCTCCAAAAGTAGGTGCATAAACCACATCGCTGCCGGCTTTCACATATTCTTCCTGAAGCGTTTTCATTACTTCGGGATGCTCGAGTACCCATGCTTCGGTACAGACGCTTCCATCATATCCGCGTTTCTGGAGCTCGGTTCCGTTAGCTCCATCAAGTATCAGAGGATAATATAGTTCCATGCTTATACCTCCATCATCTGCACAGCTGCACGTGCAGCGGCAGCCGCATCCGTCGTGTACATGTCAGCGCCTACCTGTTCGCAGTACTCCTGGGTTACAGGCGCTCCGCCTATCAGTATTTTTACCTTATCATGTATCCCGCTCTCATTCGCAAGATCTACAACGCGTTTTATCTCTCCCATGCTGGTGGTAAGAAGTGTAGAGCACGCAATTATATCGCACTTGTTATCCATAGCTGACTGTATGAAGTCTTCCGCACAGACATCGCAGCCGAGGTCTATAACCTCAAGTCCGCTGCCCTCCATCATTATCTTGACAAGATTCTTGCCTATGTCATGAAGGTCGCCTCTGACAGTACCGAGGCATACTCTGCCCGAAGCACCGCTTCCGTTTCCTCCCGCGAGGAGAGGCTTCAGAATATCAGTTGCTGCTGACATGCAGTTTGCAGCTCTGAGCATCTCAGGAACGAAAACTTCTCCAAGTGAGAAATCTTCGCCCAGTTCATTCATGCCTCTCACCAGCCCGTCAGTCAGTATCGTCTGAGCATCAAAGCCCTGGTCCAGTGCAGCGTTCACAGCATCAACTGTTTCAGATACCGATCCGTCCTGCAGGGCTTCGGATATCTCATCAAAAATCGTATTTCCACTCTTTGACTCAGGCTTTACCTCCTCTTTCACATTTCCTTTGCCTGCATCTGCAAGGCCAGTGTCAAGTCTCACAGGGTTCTTTCGCTCTGCTGACACAGAAGTATACCTTGGAAGGTGTACGCCTTCATTATATTTTCTTATCTCATCGTCTATCCACGGATCCACATGCTTATACACGGTTCCGGCAAGGCCGTATGTTATCGATGGAATAAAATGGCCGCCCGGGCAGTATTCGTGAAGAGCATCATGCACGTACCTGCGCACCTCTTCTTCGCCTGCATCCTCTCTGTCGATCGCAGCTCCTATACCTCCCATCAGCACCATACTGCCTTTCAGGCGCTTCTGAAGCTCAGGTATGTTGTTCTCAGGCAGAACACCCTGCCATACCTGTATACCTATCTCCGCCATGTCTTCAACAATAGGTGCAAGATAGGAATCGGCATGATGTATCGCAATTACGCCCTGCTCCCTTATGTATCCATAGAACCTGCGGTACGGTTCCTTGAAGAACTCACGCCACATATCAGGTTTCATGAAGAGTGCATCCTTTGTGCCCCAGTCATCATGCGAAAAGATCACATCAGGCTTCAGATTCTTTATAAGATGCTTTACATATGTGAGCCTGAACTCAGTGATATAGTCTATAAGCTCATGCATCTCCTTCGGATGGTCATAGAGATTTGTCAGTACATCTTTGAACGGCATCAGAAAATGGCACTGCTCAAATATGCCTGTGGCCATAAAGCCTGCCACCAGGCGCTCATCGCCGGCGCGTTCTCTGGTTTTAGCGCGTAATGCCGCCCAGGTTTCCGGGTCGCTGCTGTGAGAAATAAACTCCGGAGCATGCACATAATCACGCCATCTGGTTATATCCTTAATTACTTTGTTTTCATCAGTTACAAGAGGCATTGACCCGGGAGCATCTGCCGGCCACTCTATCACAGTCCCCCAGCGGTCTGTGATGGTAACGCCAGGCATTCTCCCCATATGAAGATACCCGCCAATCGGATCACCAAGGGCCATCTGGAGCGCCTCATACTGCACCAGCTGCCTCTCCGGTTTTCCGTCAGGCTTCAGTAATTCAAGGAAAATCTCTTTTGCTGTCATATAAATACCCTCTCAGTCTATCAGCACACATGATGTGAAGCACATCGTGTTTTCGCCATAATTATATTTTAGTCCTGATCTGATAGCCACATCGCTCACCAGAAGCCCGTATGCTTCCATGGAGGAAACCATTCTGTCAGGATGCCTGCACGGTCTGTCAGGGTAAGTGCATGAGCGGCACATTCTGCATGTGCCGGCTCCCATTGGCAGGCAGTCCGGATAAAAATGTTTCACCTGCCTTACCAGTGTATCGAAGTTTTTTCTGTGCCTCTGCATTATTGCAGCAGTCCCGTCCATATCGAAGCTGTCTGCAAGAGCTCCGGCAGTCTGGACTATTATTCCTCGATGATAATTCTCAGCACGTTCCCTTGCTCTTTCAATACTTCCTACAGCAGGCGGACAGCTCCAGCTTTTGCCATAGCTTTTGCACAGATCCGCAGAGCACATGCTACGCACTTCTTCCCTGAACTCAAGCGACTCCATCGCCAGAGGCGCTGCATAGGTAAATCCTGCCTCTTTTGCAAGAACCACCAGCTCATCTATTCCCGGTTTCTGTCCTTCTGCTTTGATCATAGTTTCTTTCTATTATACAAAATGCTGCTGCCCTGTTGCGGACAACAGCATTCATCCATATCCATTTTTATCGTCAGATGTGCAGGAACAGCCCTGCCATTATGAAATAAGTGCAAAGTGAGATCATATCGGTGATCGATGCCATCATAGGTCCCGCCATCAGAGCAGGGTCGATACCGATGCGCTTAGCCACCATAGGCAGCATGGAGCCTATCAGCTTTGCGATGATAACTATAAGTATCATTGATACGCATACCGTGATCGCTACCATAGGCGGGTTGTGATCGAGATACACTATCCTGAAGTAATTGAGGATACTAAGACAGATACCGACTATTACACCGACTCTGATCTCCTTCCACATTACCTTTATGAAGTCTCCAAGCTCGAGTTCTCCGGTCGCCATACCACGGATGACCAGTGTTGATGACTGTGAACCGGAGTTACCGCCGGTACCCATCAGCATCGGCATGTAGATTACCAGAGCAATGACTGCCGACATCGCGTCCTCGAATTTTGCCAGTATGCCTCCGGTCACGAAGTATGAGCACATGAGCAGAAACAGCCACGGCAGTCTCGCCTTGACGTGCTGCCAGACGGACCGGTCGAGATACTCCCTGTCCGACGTGTCGATGACACCGCCCATACGCTCGATATCCTCAGTCACCTCTTCTTCGATGACTTCGAGGATGTCGTCTACGGTTACAATACCGACGAGTCTGAATTCATTGTCTACTACCGGGATGGCCAGATAACCATATCTGGTGAACAGCTCGGATACTTCTTCCTGGTCGTCATCTACATGAGCAACAACCGGGTCGTCATGCATCAGGTCTGATACCTTCATGGTATCAGGTGAAATAACCAGGGATTTGAGCGATACTACGCCGATAAGCTTGCGCCCGCTGTCTACCACGTAGCATGTATATATCGTCTCCGAATCGAGACCTACTTCTTTTATGTGATCGAGCGCTTGCCTTACTGTATCATCCTTCTTCAGGTTGATGTATTCCGGCGTCATCAGGGCGCCGGCGCTGTCTTCCTTGTACTTCAGGAAGGTATTGATCAGACGCCTTTCACTTTTAGGTGTCTTGTCGAGTATCTTGTCTACGATATTCGACGGGAGCTCCTCAAGTACGTCGATCATATCATCGAAGTCGAGCTCGTCGAGTATGTATCTGATTTCGGGATCAGTTATGATGTTTATGATATCGACCTGATCCTCAACGCTCAGCTCCGCGAACACATCTACGCTGATGTCTTTCGGAAGCGCTCTAAAGAGAACGACCATTGTTTTAAGATCGAACTCTCTCCTGATGTCGACCAGCATTTCAGCGATCTCGACTTCATTATGTTTAAGGAGTTCGTCTCGGGCATGGAAGTACTTCTTAGTCTCGAGGAGTTCGATTATTTTGTAAAAGGAATCCTCGTATGCCTGATCCATGTCTGGAACCATGTTTACATTCTCCATTGGTCCGTCCTCCTTTCCCGTTCAGCTATCTGTTGAGCATTTCCATTATCTGTTCTTCTGTTATTATATCTACTCCGAGCTCACGGGCTGTCCTGTTTTTGGATGAGCCCGAATTCGGATCGTTCGTTATAAGGTAATTCGTTCTGGCGGATACCGAACCAGCGACCTTGCCGCCCTCAGCTTCAATAGCAGCCTTGAGGTCCTTGCGGTTCGCGTAGTGCTGAAGGCTCCCTGTAATGACGAAAGTCTTTCCTTCAAGACTTGTACCGGCAGCCTCATAACTCTCATCAATAGTAAGCAGACTCAGAAGATCAGCTATCTCTGCCTTGTTGCCTTCATCTGCAAAGAAACGTACATAATCGCCGGCCATTACAGGCCCTACTCCGTCTATGTCCTTTAGAGTCTCTTCATCCAGACTTTCGATCTCTCCCCATTTATTGCGGCATGCGCGTGCTATAAGATTTGATGTCGCGACACCGATACCGGGAACACCCAGGCCATACAGCAGTCTTGCTGCCGTGGTGTGCGACGCCTTCGCAGCTGACTCTATGAGGTTATCATACGACCTGGCTCCAAAGCCCTCCATATCAATAATAGCACTTTTATGCTCTTCGAGTCTGAATAAATCTGCCAGATCACTCAGTGCTCCTATACCTATCAGCTTGAGCAGACCCGATTCCGACAGGCCTTCAATGTTCATCGCATCTCTCGATACAAAGTGCTCGAACCTTTTGACGTGCTTTGCCAGGCAGTCCGGGTTAGTACATATGAGAGTCTTGGTACCCTCATCCTCTCTTACGAGTGTACTGCCGCCGCATACCGGGCAGGCTTCAGGTATTTTTATATTACCGCTCCTTGTAAGGTTTCCTGCCAGCTGAGGGATTATCATATTGGCCTTGTATACCTGTATGGTATCGCCAATTCCCAGCTGAAGGTCCTCCATAATATTAAGGTTATGCACCGACGCTCTGGATACAGTTGTGCCTTCGAGCTCCACAGGATCAAAAATAGCAACAGGATTGAGCAGCCCGGTACGTGACGGACTCCATTCTATCTCCCTGAGAGTTGTCTCAGCCTGCTGATCACGCCACTTGAACGCAATTGAGTCTCTTGGGAACTTCGCCGTCTCACCGAGAGTCGCTGCATATTCGGCATCCTCGAGAGTCAGCACCAGGCCATCGGAAGGAATATCAAAAGTCCTGATGGCCTCTTCATAATAATCTATCGCTTCAAAGAGATTGTCCTTGCTGACCATTACATAGTCGACGATCTCAAAGCCCTGTTCCTTAAGCCATTCCATCTTTTCCCTGCGGCTTGATGTTTCGAAGCCTTCGGAAAGTGTCAGGCTGAATGCATAGAAATTGACGCTTCTTTCCGCGGTCACTTTAGGATCGAGCTGGCGGATGCTGCCGCTGCAGAGGTTTCTTGGATTTTTATACTTCGCGTCTGCATCCTCGATCGCCTCATTGATCTTATCGAAATCTGAATACCGGATAACGGCTTCACCGCGCACCATAACCCTGCCCTTATGCGGAATGCTTTTCGGCACATTACGGCATGCAAGCACATTGGCCGTAATGAGTTCGCCCTCTACACCATTGCCTCTGGTGACTCCCTGAACCAGCCTGCCATTTTCATATGTAATGCCAACCGTAAGGCCGTCGAGCTTCCACGAAAGCAGGCCCTCTTTGTCCCCAAGCCAGGCTCTCAGCTCGTCCCTGTCCTTGGTTTTGTTAAGAGAAAGCATCTTTATATCATGAACTATCTTAGGAAGTCCGGCAGCGGTATCGTAACCGACATTGATCGACGGACTGTCATCCCGGATATAGCCGGTCTCGTCTTCGAGAGCAAGAAGCTCGTCATACATCGCGTCATACTCATAATTAGTGATTATCTCAGTGCCGTCAGTATAGTAAGCGCGCGAAGCCTCGTTGAGCTTCTCTGTCAGGAAATCTATTCTCGTTCTTTTTTCATCTGTAGTCATTCCACAAGCTCCATCTTGACGTAGCCCTTGCCGAGCTTTTTCTGTCCGAAGTCATCGAACATTACCGTCATCGTTTTTTCGTCCTGCTCTATCACCATTCCTTCGCCGAACTTTGGATGCCTTACAATATCTCCGTTACGGAATTCCTGGTGAATCCTGCTCTTATTTGCAGTCTGTCTCCTTGCCGCCGCAAGGCTGTCGAACGGCCTGGATGCCGGCTCACCTGAATACCCGTCAGCAGTCCCGTAGGACCGTCCGCCGAAGTAATAATCTCCGAGGTATGAACCCTCACCCCTGAGGCCCGTTCCGGTCTTTACTTTATCATTTACCAGCACATCGCCGTCCATGCACTCCCTGTCCATTTCATCCAGGAACCTTGACTCCACCTGGAAGTCCGTGCGTCCGTACACAGTACGAACCTGTGCCCCGGTTAGATAGAGTTTCTTCATTGCGCGGGTTATGCCCACATAACAGAGTCTTCGCTCCTCTTCCATTCCGTGATCATCATCAAAAGCACCGAGCCCCGGGAACATGCCGTTCTCCATGCCCGGCATGAACACGACAGGAAACTCCAGGCCCTTTGCGGAATGCAGTGTCATCAGCACTACAGCATCCTCGTCCTCGTCGTGATTATCTATGTCTGCCATGAGCGTGATCTGCTCAAGGAATGCGGACAGCTCCGACTGTTCTTCAGCATCTATGTCCTTACCCATGAGAGCAAGCCTTTCTGCTCTCATCTCATCACGAAGAGCCCTGGCACTTCCGTCATCGAGGCCTTTTTCGAACTCCGTTATGACAGACTTGAATTCCATGATGTTTTCAATGCGGCTCTCTGCCTCTACAGTACCCGCATCTTCGAGTGCTTTAAGGTATCCTGAACGGTTGAGCACATTATCATACAGATCGGTAAGAGTAAGATTGTCCTGTTCGCGCCTTATATCCGACAGCATATCCGTAAAGGCTTGTACTGATGCCCTCAGTTTAGGACCGAACGTCGCCAGAAGCTCCTTCTCGCAGAGTGCTTCGAACATGGTCATTTTATATGCATTGGCATATTCTTCTATACCGGCCAGAGTCTTGCCGCCTATACCGCGCTTTGGCTCATTTATTACCCTCATCATCGACACGTTGTCGCCCGGATTTTCGATCAGCCGGAGGTATGCCATAACATCCTTGATTTCCTTGCGGTCGTAGTACCTTAGTCCGGCAAGCACCCTGTAAGGTATGCCGCGGAAGCTGAATTTCTCCTCGAAGCTTCTCGACTGTGCATTTTTTCTGTAAAGTATGGCAAAGTCCTTATAATCATAGCCTTCCTCAGCTCTGAGCCTTTCGATCTCGGAGCCTATCCACCAGGCTTCCTGCTTTTCGTCCTCAAGTCTTTTATATGTGATCTTGGCCCCGTCATTTCTGTCGGTCCAGAGCGCCTTGGCCTTTCTTTCCTTGTTGTTCTTTATGACCGAATTTGCGAGTTTAAGAATATTGCCGTCAGATCTGTAATTCTGCTCGAGCCTGATCGTGAGCACGTTTCTGAAATCATTTTCGAAGTCGAGTATGTTACGGATATCCGCTCCGCGCCACTGATAAATGCACTGGTCGTCATCTCCGACCACACAAAGGTTTCCATGAGCCGAAGCCAGCATTTTTATCAGCTTGTACTGCAGGTAGTTGGTATCCTGATACTCATCTACCATGATGTATCTGAAGCGTCCCGAATAATATGCGAGTATGTCCGGGTTCTGCTCAAGCAGCTTCACCCCGTTCCACAGGAGATCGTCGAAGTCCATGGCATTGGCATTCATCAGTTCTTCCTGATAGCGTCTGTACACATCGTATATATGCTTTTCATAAAGCAGACCTCTTGCAGACGCCAGAAATTCTTCCGGTCCCTCCTCGTTCTCCTTGCACTTGCTGATTACAGAGATGATCATAGACGGGGAAGATACCTTGTCGTCTATGTTGAGCTCCTTGCAAATCCTTTTTACGAGAGTCTTCTTGTCGGTCTCGTCATATACGGTAAATCCGGTTTTGTATCCCAGCCTCTCAGGCGAATATCTGAGCATGCGAAGACACATGGCATGGAAAGTCATGATCCACATGCCGTATACTTCTCCGACCAGGTCTTCCACCCGGCTCCTCATCTCTCCGGCCGCCTTGTTTGTGAATGTTACGGCGAGAATGCTGTGAGGGTCGATGCCCTGCTCTATCATGTAAGCCATTCTGTGAGTCATGGTAGCCGTTTTGCCTGAACCAGCACCTGCGAGTATCAGGACCGGGCCATCCAGCTGCCTCACTGCTTTATTCTGTTCACTGTTTAAAGTCTTGCGCATAGATATATGATTATACCATTTTTGAGGCAAATAATCATAAAACGACTTAGATAATACTAGCTGGGCAACTCGAGAACGCCGGTACTTAGCGACTGGCAAGCCCAAGGCGCAGACAGAGCTTAGTACCGCTGCGTTCGAATGTTAGCGAGAGCGTGCCCGGCAGTATTATCTAAGTCGTTTTGGAGTATTTACTCGGCCGTTTATTGTTGACTTTTCATTCGGTAGTGTTAAAATTTAGTCATAGGGCTTATTATGCCCATGCCAACTTTTTAAGTGTTTTATAAGGAGAGTGATACCCATGGCAAATTATGTTGAAAGAGTCATCGAGCAGTGCAAGAAGAACAATCCTGGCGAAGTAGAATTCCACCGGACTGTAGAAGAAGTACTGACTTCCCTGGCTCCTGTAATGGATGCT
>JAFWMD010000060.1 GCA_017510725.1 Mogibacterium sp. | reverse complement strand
GATCTGTATGCTACAAGTGTCGATTATGATCCTAACAGTGCAGAGTCAATAGCCTTTTTTAAGATGGTCCAGAATAAACTTCATTATGCAGCTCATGGACATACAGCTGCGGAAGTCATATATGAAAGAGCGGATGCAGAAAAGCCTTTTATGGGACTCACCAGTTTTTCAGGAAGCAACCCGGCAAAGAAGGATGTAACAATTGCTAAGAACTATCTCACTGAGGATGAATTGAAGATTCTTAACAATCTTGTGTCGGGATATTTCGATTTTGCTGAAATTCAAGCAATGCGTCATAATGTAATGCACATGAGCGACTATGCTGAACAGCTTGATAGGATTCTTGAAGCACAAGGAGATCCTATTCTTGACGGGGCCGGAAAAGTCAGTCATAAGCAGGCTGTAGATAAAGCACTCGATGAATACAGAAAGTATCAGGTAAAAACATTAAGTCCTGTCGAGAGGGATTATCTTCGCGTCATCGAAGAGATAGACCGAAGCGTAAGTGAGGAGATTCGAGATAAGGATAAAAAGGGAAACTGACATGGGACTGATCGAAACTGCAAGCGCTAATTCAATTTGGCGTGGAATGGACTATTATGAAGCCAGAAAAGTAATCTCGTGGGAGAAAACAGGAACGTTTGCCTATGATGGTATTGTCTCCGGTTCGGAAAGAAACAAGTATACGGTTCATATCGAAACAAACCATCCAAGAAGATCAACTTGCAATTGTCCGTTTGCTGATGGTAGACGAGTCGTGTGCAAGCATATGATAGCGCTGTATTTTACTGCTGAGCCGAAGGCTGCAGAAAGTTTTCTCAAACAGGTCGAAGAATGGGAGGTTGAGGAGCAGGAACGTGAAAAGCAGCACTACGAAGAACTTCGTAAGTATGTAAACCAACTCAGTAAAGCCGAACTTCGAGAACGGCTATATGACGCGTTAGTTGAACTTGAAAAGAGAGACAACTATTGGAGATGAACGTTGTATAAATACTAATCAGAATGTAGTCGGGTCAATAAGAATGTATCTTTTCTGAGATAACCGAGATCAGACAATTGTTTCCGTTCCGGGATAACCGATGCATCGAAGTCGTAACGAAAATACAAAAATTCGACTACAAACCGGAAAAGAATTAGCCGGAACTGCGCGTTAAGCTATAGCTGATGGAGAGTTTACTCCCATCAGCTGTTTTTAAAAAACTTGATGAAAATGTTATGATAAACATGACATACAGTTGACGCGTTTGACTTGTTATGATATTTACGGAGCGTGGGAGATTATGAAGATCGACAGAATGATAGGAATATTGTCATTCTTACTGCAGGAAGAAAAGACAACTGCTCCCGAATTGGCAGAGAGGTTTGAGGTTTCAAAGAGAACGATCAATCGCGACATCGAAGCTTTATGTAAGGCGGGCATTCCGATCCATACTGCACAGGGTACCGGTGGCGGAATCAGTATAATGGACGGATACCGGATGGACAGGACGATCCTGACATCAAAGGATATGCAAATGATCCTTGCAGGGCTGCGGAGTCTGGATAGCGTTAGCGGGAGCAGTTACTACGGTCAGCTGATGGAGAAGATTCAGGCAGGATCCTCTGAGTTTATCACCGGGAGGGATTCCATTCTGATCGATCTGTCATCATGGTATCGGGATTCACTGGCTCCTAAGATAGAGACTATACAGGATGCAATCGGAGACAGGCATTTGATAAAGTTTCAGTATTATGCTCCATCGGGGGAAGGTGATCGGACGATTGAGCCGTATTATCTGGTATTCCGGTGGTCGAGCTGGTACCTGTGGGGATGGTGTACAGATCGTAAAGATTACAGGCTGTTTAAGCTGAACCGTATGGATAAGGTTGAAGAAACTGACAAAGAGTTTATCTGTCGCCAGAACGCACCTGTGCCGGATTTGTCAACTGAAAAGATTTTCCCGGGAGGGATCAAAGTTAAGGCACTCTTCACACGGGATATGAAATGGCGATTGGTTGAAGAATTCGGACCTCATTGCTTTACGGAAGCGGATGATGGAAGACTGCTCTTTACGGCGGATTATACGGATATGGAAAACCTTGTAACATGGCTTATGACCTTTGGAGCAAAGGCAGAGGTGCTGGAACCGGCAGAAGCACGGAACATTATCCGCAGGAATGCAGAAGAAACATTGCAGATTTATAAGGAGAATTAGTAGCTATGTCATTTGATTTCAAGAAGGAGTACAAAGAGTTCTATATGCCGAAGGGCACGCCATCTATCGTCACTGTTCCGAAGATGAATTATATTGCGGTTAGGGGCAGCGGAAATCCAAATGATGAAGATGGAGAATACAAGCAGGCTATTGGACTTCTGTATGGAATTGCCTTTACGATCAAGATGAGTAAGAGAGGCGACCATCAGATCGATGGATACTTTGAATTATGTGGTGCCTCCACTAGAAGGCTTCTGGTGGCAGGATGGAGTGGTCGGAGTGGACTATTCACATAAAGATGCTTTTCAATGGATCTCCGTCATCCGATTGCCGGATTTTGTTACGAAAGAAGATTTCGATTGGGCGGTCAACGAAGCCACGAAAAAGAAGAAACAGGGTTTCTCAAAGATGGAATTCTTCACCTACGATGAAGGCCTCTGTGTTCAGTGCATGCATATCGGCGCATATGACGATGAGCCCGCTACAGTAGAAGCGATGCACCGCTTCATGGATGAACAGGGTTATATTCTTGATATCACTGATCAGCGGTATCATCACGAGATCTATCTGAGTGACGCCAGAAAGGTTGCACCCGGGAAGTTAAAGACAGTGATCCGTCATCCGATAAAACCAAAGGAGAGATGACTTTATGAAGTACATCAGAGTTACAAAGGATAATCTGGAAAAGGAACACATCTGCTGTGCCATTTCCAATAATAAGGATATGCAGGTCTCATCTAAGAAAGCGTGGCTGGCTGATAGATTTGATGAGGGACTTGTATTTCTTAAGAGCGTGGAGCGCGGCAAGTGCTTTATTGAGTATATCCCGGCCGAGAATGCATGGGTTCCGATCAATGCTGATGGTTATATGTATGTTGATTGCCTGTGGGTGTCTGGCTCCTTTAAGGGGCATGGATACTCTACGGACTTACTTGATGCATGTACCGAGGATAGTAAAGAAAAAGGAAAGCTGGGGCTGTGTATACTGGCGGCGGCTAAGAAGAAGCCTTTCCTTGCTGATCCCAAGTTCCTTAAATATAAGGGATTTACCGTATGCGATGAGGCGGATAATGGCATTCAGTTGTGGTACTTGCCATTTGTGACGGATGCAGACAAGCCTCATTTCAGAGAATGCGCAAAGCATCCTCATATAGACGAAAAGGGCTATGTTCTGTATTACACCAGTCAGTGCCCGTTCAATGCGAAGTATGTTCCGGTGCTGGAGCAAACAGCCAAAGAGAATGATATACCATTCCATGCGATCCATATCGAAAGCAGAGAAGGAGCGCAGAATGCGCCGACTCCGGTCACAAACTATGCGCTGTTTCATGACGGAGACTACATTACGAATGAGCAGATGAACGATAAAAAGTTCCTGAAGCTCGTGAATGCATAGGAGGCTCATATGGCAACTACGAAAGAATACCTGAACTTTATCCTGGAACAACTGTCAGATCTTGATGAAGTAAATTATAGGGCAATGATGGGTGAATACATCCTTTATTATCGTGGGAGAATCTTCGGTGGGATATACGATGATCGCTTACTGGTAAAACCTGTTCCTGCAGCAGTGAAGCGTATGCCGCATGCAACGATGGAGCTTCCATATGAGGGGGCAAAAGAAATGATCCTGATAGATGATGTGGATAATAGGGAAGTTCTGTGCGAGCTGGTCAGGAGCATGTGGGAAGAGCTGCCGGAAAAGAAAAAGAAAAAACAATAAAAATGCTGTCAATCTTGACAGTAACGTGGTTGAAAAAAGAAATATTGCAATATAATCGCCCCAAAGAAACACAGGACGTGGAAAGAAAGGCTGGTCTTCAGCCCTTTGCATATTTATTCATAAATATACATTGGCGCAAAATAATGCATAAAAAAGTGTATTTTTACCATATACCTCTGCCCGGTCCAAAAGGTTTTTTCTATCCAGGACATCACACACAGAGGCCGTGGCTCTGATATCTCGAACTTGCTCATAGCTTCAGTACTAATGTGAATTGGGAGAAGAGAGGAGTAGATACATGAATAACAAATCACTCTGGACGCTGAGTCTTCTGGTGATCTGCTGTATTACGATTATCTGGACTGTCTGCAAATTTGCAGGAATTGATTTACCTGATTCAGTAGTGAGAATAATGGGGATTCTGGACCTATGTGCGATACCTGTCCTGGTTTATACAACCATTAAAGTAAAAGAACAAAGACGACAGTAGTTATTAATTATGGATATGCTTAGATGCATAGACCATATCTATTTGCAGTAAAGCCAGTATAAGTTATCATATATATATCTTTTATTAAGCAAGGAGAGGGAACTTGGTATGTATAGGAAAAGACTACTGGCACTTTTTTTGTGCCTGCTCATGATGTCAATGATGACTGCATGCAGAGAAAAAATATGCCTGCAGCAGAAGAAAACCCTGAGGTACAGCAGTCTGCTGAAGAAGAACAGCCGGCTGCATTTACGGGAGACCTTATCATCTCTGCTGAAGATGCTATGGCACTTATAGGAAGTGATGATGTCATTTTTGTTGACTGCACCGGTGAAGCAGATAAAGGAACGGTAAAGGGAGCAGTAGCTACTACATGGCAGGACATGTGCACCTGCTCTGAAGAATATGGAAGTGCGGGCGATGACACCTGGGGAAAGATTCCTGAGCCGGAAGATCTCTCAGCCAGACTAGGAGCTCTGGGTCTTGACAAGAACAAGCAGATAATAACGCTGGGACATACTCTCAAAGGTTGGGGCGAGGACGCAAGAATCGCATGGGAACTCAGAGCGGCAGGATATGAGAATGTTAGGATCGTTGATGGTGGTATTGATGCGCTCTTTGATGCCGGCGCAGAGAAGCAATCTGCAGCGAGCGATCCTGTTCCATGTGAAGTTGCCGTAGATGATCTTGACAGGACGCATGTCATGGAAACATCTGAGCTGGCCGCAAACTTTGATCAGTATAAAATAGTGGATGTAAGGACTGGTGACGAATACAACGGAGCTACAAAATATGGTGAAGCAAAAGGCGGGCATATCAAAGGTGCAGTATTTGTACCATATTTGGATTTGTTTCAGAAAGACGGAACTCTAAAGACAAATGATGAGATAACAGCAATGTTTGAGGCTCAAGGTGTAAACAAGACCGACAGGGTCGTAGCATACTGTACTGGCGGTATCCGATCCGCATACGTACAGATGGTGCTTGAAATGTGCGGATATGAAACAACATTTAATTACGACCAGTCTTACTGGAACTGGTGCGTAGATAATGAAGTGGAATAAAATATAGCGAGCCACCAATAAACAACTTGAGGGAGATACGGTTCTTCCTCTTTTTCTTGTCTCGGTGAACCGGGGTTGTTTCCTTTCCAGGATTGTATCCTTCACCATAATGACAACATAGGCAAAATTGTATTCTTTACCTTGATGTAATCACACATCGAGGTCGTCGCGAAAATACAAAGGCGATAACGCCCAAAACCATTGAAATTCAAGGCTTTCATGATTTGGCGATTTTTGCGGAAAATAGCGAAAAACGCCATTTTTAGTGTCCGGACCGAATCAAAAGGGCACAAACTCTTTAAATTCAGCATGTTTGTTGACTCTTCATGCGATAGTTAGCTGATTGTGCATTAAGTAAACCTGAAGCATTCCAAGAAATATCAAATCATTTTCATATTCACGTGCTATACTCTGCTTGGATGTGACTATAGGATAATGTACGTATGATTGAGGCGCTTGAATACATTTCCGATAAAATAGGGATAATTATGGCAGCAGTACTTGCTGTTATTATTGTTATTGCAATAATAAGAACGTTACTGAAAGCTTCCAAAGGAGAGTCTGCAAGTGTCCCTCCAGTTGGTGTGCTGAATGATCTGCCTGGCAGCCTTACGGGAATCAATAAATATAATGATCTGGCAGAGAGAGGCAATGAGAGAGCAGATGATTGCTACTGATGAGGTTGAGAAAAATGACTGAATACGAGAAACAGGCAAAAAAGCTATGGGGAGACACCTCTGCATATAAAGAATATGAAGAGAAAACAAAAGGGTATACGCAGGAAGACCACAATGTGATCGCTGACAAAATGATGGCTATTTTTGGTGAGTTCGGTGAGATGAGGGATCAGTCTGCAGCTTCTGATGAAGCGCAGGCTCTGGTCAGAAAACTGCAGGATTTTATCACAGCTCACTATTACACCTGCACTGACGTTATCCTTTCGGGACTTGGTGAAGCATACGAAAGCGGCGGAGAATTCACGAAGAATATAAATGCAGCAGCCGGAGAAGGGACTGCAGAATTCGCAGCCAGAGCGATAAAAGCTTATTGCGGAAAAGTGAAATAGATAAGATTGACCATTTCGCCAGGCCTTAGAAGACATGGAAGGCGGTGCATATTTATTTAGGAGAGTTGTGATGGAACTAAAAATATTTGATTATGAGCTCACAGTATGCAAGATAGATGATCCTTCGATGCTGGATCTTGGAAAGGACTTCTATTTCATTGGCAAGACTGATGAAGAGTTGTCCCTGGTATGCAAAACAGAAGACACTCCGGACTGCACAACGGAGCGTGACGACGGGTGGAAATGCTTCAGGATCCAGGGCGTGCTTGACTTCTCACTTATAGGGATATTATCAAAGATTTCGGGGATCCTTGCGGATAATCAGATAGGAATATTTGCTGTGTCAACATACAACACAGACTATATACTGGTCAAATCAGAGAACTTCGACAGGGCAATAGATGCTCTCAGAAAAGAAGGATATACGATAGTATGAAAGAATGAGCAAGCAAAGACCAGATACAGTTCCGCATTATAAGTGCAGGAATATATCCCGGCTGAGAATGAATGTGTGCCCGGCAGGCGCTGTGGAGAGAAGGTGACCATATGAGAATAATAGAGGGATTGAAAGACTCAAGGCCGAACGGTTATCTTGAGAGTATAAGAAAAGGCACTGCGGGTGCAGGCAGATTTCGCGGTATTTATTATGGCAGCGGTGACAGAGCAGCTGATATCGCCAGACTCAGAGAAGAGATATATACAGCGGATGCAATCGTCATCGGCGCAGGAGCGGGGCTCTCGACATCAGCAGGCTTTACGTACAGCGGGGAACGTTTCGACAGATACTTCTTTGATTTTGCCCGTAAGTTCGGAATAACGGA
The DNA here is from genome assembly GCA_017510725.1 of Mogibacterium sp. Lineage (GTDB taxonomy): Bacteria > Bacillota > Clostridia > Peptostreptococcales > Anaerovoracaceae > Crickella. The sequence continues at coordinate 62,488 of JAFWMD010000060.1, read as the reverse complement.
TATGTACTCCGGCGGATTCTATCCATTCCCGGATGCGGAAACATTCTGGGCCTGGTGGGCTCGACATATATATTTCAATCGATATATTGATGCTCCGAAGCCTGTTTATAAACAGCTTCTTGAACTGGTAAAAGACAATGACTATTTCGTGATCACCACTAACGTAGACCACCAGTTCCAGAGAGCCGGCTTCGATAAGTCGAGACTGTTCTACACTCAGGGAGACTATGGCCTGTTCCAAAGTGTCAGGGCATCAAATCAGAAGACCTATGATAATGAAGAGTGGGTAATGAAAGCGATGGAAGCACAGGGCTTCATTAAGGATGAAAATGGAGTGTTCGGTGTACCTGAAGACCGTAAGCTGCTGATGAGGATACCTTCGGACCTGATTCCAAAGTGCCCGGATGATGGGAGTAATGTTACGACCAACCTGAGAGCAGACGACAGCTTTGTCGAAGACGAAGGGTGGCATGAAGCATCAGCGAATTATGCGCGCTTCCTGAGAAAACATGAGAGCGGGCATGTGCTGTATATGGAGCTTGGAGTGGGCAGTAACACACCTGTGATAATCAAATTCCCGTTCTGGACAATGACATATGATAACCCTGATGCTGTCTATGCATGCCTCAATTACAATGAGTCATACGCACCTGAGCAGATCGCAGGACAGTCGATCTGCATAAGCGGCGATGTGGGTGAGGTGCTTAAAGAATATACACTGTAGTTATTGTTATCAAATCGAAAAAATCGAATTGTAAAACAAGGAGGAGGACATTTCCATGATCTGGACCCCTCCGAAGTAAAAAAGGCTGATATTCTCTTTATGAATCTGGATGGCCGCGTCCCTGACGAAGGAGCCTGCGTGGAACTTGGCATCGCAATCGGCAGCGGAAAACGCTGCTACGGTTTCAAAACAGATACCCGCTCCATCGAACTGGGTCTTGATCTCAACCCGATGATAAGCGGCTGCATGATCAAAGTATTCAAGAACAATGACGGTGAGCAGCTGATCAGGGAAAAAAGAATACCTGTCTGAAAACGAACTGTGATCGGACCCGCAATGAGTAAGAAATCACTATGGACCATGAGCCTTCCGGAGGCCTGCTGTATTTTGAATAGGAAAGTATTGATATGGAATTTGAAAGACTTAATAATACAAGAGATCTTGGCGGAATAGCTACGACAGATGGAAAACATATCGCCTACGGAAGACTTATACGAAGCGGAAGGCTGGGCATAGGTTCCGAGGAAGATATACGCAAAATTGGTGAGGCCGTTTCTGTTGTAGTGGATTTTCGGAGTGACAATGAGATAAGCGAATCACCGGATCCCGATATCGAGGGAGTAGAAAGCTTTCATATCCCTGTAATTGAAGATCTTGCTGCCGGAGTAAGCAGAGATCAGAAATCTGATGAAGAAGCTTTTATGATGCTGGTCAATGACCCTGACGGAGCGTTCAGGTATATGTGCAGAACGTATGAGAGCTTTGTGATATCTGAGTCAGCGCTGAAAGGGTACAGACAATTTGTAGATTTATTGCTGGATGGCAGGGAAAAGGCAATTCTCTGGCACTGCACTGCGGGTAAGGACAGGGCAGGATTTGCTGCGGCCATTGTGCTGGAAATGCTTGGTGTTGACAGAGAAACTATAATTCGGAACTATCTGAAGACAAATGATTATATAGAGGATGATATCAACAGAATGGTCGGCATGTTTTTCAAAATGACCGGCAACGGTGATCAGAACACAGAAAGTGCTCTAAGATATATGTTCAGTGCGAGGAGAGAATATCTCGAAGCCGCATTTGACTGCATTAAGAATAAATACGGAGACTTCAGGGGATTCCTGACCGAGGGGCTCGGTGTATCCGAAGAAGACATCGCAAGAATGAGAAACATGTATCTCGAGTAAAGAAGGAATACAAATGAAAAACCTGAAATGGTGCATTTACACATACAGGCACAGAAAAGCATTTGAATACTGCGTGCACAAATATATCCGGGAGCCGGCGCTAAAGACTGAAATGCTCAGGCGGGCGGCTGTCCATGATATGGACAAAATGATAATGTATCTTTTCATGGATCAGAAAACTGCGCAGGAAATGCATGTTAATACTCAGCCGCATCATCTGGAAAATGACTTGCCGAGAACATATGAAGATTATGTTGAGACGGTAATAGATTATGAATGCGCTCCTTACACCAAGCCTGACAAACCACTCAATGCTTACGACTTTACGCAGCTTCTTATGGACTGGAAAGCTCTTGATGAAGAGACAGGCAATAAACTGATATCAATAATGGAAGAGATCGGTATTGCCAATTCCACAACGTATTTTGATGATGAAGAGGGGCGGAAATATATAGACAGTCTGGACGAAGTTACAGAAGAAATGATATATGAGGAGATACTTACATATATAAATGAGCATCCTGACAATGCACTCAACATGATACTTGAGCATGTCAGGAATAATAAATAGTACTCATTCAGAATCTGAATACTTTTCACAACCTTTAAAAAACAAAGGGAGAATGCCGATGGCAGTAACAAATAAAATAGGGTCTGCCTGCACGTGAAAGATTATGTGATAAGAAGATACAACGGCGGAGGCGGTCTCAAAATCACAGGAGCAAGTCTGGGAACGGGCAGGCTGGATGCTCGCAGATGTTATGAGGAGTGCCGAATTAAATCAAACAGAAACTTCAATATTATCCTTGAATCATGGATGGAGCCGGGGGAGACTCTGGAAGATACTCTGAGCATTGAAGATGAATGGGCGATCAACGGGGTGTCTTATCTGAAAACAATAATATGATAGCTAAATGCAAAGCATTTGCCTGCCGTTCGGCAGACTGCAAGGGAAAACATGATCCATGTCTTCATTCTAAGAGATAAAGCTGGTAATTCAGATGAAGAGAAACATTTTACTGTTACTGATAATATGCTTAACACTTTCGGTTCTGCCCGGCTGCAGTGCTAATAATGTAGATGACACAGATGATGCCCGGTCTGTCATGCCTGCTGTTACTAACATGGCAGGCGGTCAGACATCGGCAGAGGTATGTGATGACCTGAACGCAGCCGGCCTGTCCAACACAGCCACGTTTTATGACTGGGTTCTGGATTTTGCAGGATCTGCGGGTGATGAAGCCGCTCTTTCAGATAAGTGGATGCAGCCCGGAGCAAATACTCCTGATCTTGCAGCCTGCGCAGATGGCTGGGAAAAACATCATGACTATTCTGATGCTGACTGCAGGATGACTGCAATGCTGCTCCTTGACGGAATCATCACAGCTGATAAAACTGACAGTGAGTACACCGGAACATATCTTATGTTTGATGTTGATGCCATAGAAAACACTGAAAGATATGAGGTAATAAGGAAGAATCTCGATCTTTTCACAACGCTGTTCGGAGACAGGGCTCCCGGAGAAAATGAGGATCCTTCGGAAGTTTTCGGAAACATGTGGAACCAGTATGGGCTAAGGATCAGCAATGAAAATGTTTCACTTGTCAGTATCGTTGTATATGATCCTGATTTCAATCAAACATTTACAGGCCATACGGGAGTCCTTGTAAAGCAAGCCGAGGACATTTATCTGTTCATAGAAAAGCTCGCATTTGAGCAGCCATATCAGGCGATACTTGTAAGCGATACGGATCAGCTTTTCAGTTTGCTCGCTGACAGGAATGAATACTATGGCAGTGAGGGAGATGCAGGACCTTATGTTTATCTGAACGGAGATTGCCTCGGGGAACTCAAAAAATGGAAATGATATTTTATAGCAAGCAGGAAAAACAGTTTTAAGTGCAATTTTGTGAGGGAGAAGAAAAATATGGAAAAATATACAGAACTGGAGCAGGCAGTGCATGACCCGTCACTTGCCATAATAACTGAAAATATAGCTACACTGAATGAGCTGAACAGAGTTTTCGCCAGGTATAAAACACTTCCTAAAAAACAGAAACGATTCTCCAACTATTATTCAAATGAGTTCTTAGGGCACATTGTACCTGAAATGTATTTCATTGTGAAAGATAAACTGAGAGCCGACAGCGACATGTTTGCCGATTGGCCGCTTCCGAATGAAAAGTACGTGGTTTCAGAACCTGATCTTTACTATAAGGAAGACAGCTTCAATTCAGGTGATACAAACATATGCTTTATTCTCGGCCATTCGGGAAGCGGAAAATCCATGATGGCAAAAGCTCTTGATGGGGATTACATCGATCATCTTGAACTTGATGATTTGCTCCTCGTCAAGGATCATTTCACAATGGATGAGCTTAAGAATTATTCTGATATGTTCTACAGCTTCTTTACAGGTGAGGGAGCGAAGTATTATATCGGTGTTGCTGAGAGAGACAGCATCCCTAAGGAAGAATATGAAGATAAGGTGTTTATAGACTTCGTTGATTTTGCAATGGAGTATTCAAAGCATCATAAAGAAAAGAAATATATCATAGACGGAATCTGGATATACCTCTATTTCGATGATCCTTCCGTATTTGAGGATTATGCAGTATTCATCAAAGGAACGTCTTTCCTTAAATCCAAAATCCGGGCGATGAAGAGGGAGATGCAGCGAGATAAAGACGTTTTGCAGGACAGGAAGCAGATGTTCGGAAGAGAAGCCAGAAACTATCTTCTTGATGAGGATAAGATCGACAACTACCGTAAATTTTTCGGTAACAGCCCTGACACAGTTTTCAGAGAAGAGAAAGACGAAAACGGAATTATAAACCAGTTGAACAACATCGACAAATGTTTCGTAAACAATGATGCAGACGGAATAGTCGAAATAATGAACAAAGCCAAAGCAAATACTAAATTATCCAACGGGACTAAACAGTTGATAATTCATGAATGCAAAACAGCGCTGCTCGAACTTTGTATTTAAATACCGATTTTATGTTTGTGTAGCACTTCTGCGATGATAGCGACTGCTTTTTCTATCTGCTCTTCGGTATGTGTTGCCATCAGGCTTGTCCGCAGGAGGCACTCGTCCGGTGCAGTAGCAGGCGGCAATGATGGATTTACGTAAACACCGCGGTCATACAGCTCCTTAGCTATGGTCAGCGTAGTAATCGGCTTATAGGTGTAGATCGGAATGATAGGGATCCTTTCTCCGTTGGATTCCTTCATCCGTATATTGTACTCATGCAGTTTTTTGCGCATGAAAAGAGCTCTTCTCTGCAGTGTTTCCGGAAGTTCAGGATGTTCTTTCAGTATCCTCAAAGCGGTCAGAGCCGAAGCACAGTTGGCCGGGGTGATTGAGGCGGAAAAGATGAATGGCCTTGAGGAATGCTTCACATAGTCGACGATACGGCTTGATGCCGCCATATATCCTCCCAGGGATGCCAGGGATTTGGAGAAGGTTCCCATATAGATATCCACGTCATCTTCCAGACCGTAATAGCTGGCTGTTCCGCGTCCGCCTTCGCCAATAACACCGAGACCATGAGCATCGTCTACCATTACACGCGCATTGTATTGCTTTGCCAGCCTGCAGATCTCAGGCAGATTCGCAATGTCGCCGCCCATGGAGAAGACACCGTCAGTGACTATCAGGCAACCCGCGTTTTCCGGAACTTTATTGATTTTACGCTCCAGGTCCTCCATGTCATTGTGACGGAAACGGAGCATCTTTCCGAAAGAGAGGCGGCATGCGTCGTAAAGACTTGCGTGGTTCTCCCTGTCCATGATTATGTAATCGTTGCGGCCGGCTATCGCGCTTATAATACCGAGATTGGACTGGAAACCGGTGGAAAAGGTCATTACAGCCTCTTTTCGCAGGAATTCAGCCAGTTCTTCTTCAAGCTGCAGATGCAGATTTAATGTACCGTTCAGAAAACGCGAACCGGAGCAGCCTGAACCGTATTCCCTGTATGCATTGATCCCGGCTTCTATTACTTCGGGATGAGATGTCAGCCCGAGATAGTTATTTGAGCCGAGCATGATGCGGCGCTTGCTCTCCATTATGACTTCGGTAGCCTGTCTGGACTCGAGCGCATGGAAATAAGGGTATATTCCCTTTTCGCGAATCTCGTCAGCTATCGTTGTTTCGAAGCATTTAGCAAATATATCCATGGGTTCTCCAATATAATCAATCTCTGATACTTAGTGTTAACGGTTTGAATTATATATTGTTAACTCTTAACATATTGGACTGGAAATAACAAGATTTTAATGAAAAACACTTTTTGTATATTGTAATTGACTATTCTGACGACTGTATATAATATTAACAGCTGACGGAAAAATGCGTCAGCAAAATGAAAAATACAGGCCGGCGCCATACACTCGCTGGCTCTTTTTTAGGAACGGATACTGCATATGAATAAAGAGAAGTCTCAAAAAAGACGTTTATATAAACAGAATGCACGCAAGGTGGTAAGGCACCATTATTTTGTGCTTATGATGCTTTGCCTCGTGGCTATATATTTCGGAGCTGAGTACAGATATGTTACATCACAGACGAACGATACATATAACGTTCTGACAGGCAGAAATATCGACGGCACTGCATTGTCTGCATGGTTCTGGTCATTTCATTCGCTGCAGACATGGTTTACTCACATTATGTTCCGAACACAGGCGAAGGAATTACAGACTACAAAGCCTGGGAGCAAGGGGAGACAGGGGACGGTTCTCTGTCTCTTTTTTTATTCCGGGAGACATAGAACCGTCCCCTGTCTCCCGTGTATAATAATATGAATAATAATGAAAATACTTGATGGAAAAGGGGTAATTTTATGGGTTATTATCTTCTGGCAGATACCGTACAGCCCTGCACAGAGGAAGAGCTGTTTGACCAGACGGGGAATAAATACGTGGCGGTTCTCACTACATCTGAATGGGCACGTGATCAGGAACGGTTTGACATGGGAATCGAGCTGGAGCTGGATGCAAGTGACATTCACAACACAAAGGCAGAGGTAAACTATGACTCTCTTACCGGGACTTTCCGGATTCCTGACCGCGAGAATATCGGATCGAAGGATTACCGTTTTGCTTTTGCGCTGGACGAAAAGGGCATTGTATTTATCGATGACAGCGGAAAGGCAGAGCAGATGATCGATTCGATCAGGCGTACAAAGCGCTGGCGGAAACCGAGCCTGGAGCGCTTTCTGTATGATTTCCTTGAACAAATAGTGGAAGATGATCTGCGGGTAATGGAACGCTATGAGTCTGAACTGAACCAGATAGAAGATACAATACTGAACACCCTGGAACCGGAAAACCTTGGAAGGGTCAATGAGATCCACAGTGATATCCGCAAGCTGCTGATACACTATGAGCAGATCATCGATATGACACAGGAACTTGAGGAGAATGAGAACGGATTTTTCAGTGAGGAGAATCTGCGTTACATCCATCTGTTCATGAATCTTTTAGCACGCCGGCACGACTCTGCAGCTTCGCTTCGTGATTACACGATGCAGGTACGTGATCTTTATCATGCACAGCTGGAGGTGCGGCAAAACAGGATAATGACGCTTCTCACGGTTGTCACTACGATCTTCATGCCACTGACCCTGATAGTCGGATGGTATGGAATGAACTTCCGATACATGCCGGAACTGGAGTGGCGATTCGGATATCCTGCCGTGATCGTAGTCAGCATTGCCGTTGCAGCTGCCTGCCTTCTGTTTTTCAAAAAGAAGAAGTGGCTGTAGGGGAGCCGCTGTTTTTCAAAGAACAGATCTGTGTGGATATTAAAATGAATTCAATTCTGATCAAAGATACGACAAGAGAAGAACGTGAACGGATCGTAGCGGAATCCATCGGTAATATCAATGGCTCCTGCGATGGCTGTGCTGCCGGACTGGCAGAGATGTACCAGGATTACATTGATGGAAAGAAGGAGATCCGCGATATTAATATGGAGTTTTGTATGCTGCATAATCAGCAGAGGAGATAATTATGTTGCGGCAACGTATTGTGTTCCATGGATGGGTGCAGGGAGTCGGGTTCAGATATTGGGCGAAGCATGCAGCAGATCGGTATGGTGCTACAGGATGGGTCAGAAATAATCCTGATAATACTGTAACTATGGAGATCCAGGGAACAAAGGAACAAATAGATCAGGTGATAATGGCGCTGCAAAACGGCAGATTCATAAGCATAGACCGCATGGAGGTCACAGCACTTCCCGTTTTGGAAGGCGAGAGGGCCTTCCGGTATGTGATATGAAGAAACGCAGTCAATCCAGTGGCCATAGGATAAAGCGGCTTGTTGTCATTCTGTTAGTGGCTGTACTGGGGTACTGTCTTGCGACAGCTGCGAGTATATTGTCTTTTTCAGAAAAAGATGAAACAAGACCGGCCGATACAGCAATCGTTCTCGGCGCGAGCGTTTATGACAACAGTCCATCACCGGTATTTCGTGAGCGGATCAGCCACGCTGTTGATCTTTACAACGATGGCTATATGAGAACCATCATCATGACCGGTGGAGTGGGAGAAGGAAACATTCGGTCAGAGGCTGATATTGCACGTGAGTATGCAGAACAGCAGGGGATTCCGGCTGAGTCGATCTATATAGAGGAAAGCTCGAGGGTCACAGATGAGAACCTGGGGAATGCAAAGCGGATCATGAGTGATCATAAAATGGACACCGCGCTGATCGTCAGCGACCCTCTTCACATGAAGCGGGCCATGTTGTATGCGCATGATCATGAAATAAAAGCATACAGTTCGCCGACACCGACTTCTTTGTATCAGAGCTGGAAAACGAAGCTTCCGTTTCTGGCCAGGGAGGTTTTCTATTATACAGGATACAGGTTTGTACGTCTGTTCAGATAGAGGAGAAATATGCATTTTGTTGAGGCGAAGGGAATACTGACCGGAAGCAGCGGCTATTATGGAATGAACATATACCGTGGATGTTCTCACGGCTGTATTTACTGTGACAGCAGAAGCAAATGCTATCAGTTTACGCATCCTTTTGAAGATATTGAGGTGAAACAGAATGCCCCTGAACTGCTCGGGAAGGCTTTGAGGTCCAAAAGAAAAAGGTGCATGATCGGGACCGGTGCGATGTCCGATCCATACATGCATTGTGAGGAGGAGCTGCGTCTGACAAGGAAATGTCTGGAAATAATTCACAAGTACGGATTTGGCGCAGCGATTCAGACAAAGTCCGACCGTATCCTACGGGATATGGATCTTCTGGATGAGATAAACCGCTCGGCAAAATGTGTGGTGCAGATAACGCTTACTACATTTGATGACGATCTGTGCCGCATACTGGAACCGAATGTATGCAATACAAAACGCAGGATCGAAGTTCTTGATATGATGCATGAAAGAGGCATCCCTACCGTGGTCTGGCTGACCCCGGTACTTCCGTTCATTAATGATACAGAAGAGAATATCACATCCATACTGAATGAATGTGTCAGAGTGGGCGTGAAGGGCGTGATCGATTTCGGAATGGGACTGACACTTCGTGAGGGAGATCGTGAATACTACTATGCAGCTTTGGATAAACACTTTCCTGGATTGAAAGCACGGTACATCCAAAGGTATGGGAATGCATATGAACTGCCAAGCCCAAATGCAAAAGAACTGACAGCTGTCTTTAAAAGAATATGCAGGGAGAATAATATCATGTCAGCTCCGGAGGACTGTTTCAGATTTATGCGTGAGTTTCCGGAGAAGAACCAGCAGATAAGCATTTTTGAGTTGTAAATAATAAATCTGGAGAAGGTGCATATAATGTATAAATATGAGACACATTGCCACACATCACCGGTCAGCAAGTGCGGTAAGGCCTCGGTTAAGGATACGGTATGCTTTTACAGACAGTCAGGATATGACGGTATCTTCATAACCAATCACTTTCTTGACGGAAACATAAATCCGGAAGCAAGGGTGCTGCCTTATCGCGATCAGATCGATTATTATTTTTCAGATTATGAAGAGGCTGTCCGGATTGGTCTGTCTGTCGGGATCAAGGTCTTTCCGGGCGTTGAGCTTTCTTATAAAGGCACGGACTTCCTGATATACGGACTGGAGAAGGAATGGTACAAGGCTCATCCGGAAATCATGGAAATGGAGAAAACTGAGGAGCTCCCATATCTGATGGAGGCCGGAGCTCTTGTAATTCAGGCTCATCCTTACAGAGAGGCGCATTACATAGACCACATACGCCTGTTCCCGAGATCCGTCCACGGTGTTGAAGTGATAAACTCCAATCAGGCCTGGGAATCAAATGAGATGGCAGATTTATATGCCGCACAGTACGGATTTCTGAAAACTGCCGGTTCGGATAATCACTGGGGCGGCAACGCTTTTGCAAGATTGCGTGAAAAAGGGTTCAGGCCGGAGCTTGCCGGGATGTGGAGTGATACAGAAATAAACAGCGTTCAGGACTTTATCAGCGGTGTCCGGAACGGAAGCATGGGTATATTCCTCATGGATGAGAAGGGCTCTTTTTCAATCATGCGATAGATTTCAGTTCGCCGGCTTCAATGGCGGCCGCTTCTCAGCTGATCCACCAGGAACCGGCGCTGATATTTAAGCACTGCGTAATCACTTATTCTCTCCATATAGATAAAATCAGATGCCCCTCCTATGACACCGACGACGGGTATCTTTTGCAGGAATTTCATCAGAAGCAGCGCGTGGGCAAGAGCCACCGCTGCTTCATTTATACTCTCGTCAACAGTGCATTCACCGCTCGAAAGGCCTTCTCTGATGAGCTTGTTGACTTCTTTGTTGGCGCGTATCAGATCTTCTCCATCCTGAACGGCTGCTGCAATGACCTTAAGTATGAACTTCTGCTCTTCTTCTGTATCAAAAGAGTAGCCATACTTCATTGAAATCTTATAGATGTTCCGGAGCAGAAGAGTTATGAACAGGACGATATCCGGAATGGTACCTCCGACGAATCCGAGAGCCGCACCTGTGACTGTAGAAACTATAGTATGAGCGGTGCCTGTGGCAGTTGCGCGACGCCTGAATTTACGCATCTGTCTGCCGCCGCCAATCATTTCAAGATTTGCCGTATCTTCTTCAAACTCTTCGATGATCTTATCTGCGGAAAAAGTCCTGCTGATTATCGAAGACCCTTTGGAGAAAATAAGGTGGAAAGCCTTTGAAAAGGCCGCATCAAGAGTGGCCTCAAGCTTTGCCGGCACCTTATCTTCAAGGAGCAGGTCAAGCCGGGTAGGCTCTTTGTTAAGCTGCTTTCTGAGATACCTGCGTTCAGCTCTCTTCAATCCTTCTATTTCTCTTTGTAATACAGTTTTTGCCACTTTGTACTCCCTGATTGTCTACTATCATAATAATAGCAGGAAAAGCATATGTAAATGAAGCGTGATAATCGATTCATCAAGGCTCAACAGATGTATCATGGTGTGATATTATTATGTGAGTAAATATAGAAATCTGGAGGACTCGGAATGATTATAAAAAATGCGCTGATCCATGATGCGATAAACAAAGAACCGTATTATGGAGATATAGTTATAGAAAATGGCAGGCTTGTTTCGGTCGGCGGATCTGCCGGTGAGGACGGGAATGTTATTGATGCCACAGGTCTTCATGCTTATCCCGGATTTGTGGATGCACACAGCCATATAGGACTTGATGCTTACGGAGGCCCTACAGGAGGAACTTTCGATATCAACGAAATGAATGATATCGTGTCACCGCATCTCCGCGGAATAGACAGTTATAACGCCCATGATACAGCGATTCCTATGGCTTTGGCTGGAGGTGTGACATCGGTTGCTGCCGGCCCGGGATCAGCAAATGTGTTCGGTGGAACCTTCCTGGCGGTCAAACTTTACGGTAACACTGTCGACGAGGCTGTTATTGAGTCTTCTGTTGCAATGAAGTGTGCGTTCGGGGAGAATCCTAAGAGATGCTACAGGGATAAGTGCGATTCGGCACGCATGACCACAGCGGCCATCTTCAGACAGACCCTTTTCGAAGCGCGCGACTATATGCTGCGTAAGGAAGCTGCCGGAGAAGACGTTACAAAGAGACCGAAGTTTGATATGAAGTCAGAAGCCCTGATACCTGTTCTGAAAAGGGAGATTCCTTTAAAGGCTCACGCACACAGGGCTGACGATATCATGACAGCACTTCGTATCGCAAAAGAATTCGGCCTCAGGATCACGATCGAGCATTGTACTGAAGGACACCTGATCGTCGATGAGCTGAAAGAAGCGAATGTTCCTGTAGCCGTTGGCCCTACGCTCACAAACGCATCTAAAGTAGAGCTTCTTAATAAATCCTGGACGACCCCTGGCATTCTTGCGGACGCAGGCCTTCAGGTGTCGATCATCACGGATGCTCCGGTGATCCCACAGCAGTATCTGACTCTTTGCGCTGGCCTTGCGGTCAAAGCCGGGATGGATCCGTACAAGGCGCTTCAGGCAATCACTATCAATCCTGCACGTCATATAGGCATTGAGGATCGCGTAGGAAGCCTTGAAGCAGGCAAGGATGCCGATGTAGTGCTGACAAGCGGTGACCCTATGGTTAGCGATACAGTAGTCAGATATGTTATCGTTGATGGCAAAGTTTTGATTGGACAGTAATGGATGAGTATTATGTGATCCCCGAAGAAGTAACGGCGATCGCAGACGGAGCTTTTGCCGGCAATAAGAGTCTGAAGCATATAGACCTCAGAAACGTAAGGCAAATAGGGGCTTTTGCCTTTCAGGACTGTACAAATCTGGAATCGGTCATAATGAGAAGCGTCTCCGTGATTGGTTCCGGAGCTTTTGAATTCTGCCGTTCTCTGCAGGATGTCAGCTTCGGTAACATCGAAGAAATCGGGGATCTGGCTTTCTTTCACTGCGGAAAGCTTGATATTCCTGAAATCCCGCAATCACTGACGAAAGCCGGTGCCGGAGCCTTTTCACACACAGGACTGAAACATGCCGATTTGCACTGGTTTGAAGAGATTCCCGCAAATATCTTCAGTTACTGCACGTCAATGGGATATGCCGATGTAAGCGGTGCCAGAGTTATACATGACGATGCTTTCGCAGGATGCAGGGAACTGTCATATGTGAAATTCGGGGAGCTTGAAAAGATTGGCGCAAGGGCCTTTCAGAAGTGCAGCTCACTTGAAATTGCAGTTCTGCCTGATACATTGCAGAGCATGGGTGATGAAGCTTTCGAAAAAATACGGCCGAGGCTCGTTATTCCCAAGAGCGTCTGTCACATAGGAGGCAATTGCCTGGGACCTGTCGACATAAGAAAGAGTGTAAGCATCTATAAGTCCGGGCTGTATGAGTTCAGAAATTACTTTCTCGGCGACAGGATCGTACCGGAAAAAGAGGACGAGCATGAGCACTTTTACATGTATGAGAGCTCCATAGATGTAAGGGTGCAGGATGACGGAACGGATAAAACTGTAGGTTTTATTCCTCTCTTTTGTGATATGGATCCTGACATGCGAAGGAATCTCATCGATGCATTCAGGGAAGACAATACATTTAACTACGACTTGTTTGATACAGTGCTGTTTTCTGCGATGAGCTGGAACCAGCGCTGCAGGGATAAAGTTGCAGTCGTGCGGCTAAAGTATCCGTTTGAGCTGAGCGATACGGCGCGGAAAGAATATTCTGACTATCTCCGCACCCATGCAGACAGGATAGCACGCAGAGCTGTCTGGGAGAGGAATACGGATGTGCTTTCGTATTTATGCGAAAACAGTCTTATAAGCAGCGGGGGTATCATGAAATTGCTTGACTACTCAATGTCGCTTGCCGCATCGGAGTGTACTGCAATACTGCTTGAGTACCGGTCAAAACTGGACTGGCAAAGCGATTCGCTGCTTGAGGAACTATGACTGACGGAACTGAGAACAACAATCTGATAAACAAGGCTGCGAAGGACGTGATGACTCTTGCGCGAAGCATGCTGATCATAAGGTTCCGCTTCCTCGACATCGCACTGAGCAGGCTGGAGCCCATTCCTTTGGATGGCGCGACTCTTGCAACTGATGGCTTAAGGCTGATATACGGGCCTAAGCATGTCCTCAGAAGTTTCAGGAGCGATCATGAAAAGCCGGCGCGAGATTATCTTCACATGCTCCTTCACTGCATATTCAGTCACATGTTCACCGGCACTCTGCAGGATCCGGATCTATGGGATCTTGCGTGCGACATGGCAGTTGAGAGCACCATGAACGATCTGGGTGTATATGTTACAGATGACTCAAAAAAGGCTGCGCAGAGACCGGAGCTCGAAAGGATCCGTGCTGATGTGAAGATGCTCACCGCGGAGAAGATATATCACCATTTTCTTGAGACCGGAATCCCGGATGAAGAAGCAGAGAGGCTGGGAGAACTGTTCCGGTCCGATGATCACTCCGGATGGCATGGCCCGAGATCTGTAAAAAACGAAAGCGGTGAAGAAAAAGATGAACAGGGCAGTGATGATGCCGCCGGGCCGGACTCACCGGAAGATGGCCTTTCACCGCTCATACCGCCTGTAGATCTGGAGGCGGAGTGGAAAGATATTGCTGAGAAGGTACAGGATGCACTGGAGACCATTTTTAAGGAGCAGGGTGATACCGCGGACGGACTGATACAGAACCTTAAGGCGGTAACCCGTGAAAAATACGACTACACGACCTTCCTGAAAAAATTCTCCGTACTTGGGGAGACTCTGGGGGTTAATGACGAGGAGTTCGACTATGTGTTCTACACCTACGGACTCAGGCTTTATGAGAACATGCCTCTGGTGGAACCTCTGGAATACAGGGAAACCCGGCGTATACGGGAATTCGTGGTAGCCATTGATACTTCAGCGAGCACATCCGGTGAACTGGTTCAGAAATTCCTGCAGAAAACATATAATATACTAAAATCGACAGAAAGCTTTTTCACACGTGTCAATATCCACATCATACAATGCGATGCTGACATACAGGAACATGTGAAGATCACTTCCGAAGAGGAGTTTGACAGATATATAAGCAGCATGGAGATACACGGTCTGGGCGGCACCGACTTCAGACCGGTATTCGATCTTGTTGACGGTCTTGCTGATGCAGGCGAGTTTTCGGATCTCAGGGGACTTATATACTTTACAGACGGGTACGGCACTTTTCCTGCCCATAAGCCGGGTTACGAAACAGCCTTCGTATTCCTTGAAGACGAATACAAAGACCCGGATGTGCCGCCATGGGCAATCAAGCTGGTGCTGCAGGACGATGAAATATAGGAGAACGCGTTGTGAATATCAGGGATGCAAAAGAACAGATCAAAAATGCCATCATCGCATACTTCAGCAAGGATGAGTATGGCGAGTACCAGATAGCCACAGAGGATCAGCGGCCGGTATTTCTGATGGGCCCTCCGGGAATCGGAAAGACTGCCATAATGCAGCAGATCGCATCTGAACTTGGAGTCGGCCTGGTCTCATACTCGATGACGCATCACACCAGACAGTCTGCCCTGGGCCTGCCGTACATTACGAAAAAGAACTATGGCGGCAGGGAGTACAGCGTCTCAGAGTATACTATGTCAGAGATCATCGCGTCTGTTTATGACATGATGGAGGAAACGGGACTCAGGGAGGGCATTCTGTTCCTCGACGAGATAAACTGCGTATCGGAGACTCTTGCACCGGCGATGCTGCAGTTCCTGCAGTATAAGATATTCGGCAGACACCGTGTGCCGGATGGCTGGATCGTCGTAACGGCTGGCAATCCTCCTGAATACAATAACTCCGTGCGTGAATTCGATACTGTCACATGGGACAGGCTCAAGCGAATAGATATCGAGCCGGACTATAAGATCTGGAAAGAATACGCTATTGACAGGGGCGTACATCCGTCGATATCCACTTATCTTGACATAAAGAGCAATGACTTTTACAGGGTAGAAACAACGGTCGATGGCAAGAGCATAGTGACCGCACGTGCATGGCTCAATCTGTCGGATATGATAAGGCTCTATGAGCAGAACGGGATAAGTGTGGATGAAAAGATGGTGGGGCAGTATCTGCAGGATAAAAAGGTCTCAAAGTCTTTCTCCAATTATTATGACCTGTTCAGCAAGTACAGATCCGACTACCGTATAGATGACATCCTGAGCGGAAAGGCAGACGATGATGTAAGAAAACGCGCTGCAGCGGCTAAATACGACGAGAGACTATCGCTGCTGGGCCTTATACTCGACAGGGTAGGAAGCGACCTCAGGCAGAACTATTATGACGGGCAGATACTGACCGGAGAGAGGGAGATCTTCAGCCGGCTCAGGACATCTCTGGATGATCCTTCAGCATCTGCGTCTGTGCTGCTGAATGAAGTGATCTCGTCAAAGCGCAATGAACTCGATACCGGTAAGAGATCAAACTCACTCTCTGATGACAGGCGCAGGATCCTACACGGCATTATCAACAATCTGGAGTCTGCGGTCAGAGCGCTGGCGCAGGCAGGCGATCCATCCGGGAGTGAAGCCTTTGAGATAATCAGGGAAGGATTCAATTCAAGAAGAGCTGCCCATATGGATCATGTGAAGATTATCAGCTCAGAACTTGAGAACATGTTCATTTTTGCTGAGGAGGCTTTCCGGGACGGGCAGGAGATGCTGATTATCGTGACTGAGCTTACAAAGGGCTTCTACTCAGCTCATTTCATAAGCAGGCACGGCTGCAGCAAGTACTTTGAACACAACAAAGAGCTCCTTTTCTACGAGAGGCAGAACGAGATCCTCAGGGAAATTGAAGACATAGAACTATAATCCGTAAGCTGAGGCATGTATTATGACAGAAATAGAAAAAAGACTGTTTGAACTTCAGGATGAGAAGTACAGGGATTTTCAGGTGAAACTTATTCCGACGGTAGACCCTGCCGCAGTAATCGGTGTGAGGACGCCCGAGCTCCGCAAGCTTGCGAAGGAGCTTCTGAAAAAGGATGACACTGATGCGTTTCTTGCTGTTCTTCCGCATGACTATTTTGACGAGAACCAGCTGCACGCTTTCATGCTGTCCGGCATGAAAGACTACGGTAGATGCATGGCAGGAGTATGCGAATTCCTTCCTTTCATAGATAACTGGGCGACCTGCGACCAGCTTTCACCTAAAGTGTTCAGTAAGAACAAGGATGGCCTTCTCGTACATATTAAAGAGTGGCTTCAGTCTGAGGAAACATACACCATCCGGTTTGCGGTGGGCATGCTCATGGAACACTTTCTGGGAGATGAGTACGATGCCGTATATCCTGAAATGGTGGCTGCAATAAGGTCAGATGAGTATTATGTGAACATGATGCGTGCGTGGTACTTTGCGACTGCACTGGCAAAGCAGTATGACAGCGCAATCGTATTCATTGAAAATAAGAAACTGGATAAGTGGACTCACAACAAGGCGATACAGAAATCAGTTGAAAGCTACCGGATAACACCGGAACAGAAGGCATATCTCAGAAGTCTTAAGATAAAATAGAACTGCTTATGACGATCGAACAGAAGATATTCAGCCGCAGACGGTTCAGTACAAAACGTCTGGTAAGCTACGGGTTCATAAATATGGATGCCTGCTATTCGCTGTCTAAGGAATTCATGGACGGCGATTTTACTGCTGAAATCAGAGTGTATGAGAACGGCAGTGTTCAGGGCAGAGTAATCGATAACATGATTGACGAGGAATACATACCCCTTCGCATGCCTAACTATGCAGGGGCATTTGTAGGTTCCGTAAGAGAAGCATATGAAGAGCTCCTGCTTGACATAGCCGGTAAGTGCTGTGCTGAGGTCGCATTTGTCTCTGATCAGAGCAACCGTATCGCCGCGCGGATACTCGAAAAGTATTCCGTGGAGCCGGATTTTCCATGGGATGATGGTGATAAGAATCCTGCGGGGGTTTTCAGGCACAGCAGCAACAACAAGTGGTTCGGTCTCCTCATGAACATCAACAGGCGTCATCTGGATAAAAATTCCGCTGAAGAGATGGTCGATGTTATAAATCTTAAGGCAGATGAGAACAGGACGGCAGCTTTGCATAAGATAAGAGGCATTTATCCTGCTTTTCACATGAACCACAGCAAGTGGATATCTGTCACTCTTGATGATACCCTTGATGACAGGGACGTCATGGATCTTGTAGATGAGAGCTTCAGGCTGACGAATGACGCTGCCGGAGTCCTCAATGAGAGACTGATCAGGGAAGCACTGGACATTGCTGACAGCATACCGCCCGGAAAGGTAATGTCTTACGGACAGATAGCTGCGCTGATGGGACGTCCGAAAAATGCCCGTCTTGTGGGCAAAATCATGAGCATGCAGGATAGGTTCGGAATGCATCCGTGCCACAGGGTGGTCAACAGCGCAGGGCGTACGGTGCCGGGGTGGACAGAACAGCGTGAATTGCTCGAGGCGGAAGGCGTAGAGTTTAAGGAGAACGGAAACGTAGACATGCGCAGATTCCGCATGGAGTAATAATATAAAGTAAAGGGGAAAAGGGAATATAGATGGAACGTTTTCAGTCCGGTATTTTCCGCCGGATAGTTGTTATACATATGCTGCAGGCATTGGTGCTTTCTATTACGAGTATAGTGGACAGCGCTATTGTCGGTCAGTTCTGGGAAGCTGAAGGTCTGGCAGGCATGAAGCTTGCCATGCCTGTTTTTCCGATTCTCTACATGGTCGGAAGCATACTCAGCACCGGGCTTTCAGTACAGGTCACAAAACTGCTTGCGAAAGGAAAGCGCGCGGAGTCTAATCAGCACTTCATCTGGGTCTGCATGGCAGCTGTAGGAGTATCTCTGTTTATTATGATTGCAGCAATACTTTTCCCGGATACTATCACCGGGTTCTTTGCTGACTATACCGAAGATGCGCTCCTTTATGAAGACGTTAAAGCTTTTCTTATCCCTATAATGATAGGCAGTCTTCCGATCATCATGCAGATAATTCTGAGCGGAGTGGCTGCTCTTGAAGGTGCGGACAGAAGGCTGACATTATCAATAGTAGTAGTTCTGCTGTCGGATGTCGCCGGAGATTTTCTCGCTGTAGCCATGAATGCCGGAATAAGAGGCATAGCAATTGCCAGTGTTGTGGCTTATCTGTGTTCATGCCTGGTACTTGGTAATCAGCTTATCAACGGGAAAACGATATTCCGCCTCGGACGTCCCCGTATTGAGAAGGGTATGCTTATCGCCATTTTATCTGCGGGATTTCCGATGGCAGTCAGATATATATGTGAATTCATTTATCCGATGGCGGTCAACCGCATAATGCTCCGCTACGGAAACCTGTCAGGACTTGCTGCTCTTTCTATACAGGAGGCTGTCCATAATATACCGCTGGCTCTTGGGGATGGGATCATGACTGCTGTTCTCCTGCTGACCGGTATGTATGCGGCAGAACATGATACTGAAGCCCTGCGAAGGGAGAGAAGGGACATTATGAGATTCTGTGCTGTCCATGGCTCAGCGTTTGCGCTGATTCTGGCGGCAGCGGCTCCGCTTCTTGTAAAGCTGTTCTCGAAAGACCCAGTGCTTCAGGATCTGGGTGCTTATGCCTTCCGCTGGTATCTGCTTGGACTGCCGTTCATGAGCTTCAACCTGGCTTCAAGGTCATATCTGCAGGGGCTTGACAGACAGAAGGAAGCCGGTGCACTTACACTGATAAACCAGCTCGCACTGCCTGTGCTGATCACCTGGCTGCTGGGGCGCCAGTGGGGCGTGCCGGGGATCTATGCTGCTTTTGCTGTTCACGAGATAGTTCTTACGATATATCTCACCTGCGTACAGGTCATAAGGAGACTGAAAGGAAAACCGGTAACTGATGGAGCTGCACTGGGCAGTATCATCGCTGAGATACGCGGAGATATCACGACCATGGAGCAGGTTGCGGAAGCATCGGACAAAGTGATACGCTTATGCGAAGAAAACGGTGTGGACAGAAAGCAGGCTTTCAATGTCGGGCTGTGTCTTGAGGAGCTTGCGGGCAACAGCCTGCTGCATGGCTTTAAGGATGACAGAGAGAAATATGTTGAATACAGGTTCCTCATCATAGGCAGGTGGCTGATACTCCGCCTGCGCGATAACGGACGGCCGTTCAACCTGACGGAAAGGTATAAGCTGCTTAACCCGGATGATCCTGTATCCGGCCTTGGACTGAGAATAGTATTTGCTGCTGCTGAAAACGTAAACTATTCACATGCTTTCGATCTTAACAACGTATGCATACGTGTTCTTAAGCAGAGCAGCCGCTGATATATGATAAAAAAGTAAAAACACGTTATTTCCTTGAAATTCAGCGATTTGCAACCGCCGGTTGACAGATTGAAAAGCCTGGTTGGTAGAGTGCAACCGCCTGAAGCTGTAGATTATAGGTGCAGACAGAAACGGAAACACTCACGGATCAGGGAGGTAAACAAATGATTCTCGCAGATAAGATAATTGAAAACAGAAAGAAAAACGGATGGTCACAGGAAGAACTTGCAGATATGCTCGGAGTATCCAGACAGTCGGTATCCAAATGGGAAGGCGCACAGGCAGTGCCTGACATGAAGAAAATATTACAGATGTCCGAGGTGTTCGGCGTCAGCACCGACTATCTGCTAAAAGATGACATAGAAGAACCGCAGGCTCCGGAATTCGCTCCGGTCGATAACGGACTGGAAGAGACCGTAAGAGAAGTCTCCATGGAAGAAGCCAATGCGTTCCTCGAACACAATGAGAAAGCGGCAAGTCTTATTTCAACAGGCGTGATGATGTGCATCCTTTCCCCTGTCATTCTGATTCTGATGGGAGGGCTTGCAGAAGCAGAAAAGATCTCAATGAACGAGACGGTCGCTGAAATGGGAGGTACGATGATACTTCTCGTGATAATAGCGGCAGCGGTAGGAATTTTCCTTATGACAAGCATGCGCGGAAAGCAGTACGACTATCTTGAGAACCTCGATATAGATACGGCTTACGGAGTAAGCGGAATGGCCAAAGAACGCCGTGCTCAGTACGCGGAAAAGCACAGCCGTCTTCTGATAGTAGGTATCATGCTCTGCATCGTTGCTGCCATACCGATGCTCATACTCTCGATGAGCCGTTACTCCAACAACACGGATGTACTTCCTATAATCGGAGTTGACGCCATGATCGTAACGATTGCTGTCGGAGTCAAGATGATAGTGCTCACCTGTATCAGACACGACGGGTACGATAAACTGCTCGAAGAGGGAGATTATACAAGGTTAAATAAGAAGGCAGGGAAATACGACGGCATCTATTGGGGAATCGCTCTTGCTGTATATCTCGGCTGGAGCTTCGTCACTAACCGCTGGGAGTCCACATGGATCGTATGGCCGATCGCGGGAGTCCTCTTCATCGTATACAGAGAGATCGCAAAGGCAATAGTCAGGGCGGTCAACAGGAAATAAATTCTATAAATAAAAAATGGATCTGCACACGTTGTACACACTTGTGCAGGTCTGTTTTTTTATATATTGGCAGCATTGTTTTGTTGCAAGGGAATAGCTTTGATTGTAAGATTAATAAGAACGGAATTGGGTCTGAGACCATGTTTTTTATTGAAAGGAGACATACATGAAAGCTGTAGAAACAAAGAATGCACCGGGAGCTATCGGACCATATACACAGGCATTCGTAACAAACGGATTCGTTTTCACTTCCGGCCAGATCCCTGTAAACCCTGCAACAGGCGAGGTTCCTGAAGGCATTGAAGCACAGGCTGCACAGAGCTGCAAAAACGTCGGAGCCATCCTGGAGGCGGCAGGCTCGGGTTATGATAAGGTCGTAAAGACTACATGTTTCTTGGCTGACATGGCAGACTTCGCTGCATTCAATGCGGTATATGCTGAGTACTTTACATCAAAGCCGGCAAGAAGCTGTGTTGCTGTAAAAGATCTGCCGAAGGGCGTTCTCTGCGAGGTAGAGGCAATAGCTGAAGCGTAAAAAAACTGCAGGTATATATCCTGCTAATGGAGGTTGACATGAAAAAGATTGCTGTTCTTACCAGCGGCGGAGATGCGCCGGGAATGAATGCTGCCATAAGAGCGGTCGTAAGATATGGTATCTACTATAACATGGAAGTTTATGGCATCAAGAGAGGCTATGAAGGGCTGATCGATGGTGATGTTGAGAGGCTGTACAGAAGATCAGTCGGAGACATACTGCAGCGTGGCGGAACTATTCTTAAGACTGCCAGAAGCAAGAGGTTCATGACCGAAGAAGGACAGGCTCAGGCTTATAAGACTCTTCGCGATCTCAAGATCGAAGACCTCATAGTCATCGGAGGCAACGGATCTCTCGCAGGAGCAAAAGCACTGTCCGACAGATTTGGTGTTGACGTTATAGGCATCCCTGGCACGATCGATAATGACCTGTCTTACACAGACAATACGATAGGCTTTGATACTGCCATCAATATCGTACTTGATGCTATTACGCGTGTAAGAGATACAAGCTCTTCACATCAGAGAACGAGTGTCATAGAAGTAATGGGCCGTCATTGCGGAGATATAGCTCTCTATTCCGGTATTACAGGCGGTGCAGAGTGCGTGCTGCTCCCTGAGATAGACGATGACATTGAGGATGTATTCAAGAAAGTTAATAAAGGTATAGAAAGCGGCAAGCTTCATAATATTATTATCAAGGCTGAGGGCTACAATATAGATACTGATGAACTGTTCAAACAGCTGAAAGAAAGGACAGGCAGAAATGTAAACTATATAAAGCTGTCTTATCTCCAGCGCGGAGGCTCGCCTACATTCCGTGACAGGATGCTTGCTACCCAGTGCGGAATGACGGCAATAGACCTTATCAGGCATGACATAAGAAACAGAGCTATCGGAGAAAGAGACGGTCACATAGTGCATTATGACCTTACAGAAGCGCTCGAGATGACAAAAGGAATAGACTATGACCCGTATAAAGGTGTAGACGTTCTGAGCATGTAACAAAAACTGACATAAAACAAGGAAAAACTCCTGTCAGCCCGGCGGGAGTTTTTGAATGCAGAAGAACCCGCTGATAAAACGGAACAGAGCTTGACAACTTCGTGACAGTGTAGTTATATCTAACTGTATTTTAAAATTCCGATACTATTCGGAGAGTGGTTAAACGATGGAAAATAAAAAATTAAGTGAAATAAAGCAGGGCCAATCTGCATATATAGAAAAAGTAGGCGGCGAAGGCGCGCTGCGTCAGCATCTTCTTGACATGGGAGTCATACCTGGAGCGCATGTGAAACTTATAAAGTTCGCTCCTATGGGAGACCCGATGGAGCTGCGCATACATGGTTATGAGCTGACCCTCCGTTTATCAGATGCAGAGAAGATAGAGATACTGCTTACAGACGATGAGGCCGGTGCTTACAGCGAAGCGATCGATGAAGAAAATGAGACAGAACATCCGGGCCTCGGTGAAGAGGGAAGATATCACGAGAAGGAAGGAGAAGATCCGATTCCTGACGGCACTACTCTGACATTTGCTCTCGTCGGAAATCAGAACAGCGGAAAAACAACTCTGTTCAACCAGCTCACAGGCTCGAATCAGCATGTAGGCAACTTCCCGGGGGTCACGGTCGACCGCAAAGACGGCGTCATAAAAGGTCATTCTGATACCCTTATAACCGACCTGCCGGGCATTTATTCGATGTCGCCATATTCCGGCGAAGAAATAGTATCAAGAGATTTCGTGCTCAAAGAGAAGCCGAAGGCAATAATCAACATACTGGATGTTACGAGCATCGACCGCAGCATGTATCTGACCATGCAGCTCCTGGAGATGGGACTTCCTATGGTGGTGGCGCTCAACATGATGGACGAGATGACCGGCAACGGCGGATCCGTCGATATCAACAGGATGGAGAATATGCTGGGAGTTCCTGTGGTGCCTATCTCAGCTGCCCAGAATCAGGGCGTAGATGAGCTTGTAAGCCACGCAATACATGTTGCGAAATATCAGGAAGGTCCTATGAGACAGGACTTCTGTGACAGTACAGAGCACGGAGGAGCTGTTCACCGCTGCCTGCACGCAGTCTGCCACCTGATTGAGGATCATGCAGAAAGAGAGGGTATACCTGTACGTTTTGCAGCTGCCAAGCTGGTCGAAGGCGACCAGCTCATACTTGAAAGTCTTAAGCTCGATAAAAACGAAAAGGAGACGCTTGAGCACCTGATACTCCAGATGGAGAGAGAGAGGGGACTCGACAGAAGCGCCGCCATGGCGGACATGCGTTACTCCTTCATATATAAAGTATGCGACAGATGCATCAAGAGGCCTAAAGAGAGCAAGGAGCATATCAGAAGCAGCAGGTACGACAATATCCTTACGGGTAAGTACACGGCCATACCGGTATTCATAGCAGTCATGGCGGCAGTATTCTTCCTGACATTTGCCGTTATAGGGCCGTTCCTGCAGGATCTGCTTGAAAAAGGAATAGAAGCGCTGGGTGCATCGGTCGAAAGCGCAATGACCGCGGGGAATGTGAATCATGCTATCAGCAGTCTGGTGATGAACGGCATATTCGAGGGCGTCGGAAGTGTGCTGAGCTTTCTGCCTATAATTGTAACTATGTTCTTCTTCCTGTCATTGCTTGAGGACAGCGGATATATCGCGAGAGTCGCTTTCGTGATGGATAAGCCTTTGCGCAGGATAGGCCTTTCAGGGCGAAGCATTGTTCCTATGCTGATCGGATTCGGATGCACGGTACCTGCGGTAATGGCAACACGAACGCTGCCGAGTTCGAGAGACAGGCGGATGACCATACTGCTCACACCGTTTATGTCATGTACGGCAAAACTGCCTATCTACGGATTCTTCGTAGCGGCTTTCTTCCCGGGAAACGGCTGGTGGATAGTGACAGCGCTTTATCTTATTGGTGTAGTGACAGGCATACTGTCAGCCATAGTGATGAAGAAGACTGTATTTAAGGGCGAGGCTGTTCCTTTGGTAATGGAACTGCCTAATTACAGACTTCCGTCAGCCAAAAACGTAGGACACCTTATCTGGGACAAATCCAAGGACTTCCTGCAGAGAGCGTTTTCGGTGATCCTTATCGCTACTATAGTCGTATGGTTCCTGCAGAGTTTCAACTTCGGATTCAACATGGTGGATGATGCACAGGATTCCATGCTGGCGGCCATAGCCGGCGTTCTGGCTCCAATATTCAAGCCTGTAGGCCTTGGGGACTGGCGTATAGTTACTGCTCTCATAAGCGGTTTCATGGCCAAGGAAAGCGTAGTTGCGACTATGAATGTTCTGTTTGCCGGCGGTGTAGCTGCAGCACTTTCATCTCTTGCAGCAGCTTCCATGCTGGTATTCAGTCTGCTGTACACGCCTTGTGTGGCTGCAGTAGCTGCGATCAGAAGAGAGCTGGGAAGCGGATGGGCACTGTACGTTGTGCTTTGCCAGTGTGCCATCGCATGGGTCGCAGCATTGATAGTACGGCTTATCGGTCTGGCGATCGGATTGGGCTAGTCATCCGGGCATAAAAATACCGGGCATTTATCTGCCCGGAAATATATCGGTTGCAGGAAATACCTGAGTTATTGCTCAGGTATTTTTACTTTCAGCTGATTTGCTGCAAAGATGACAAATTCTCTGACAGCAGGTGCCGCATCCTCAAGCGACGGAAGGCAAATGCCGAGCTCTATGCTGCTCGGGGGATCTACGGGAATAATAACTGTTCCGGTTTTCCAGTGCCTGGTGATTCCCTCATTCATTATGCCTATGCCAAGGCCCTTCTCAACCATGTTTATGGCTGTATAGTTTTCAAGAGTGGTGAGCCGCACGTTAGGGACGATACCGTGACGCTTGAAAAGCTCCCTTACATCTGCGTCATCTCCCTCGCTCGGCATTATGAGATTTTCCTTTTTACATTTATTGATAGGGTATGCCTCTAAGCATGCATCCGGGTGATCACCCGGAAGAACAGCTACCATGCGGTCCTCGGCAAAAGGTATCCATACAAATGACTTGTTTGAGAGCCGTGATGAGAATGAAAGATCGGCTTTGCCTGAGGTGACCATCTTGTCAATCTTGTTCTTTGTAGCCTCCTCTATCTGTATATTGATGGAAGGGTGCAGGTCGGTAAAATCCTTGATGATCTGAGGAAGCACCTGCGCGGCGATACTGGAATACGCAGCGATCATTACATTGCCTTTGTACATCCCCGAGAGCTCAGTAGCGGCCTTATACAACTCGGTCTCTTTTTCAATGAACTCTATGGCAAGAGGATAGATGTATTCGCCTTCACGGGTAAGTACGACTCCGTTGCTCTTGCGCATAAGAAGCGAGAAGCCGAACTCTTTTTCCATGGCAGCTACGAGCTGGCTGATACCTGAGGGTGTGTAACCCATAATCTTGCCGGCTGCAGTGAAACTGCCTTCATCAGCGGCCGTTACAAATGCTTTGCATTTCAGAATATCCATGAATAATAAACCCGTTTAAACAAAATGATAAAACAGTTTCTTAATACAGATTATACCATTCTTTAAAGCCAAGTCAACAGAATACGGATGACCTTAGACAAAGCTATGATTACCGCATCGATTGCATGAAGCAGTAAAAATTTACTTTTAAGAACATATAATGTACAATGTCTAGGAAATCTTTTACCAGAAGAAGGAGAGAATCATATGAAACTGGATCCTAATAATGATGTGTACCCTGGAGATCTCGGTATACTTAACAAAAGAAAGCATATGTGGGCTAAGGGGACGAAGAAAGGTTTCGGATTCAAGATCGCTTCATACGTGATCCTCGCTGCGGGTCTTGCCGTCATAATAAGCGTAGCGCTCAGGACGCAGGGTGCTGAGTCGAGTCAGCTTCCGGTACACTTAACGATCTGGGCAGTAGCAGCTCTCACGTTTATTGTTTCCCGCCGCGGCAAGCGGATGTCCCAGGATCCGTTCAACGGATTTCACAATGCGAGGTTCGAGGTCAGCGACGATACTGTCTATTATGTATATCAGCAGGGAATGAAGCTCAAGACTTATTACATACGTGACGCACAGATCAAAAAAATCATACGCGATGACGAGGCAGGAGTACTTTGTATAGAAGGTAAGGCAACTCTGAACACACAGACCAGAGATTCCGAAACGGAAGAAAACCTTGATAAATTCTACGCTTTGGTGCCATTCGACAAATACGAACTGGATGACCTGCTTGCTCCATATAAAAAGAAGGTCGTCAAGTCTGACGGTAAGCTGAGAGAGAGTTTCAATTAGAGACTTAAGAACTGATCATGAGAATAAAAGAGCCGGTCACTTCTGACCGGCTCTTTTGCAGTTCATTGTAAATTGTAACTGAATCGCTGATAGTAATTAGATAGCAGATCCCTTCTGAATAGCATCCTTCAGGTAGAGGAGCGAAGTGATGAAGCATACAATTACAACCATGAGAGTCAGCCAGTAAAGCGGCAGGCTTCCAACGATCCATGCAGCGATAGGAACTCCAATCAGACCACCGCCGAGAGCCATAGCCCAGCAAGCGTTCATGTCATAACGTCCCTCCTTGATGAACTTAGGACCATTGCCGTATGCCATCAGGAATGCGCAGGAACCCATCATAGCAGGGAATGCGCAGCCGACATCGAGTCCGAGGAGTGCGCAGAGAGCCATGCAAGGAGCATAGAGACCTACGCCGATGGACATCAGTCCGCCGAGGACGAAGTTGACAACAATAGCAATGATCAGCTTGATTCCGCGGAGACCCATTTCTGTTCCGACTTCGCCGAATGGGCCAACGCCTCTCCACTTCATGAACATAATGATGGAGAGAAGGAACAGTCCTACGAACAGAGCGTAACGTACGTGCTTACGGTCGAACTTGGAAACGATACCAGCCATGAGGTATGAACCGAGAACGGATGCAACGATCATGGTTACGAGTGTGAGAACATCCATGTCTACGAGACCGAAGAATGCAGCTGCCTCTACACATACAGGAACCGTGTCGCCTACGTTCAGTGTACCAGGTACAAGAACGTCGTCTACTGACTTTCCTACCTTGAACATTGTCGAAGTAGGAGCGAATGATCCGATACCCAGTGTGTCGAAGAAGTTAGCAATGATTCCGGCAAGAATGAAGTTGTACCAGAAGTGCTTCTTCTGCGACTGCCAGAGTTCCTCGCCGGTGCAGCCGAATTCTGTTTCAGGCATTGCGCGGATCTCTTTCATCTTTCTCCACATCAGGATGACGTTGTAAACGAGTCCTAAAAGAGCTATACCAATAAGAATCCATTTAGACATAAAAAACCTCCTATGAATAATAGTACTATTATTAGAATATTGAATACGCGATTCAACACTTCTTTAAGACAGATTATAGCATTCCTTAAGTCCAAGTCAATACTAATGTGTCGATTATGTGAATATTTAAAGGTTGTTCTTTGCAGTTTTTCAACCTTCCCTCCTTTTTGAGAGACCCGGAAAGCATTTGAACGATATTTGATTTATATACCGTTTATATAGTAATATTTTATGGCACGGTTTTCAGCTGTTACGATATTTAGAGTGATACGAAAGGATGAAGCTTATGAAGAATCCCAACAGGACAGCAAGAGAGAGCAGAAGAGCAGATGGCGGAGATTCAACAGACACGATCGTTGTGTGCGCAGGCAAACACGGCACCTCTCTGCAGTACGGAAAATGGCTGATGGAGGAGCTCGAATGTGATGGCATGGGGTTCGACAAGAGAAAGCTGGGATATGTCAGCATGTATAAAAATGTTGTATATATCGGTGCCGTGCGTAATGGTGATATCCACATGCTGAACATGCTGTGGCAGAATTATAATAATTTCGGGCTTGAGGGAAGAAACCTTTTCATATGCGGTGTAGGCCTCGGTGACCCGGACAGTCAGTCTTATGTCGATCTGCTTCGCCGCCGGAACGGGTGTGAAGGACAAGGCAATATAAGCTTCTTCATGCTTCCGGGAACGATCCGGAAAAATAAACTGATAATGCTGGACAAAGCACTGTTTAAGAATTTTATCGAGGTCGGGGCTTACGGACTGTATGAAAAAGAGGACGCGGATCTCATCATTGAAAGAGCCAAAAACGATTATGACGGTATGAGCAGAGACTCTCTTGAACCGGTAATTAAAAAAATAAAAGAGTTGAACTCATAGGTTCAGCTCTTTTTTAGCGGTGCATTTGGTCTCTGATGACGGCACGGCTTGACCGGTATTTTTTGAGTTTGTTGCCAAGCTTTGCAGGGATCCAGCGGCACACTTTTTTACATCTCTTGTACATGAAATCGCCGAAGGTAGACGGATCTCCGATAGTAAATCTGTCCATAGGGATAACAAAGAATTCTCTGCTAGTAAGACTGAGATAATAATAATCTTCGTCATAGAAGACGGCATCTATGTCTTTGTATCTGCTGCTGTATACAGATAGCTCGCCATCACGGAAAAACGAAGCGTCATTCTGGGTGAATTCATATACGAATTCAGTACCATTGCGGTAATCCGCATCCGATCTTTTTGTAAGGGCAAGCGAGATATACTGACGGAAGAGTCCGAGAAGGACTACCAGTCCTCCTAATACCCAGAGAATGATCTTCAGCGCCTGGGTTTTAACGACAAAGCCCGGTGCGATTATCAGGAGCCCGTAGAGTACCATCCTTGCTGTAACTTTAGGATGGAACACACGGTATGTAAAAGTGATATATGCTTTTAAAACACCTGAATCGCGTTTGGTCTTGATTTGATAAAGAACATCCTTTGGCTTATCAGAAACCTTAGAGGTTTTTTGAGCCTCGTTCTTAGGCTTTGCCTGGGAGGAAGTCTTGTTGCTTCTGGTTTTGTTCTTAGCCATTGATACGGTCTCCAAATTTCTGTTACTTAAATCAGATTACAGACAAAGTATAATAGGAAGACTTCCGCTTGTAAACTGTCGCGCCTGACTGTTTTGTGATCATCCGGAAAAACTGGACAGGGCGACCGCGGAAACATTTAAAGTACCAAAAAAGCATATCCGCCTGATTGCGGATATGCTTTTTGATTTGTCTCAGTTGATTTGCGTTTACGCGTCAAATCCGTTTCTGATGCGGTTTTCAGCAAATTCTGTAGCAATAACACCTTCAGGCTTGCCTGTCTCTTTGGACTCTTCGAGCATTCTGTAAACTGTGTTGTAGATATTGTGTACCTGCTTGAGCACGTTCTCCTTGTCATAAGTTGTGAATGCTTCCTGGCCTGCGTTGATTACTCCGCCGCCGTTGATGATGAAGTCAGGAGCGTAGAGGATGCCGCGTGCCTTGAGAGCTTCGCCTGCAGCATCATCATAGATGACGTTGTTTGCAGCACCTGCAATAGCTCTGCACTTGAACTGTGGGATGGTCTTGCTGTTTACGACAGCGCCAAGAGCGCAAGGTGCGAAGATGTCGCATTCAACGCCATAGATCTCGTCTTTTGGAACCTCGGTTGCTCCGAGCTGCTCAACCGCATACTTCATTGCTTCGCGGTTCGAGTTGTTGCATACGATCAGTTTTGCGCCTGCTTCGTGCAGAAGCTCTGCCAGGCCCATACCTACCTTGCCGAGTCCCTGTACGGCGATCTTCATTCCGTCAAGGCTGTCGGAACCGTTCATGAACTGTGCAACAGCGCGGATACCATCAAATACGCCGATGGATGTGAAAGGAGAAGGGTCGCCGGATACGTCTGCACGGCCTACTACGTATTCTGTAGTGCGCAGCATGTAGTCAGCATCCTTTGTATCTGTATTTACATCCTCAGCTGTATAGTACTTGCCCATGAATGTGTTTACTGCCTCGCCGAAAGCTTCAAACATGGCTTCAGTCTTCTGGGATGGATGTGCAATGATAACACCCTTTGCGCCACCGAGAGGCATTCCTGCAGCAGCGTTCTTGTGGCTCATGCCGCGTGAAAGTCTGAGAACATCGAAAAGTGCTGCTTCTTCACTCTCATAAGGCCAGAGTCTGCATCCGCCTACTACCGGACCGAGATTTGTATTGTGAAGAGCGATAATCGCTTTAAGGCCTGCTTTTTCGTTGTTGAAATATGCAACTTGCTCATGCCCATAGGCACGGATCATCTCAATGTTAGTCATATGGATATCCTTTCTTGTTTTTAGTTACTTTTTTTATTTGACATATAAAAAAGTAAACCACTTTATTGTTTGTGTCAACAAAAAACCACTTGTAAATTGTAAATTATCTCAAAAAATACAGAAAGGAATTGTTAGATTTCATCAATCGTGATAAAGTATTTGTTACGCATACAAGATGAAACAAAATGTAAGGAGGGACATTATCTTGACCGGTGCAGAAGCGATGGTGAAGTGCCTTGAGGCAGAGGGAATAAACCTGGTATTCGGCTATCCCGGAGTGGCGATAGCGCCTTTTTATGAGGGCCTGTACAACTCGGGTATCGAGCATGTTCTGGTGCGTCAGGAGCAGAACGCCGGACACGCAGCAAGCGGCTATGCCAGGATGTCGCGCAAGCCGGCGGTGTGCGTGGTGACATCCGGTCCGGGAGCTACCAATCTTATCACTGCTCTTGCGACGGCTTATGCAGACAGCATTCCTCTTATTGCAATATCGGGACAGGTATCAAGCAAGCTGCTTGGCCGCGATGTATTCCAGGAAGCCGACATGCGCGGTGCAACAGGATCATTCGTAAAGCACAGTTACCTTGTAAAGGATCCTGATGACATCACGAGGGTATTCAAGGAGGCGTTCTATATCGCATCTACGGGCCGCAAGGGACCGGTGCTGATCGACATTCCTATGGATGTGCAGCAGGCAGAGCTGAAGAAACAGTTCAGGTATCCTGCCGATGTGATCATCCGCGGATACAAGCCTGAGATAAAGATCAATCCGATACAGCTGAAAAGAGTAATAAATCTGCTGGATCAGGCAGAAAAACCTCTCATCTGTGCAGGCGGAGGAGTCATCCTCGGAAACGGTGAGCAGGTCATTCGCGAGTTCTGCGAAAAGTTCAATATCCCTCTTGTACATACAATGATGGGAATGGGGGTGCTCCCTAAGAAACACCCTCTTAACTTCGGCATGCTGGGCAATAACGGCAAACCGTATGCAAATAAGGCGGTGGGAAGAGCAGATCTTCTGCTGGTCGTTGGTGCGAGAATAGCTGACAGAGCCATTCCGAAGCCGGAGAAACTCACAAGACGAGCAATCATACATATTGATATAGATACTGCAGAGATCGGAAAAAACGTCGGCCCTACCATTCCGCTGGTAGGTGATCTCAGCGAAATATTCGCAATGATGCTTGATGGCGACATAAGCCGCAAGGAAGACAGCTGGATAGAAGAGCTTGAAGAGATAAAGAAAAGCACTGTCGATACCCGCGTTTTCAGCGACAGGCTGGTGGACCCGAACCTGATGGTGCAGAAACTCTCCGAAAAACTCGATGATGATGCCGTATATGTGGCAGATGTAGGGCAGAATCAGCTCTGGAGCGCAGACAATTATATAATGAAGGAAGGTCGCTTCATGACGACCGGCGGCATGGGCACCATGGGGTATTCGATACCTGCAGCAATAGGAGCTAAGCTCGTTTCACCAGAGAAACAGACTGTCGCAGTTATAGGTGACGGAGCGTTCCAGATGGCGATGAACGAGCTCGCCACGATGCGCAATAATAATGTAGACTTAAGGATACTCCTCGTCAGAAACAGATTCCTTGGACTGGTAAGGGAATACCAGCACAAGAACTACAATTCACATTACGAAGGCGTAAAGCTCAGCGACTGGCCTGATTACGGAAAGATCGCCGAGGCGTACGGACTGACATACAGTGAGTGTACTTCGAATGATGAGCTTGATGAGAAGCTCGACTGGTTCCTTGAGGGCGAGGGTGCGCGCATTCTGGTATGTGACGTTGACAGCGAAAACAATGTTAAGTAGCGGGAGGCAGAAGAAATGAAAGGAATCTTTTCGGTACTTGTAGAAAACAGGGACGGAGTTCTGTCTGCCGTATCCGGATTATTTGCAAGGCGGGGCTTCAACATAGATACTCTGGCCGTGGGAGAGACAGACAATCATGAGATATCCAGCATGACCATAACATCCACGGGTGACCAGAGAACGATCGATCAGATCGAGAAGCAGCTCAACAAGAACGTCGATGTAATAAAGGTAAGACGTCTGAGCGATGCCAAGAGCGTATGCCTTGAGATGATGCTGATAAAGGTGGCGTATAACCTGTCAAACCGCACGCCGCTCATTGAGTTTTGCCAGGTAATGGGAGCCAAGGTAATGAAGGTGGCTCCGAAATATCTTCTGCTTGAGTATCATGCCGAGCCGGAAAATGTGGAGGACTTCATCAAGGCGATGAAGGGCTACGGCATCATCGAGATACAGAGGACCGGCACCATAGCAATGGAAAAATAAATAATTATAGAAAGGACGTATATAGAATTGAAATTAACCGGCGCAGAAATATTAATGGAATGCCTGCTTGAGCAGGAGGTCGATACCGTTTTCGGCTACCCGGGAGGCACCATACTTTACGTTTATGACGCACTGGTCAAATACCGTGACAGGGTACATCACTACCTCACGGCACACGAGCAAGGCGCGTCGCACGCAGCTGACGGGTATGCCCGCAGCACGGGCAAGGTAGGTGTGGCATTTTCTACATCGGGACCTGGTGCGACCAACCTTACTACCGGAGTCGCTACCGCGTACATGGATTCATCCCCGGTAGTATTTATTTCGTGTAACGTGGCTGAGAGCCTCATCGGAAAGGATTCATTCCAGGAGGTCGACAGCACGGGTGTAATGCTTCCTATTACCAAGTGTACTTTCCAGATCAGCGATGTAAACAAGCTGGCTGACACGGTGAGAAGGGCATTTGCGATCGCCAGAAGCGGAAGACCGGGGCCGGTATTCATCGATATTCTCAAGAATGTCACTGCAGAGACGGCAGAATATGAATTCGTTCCGAGGAAAGAGCACAAAAAGTCGGGTATGCTGGATGCGCTGTACGACCGCAATATGGCCGACCTTCACAAGCCGTCCATCGACGAAGAGGATATAGATAAGCTCATCAGCATGATAGGCGAATCTGAAAAGCCTATGCTTATCTGCGGCGGAGGCGTTGTGAGGGGAAGAGCTCATAAGGAATTCAACGAGTTCGTGAACCTGATGGATGCCCCTACAGCCATCACTGTCATGGGAGGCGGCGGCATGGAAGGCCGCAACCCGCTCGCGACAGGCATGATCGGAATGCACGGCTCACAGGCATCGAACATCGGCGTAAATGAGTGCGATCTTCTGATAGCAGTCGGCTGCAGGTTCTCCGACAGAGTGGCGCTTGATCCGGAATCATTCGCAAGCCAGGCAAAGATAGTTCATATAGATATAGACAGGTCGGAAATCAACAAGAACGTACAGACCGACCACCACATCGTCGGTGATGCAAAAGAAGTTCTCAGAATGCTCAATGAGAGACTTACCCAGCAG
The DNA here is from genome assembly GCA_017510725.1 of Mogibacterium sp. Lineage (GTDB taxonomy): Bacteria > Bacillota > Clostridia > Peptostreptococcales > Anaerovoracaceae > Crickella. The sequence continues at coordinate 28,081 of JAFWMD010000060.1, read as the reverse complement.
GATCACTCAAAGTGGAAGGAATACGTATTCTCATTCCCTACGGAAACCTTATACGATGAGGGCGGCGACACTCTCAATCCTAAGCAGGTATGTGACACGATAGCAAGGCTGATGCCTATGGATACGATCGTTGCTACGGACGTAGGCCAGCATCAGATGTGGGCGATACAGCATTTCCACTTCGATTATCCGGGTCAGCTGATCACTTCCGGAGGTTTCGGAACCATGGGCTTCGGACTTGGCACTGCCATCGGAGCAAAGGTGGGCAATCCTGACAAGATGGTGATCCACATTGCGGGTGACGGAAGCTTCCGCATGAACTGCAACGAGCTCACAACAGTGCAGCATTACGGGCTGCCTGTGATCACCTTTGTATTCGACAACCAGACCCTGGGCATGGTAAGGCAGTGGCAGAACCTTATATATAAGAAGAATTTTTCTGAGACCGACATGGACAGAGGTCCGGATTTCGTGAAGCTTGCCGAAGCCTACGGTCTCCACGGCCGCAGGGTCAACAACCAGAAGGATCTTGCTGAGGCTATAAAGGAAGCCATGGCATGCGGAGAAGGTTATGTGATCGACTGTATGCTTGATATTGACGAAATGGTAAGGCCTATGGTGGGCGGCGGCAGCCACATCACGGACTTCATGAAACTATAGGGGGTGCAGAGCATGGATAAAATGAATAATGCAGTAAGACAGACTCTGGCTCTCCTTGTAGACAACGAACCGGGAGTTTTGTCCCAGATCGCGAGACTGTTCTCGAGAAAGGGATACAATATTGAAGCATTTGCTGCCGGCCCTACGGAAAACCAGGGCGTGACGCGTCTGACGATAGATGTTATCGCGGATGAGCCGCATACCGAGCTCCTGTGCAATCAGCTGCGCAAGCTTTACCCGGTACACTCAGTCAAGAGGCTCAACACAGTCAACTCGATCTACAGGGAGCTGATGCTGATAAAGGTCAGCACTGAAGGCGCAGAAAGAAGAAACGATGTAATGCAGATCGCCAATATATTCAGGGCACAGATTATCGATGTGTCCCTGGAGACACTCACACTGGTAGTTACCGGCGATTCTGAAAAACTTGAAGCGATAGTAAATATATTGAAGGAATTCAAGATATTGGAAATAGCGCGCACAGGCGTAGTAGCCATTGAGCGCGGTACAGCAACGATCAACGATGAATCTAAAGAAAGAGGGGAATTCAACTATGGTAAAAATGTATTATGAGAAGGATTGTAATCTTGACGCTCTCAATGGCAAGGTGATTGCTATCATCGGATACGGTTCACAGGGACATGCTCACGCACTGAACCTCAGAGACTCAGGCTGCAATGTAATCGTCGGACTCCGCAAGGGCGGCAAGTCGTGGCCTGTTGCAGAGAAGGACGGTTTCGAGGTTTATACAGTAGCTGAGGCTGCTAAGAAAGCTGATATCATCATGATCCTCATCAATGATGAGGTGCAGGCAGCTGTCTACAAGAGCGAGATCGCACCGAACCTCGAGCCGGGCAATGCTATCGCCTTTGCTCACGGATTCAACATCCGCTATAAGCAGATCGTTGCACCTGAAGGCGTAGACGTATTCATGGCAGCTCCGAAGGGACCTGGACACACAGTCCGCGGAACATATGTAAACGGCAAAGGCGTTCCTTGCCTCGTTGCAGTAGAGCAGAATGCTACAGGAAAAGCATATGATATCGCTCTCGCATATATAGCAGGCATCGGCGGAGCACGTGCAGGTATCCTCGAGACTACAATGGACGAGGAGACCGAAACAGACCTCTTCGGTGAGCAGACAGTACTCTGCGGCGGAGTCGTAGACCTGATGCAGTGCGGATTCGAAGTTCTCGTTGAGGCAGGCTACAAGCCTGAGAATGCATACTTCGAGTGCATCCACGAGATGAAGCTGATCATCGACCTTATCAACAAGGGCGGCATCGCAGCAATGAATTACTCGATCTCCGATACTGCTGAATTCGGCGAATACGTATCGGGTCCTCGCGTACTTCCGCACGACGAGGTAAAGGCAAACATGCGCAAGGTACTTGCTGACATCCAGGACGGAACATTTGCCGGCAAGTGGATCGCAGAGAACAAGAATGGCCGTACATTCTTCAACTCCAAGAGAGCTCAGCTCGCAAAGCATGAGATGGAAGTTGTAGGTAAAAGGCTCAGAGACGAGATGCTCTGGAAGAATGACACTGACCTCGATTCAGCATCCAACTAATCTCATCCATTGCTAACATAAACTAAAATGGCCGCGTTCCGCATTGCTTATTCCGTCCGGGATACTCTCCGGTGCACGGCCGTAATGATGATAGGGACTAATTATGAAATCAGATAATGTAAAAATCGGAGTTGACCGTGCGCCTAACAAGAGCCTCATGTATGCTCTTGGACTGACGGAAGAGGAAATCAAGCGCCCGCTGATCGGCGTGGTCAGCTCATATAACGAAATAGTGCCGGGACACATGCACCTCGACAAGATAGCCGAGGCGGTCAAGGCCGGAGTGCGCGCTGCAGGCGGTACGCCTATACTTTTCCCGGCTATAGCGGTATGTGACGGAATAGCCATGGGACATATCGGCATGAAGTATTCTCTCGTTACAAGAGACCTTATTGCCGATTCCACGGAGGCCATGGCAATTGCCCATCAGTTTGACGGACTCGTCATGGTGCCTAACTGCGACAAGAATGTTCCGGGCCTGCTGATGGCTGCGGCACGCATCAACTTACCGACCATATTCTGTGCCGGCGGCCCTATGCTGGCCGGCCGCCTGCCTGACGGCAGACGCACCTGCCTCTCACACATGTTCGAGGCAGTCGGCGCGTATCACGCAGGAAAGCTCGATGAAGACGGCGTTCAGTCGTATGTTGAGCACGCATGCCCGTCATGCGGATCCTGCTCCGGCATGTACACGGCAAACTCCATGAACTGCCTCACGGAGGCCATCGGAATGGCTCTCCGCGGCAACGGCACAATACCTGCTCCTTATTCTGCAAGGATACGCCTTGCAAAGGAGACAGGCATGCAGATCATGAAGCTTGTTGAGCAGGATATCAGACCTCGCGATATCATGACCGAAGCAGCCTTCCACAATGCCGAGACAGTCGACATGGCGCTTGGATGCTCTACAAATACAATGCTGCATCTGCCTGCTATAGCTCACGAAGCCGGAGTCAGCATCAGCTTTGACATGGCAAACGAGATCAGCAGCAAAACTCCGAACCTCTGTCATCTGGCACCTGCGGGCGACACGTTCATGGAAGACCTCGAAGCAGCAGGCGGAGTATATGCGGTAATGAAGGAACTCACAAAAGGGGACCTGCTCGACATATCGGTCATGACCGTGAGCGGAAAGACCATGGGTGAGAACATAGCCTGTGCAGATAATCTGAACACAGAAATCATAAGACCGTTCGACGATCCGTTCATGAAGACCGGAGGAATAGCAGTTCTCAAGGGTAACATCGCACCTGACGGCTGCGTCGTGAAGCAGTCGGCAGTTCTGCCGGAGATGATGCAACACGAAGGTCCTGCAAGAGTTTTCGATTCTGAAGAAGATGCAATTCGTGTTATCTATGACGGCGGAATCAAGCCTGGCGATGTAGTCGTGATACGCTATGAAGGCCCTAAGGGAGGTCCGGGAATGAGAGAGATGCTCAACCCTACATCGGCTATAGCCGGCATGGGCCTCGATGCATCTGTAGCCCTGATAACCGACGGAAGATTCTCAGGCGCGACCCGCGGAGCTTCGATAGGACACGTAAGTCCGGAAGCAGCTTCGGGAGGCAACATCGGTCTGGTGCATGAAGGTGATATCATTTCCATAGACATCACAAACAAGACGATAGAGCTCAGGGTTTCAGACGAGGAGCTCGAGGAACGCCGCAAGACATGGGTCTGCCCTGAGCCGAAAGTAAAAACAGGCTATCTTGCACGTTATGCAAAGCTCGTGAGCTCTGCAGATAAAGGCGCGATATTGGAGTAGCAGTAATACCAAGAGACTGGAGAACTAATGGAACAGGTAAAGATTTTTGATACTACGCTGCGCGACGGTGAGCAGTCACCGGGCTGCAGCATGAACCTGAGGGAAAAGATAGAAGTTGCCAGATGCCTCGAGAAGATGCATGTGGACATTATCGAAGCCGGATTCGCCATCGCATCACCGGGAGATTTCGAGTCAGTGAAGACCATATCCGAGACCATCAGAGGATGTACGATCGCTTCACTGGCGCGTTCGACTCAAAAGGATATTGACGTTGCATGGGATGCCGTCAAAGGCGCAGCGGATCCCCGCATTCACGTATTCATAGCGACATCGCCGCTACACATGGAGTATAAGCTGCGCATGACTCCTGATAAGGTGCTCGAGCGGGCCGGTGAGATGGTAGCGTACGCAAAGAAGTATTGCTCCAACATTGAATTCTCAGCTGAGGATGCTACAAGAAGTGAACCGGAATTCCTCAAAAAAGTAGTAGAGGTAGCTATAGCTAATGGTGCAACCACCATCAATCTGCCGGATACTGTAGGCTACACTACACCTGGCGAGATGCGCGAGCTGATAGAGGATGTCAAATACAACGTTAAGGGCGCGGAGAACGTAATCTTCTCGGTGCACTGCCATAACGATCTGGGCATGGCCACTGCAAATGCTCTGGCAGGAGTGCTCGGAGGCGCAAGACAGGTGGAGTGCACAATAAACGGACTGGGCGAAAGAGCCGGCAACACATCCCTGGAAGAGATCGTAATGGCGATCCGTACAAGACAGGATGTCACAGGACTTACAACGGGTATCGACACAACACAGATCCACCGTGCGAGCCAGACTGTATACAATATAATCGGACAGACAGCTCCTCTCAATAAGCCTATTGTCGGAAAGAATGCATTTGCTCACGAGTCGGGCATACACCAGCACGGCGTGCTTGCCAACAAGAAAACTTATGAGATCATGACTCCTGAGTCGGTAGGCATCCATGTTAACAATCTTGTGCTTGGTAAGCACTCAGGCCGTCATGCAGTAGGCCAGAGGCTTGAGGAACTGGGATTCGTGCTCAGCAAGGAAGAGCTCGACAGGTGCTTCGATGAATTCAAGGTGGTATGTGACAAGAAAAAGAACATCACGGATGCCGACCTCGAAGCCATCGTGACACACAACACAAACATCGTGTATGAGGATGAAGCCGAGGGTTACAAGCTTGACTGGTTCCAGATGTCTACGAGCAACTTCACCACTGCGACATGCACGGTAAGTCTCGAAAAGGACGGCGAAAAGAAGCAGGATGTAGCACTTGGAGACGGACCTATCGACGCTGCATATAATGCGATCGATTCGATTATACAGCCGTCAGCACACAGCTTTGACATCTTCAACATTCATTCAATATCCGAGGGCAAGGACACACTGGGTGATGTAACTGTAAAGGTTAATGCCTATGACAGAACATTTACCGGCAGAGGTCTTTCGACAGATATCATGGAAGCGAGCATAAACGCATATCTAAAGGCTCTTAACCGTATGGCTGCTTATGAACGCAAGCACCGCGACGAGGCAGCTCCGATTAAAGCAACAGAAGTATAAAGAAAGGGGACCGGAGATCATGGGCATGACAATGACACAAAAGATCCTTGCAGCTCACGCAGGACTTTCGGAAGTCCATGCAGGCGATCTGATTGAGGCAAAACTCGACATAGTGCTCGGAAATGACGTAACCACGCCTGTGGCCATAGGCGTGTTCGAGAAGGCCGGTTTTACCGAGGTCTTCGATAACGAAAAGATAGTCATTGCGCTCGACCACTACACACCGTGCAAGGACATAAAGTCCGCAGAGCTGTGTGTGACATCCCGCGATTTTGCCAGAAAGCACAGCATTAAGCATTTTTACGATGTAGGCACCGTGGGCATTGAGCATGCTCTTCTGCCTGAGCAGGGAATAGTAGGCCCTGGAGACTGCGTGATCGGAGCGGACTCTCATACATGCACTTACGGAGCACTCGGAGCGTTTTCGACGGGAGTAGGCTCGACTGACATGGCTGCGGGAATGGCATCCGGACTCAACTGGTTCAAGGTGCCGGCGGCAATCAAGGTGGAACTCACCGGAAAGCCGGGTCCGTGCGTATCAGGAAAGGATGTGATCCTTCACCTGATAGGTGAGATAGGTGTGGACGGAGCACTCTATAAATCACTCGAATTCTCGGGTGAAGGAGTGGCATCGCTGTCGATGGATGACAGATTTACCATTGCCAACATGGCGATTGAAGCAGGCGGTAAAAACGGCATATTCCCTGTAGATGATAAAACTCTCGAGTATGTCAGGGACAGATTCGAACGGGAGCCTGCAGTTTATGAGGCTGATCCTGATGCAGAGTACGAAAGAGTCGTAAAGATAGATCTTTCGACGCTTGAGCCTACCGTATCGATGCCTCATCTGCCTTCTAACACCAGGACTGTACGGGAAGCTGCCGGCCTTCATATCGACCAGGTAGTAATAGGTTCGTGCACGAACGGCCGCATGTCCGACATGCGCATCGCAGCGTCGATACTCAAGGGGAAAAAGATCGCTGACGGAGTGCGCTGCATTATCATACCGGCTACACAGCAGATATATCTGGACTGCATGGAGGAAGGCCTGCTGAAGATTTTCGTAGAAGCGGGATGCGCCGTTTCGGCTCCTACATGCGGACCTTGTCTCGGCGGACACATGGGTGTCATGGCTGCAGGTGAGAGAGCGGTAGCTACGACGAACCGCAACTTTGTCGGACGTATGGGACACACGCAGAGCGAAGTCATTCTTGCAAGTCCTGCAGTGGCAGCCGCATCAGCTCTGGCGGGATGCATTGCAGATCCGCGCGAAGCATAAGGAGGGGACATCATGAGAGGAAAAGTATGGAAATACGGAGATCACATCGATACTGATGTCATCATCCCGGCAAGATATCTTAATGACCCTGATCCGGCTGCACTCGCGAGCCATTGCATGGTCGACATAGATGAAGGCTTTGCGGGCGGCGTGCAGGCAGGAGACATTATGGTAGGCGGCTGGAACTTCGGCTGCGGATCATCAAGAGAGCATGCGCCTATCGCCATTCAGGCCAGCGGGGTATCATGCGTCATAGCTGCAAGCTTTGCACGTATCTTTTACCGTAACTCCATCAATATAGGGTTCCCTATACTGGAGTGCCCTGAAGCAAGCGAGGCAATAAATGCGGGTGACATCGTGAGCGTTGATACGAAGACCGGAGTCATCACTGATGAGACAACAGGCGAAAGCTTCCAGGCAAAGCCGTTCCCGGAATTCATAGAGAATATAATTGAAAAAGGCGGATTGCTTTCCTATTTAAAGGATAAGTAAGGATCAGAGAGAAGAATACAGATATGACATACAGAATTGCATTGGTTCCGGGTGACGGTATTGGCCCGGAAATAACAGGGGCTGCTGTTGAAGCCCTGAAGGCAGTAGCTGACAGATTCGGCTGTAAATTCAGATTCAATGAATACCTTGCGGGAGGCTGTGCTCTGGATGCATACGGAGTGCCTCTGCCGCAGGATACCATAGACGGATGCCTTGCTTCCGACAGCGTTTTGCTTGGAGCGGTAGGCGGACCGAAATGGGACGAAGTGCCTAATCACATGAGACCGGAGAAGGCTCTGCTGGGTCTCCGCAAGGAGCTGGGCCTTTATACGAATCTCAGACCTGCTGCCATACAGCCTGCACTGGCCGAAGCATGCGTGCTCAGACCGGATATAGCTGCCAGAGGATTTGATCTCATGATAGTTCGTGAACTTACAGGCGGCATATATTTTGGCGAACGCGGCAGGAATGAAGCTGGTGATGCGGCATTTGACACAGAGGCATACAGCGTCATGGAAATCGAAAGAGTCGCAAGACGTGCATTCGAGACTGCCAGAAAACGCAAGGGACATGTGACAAGCGTTGACAAGGCTAACGTGCTTGAGACTTCAAGACTCTGGAGAGAGACCGTCCACCGTCTCGGTGCGTCGGAATATCCGGATGTAAAACTTGATGACATGTACGTGGATAACACAGCCATGCAGATAATACGCGATCCGTCGTTTTTCGATGTGATCGTCACTTCCAACATGTTCGGAGACATCCTGTCTGACGAAGCATCACAGGTCACAGGATCGATAGGACTTCTTGCATCTGCGTCTCTCGGCGATTCATCACGCGGCCTGTACGAGCCTATTCACGGTTCGGCTCCGGATATAGCCGGTAAGGATATCGCAAATCCGATTGCTGCGATCCTTTCTGCAGCAATGATGCTCAGATATTCATTCGACCTGTCAGAAGAGGCTGATGCCATAGAAAAAGCAGTCGCGGATGTGCTCTCAGACGGACTCCGCACCGCAGACATAAAGGCTCCGGGACAGGAGGACTGGATCAAAGGCAGTGAAATGAAAAATGCCATAATCGACAGACTGGGAAGGGAATAGATGAAGACTGAAAATAAAGAATTCCTTTTTTATACAGGCTGGGATGAAAGTTTAACAGAGTCTGCCTCCGCTCTTGCGGGCAGACTGGCTGTTTTTGCGACAGAGTTCGGGCTTTCAGGCAATGTATGGCAGCAGTGGCTCACATATGTCCTTATGATGGATGAAAACGCATTCACGCAGGCGTGTGAGCGCCGCGATATAATGCCTGATTCAACACTCATGCAGCTCGCACAGCGCGATCTTGGCATATTCATGGAGCTCTTTAATACCGGTGAAGCGGATTTTGACGGGGCTGATGAGATCCTCAAGCTGATGCTCGACTATAAGGCACCGTATGCCGACGAGTGCATTACCGATGCCGGCCGGCAGATAAAAGAGCTGTGCAGCAGACTTGCTTCCGCAAATGATGTAAAAGGATTCGCCGGTATCCTGACAGACTATTACAGCAAATACGGATCAGGAATATACAGCCTTTATAAGGCTTTCAGGCTGGATCCTTCACCGGCTGTTTCAGAAGAGGTAAAGCTGGTGCCTGTTACGGACAGCGCTGACGTCACATTTGATGATCTCATAGGCTATGAGACACAGAAAAAAACTCTGAAGGACAATACTGAAGCATTCGTGAGCGGAGCTTATGCGAACAACGTGCTTCTTTACGGGGACAGCGGGACTGGTAAATCGACGAGCATCCATGCACTCATGCATGAGTACTCCGACCGTGGCCTCAGGCTGATAGAAGTAACCAAAGCGGACAGAGGCAGACTTCCGCAGATACTGTCGGAGATAAAGAAACGCAATTACAGGTTCATATTGTTCCTTGATGATCTGTCATTCGAAGAAAATGAGAGTGACTACAAGGAACTGAAAGCCATGCTCGAAGGCGCACTGGAGACACGCTCCGACAAAGTGCTTATATATGCTACGTCGAATCGCCGTCATCTCATCCGTGAGACATGGGGCGACCGCAGTGACATGGAATATAATGAAGACGTACACAGATCTGATACCATGGAGGAGAAGCTCTCCCTGGCGAGCAGGTTTGGCGTAACGATCTATTATCCTAAGCCAGGTCCGCGGGAATATCTTGAGATCGTGAGGTCACTGGCGGCCAGGAAAGGAATAGAACTAAGAGGACAGGAACTGGAAGATGCTGCCCGCAAATGGGAACTCCGCCACGGCGGAATGTCGGGCAGGACTGCGAGCCAGCTCATTACGTGGCTGGGCGGAACGGAAAACTAATAAAGAACAGATTGGATAAATGGTGAAGTAAACATGGGATCAAAAAAAGGGTTATCACTTGACAGAGTATATCAGGCTTCATTCGCGCTGAAGGATGTAGCCAGAAAGACAGACCTTATATACTCGCCTCATTTCAGCAACGGCAATGAGGTGTATCTGAAGACTGAGAATCTTCAGGTCACGGGAAGTTTCAAGCTTAGAGGTGCGTATTTCAAAATAAGCAAACTCAGCGAAGAGGAGAGGGCAGCGGGCATAGTAGCCTGCAGCGCCGGCAACCACGCACAGGGAGTAGCGCTGGCATCCACTCACAGGGGAGCGAAGAGCATCATTTGCATGCCTGACGGTGCTCCTATAAGCAAGGTGGAAGCTACAAAGGCTCTTGGCGCGGAAGTACGTCTGGTGAAGGGAACATATGATGATGCATATACGTATGCATGCAAGCTCCGTGACGATACAGGTGCGACGTTCATCCATCCTTTCGATGACCCGGATGTTATCGCAGGGCAGGGAACCATCGGACTTGAGATCCTTGACCAGCTGCCTGATGTGGATGTGATCGTAGTGCCGGTCGGCGGCGGCGGACTCATATCAGGTGTCGCATATGCTGTAAAAAAGCTTAAGCCGAATGTCAAAATCTACGGAGTTCAGGCTAAGGAGGCCGCCAGCATGGCTGACAGCCTTAAATATGACGAGCAGGTCACTCTAAAAACGGTAAGCACCTTCGCGGACGGTATCGCTGTAAAGCATCCTGGAGATCTGACATTTGAGCTCATCAAAAAGTATGTCGATGACGTAGTCACTGTTACGGAAGATGAGATCGCAGCAGCAATACTGTCGCTTATAGAAAAGCAGAAACTCATAGCTGAAGGTGCAGGAGCTGTATCCGTTGCGGCGATGATGTTCGGAAAGATCCCGGTAGAAGGCAAAAAGGTGGTTTGCCTTGTGTCGGGAGGCAATATAGATGTAAATATACTTTCGAGAGTAATTACCAGAGGACTGGTAACGAGCGGCCGCAATGCTACTCTGCAGATCGCGCTTGAGGACAAGCCGGGTCAGCTCGTGGACGTTGCGACTATCATAGCCGGATGCGGAGCCAACGTAACGGGAGTCCACTACGGACATTCCGATCCGGATACGGCTGTTACGAGCTGTGTGCTTACGCTCGAGATTGAGACCAGGGACTTCGACCAGCTTGCTGAGGTCCGTCAGACACTTACAGAAAAAGGATTCAATTTGATTTAATTATTAGGAGGATATAGAGATGGGATATGATTTCAAAGTAACCAGAACCACATCGCCGAAGGAAAAGCCGGATCAGAGTGCATTGGGATTCGGTAAGTATTACACTGACCACATGTTCCTGATGGACTATGACGAAGGACAGGGATGGCATGACGGACGCATTGTTCCTTACGGACCGCTTTCAATCGATCCTGCAGCATGCACACTGCATTATGCTCAGATGACATTCGAGGGAATGAAGGCATACAGGAATCCTGAAGGTGGTATCAACCTGTTCCGTCCTGACATGAACGCAAAGCGCCTGCAGAACAGCAACGACCGTCTCTGCATACCGAGGATCGATGTAGATCTCTATATTGATGCTGTCAAGGCTTTAGTCGATGTTGACAGGGACTGGGTACCTGAAGCTCAGGGCACATCGCTCTACATCAGACCGTTCATAATTTCACCTGAGCCTTCGATGGCAGTTCATCCTGCTTCAAAGTACTGGTTCATCATTATCCTGAGCCCTGTTGCTGCTTACTATGAAGGCAATGACAAGGAACTTCACGGAAGCCGCATCTGGGTTGAGGAAGAGTACATCCGTGCTGCAGTCGGAGGAACCGGCTTTGCGAAGTGCGGCGGTAACTACTCATGCGGAATGATTGCAGCTACCGAGGCAAAGAAGCAGGGCTGTGAGGAAGTCCTCTGGCTCGATGCCAAGGAGCACAAATACGTTGAGGAAGTCGGTACATCAAACGCATTCTTCAAGATCAACGGCAAGGTATACACATCATCGCTGACCGGATCGATCCTTCCGGGCGTCACTCGTGACAGCGCTATAAGACTGATGAGAAAATGGGGCGTCGAGGTAGTGGAAAAACGTCTTGAGATAGATGAACTGCTCGCAGCGGCAGCTGACGGTTCGCTGACAGAAGCATGGGCAACAGGAACAGCCTGCGTAGTATCGCCTATCGGCCTCCTGAGATACAGAGGAGAAAACTATCCGATCAATAATGAGAAAGTCGGCGAGCTCAGCCAGAAGCTCTACGATACGCTTTACGGAATGCAGACGGGCACCGCTCCTGACGTGATGGGAGACTGGGTAGTTACTCTGTAAAAAATATATCCGGACAGACAGGGACTAAAGCATGGCAATCACTAAAAGAGTAGAAAAGATCAGGGATAATTACGTCAATACAAAGCCGCACATTTCATATGAGCGCGCATGGAGCTGGACGAAGTCGTTTCAGCGCACGGAAGGGCAGCCTCATCTGATACGTACTGCGCAGGCATTCTATGACACCTGCTGTGAGCTTTCCGTAAACATATGGGAGGGCGAGCTTGTCGTGGGCACCAGCGGCGAATTCAGAAAGTGCGCTATACTGACACCAGAATTCGGCTGGCTGTGGATAAACGATGAGATCGACACTTTCCCGGAAAGAGGGCAGGATCCATACGATGTCACTCCGGAGCAGACCGAATTCATAAGGGAGAACATATTCCCTTACTGGAAAGGCAAGTCCGTTGAGGAAGCCTTTCTTGCCAGAACCTCAGAGGCGACAAAGAAGATAGGTGTGGATACAGGATTTCTGGACACCGATTCAAAATGGCGTAACGGCATAGGCGAGATATCCGCTGATTATGTTGATGTACTGCTTCCTAAGGGATACGGAGGCATACGCGCGGAAGCCGAAGCATATATGGCAGGACTCGATGAAGCGATCCCGGAAGAGAAGGCGAAGATCGATTTCTACAGATCGATGGTGCTTATAGCAGATGGCATGATCACTCTTGGCAGACGCTATAGTGAAAAAGCTGCGGAAATGGCTGAAAATGAGACTGATCCGGTCAGAAAGAAGGAGCTCGAAGAGATTGCCGACGTGTGCTCGCGCATACCGGAGCAGCCTCCGAAGTCTTTCAGAGAAGCGATACAGTTCGTGTGGTTCGTACAGCTGGGCGGTATCATAGCTGAGAATCCTCTGGCATGGAATCCGGGCAGATTCGATCAGTACATGTATCCATACTACAAGGCAGATGAAGAAGCCGGGATAATTGACTATGACAGTGCTCTCGAACTGGTCGAGTGTCTGTGGCTCAAGTATAGCGAATGGGCATGGACTATCTCGAAGAACACAGCCAGCTTCTTTGCCGGATACACTAATTTTGAGAACCTTACAGTGGGAGGCACAAAGGTCGACGGGACCGATGCCACCAACACGATCTCATACATGGCCATTCAGGCCACGCGTGAGTGCATGACACATCAGCCAACGCTGAGCTGCAGGATACACCCTGACTGTCCGCCTGAATTCATGGAAGCGGTCACGGAACTCGTATCCACCGGATGCGGATTCCCGGCCATCCACGGAGACAGAACGGGCTATCAGATGCTTTCAAACCTGGGATACAGACCTGATGATGCCAGGGACTGGAACAACTGCGGCTGCGTGGTACCTCACTCACGCAAGACTTTTGAGTGGACATCCGCCGCAAGCATAAGCTTCGCTGCAGCACTCGAATTTGCGCTGAATCAGGGAAAGAGCCGGCTGTCAGGCGAGCAGGTATCACTTGAGGAGAAAGATCCTAAGACTTACACTTCGATGGATGAGATAATAGAGGCTTGGAAAAAGCAGTTCAGATATCTTGTGCGTCACGGTGTCATAAGTCTGGTCACCGCTCAGGAGATCCACAGAGAGATAGGACACAGGCCATTCATGTCGGCATGTAATGAGTACTGCATGAAGAACGGCCGCGACCTCGTGGACGGCGGAGCAAAGTATAATATAGGCCCTGTATTCACAGGCGTAGGTCTGTCGGTAACTGCCAACTCGCTTGCTGTGATCAGGAAGCTCGTCTTCGAGGAAGGCGTGACCACCATGGCAGAGCTGATTGATGCCCTTGACAAAAACTGGGAAGGCTATGAGCAGCTCAGAGAACTCGCGCTTGCCTGCCCTAAGTACGGCAACGATGACGATTATGTCGATTCGATAGCACGTGATCTCGCGGACTTCTTCTATGATGAGGTCACAAAATACGATGATCTTTACGGAAACCACTTTGTCACGGCATTCATGGGCATATCGAATTATCTGCCTACAGGAAAGGTGCTTGGTGCAACTCCTGAAGGAAGGCATGCCAAGGATCCTATCAACGAGGGCGTTTCACCGTATACCGGCAGTGACAAGTCGACCTGCCTTGCTGCTCTGAGGAGTGCCGCAAAGATGAAGCATGACATACACAGCGGAGGCACTTTGCTCAACCTGCGGCTGAACCACGACCTCGTCGCTACAAAGCGCGGAAGGGCAAACCTCGGTGCAATGCTGCAGAGCTATTTCGCTTTAGGCGGATTCCATGTACAGTTCAATACGATCTCAAATGAGGTGCTTGCTGATGCGCAGGCAAATCCTGACAAATACCGCAGCCTTCTGGTGAGAGTCGCCGGGTACAGCGCACAGTTCACCAACCTCTCAAAAGAGATGCAGGATTCGATAATGGCGAGGAATGCACACGAAGCATTCTGATAATTCTGATAACAGATACAAGCCCGGCCTCAGCGGCCGGGCATAGTTTTAAGAATGGGTATTAAAGGATACATAATGCAGATACAGCCTTTCTCGGTCAATGACGGAGAGGGGATACGTACAAATATATTCATGGCCGGCTGCCCGCTCCGATGCAGATGGTGCTCAAATCCCGAAGGTTTTGAACAAAGGGAACTCATCGGATGGCACAGAAGAAGATGCATCGGATGCGGCGCATGTGCAGCTGTATGCCCTCAGGGCATTGGGATCGACATGGAAGAGCGCGCTGAATGCATCGCCTGCGGTGCTTGCGTGAAGGTATGTCCCGAGGAAGCCCGGGCAAACATGGTTGCCCTTATGGATGCGGATGATGTTATCCGGGAGGTAATGAAACACCGGCTTTTCTACTCATATAGCGGAGGAGGGGTCACTTTCTCGGGAGGTGAAGCTACATCTCAGCCTGAATTCCTCGACTATGTGTCGCGCGAGCTGTACGATTCAGGACTCAGCATCGACCTTGAGAGCTGCGGTTACTTTGACTTCGACCTTGTGCGGCCATCTCTCGAGCGGATGGACCTTATATTCATGGATCTGAAGCACATGGATCCTGAGGTGCACATGCAATATACCGGAGTGAGCAATGAACGCATACTCGAAAACATCGCCCGTCTGGGAATTCTTGAACAGACACCTGAGATAGTGATCAGAATACCTGTGATAGGAGGGGTAAACAACAGTGAAGAGAACATCGCGGCATCAGCGGCATATGTACATGACGTGCTGCCTGCAGCGAGGATGGAGCTGCTGCCGTATCACTCTTTGGGAAGAATAAAATATGAAGCGATAGGGATGCCGTTCACTCAGGACGGGTTCTATACTCCGGATAAGGAGGAAATGAAAAAGCTGCGCGCTGTTGCGGCAGCACAGGGTCCTGAGATCGCTGATTACAGATGATAAACGCCGGCGCGTATGACGCAGCCGGCGCATTTTTATTTTTTGATCATGTTTCCGGATGATACCGCGCGCTGGGCACGTCTCTGCTTCATTGCATCGCGGAAGTTGTCAGGCAGCCAGTGGCAGGTCTTTCTGCTTTGTCTGAGCCTTGGAAGCTGCAGCTTTTGATGCTTCGCCGTTTGGGGCGGCATTCTTTGGTTTAGCCTGCGAGGCAGTTTTATTGCTTCTTGATTTGCAAACTCAATGTCAGTTATTGAAAAAGGGAAACAAATGACGAAAACTGAGCATATTTATTTAGTTTCCAAAACCTTTTTTACGGTTGTCATGTGTTGTATAATTGTGCTGTAGATAATTGGTGTTGAAGTGGCGGCTGTGTGCCGTTGAAAAAGGAGACCAAAGATGAAAGAGAACGTCATTTTCTGTTATTCGGGCACAGGCAACTGCCTCGACATGGCAAAGAACATCGCAAAGAGTCTTGGCGATACTGATATCATCATGATGAGAAAGTATCCGGCTGTAACTGACGTCAGAGAGGCTAAGAGGGTTGGCTTTATTTTCCCTTGCTATGGCGGCGGACTTCCGGGACATGTGGAAAGATACCTGCACGACATCAAGGTGAGCCCTGATGCTTACACATTCGGAATCGCGCAGTGCGCAGCTTACAAGGGCGAAGGACTGTATAAACTCAACTCACTGATTCCTCTTGACTACTGGGCTGCAGTTTCACATCAGTGCACATGCATCTGGCTCTTCCCGCATGATCTCACAATGCCTAAGATGGGAGCCGTTGAATCCCAGGCCAGATCGGAGCATTTCGCTGAAAAGTTTGCTCGTGACATCAAGGCGGGCGTAAAGACAAAGAAAAAACTCGGCAAGGCTCTTGTAAATAAGGCAGAGCACGCTGCATGGCCTCAGATAGCACGTAAGCAGGGCCTGACTCTTAAAGCTAATGACAAGTGCGTAATGTGCGGCACCTGTGCCAGAGTCTGCCCGATGGGAAACATCAGATACATCGGCAATGCAGTAGTATTCAGCGACAAGTGCATCTCGTGCTGCGCATGCGTTCAGTACTGCCCGCAGGAGGCAATCAACTTCGGAAAGATCACCGAGAAGAGAGAACGTTATCACAATGTCAATATCACCGTGGACGACCTGAACCAGGAGATCATCTCGTTCTAGTCAATGGCCGGGTGCGGTCCCCAATAATTAAGGCAATAGAACAAAGAAAATCACGCTGATCTGAGTTTTCTCAGTCCAGCGTGATTTGTTTTTAACTGTATCAGCGAGAGCCGCAGATCCTTCCGTTGTGGTGATGCCGGATCCTACTGCGGATTAGTGTCTATCTCATCGTGTTTCGTCTTGGATTCACCGTCGACAGCGTTTGCGTCATAGAGGTCCTTCTTAATCTGGCTGCTGCTGATCTCAGGCGTGCGCGGCAGATAGACAACTTCTACGCCTTCATCTCTGAGAAAGTCAAACTTGCCTTTCCAGTCATCTCCAATAACAAAGGTATCGATGTGATATTCGTGCATGTCGCTTTTTTTTTGCTCCCAGTTTTCTTCAGGGATGACCAGGTCGACATATCTGACAGCCTCAACAAGAGCCTTTCGCTGCTCATAAGAAAAATAGCATTTCTTTTGCTTGGAATTCCAGTTGAACTCATCTGTTGAGATAGCAACTATCAGATAATCGCCAAGAGCCTTTGCTCTTTTGAGCAGGTTGATATGTCCGTAGTGCAGCAGGTCATATGTGCCGTATGTGATTACTCTCTTCATTGATCTACTCCGTTCTTGCGATATTTTCTTGCGATATTAATGTTATTTTGAGTATATTGTATCATTGCAGGCGGTCCCATGGCAATTCATGCTCATGCGTAAGTGTCGGAGACCTGTCATAACAGGCGCCGAGAGCTTTAGCTTCTGGTTGAATGGACACATCACGCACGGAGTGATATTATTTAATAGTTAGGGACATGTTAATTAAGAGAAAGGGAAAAACAAATGGAAGCAAGTATAAACAATGTGCAGAGGCTGTTTGAAAAAATCAGTGACGGAGCGATGGACATCGGACTTAAGCTGGTCCTTGCGATAGTCATCTATATCGTGGGCAGCTTTATAATTAAAAGGCTGATAAAGGCTCTTGGAAAACTGAAATCCATGAAGTCCATAGATACTACGGCTGCTGGCTATATCAATAACTTTATAAAAGCCGCTCTATATGTGGTACTTGCCGTATCGATAATTGCTCTTCTGGGTGTGCCGATGTCTTCGGTCATCGCTGCGATCGCATCTGTCGGAGTAGCAATCGGGCTGGCATTGCAGGGAGCTCTCAGCAATATTGCCGGAGGTATAATGCTCCTCATATTCCGGCCTTTCAGCGTGGGTGACTACATCGTTGCCGGCGGTGAAGAAGGTGTTGTCAGAAACATATCGCTCGTATATACCGTACTGACGACTCTCGACAACCGCAGGATCTCAATTCCTAACGGCAATCTGATGAACTCAACCGTATGCAATGCAACCGTAGAAGAACTCAGAAGGGTAGATCTCAACTTCGATATCGCCGGCTCTGAAGATTCCGATAAGGTGCTGAAGATCATGTCCGGTATCATCGATAAGACGGAGTGGAAGCTCGACAACCCGGCTCCTCAGGTGCTGATAACTGCAGGCGTTCCGGGAGGGCTGACATATACCGTCAGAGTCTGGGTGAAGACTTCGAACTACTGGGATGAGTTCGGCGTACTGATGAAGGAGATACCTGCTGCACTCAACAAGGAAGGCATCGCAAGGCCGTCAACACCTATCAGCGTAAGCAAATAATACCAGAGAAAGGAAAAAGGCGTTCAGATGAAAAGAGTCATAGGAGCTGTCATTACAGGAGCTTTGTTTGTGTTGCTAATAGTGCTTCTCGGTAGATATGATGTTGCGGCAATTGGGCCTGACGGAACAGAAGTCGGATTTTCACACATCAACCAGATGGTACACAATCTCACCGGTGTCAATATGATCTGGTATGAGATAACAGACTACATAGGATACGGAGCCATAGCGGTCTGCGGGATGTTCGCTGTAGCGGGATTCGTTCAGATGATAAAACGCAGGAGCCTGCTTAAAGTCGACAGGGAAATCTGGGTGCTCGGCGGATTGTTCATTGCTGTGATTGGATGCTATGTATTCTTCGAAAAATTCATAGTTAATTACAGACCAATAATCATGCCTGGTGAGACAGTACCTGAGGCGTCGTTCCCTTCATCGCACACGATGCTGATAATGACAGTCATGATCGCTGTGATGATAGTGTCAGACAAGTACTTCGGCAATCTTTTCGGTGCTTTCATAAGAGTTCTGTGCTTCCTGACTACTCTTGTAACTGTCGGTGGAAGACTGTGGTGCGGAGTGCACTGGCTCACTGATATCATAGGAGGCATACTTCTGAGTGCTACTTTGCTGTTCCTGTTTGCAGCTGTTGTTTCGGGCGGGAGAAAAGAAAAGGTCGATCCTGCTCTGGAGTTCGCATATGATAAAAAGCCTGCAGCGAAGCGCAGAAATGCTGCTCCGGAATCAACGAAAGGTTACAAGCCAAAGCATTGAAGAATGGATGAAAGCATGCAGCAATGATAAATAACAACCCGATAATTAATTATGATAACAGAGCCTGTTCGTATTGAAATGAACGATATGACGGTTAGCCTTATATAATTGAAGGCTCAAATCATAATTGATAAAATCAAATTATCAATTACAATGTTGATTTGGTTTATGAGGAAAAGGAGAGTTGTTATGAAGAGAAAAGCTAAAATACTGGCTCTGACGCTCGCATTCGTTCTGGGTTTGGGTACGTTCACATCAGTATTCGCTGCAACCGGAGCTCCTACAGATGCCACCAGAGAGGCAATAGCTGAGGCTAAGGTTCAGTGCATACAGGTCATTAAGAACGAAGTAGATGCAGAAGGCGTTGCAAAAGACCTGCATGATCAGGTAGTAGAGGGTAAGTATAAACTCATTGATACCAAAACTCTTAAGGCAAAAATGGATGCCAAGCAGAAAATGGTCATCATAGATACTATGCCTAACGCCTGGTGGGCTAACCGCCACATTCCTGGAGCTATTTGCTCAATCGTAGGTGCAAATAACGGACCTAAATTCGTAATTCTTCCAGCAGAAAAGACCGCTCTTCTCAAGGCTGTTACTGCTAAAGTAGGTACAAAGAAAGTTAAGTACTACTGGAATTCAAAGAAGAAAAAATGGGTCACAAAGAAGCCTGCCAAGAAGTACTACAAGAAGTGCACTAAGAAGAAAGACAAACATCGCGGCAAAAAGAGCTACACAGCTACAGAGGTAAACAAGGACGTAATGATCGTTGTTTACTGCGGATTCACAAAATGCCAGCGTTCACATCAGGGAGCTATGTTCCTGACTCAGCAGGGTTTCAAGAACGTATATCGTTATGCCGGCGGTATCTCTGCATGGGTAGATGCAAATTATCCAATTGAAGGTGCGGATGTTCAGTAATGAAGATACGGTTCTCGTAAAGGGACAGTATTATTCAGGATAGTTGAAAGCGATGATCGCAGACATGGTTTTGTGATCATCGCTTTTTAATACCGGTATGAATATATCCGGGATGGTTAAGGAGTACAGTATGCTGCATAGTAAGTCAAAATCCACACGCCTGATATCCTTTGCAATAGCGGTAGTTTTTGTGTTTGTGTCAATACTTGCAAGTACTGAGAGTGTCAGCGCAGCCACTAAGCTGAAAGTTACCGCGGCGAAAAAAACAATTTATGTTGGCCAGACAGTAAAGCTAAAAGCAAACAGGACTGTGAAATGGTCAGTTTCAAAAAAGAAAATAGCAAAGCTGACTAAGAAAAAGAAAAAATCAGTCACTGTCAAAGGCCTTAAACCTGGAACGGTTTATGTTAAAGCCAAGGCGGGTAAAAAGATCAAAAAGATCAAAATAACTGTAAAAGCAAAAACAAAAGCTGCACCGAAAAAGACAATCAGTATTGTCAGCAGCAGTGGGATCATTGGCATCGGCGAAACCTGTTCAGTTACGACTGTAGAGAGCGGATCGTCCGTTTCGATGGATGACGTGATATTTTCATCAAGTGATGCGTCTGTTGCGGATGTATACTATACAGGCCTTGTGACCGGAATCAGTCCGGGTACGGCAACCATAACAGCGACATACAAGAATGACAAAAGTGTCAAGGCTTCCGTAGATATAACTGTAGTTGCTACTAAGGCCGGTACTCTTACGCTTAAAGTAGATCTTTCAGATGAAACGCGATATCCTGCAGGAGAGGCTGTAAGGGTGTGGCTTCCTGTTCCGCAGAGTGATGAACAGCAGAGTATCACCTCTGTGAAGTGCGATGCTCCGGGAGCAAGACTTACAGAGGATTCTGCCGGCGGGAAGCAAATGTATATCGAATGGGGTGCAGATGCCAAACCGGAGGATCGTGTGGCAACTCTGTCATATCATTTATACAGAAAGGCTGTGATACGTGATAAAAACATTGAATCAATGGAAAAAGGTTCAGTGGATAGTGAAGCAGCGAAGTATCTTGGCGAAAGCTATTGGAGTGGGTCTTTGACTTCCGGTATTGTCAAAGATACTGCCGATGAGATAGTAGATGCTGCAGGTGCACAGACATTCTATCAGAAGGCTTTTGCTATATATGACTGGATGTGCAACAATCTGGTGCGCACTGATGACAAGACTGTTATTTTCGGCGATGTCGAAAGCATTCTGAAAGGATACAGAGGCGAAGACGGCGGAAGGAATGCAGGCTCGTGCATGGATATGAACTCCGTATTTGTAGCATTGTGCCGTGCTGAAGGCATTCCTGCCAGGACTAAATATGGCTTCAGGTTCACTACATTAGGCCCAAATTGCAGGGCGGAGTTCTATCTGCCTGGTTACGGATGGGTACCGGCAGATCCCGCGCTGGCTATAAAGCAGGGGCGCGGATTAGACAGCCCTGCTAAGCTTGACCATGATGTGACATGGGAGAAAATCAAGGATAAATACTGGGGCAATGCAGAAGAAAACTGGATCTGCGTCAATATGGGACGTGATATAGTACTGGATCCTCCGCAGAGCATAGTTACTGATGAGTATCTTGAAGTGCTTAATCCGGCTGAGGATGGTATTTCGACTATCAATCTCTTTATGTTCCCATACGGAGAATATGGAGATCAGTATATTCCGTGTCAGAACAGCAAAAACTTCAAATACGAATATTCCTTCGAGGAGGAAAATCCCCTCGACTGTGGCTGCTAGGCACAGTTCAGCAGAAGAAAAAACAATCGTAAATAAAATCGGGGCTGTCACTGACAGCCCCTTTAAATTGACTATAAGGCAAATATTTCGAGATCTTCACAGGATTCAAGCGCAGCCCTCGGGCCAACAACACACACGGTGCCTTTTTCTGCCATATCCTTAAGAACATCGCTCAAGCCGGCAAGATCGCCGGCTTTTGTATCGAGGATCTCTTTGCGTATCCTTATCCTGTCTTCATCGGTAAAGCCTGACAGGTAGAAATCATCTGCAGACCTGCCTTTTGCTGCAGGTGAGAGCAGAGGCTCCGTCGAAGCTATGGTGGATATTATGAATCCATCTATATCCAGGTTCTCGTCCGCAGCGAAATCGGTAAGGAAGTCCGAAATCGTTTTGAATATGCCGAGAGAGCGTCCCGGGCTCGGGTCCCTGTACGTGTGGCAGAAAAGGCTTCCTGTTCTGCCTGCGGACATTGATGCTCCGTACGCTCCTCCCTGTACCCTGATGTTATTCCACAGGTGGGAGAGAGAAATGATGTTTGAAGCAACCTGATAGTTTCCACTCATTTTATGGCCATCGCGCTTCAGATCGTATGGTGTGACTGCGAAAGAGACTGCAGCCGGTATTTCGATGCCCATACGGCGCGGCAGCAACGACTCATAGCGTGCTTTCTCAGGCATTGCCTGTCCGTCAGGAAGCAATTCCATGAGACCTGAAAGGTCAGGACAGCTGTCTGCAGTTACGCCGATGATTGCATTCTGCCTGCATATGCTTTTTTCTATAGCTTCCTCCGCAAACGATATGAATGCATCGAGCTCATCATCCGAAGCAGAGCTCATGTCATGCATGTACTGCATAAAGCTCAGACCGTTGACAGCTTCAGCAGCGGCATCCCTGGCTGACCAGTGAGATCTTGCTTCAAACAGGCCAAGGCGGTGACCGTTCGCCATTGCGGTGCGTTTGGAATCCTCATCGATCTGGGTGATAAGTTCACGCATCATCTGCTTTTCGTTAAACTTTGTGTTCAGCAGGATCTCAGCAATGAGGGCTTCGGCATGTGCCAGCTTGTCGGCGAGGAATGAAGCCCTGACTCTGAAGCAAGGAGTGCATTCTTCGCAGTCGCTGTCCTTCGCGAGTATGTCAAGTCCGAATGAAATGCCGCCTATATACATGCGGATCTCATTCTGGAGCGAAAGCACATCATAATTTGCTGTCGGAAGATCCTTGAAGAATTCCGTGATGAGCGCAGCAGCCGGAAGCTCTGACAAAGACAGCTGAGAAACAGGGAAGTAAGCGTTGATGTGAACGATTCCGTTCGACGGTACATGATGGAACAGTACTTTTGCACCGCATACATCCTTCTCTTCGGTAGGGATCAGCTTTGGCATCGGATCTATGTCTGCGATGTCGAGCTGCGGGATGGTTGCAAGGGCTTCTTCGCTGTCTTCGCTTTGCTGCCACTCGACCAGCGTTCTGTTGAGTTCCTCGAGACTTTCCCTGCCGGATTCATCAAGCGATTCGACAGCGGCCTTTACGCGTGCTGCCTCCTCAGCGGCTTCCTTCTCAGCATAGTTGCTGTCAGGCATGAGTATGAGAGATGAAAGCATGGAGGTGTCACCAAGTATCTCTCTTGCGATCTGCTCCATTTCTCCGTTCTCGATCATTGAACGCACTGCAGCAATCGATGAATCAGTGGTGAGATATAATGCAGGGTCTCCTCCGTAGAGCCACGAGGAGTATGCAGCGATCATTCTGTATAGAGCCTGAGGTTCAGGATACTGTCTGAACCTGAAGTCTGTCTGATTCACTGATGCCTCAAGGTCTCTCTTGGAAAAGCCTTCTTCCGTTAACTTATCTATGGTTTCTTCCACGATGGAGATAAGGCGTCTGGCAACTGTCTGGAGTGCAGCCGCGTCAGGCTTATTATTTTCTCCATCTCTTATTCCGCGGAACAGCATCATGAGGTACGGCTGAGCTATCCCGTCCGAAACATATATTTCCATGTCTTCGGCGAGCCCTGAGGACAGGACTGCACGCTTCAGAGGCGATTCGTTGGAGTCTGCTATCTGCTCCATGATTATGCTGAGGGCGAGCATCTTATCTCTGTCTTCCCAGCTGCTTATGATCTTTCCGAAGCAGATGAGAGGCTTGTCATCCTCGCCGCTCGCGGCAAAACTGACGACTTTGTCAGCTCTGACCGGTTTCTGAACGGTGAGCTGCGGTATGTCCTCGAGTCTGTCAAAGCCGGAGAGGTATTCCTCGATTTTGCCAAGTGTTGCATCAAGGGGAATATCACCGTCAAGATAGAAATATGAATTTGAAGGATGATAATACCTCTTGTATTGCGCAATAAAGGATTCATATGTAAGATCCGGAATGGCTTTCGGATCTCCACCCGAATTGAATCCATAGCAGCTGTCAGGGAAGAGCAGGCCGGTCATCGTCTCATCGGCGATCGAATCTACTTCTGACATTGCGCCTTTCATCTCGTTGAACACAACGCCCTTGTATGCGGGTTCATCGCCTTCCGTATCTATATGCCATCCCTCCTGATAGAAGATGTTAGGGTTTTTAAGGATATTCGGTCTGAAGACGCTGTCCAGATATACCCCGACCAGGTTAAGGTAATCCTGTTCGATGCGGCTAGATACAGGATAGACTGTCTTGTCAGGAAATGTCATCGCATTGAGGAAAGTATTCATTGAAGTCTTCAGAAGCTCAACGAACGGCTCCTTGACCGGATACTTCTCCGACCCGCAGAGTACCGAGTGCTCGAGTATGTGAAACACGCCTGTGCTGTCCTCAGGGAGAGTCCTGAATCCGACAGAGAACAGTTTATTCTCATCACCATTGTCCGCCCAGACGAGTCTGGCTCCTGTGGTGTCATGCACCATCTCTACCAGTCTGCCGCCTATCTCTTTTATTTCACGTATGTCAGTCACGGTAAAACCGTGGATCTTATCGTTTAAGTTCATTTTATCTCCGTTATCTGATATCTCCTTAAAATGTTAAAACCTCCCTAATGATATACCAATGGGGGAAACAATGAAAGACTGCAGGCGATGCCATATGCTATAATTGATAGAAATAGCTTTGCCGAAAACAATGGGACTTATCCTGAGAGGAGAGTAAACAATATGGTTGACAATGGTTTGATTTATTTCGCCAGGAAGGGCGACGGCGAAACGCTAAGCGACAAAATATGCATGAGACCTGATAAGGCCAACAGACATGGCTTCATCTGCGGTGCTACCGGTACCGGCAAATCTGTCACTCTCAAGGTACTGGCCGAGAGCTTTTCAGAGATCGGAGTGCCTGTATTCATGTCTGATGTAAAAGGAGACATGGCCGGCATAGCAGTTCCGGGAACAGACAGCGAAGGAATGCAGAAGAGGCTTGACCGCTTTGACATAAGAGAATCATTCAGCTACCGCGGATTCCCGGTATCGATATTCGATATTTATGCACAGAATGGTACGCCGCTCCGCACAACTGTTTCTGAGATGGGGCCGATGCTCTTCAGCCAGGTGCTGGATCTCAACGATACTCAGACTGAACTTATGCAGGTCATTTTCAAGATAGCTGACGATCTGGGTCTGATTCTTATCGATACAAAAGACATGAAGGCTACGCTGCAGTACTGCGCTGATCACTCGAACGATTTCAAGATGGATTATGGCCTGATCCCTAAGCAGTCAACATCCGCGATCATAAGGGCGATAGTTGCTCTTGAATCGGAAGGAGCAGATATTTTCTTCGGCGAACCAGCTATTGACATAAGGGATCTTTTCCTGACTGCACCTGACGGAAGGGGTATCATAAACATTCTCGACGCGGAAACGCTTATCAATAAGCCGAGACTGTACTCGGCATTCATGCTCTACCTGCTGTCAGAACTATTCGAGGTGCTTCCTGAAGTGGGTGACCCTGAAAAACCAAAGATGGTGTTCTTCTTCGATGAGGCACATCTGCTGTTCAAGAATGCATCAAAGAGCCTGCTTGAAAAGATAGAGCAGGTCGTAAAGCTGATAAGATCAAAAGGCGTGTCGATCTTCTTTGTTACACAGAGCCCTGGCGACATTCCGGGATCGGTCATGTCACAGCTCGGAAACAAGATCGAGCATGGCCTTCATGCATATACTCCTGCTGAGCAGAAGGCGCTGAATGCTGCCGCCGATGCCTTCAGGGAGAACCCTGAGTTCAATACAAAGGAACTCATGCAGAACCTCGGCACGGGCGAGGCGGTTGTCTCGATGCTCGACGAGAAAGGTGCACCTTCTGTGGCGGAGTATGCATTTATACTGCCGCCTGAGAGCCGCATGGGAGCACTCACGGAAGATGAGAGAAGGACTGCGGTGGATTATTCGCCGCTTAATAATAAATATCTTGTGATGGTGGATAATGTTTCGGCTTATGAAGTGATCACAGGGCGTGTGCCTGGTGCCGCGGCGTCAGGCGCCGGAGCGTATACCGCGCCTGACGGGCAGGTATACGGCAACACCTCGGGTATACCTGCCGCTGAGCCGGCGGCTCAGCCCGCGGCTGATGACGGCATCACAATAGACTACGAGTCTGTACAGCCTGCCGCTCAGAAGAGACCTAAGACTGCGGCTGCACCTGCACCTGAAGATGACGGAAGATCCACTATAGGCGAGATCGCTGACAATTACCTCGGCAAAGCCGGTACGCGTCAGGTCATCAGATCCACCGGAAGCACCATCGGCAGAGAAATCGGCAAAACGATAGGTGAGGCAGTTTTGGGTAAAAAGGGCCGCACGATAGGAGGCAATATAGGCTCCGCTATCGGACGGAATCTCCTGGGAACACTTACAGGTAAAAAGTAGGAAAGGAAGTAAGAGATGGGACTCACAAAAGAAGACATCGTAAAACTTCTTGATGACAGCAGGATCAAATACGAGATAGTAGAACACAAGCCTGTCTACACGATAGATGAGATGCTTGAGTGCAATCTGCCGCATCCTGAGCAGATTGCTAAAAACCTGTTTGTCCGTGACGACAAGAAGCGCAAATACTATCTCATCACCTGTCTCGAAGACAAAAAGGTAAATCTCAAAGAGTTTCGCAAGGCGCAGGAGACCCGCCCGCTCACATTTGCTTCTGAGGAAGATCTCATGGAAAAGATGGGTCTCATCCGTGGTGCAGTAACTCCTTTCGGTGTGCTTGCCAACGATGACAAGGACGTAGTCGTATACATGGACAAGGATTTTGAGAACAAGCTCATGGGCATTCATCCCTGCGACAACACAGCTACCGTTTTTATCAATACGCGCGATGTTGTTAAGCTCATTAAGAAACACGGCAACGAACTGCACTTCGTGAAACTATGATCAGACTCAACGACAATGCTATAGAATACATGACAAAGCTCGGCTACAGGGACATAGTTCTGCTGACCGATGATGCCCGCACCTGATGTGATCCCTCCAAGGCGGAGGTGTCGGTAAGTTTTACCGACGGAGACGGGTCGGAGTATGCCGAGGGCTATCTTCGGGAAGAGTCGCAGATAGGGTCTGTTTACGTGCCGCTGCATGGAGTTTTGCTGGAAGAGAATGCTGTCATAAGATATGAGAAATATCCATGGATCGAAAAATTTGAACTCGATGGAATAAAGCCGGCTGCAGTCTGCTGTATCTGGCAGCCTCCTGTGTGATTGTATACAATTATACATTTTTTATCACAATTTGTTCACATTATAGACAAGCCTTCGTTATTTTTGATAAAATACACCAAATGAAAGCCGGACTGACACATTGCCGGCTATACGTTTTTGTCAATTATTGTCAAAGGTTAAAGGGTAAATCTAGAAAAGGAGAATTTATATGAGTGCTTTTGTAGGTTTCATGAACAACATTCTGTATAAGCCTTATATCGTTCCTCTGTTCCTGATTGCAGTAGGTATCTACTTCACAATCAGAACAAAAGGCGTACAGGTTCGTATGTTCAAGGAGATGTTCAAAGTTGTCAGCGAGAAACCTGCTGATGAAAAGGGCATCTCGTCATTCGGAGCCCTGATGGTTTCGACAGCTTCCCGTGTAGGTACAGGAAACATCATCGGTGTATGTACGGCTATCATCCTTGGTGGCCCGGGAGCAATCTTCTGGATGTGGATCACAGCTATCTTTGGCGGTGCCAACGCATTCATCGAGTCCACGCTGGCACAGATCTATAAGAAGAAAGCTGATGACGGCACATATTATGGAGGACCTTCGTACTACATGCAGAACGCTCTCGGCCAGAGATGGCTCGGTGTCATTTTCTCGATACTGATCATCTTCACATATGCCGTAGGTTACAACATGCTTGCTGCATTCAACCTCCAGTCGACATTCGCAACTTTCAGCTTCTACAATGAGAAGTCGACTCCTATGGTAATCTGAG
>JAFWMD010000059.1 GCA_017510725.1 Mogibacterium sp. | reverse complement strand
TGTTGAGCATGTAATATACGAATTCTTCATAGGCGACAACTGAACCTCTGAAGACTACATGTGATGAGCTGCAGACACTGAAGCCGGGATCTTTGACGATTACTCCGTCAACAGTGACACCGCTTTTGCGGATCTCCTTTTTCAGTTCACTTCTTGTGCCGGCGCCCATGTCGGAAAGGTACTTATCGAGTCTCATACTGACCTCTTTTCACCTGATCGTTGTCTTGCACAGTAATTGTATCATATTCGCAACATTCGGTGATACGGCTTGAAATCCAAAGAAATCAGACTTATAATTAGTTTTATCAAACACCAGGGGAGCGAATGCTGAGAGGTCCCGCAAGGGATGACCCTTACACCTGATCCGGATAATACCGGCGTAGGGAGGTAAATTATACGCAGTTTTTTATATTGTGTTATGTTGCCGACGCTCTCCTTAATTAACAATTAAGGAGGATTTTTTATGGAAAAGAGTAAAGGAAGAAACTACACTGCAAAAATCACCACAACGGCTTTGATGGTCGCTCTGGCAATGATCCTTGACCAGATCAAGCTGTTTTCTATGCCGCAGGGAGGATCCGTAACACTTTTCGGAACACTGCCTATTATAGCTCTGGGGTATCTGCTTGGAACAAGATGGGGAATTCTCGGAGGAGCTGTCACAGGACTGCTTAACCTTATTTTCGGAGGATACGTCATTCATCCTGTCCAGATGATACTTGATTATATTATCGCTTTTGCCGTGATGGGACTGTCGGGAGTTGTCAGGAACCGCAAAAACGGCCTTACAAAGGGGTATCTGCTAGGCGTTTTCTGCAGATATATATGCGCAGTTTTAAGTGGTGTCATATTCTTTGGTGAATATGCGCCTGAGAGCTTCAATGCACTTACCTGGTCGCTGTGGTACAACATTACTTATCTTGCAGTTGAGGGAGTGATGACCATAATAGTCATAAACATCCCGGCTGTGAAGAATATGTTTGAGAATCTTAAAACGCAGCTTGCAAGATAGGGAATCAGGTATAAATAATGACAATGAGAGCGGCTCTGCCGCTCTTTCAGTTTGACCTGAATTGGTGTAAAATCGAAGCAGACTTCGGAGGAATCACAATGGCAAAAAAGAAGGATAACGGAATTGTCGTAATAGGCGCAGCATTCGTGGACATCAAGGGATATCCGTATGCTCAGTACATTCCGGGAGGCAGAAATTCCGGTAAAGTAGTTGAGGTGCATGGCGGTGTCGCGCGCAATATAGTCGAAGATATAGCTAATGTGGAGCTCAGACCTACTTTCGTAACAGTACTTGAGCCCAAAGGGGTCAGCAATGATGTAGCTGACAAGCTCGCTAAGCATAAAGTCAATACTGATTACATCAAGCGTTCTGAAGGAGGACTCGGCACATGGCTCGCTGTATTTGACAACGGCGGCGATGTAGTTGCATCCATATCCAAGCGCCCTGATCTTTCGCGTATCGCAGACATACTCGATGACAAAGGCAACGAGATTTTCAAATACGCTGACAGCATAGCGGTGGAATTCGATGTGGAAGTGCCGATCCTTAAACGGGTCATCGCCCTGGCGGAGAAGCACGGTAAAAAGATTTATGCGCCGGTCTCAAACATGTCGATTGCTATGGAACGAAGGGATCTCCTGCAGCACATAAGCTGCCTTGTATGCAATCTTGAGGAGGCAGGGCTGCTTTTCTCGGAAGAATATGAAGGAAAGACTTCGGATGAGATGAGCAGCATTCTGCTGAATAAAATTACTCAGGCACAGATTCCGGCTATGGTAGTCACCTTGGGAGGAGATGGAGCAGTCTATGCATCTCTTGACGGCGAATCCGGACACTGTCCGGCACCTAAAACTGAGGTCAGGGATACTACCGGAGCCGGTGACGCATTCTTTGCAGGAGTGGCTATCGGCCTCACATACGGCAAAAGTATGGGAGAATCCTGCGCTATAGGTACAAGGCTTGCCAATTCGGTGATAGTCACCGATGAGAACGTCTGCCCGAGATTCCTGCCTGCAGAATTCGGTCTTGATGTGAAAAAAGAGTAGTTAACAATCAAACATTAAAAACCCTGCCCGGGGGATACAAAAATACATAGAAAAGCATATAAAAAAAGGGCCATTTTTATTGCGGCTCTTATATTTCAATGATAAAATCACTATGAATGGGAAACGGAAATTATTTCAAAAGTTTCCGTACCGTATATGAGGGGCTAAAGTTATGAAAACAGATACATCACAGGAACTGCGCGTCCGCATACTTGACGAGGCAGTAAGTCAGTTTGACAAAAAAGGCATCAAATTCACCATGGATGACCTTGCTCATGCCTTGGGGATGAGCAAAAAGACCATATATACTGTGTTTGAAGACAAACGATCCATCATGACACAGACAATCGACCGTTTCTTTGATGAAGCGCTGATCGAGGAAGAGATGATACTTAACGATGATAGTCTGACCATCCCTGAGCAGCTTACGGCGATTATAGGACGCGTGCCTGAGCGCTATACCCAGAATGATCTTTCGCAGCTCTACGTTCTGAAGGAGAAATACCCTTCGGTATACAGACACTGGAAGTTCTGCAGGGAAAACTACTGGGAAGGCGTCGCCCTGCTGCTTGAAAAAGGCATCAAAGAAGGTGCCATCAGACCGGTATCGCTGCCGATCCTCAAAACCATGTTTCAGGCTACCATAGAACAGTTCTTTCAGAAGGATGTGCTCGTAAAGAATCATATCCCATATAGAGAAGCGCTGTCTCAGGTCGCTGATATTCTGGTAAACGGGATCATTGTGAAATAGATGCGTTCATACTTTACTAAACTCAGGTAAGAAGCCTTTATAAAGGCATTTTATAGATCAGTAGATTAAACAAACAAGATATTGTAAGAGAAAGAGAGGGAAAAGTATGGCTAAAAAGGCTAAACAGCTGAGCCACGACGAGAAGATCTTTAAGCTTATAAAGATCATCACTGACCGCAAAGAGGTTCTCCTCGGACTTGAGAAACCTTCAATTGATTCCCCTGAATACTGGGGAATGGATTGCGGCTACCAGTATGTCGTCAGGAGATATGGCAAGGATATCGCAGAGGATTGCCTTGACACTGCTCTTGTTATGGGAAAGCGCAAGCCAAAAACTTTCGCTAAGATGAAAG
>JAFWMD010000058.1 GCA_017510725.1 Mogibacterium sp. | reverse complement strand
TCCGCAAAGAAAAGAATCAAGGTTATCGACAAGAAGACAGCCCGCAACATCAGAGTAAAGAACCACATCAAGGAAGCTGAGAAGGCATTCCTCGCAGCGGTTGAATCCGGTGATGCAGAAGAGGCTAAGAAGGCATTCCAGCACGCTGAAAAGAAGCTGATGCAGGCAGCTGCAAAGGGAACATTCCACAAGAACGCAGTAGCACGTAAGATTTCCAGATTCGAGAAGAAGCTCAACGCGCTCAGCGCAAAGTAATTCTCACCCGTCCCCACATTGCGTATAAGTTAAATGCGCCTTCAGCCGGAGTGTCTCCCGGCTGTTTTTTTACGCTCAAATCCGGGTAACCCCTCGTAAAAGCCCGTGATTTTCTTTATAATTAAATGGATAATGTTCAAAAAGGAATTAGGAAATATGAGTTATCTGGACAACATTAGAAATTTCAGCATAATAGCCCACATAGATCACGGCAAGTCAACTCTGGCTGACCGTCTGATAGAAAAGACGGGACTGGTTGAAGCGCGCGACATGAAGGAACAGTATCTCGATAACATGGATATCGAGCGTGAGCGCGGCATAACGATCAAGCTTCAGACTACACGCCTGCAGTACAAGGCGAAGGACGGTCAGGAGTATATACTCAACCTTATCGACACTCCGGGACATGTTGACTTCAATTACGAAGTATCGCGCTCGCTCGCAGCATGCGATGGAGCCGTGCTTGTAGTTGATGCGACTCAGGGTGTAGAGGCACAGACTCTCGGAAACGTTTATCTTGCTCTTGATGAGGACCTGGAGATACTCCCTGTTCTCAACAAGATGGACCTTGATTCGGCCCGCCCTGACGATGCAAGGGCAGAGATAGAGGATATCATCGGACTGGATGCGTCCGAGGCTCCGGAAATCTCCGCAAAGACCGGAATGGGCATCGATGAGATGCTCGAGAAGCTGATAGAGGTGATACCGCCTCCGCAGGGTGACCCTGACGGCAAGCTTAAAGCACTTATTTTTGACTCGTACTATGACAGTTACAAGGGAGTTATTATTTATACGCGCATCTTTGACGGCAGAGTCAGAAGGGGCGATACCATTCGCATGATGAACACCGGTAAGAATTATGAGGTCACGGAGGTAGGCTACTGCATTCCAGGCACTGTTCCTGCCGATGAGCTCAAGGCCGGCGAAGTAGGTTACATCTGCGGAAGCATCAAGCAGGTTGCCGATGCACGCGTAGGTGATACTATCACTCTTGCCGGCGATCCGGCAGACGCTCCTCTTAAGGGATATAAAAAGGCGCAGTCCATGGTTTACTGCGGAATTTTCCCTGCTGAAGGCGAAAAGTACGAGAACGTTAAGGACGCTCTTGAAAAGCTGCAGGTGAATGATGCTGCCTTCAATTTTGAGCCTGAGAATTCCGCAGCTCTCGGATATGGATACAGATGCGGATTCCTGGGACTCCTGCACATGGATGTAATTACTGAGAGGCTGGCGAGGGAATTTGACCTCGACGTCATCACGACGCTGCCTTCGGTAGTATATAAGGTCGTTATGAAAGACGGGGAGGTACTGGACATCCAGAATCCTTCGAACCTGCCTGCCCCTGCTCTGATCGCGCATATCGAGGAGCCTATAGTCAAAGCCGACATCATGACTCCAAACGAATATGTCGGAAGCATCATGACACTTTGTCAGAACCGCCGCGGCAACATGATACACATGGAGTATCTGACAAAAACCAGGGTGCAGCTCCACTACGAGATGCCTCTCAACGAAGTCATTTACGATTTCTTCGACGCGCTTAAATCAAGAACCAGGGGCTATGCGTCGCTCGACTATGAATTTCTGAGATATCAGCCGGCAAAGCTTGTTAAGCTAGATATCCTTCTTAACCGCGAGCCTATCGACGCTCTTTCGACCATTGTGCCTGAAGAAGAGGCCATGGCGAAGGGAAGAGGTATCTGCGAGAAACTCAAAGAGATAATACCTCGCCATCAGTTTGAAGTGCCTATCCAGGCTGCGATCGGTCAGAAGATCATCGCACGTGAGACCGTAAGGGCTTACCGTAAGGACGTTCTTGCCAAGTGCTACGGAGGAGATATCACAAGAAAGAAAAAGCTCCTCGAGAAACAGAAGGCCGGAAAGAAGAGGATGAGGCAGTTCGGTTCCGTGACCGTGCCGCAGGAGGCGTTCACTGAGGTGCTTAAGCTCGATGACGGCAGGTAATATGGATAAAAAAAGAGGCATATACATACACATGCCTTTCTGCGTAAAGAAGTGCAGATACTGTGCGTTCCTTTCATTCGATGCGGAAGGCTCACCAAGAAAAGAATATACAGATGCCCTTGAGAAAGAGATAAAACTCAGGGCTGCACTCGAAAGGGAAAACGGAACAGACAGGCCTATAGATACCATATACATCGGAGGCGGAACACCTTCTGTCATGGATATCTCGTCAATGTCAGAGCTGATAAAGACCGTGAAGCGGTCGTTTACGGTGGATCCGGATGCTGAGTTCACACTTGAGGCAAATCCGGCTACACTGGGGCGCAAGGACGGCGTGATGCTTGCCAAGCTCCAGGCATATAAGTTTATGGGTATTAACCGCCTTTCGATGGGTGTGCAGTCGATGGACAACGACAGGCTGCATTACCTGGGCCGTATTCATACAGCAGAAAACGTTTCCCGTGACATGGACATAATCCGAAGAAAGGGTTTTGACAATGTCAATCTCGACCTGATGTTTTCAATACCGGGGGAGACCGGAGATGATGCACTGAGGGATCTTGAAGAGATACTTGAATTCAGTCCTGAACACATTTCGTGCTACAGCCTTCAGATAGAGGAAGGTACGCCATTCGGAGAAATGGCTGCTGCCGGTGAACTGACAGAAGTCCCCGATGAAGAGGACCGTGAGACATATCACAGGATATGCCGCAGGCTCGAGGCTGCCGGCTATGAGCATTACGAGATCAGCAATTTCGCAAGGAAGGGCGATGATCCGGATGCTCCGAGTCCGTACAGATCGCATCACAATGGTCTTTACTGGAACATGGACGAATACATAGGCCTGGGTCTCGGCGCGAGCGGATTTATAAATGGTGTCAGGTATAAGAATACGTCTGATCTTGAAGAATATTTTGCCGCTCTTGATGAAGGCCGGCTTCCGGTTGCTGAAGAGCACAGAAACTCCGCCTTCGATAATATTAGTGAAGCAGTTTTCACCGGACTCAGAAGACGTGAAGGCATTCGTTATGAAGAGGCTGTCACTGCATACATGGAAGCAGATGATGCGGAGAGAATGGAGCCTGCGTCTGCAGATGACTTCAGGGAATGTTTCTGGGACATCTTTGCCGAAGCAAGGGAGGAAGCCCGCGGATATGCAGACAGAGGACTTCTGATCATCGATAATGAAGGCCTTAAGCTCACGGAGCAGGGCGTCGATATAAGCAATTCAATAATGTCGCTTTTTGTTTAGAAAGGATAGCAGCATGGAAAAATACATAATGGCGCTTGATCAGGGCACAACGAGCTCGAGGACCATCATCTATGACAAGGCGGGCAATATCAAATCCGTTGTTCAGAGAGAGTTTACCCAGATATTTCCTCAGGAAGGCTGGGTAGAGCACAATGCCATGGAGATCTGGGCATCCCAGATGGGTACCGCACAGGAGGCGCTGCTGAAGGCCGGGCTTACATATAAGAATATAGCCGCCATCGGCATAACAAACCAGAGAGAGACTACCGTGGTCTGGGACAAAAAGACCGGGCGCCCTGTATACAACGCCATCGTGTGGCAGTGCCGCAGAACGGCTGACTATGCGGCTAAGCTTAAACCTCATGAAGAAATGATCAAGCAAAAGACCGGATTGCTGGCTGATCCGTATTTCAGCGGTACAAAGCTCGCGTGGATTCTTGAGAATGTACCTGGCGTCAGAGCAAGAGCAGAGAAAGGAGAACTCCTCTTCGGCACTATCGAATGCTGGCTCATCTGGAAGCTGACAGGCGGTAAGGTCCACGTATCTGACTATTCAAACGCGTGCAGGACGATGCTGTTTGACATTAATACATTAAAGTGGGATGAGGAGCTCTGCAGCCTCCTGAACATACCGATGTGCATGCTGCCTGAACCTGTCGAATGTTCGGCTTACTTCGGAGAGACGATAGATGAGATCTTCGGCGGTCCTATCCCTATTACGGGATCAGCAGGAGACCAGCAGGCGGCTCTCTTCGGAGAGGCGTGCTATAACGAAGGCGATGTAAAGAGCACGTACGGCACTGGAAACTTCCTGCTGCTCAATACGGGAGACAAGCCGGTATATTCGGATAACGGCCTGCTCACTACCATTGCCTGGGGCCTTGACGGAAAGGTCACCTATGCACTGGAGGGTTCTGTGTTCGTATGCGGTGCAGCTGTACAGTGGCTTAGAGACCAGCTGAGATTCTTCCGCGATGCATCCGAGTCCGAAGACATGGCAAAACAGGTCCCTGATGCTGGCGGAGTGTTCGTAGTTCCTGCGTTTGTTGGACTCGGTGCTCCTTATTGGGATCCCGAGGCAAGGGGCGCCATGTTCGGCATAACGAGAGGTACTACACGTGAGCACATCGTAAGAGCTACACTTCAGTCTCTGGTTTACCAGAACGAAGACCTCCTCTCGGCGATGAAAGCGGATACGGGCAAGGAAATCACTTCGCTGAAGGTCGACGGTGGTGCTGCGATGAACAACCTGCTGATGCAGTTCCAGGCTGACATCTCGGATGTGGATATTGTGAGATACGCTTCAATTGAATCCACCTCCCTCGGAGCAGCATATCTTGCAGGTCTTGCAGTAGGATATTATGACAGCCTTGCGGATATAGTAGCAAGCAAGGAGATAGCGAAGACATTCAAGCCTTCCCTCGGAGAAAAGGAAAGAAGAGAGAAGCTGGATGGATGGCACAGAGCGGTAAAGGCAACCATAGCTTTCCGCGAAGCATAGACAGCAATTTAAAAGATTCCCGGATGTTTAAACCGGGAATCTTTTTTCTAGTCCGTTAATTCACCTCTGAGACTGGTCCGCATGAGTCTGCGGATCTCGTCTTCCGTAAATCCTTTGCTCAGAAGATAGGTTAGTTTGGTTATGGCAGCTTCGGTGGTCATGTTGCCTCCGCTCACTGCACCTGCTTTGACAAGCGCCGAACCTGCTGCATAAGTACCCAGGCTCACGGTGCCTGCAGGGCACTGCGTGCAGACCACGACGATAGTTCTGCATCTGCTGGCTTCGTTGATCAGACGCGAAAGGGCAGGATCATAATCCGGTATATTGCCTTTGCCGAAAGTCTCAAGCACGAGTCCGTCAAGAGCCTCACACATTATCGGTTCAAATATCTCAAACTGAATGCCGGGAACAACCTTGATAACAGCGATCCGGCATTCTTTCAGTCTGACGACATTAAATGAATCATAATGTAAAGAATTCTTTACATAATCGCTTATGGCTGCATGATCATACTCTATGCTGATCCCGGCGTCGGCAAGCTTATTGCAGTTAGGCGAGGTAAACGCAACCATGCCATCTGCTGAATACTTGATTGCTCTGTTGCCGCGAAGGATCGCGTCTCCGAAGCAGAGGCTCACCTCACGTATGATGCCATCAGCTGCTATCATGATAGAGGTGATGAGATTATCACGTCCGTCGCTCCTGAGCTCACAGAGGGGAATCTGGGCTCCTGTAAACACTACAGGCTTATCAAGGCCCTCGAGCATGAACGACAGGGCAGAAGCGCTGTACGCGAGAGTATCGGTCCCGTGAAGCACAACAAATCCGTCATACTTGTCATAATAAAGAGCAATCGTATCGGCTATTAAGTTCCACTGCTCATATCTGACGTTTGTCGAATCAAGAAGGGGATCGAATTCGATGAGATCCCACTCCGGCATAGACGGAGAGTTAAGATCACGGATCTGCTGCAGCTCCTCAATAAGAGCTCCTGCCTTCGGCGCAAAACCGTTCGCAGTACGAACCATGCCGATCGTACCGCCTGTATGAATGATCAGTATTTTTTTCTTATCCATATTCAAATAATACCATACGGCAGTTCATAAAACTTGATAACTTTTTTGGAAAAACTTGTAGACAAGGCAGCCCCTTTTGTTTATAATACTACTTGCGCATGTAAAAATGTGGCGCATTGGTCAAGAGGTCAAGACGTCGCCCTCTCACGGCGGAATCCAGGGTTCGATTCCCTGATGCGCTACCACGAAATACCCCTGGTACGATATAGTTCCGGGGGTATTCTTTTTATGCTGTCATAATGCACGAAGCTGCTTTATACAATGTTAATTGAGTATGGATGCAGAACTCAGGACACCAATTGACAATATGCCTGAATCACACAATAACGCGGGAATAATTAAAGCAGGTCACTCAGCCTTTTAGAGGAAAAGAAATCATGTGTGAGATGATAATACTCTTTCCATAACGGCAAAGTATGACATCCTGAAGCCAGAGGGCAGGACCCGGCGTTTTCTTCCAGACATGCAACTGGTGCAAGCGTGCCTTCCATTACCTCTATGATTTCACAAACTGTATACTCCTCCGGTATGCGGCAAAGCCTGTAGCCTCCGCCTTTTCCGCTTGTACCTTCCAGCATGCCGCCTTTGACCAGGTCTCTGACAATTATCTCCAGATACTTTTTTGAGATCTGCTGTCTTTCTGCGATATCTTTTAGCGCAACATTTCCATTCCTGCCATTTTGAGCGAGATCTATCATTATTCGGAGCGCATAGCGGCCTTTTGTTGAAAT
The DNA here is from genome assembly GCA_017510725.1 of Mogibacterium sp. GTDB lineage: Bacteria > Bacillota > Clostridia > Peptostreptococcales > Anaerovoracaceae > Crickella. The sequence goes on along the minus strand of JAFWMD010000058.1, from coordinate 13,849 downwards.
CATTACGTTACCTCTTCCTTTTTAATTAGTATATCCATTTTATTTTACTATTGGTTACAGGTGTGTTCAAGCTGCCGTAATTATTCGGATGAAAACCGTACTGTGTGAAGCGTAAGTTTCATGTCAAAATACGATGTCATTTTTGTGTTGCATAAGCTATAATATATACGGATGTTTTCGGCCTTGCAGGCCGATCAAAAAGCATGTGATTTCCTGAAGGAGGAGTTCAAAATGATAAACAAAATTCTTGTCGAAGCTTGCGTTAAAGCATTTAAAACCATCCTTGAAAGAGAAGGTGTGCCATATGTGATCCAGGATGACGAAGAATCCAGCTACTTCTATCATCTTTGGGAAGAAACTGATGAAGAAAAAAACCTGGCATACAGACAGGCTGCACCTGCCATGGAGCGTATAGCATCACATGAACCGTTTATTTTCGAAACAGATGGTGAACCGCTGGTCATACGTTTGAATTATCTCGACAGAAAGCTTGAGAGAGACTCATTCGGAGAGATCCTGCTTGAGCGCCCTGATCTTGACTGGCGCTTTGCCATATCCGTTAAGAACGATGCCAGGATCCTTTCGGCTCTGCCTGTTGCAGACCGTGAGCTCGATATGAATAAAGATAAGATCATGAACTCGTTCAACGCCATAGATGATTTCGGTGACCGTATCTTCGGCATCCCGTGCTCAAATGAATACTTTGATGATGTGAATGAGATATTGCTGAACATTGCGCCGCGTGATTCTGAAAACTGGGGCGAGCTGGTCAAGGATGAAAAGTTTGTATACGGTTCACTTATAACTCCGATGCTCAGAGCAATCGGACGCGAATTCCCGCGCATTATGAAGTTCCATCCTGAAGCGCCGCAGAAACTGTTTGATTACTTCTATGGCAAGATCGATTATTACTTCATTAAACCTATAGAAGAACTGCAGGTGACACGCATAGGCTGCGTAAATTCCCGCGGTTATCTCGGACGCATGCCGAATAACAGAAACCTGAAAACCCCTAAAACAGGATTCCCTTCGGAACTTATGGATGTAAGGTTTGCTACCGGTAAGTACGGTGAGATATCCAGAGACACTCTGCAGCTGGCCTTTGAGAATGGATGGTCATTATGCATAACCATGTTCCCTGTATATGATACTTATGGTGAACTCGGATTTGAAATGCAGGTTTATCTGCCGGTAACACCATTCGGAAGCTACCGCGATCAGGTGGACTGGGACCCGGAGGCATAACGCAATAATGTTCAGATCTCCAAAAACAAAAACAGGCAGATTTATAAGAGAAACGCTGATCGTTCTGACATCGGCGTTTTTCGGTTCATCAGTGCAGATATTCGTCATGATACCGAACGGCATGACTTCCGGGGGGATGCCTGGCGTTGCAAGGCTGATTACCCATTTCATGCCGGTAAGCTACTCGCTTGTTTACTATACGCTGTCCATGGTAGTGCTTATCATAGCTTATTTCGCGATGGGAAAGGCGGAAGTAAAAAGGATCATAGCGCTCGGGTTCGCCTATCCGATCATGCTTTTCATTTTCGAACATATCGATTATGAATTTCTCAGATCGCCTGATCCATTCCTGGCAGCACTGTTAATAGGTATTTTCTACGGGATCGCGACGGGTGTCGGTTATATAGGAGGCTACTCTTCGGGCGGAACTGATACTCTGGCCAGAGTAATCAAATTCAAGTTTCTCAACCATATGAGAACGGGAGACATACAGATGGCCCTCGACGTAGCCATAATCACGGTATCTGCTTTCGTGTTCGATACGAATATTGCAGTGTACGCAATAGTGACTGCCGTTGTGGCAGCGAAGGTCATATCTGCCATAACCGTTGGATACGGGGGAAAATTCGTTCAGTTTGATATAATCACAAGCTCAAAGGAAAAGCGCGAACAGATCACCGAATTCATACTGAAAGATGTGAACCGTGCGGTTACAACGCACTCTTCAAGAGGAGAGTATACGAGAGAGGAGAGAAGGACGCTCACTACCATCTGCACTCCGGCAGAGAGCATAAAAATCAAAAAATACCTTGCAGAGGTGGATCCTGATGCATTTGCGACTGTTATGTCCCTCACGAATGTCTGGGGCAAACGCTTCCAGGATATCACCGAAGCAGATAATACCTAAAACAAAACACATCCCCGCAAAGGGATGTGTTTTTAATTTAATCTGTGAGAGCTGTTTTTATGACTAGCAATCAACACCGCCGTCAACACGGAGCAGCTGTCCGTCGACAAATGAGGAATCGCTTGTAGCGAGGAACAGTGCAACTGTTGCAATCTCGCTGCCCTGACCTACGCGGCCAAGAGGGGAGCGGCTTGTCATAAAATCAAGAACAGGACCGCCTGCAGCATCAAACATGGCAGTCATGATGGCACCAGGCTGGATACCATTGACGTGGATTTCAGGTCCGAGCTCAAGAGCCATGGCCTTGGTAAGACCGTTCATGGCATGCTTGCTTGTACAGTAAGCTATAGGACCCCAGTGAGCGGAGCAGCCTGCTACGGAAGATGTGTTTATGATATGACCTTCACCTTTTTCCTTCATTATAGGAGCGCAGAGCTTTGTCAGAATGAAAGCAGATGTCAGATTTACATTCATTACCTGTACAAATTCTTCAACACTGAGCTCCATTATCGGCTTCATGCTGATCATTCCGGCATTGTTGAACAGAATGTCAACTGTACCGTAAGCTTCCATAGTGGCATCGAAGATCTTCTGTGGTGAGTTAAGATCACTGGTGTCTGCGATAACATAGATAGCTTCTCCGCCATCAGCCTTTATCTTTTCTACAGCAGCTTTGGCACGCTCTTCATTACGGCCTGTAACAACGACTTTCGCACCTTCTTTAGCGAAAAGATAGGCAGTGTCACGACCCATACCGGATGTTGATCCTGTAATAATTGCAACTTTACCATCTAGTTTTCCCATGTGTATCCTCCTTTGGAAACTGTATTGTTAAAAAAATACCGCTTTGCATCATAATTATATGCCAATTGTTCAAAGTGCACAACTTGCCTTTTTCTGTTTTGCGATAAGCCTGTAACATATGTCTCCGGCACACTTTCCTCAGATACCTGTTATTCAGACTTTTCATACTGCCGGTGAATGATACGCATAGCTGTTGGTTTCTTCATGAACGTTTGTCACTGGTAACCAAAGTACTGCAGATCATCCGATCGTGTATTAATAAAGCAATTAGTGTTTATTTATTAATTCAAATTGGGAATAACAAATAAACAAGGAGAAAGGAAAGAAGAGGCATGTTAATAAAATAACAAAATTTTTGTCATTTTTCATATATACCAAAATGCTGAAAATATTGAAATTCCAATGAATCTTATATATTTTGATGTAACGTAAAGTTGACAATTGTCCAGCTTAAACGATAACTAAATGTCAATTTTAGATTGACTTAAAGATGTATTCGGGTAATAATAAGTACATAATTGTTTATTGTCACCAAACCCATTCTTATTGCGACGGTTCGAATCAATAAAGATAAATCGGATCTTGAGCATGCCGTAAAAAATAAAAGTCGAAAACAGCTAAGAGGTGACAATAGAAAAGGAGTATTATATGAGTTCTGAAATGTTAACTTTTATTCTGTACTTTGTAGCCCTTATGGGAGTAGTAATCTACTTCTACATCAAGGATAAACAAAGAAGCCAGGAAGACTACTTCCTTGGCGGACGTGCAATGGGACCTTGGGTAACAGCACTATCAGCCCAGGCATCCGACATGTCGGCATGGCTGCTGATGGGACTTCCGGGCTCGATCCTGGCCTTCGGATTCGGCCAGATCTGGATCGGTATCGGACTTGCTCTTGGTACCGCACTCAACTGGATCCTTTGCGCAAGAAGACTGAGAGTATTCTCGGAAGAGGCAAACGATTCCATCACCATCCCGCAGTTCCTTGCAAACAGATTTGACGCAGATACAAAGACACTGCAGATCATCTGCGCTCTGATATTCCTGTTTGCTTACACTATCTACGTAGCATCTGCTTTCGTAGCAGGCACAACAGTATTCGGAACACTGTTCCCGGGAATCTCGACAACACTCGCGATGGTGATCTTCGCACTGCTGATCGTATTTTACACGATCTTCGGAGGATTCACCGCTGTATGCTGGACAGACTTCTTCCAGGGAATGCTGATGATGATTGCGCTGATGGCAGTTCCTATCACAGTATGGATTACACACCAGCAGCTCGATACTTCGCTGCTCAGCCAGGTATATGAATACACAGACGCAAGCGGCGCTGTAGTCACATGCGATTTCGGAAGCGGAATCTTCAGCGCAAGCTGGCAGGATGTCGCAACCGGTATGGCATGGGGTCTCGGATACTTCGGCATGCCGCACATCATCGTAAGATTCATGTCGATCGAGAAGCCTTCTGAAATCAAGAAGTCCTCAACGATCGCTATCATCTGGGTAATCATCTCACTCGGAAGCGCATGCCTCATCGCTTACATGGGCAGAATGCTCGTTGCTGATGAACTTCTCCCGATCGGAATGCAGAAGATCGTATTCATCACAATGGCAAGGAAGTTCTTCCCGCCAGCACTCTCCGGACTGCTGCTCGCAGCTATCATCGCTGCTTCGGTATCGACTGCAGACTCCCAGTTGCTCGTAGCATCCAGCTCGTTCACTGCTGACCTGTACGCACAGTTCAAGAAGAACGTCAGTGAAAAAGAAGCCGTAATGGTAGGACGTATCGTAGTAGTAATTATCGCTATTATCGCTTACCTGATCGCATCCAGCAAGGGCGCCGGAGCTCAGGCTATCATGAACCTGGTAGAGAACGCATGGGGCGCATTCGGTGCTTCGTTCGGACCTGTAATCATCCTGTCACTCTTCTGGAGAGAGTTCAACTATAAGGGAGCTATCGCAGGTATCATCGCAGGATTCGTTGTTGACCTCGGCTGGCTCTTCGGCGGTCTCTCTGCTTCGACAGGCGTATATGAGCTTCTGCCTGGATTCATCGCAGGCGGTCTCGTAGCGTTCATCGTTGCAAAAGTAACACCGACCCTCGATAAGGAAAGAGCAGTATTTGATAAGGCAAGAGAAAGAGATGCACTTGCTGACTGATCAATAAAAGCTGAATAACCGGGATGCAGGCTCAAGGGCCTGCATCTTTTTTTATTGTCAGCAGAATACCCCTGCATTTGAGCAGGGGTATTGTTTTATTTCAATATGTTAAGAATGGCCATAACAAGCATTTAGATTTATTTACGAAAAGAGACGGCGGGATTAATCTGTGGCACAGTGGGGGATTGTTTGCTTCTGAAAAAGGAGGTTATAACCATGAAAAAGGGAATCTTTACTGTTTTACTGACACTTGCCGTGCTGATGCTTGCCGCGGCACCGGCAGCCTACGCCGGAAATCTGCTTGATAGCAAAGCAGTTTACTACACCGAAGAATCCGATTACCTGGATGGTGACTGCGTTCTTACGGCAACCAGGATGATGATCAGAAGGGCCGCGATCATGCATAACAATGACGGCTGGGCAGAAATAACCAACGCAGCTCTGCGCCCTGCGGCAACGACTGAGGGGGATCTCCTGTACAGCTTCTGCTATGAATCAGGAGTGGCATCGTATAATGTCTCGTGCGGTTCGTTTACAGGACAGGACAGTTATGCAAGAATAGGGGAATTCGAAAGACTGCTAAAGGATCATCCTGAAGGAATAGTGGTCTGGGGGATAGATTCTGCCAGTACCGGCACGCATGGCGTTCTTGTGGTAAAGGTGGAAAACGGTGTAGTCTACGCCATGGATTCATCCTACAATATGGGCATGTTCAGCGAAGGCATACAGAAATGGAAGGATACCACCATGCTGGACCCGGTTCTGGTAACGGATTACTGGTATATAAGTGACATTTCTCCGGACGATGGAGCGCAGAAGGCGAATATTGTTGATACTCCTTATTTCAATACGTTAAGGTACCGCATAACATGTGTTTAGGTCAGTTTACATGCCTGTGAAGCGCAATTATCCTTTATAATGCGGAGGAATCTGACCATGATTAAAAGAATATCAGTATTACTTATAACACTTACACTCATCATTACTATCATGCCTGTCCATGCATACGCATCGACTGCATCACTGGAGGACAAGGTTGTTTACTATACTCCGGCTTCGGACTATAAGAGCGGAGACTGCATACTGACAGCAACTAAAATGATGATAAGAAGAGCGGTCATCATGAGGGGCAAAGGGGACTGGGCAAGGATCTCAAATTCTTACATCCGCAAGCCTGCTACGCTGTCAGGACTCCTTCGGAACAGCTTTGTTGTGGATGCCGAGGGACTTGTTTACATGGTAGACAGCGGTAAGTTTACCGGGAAAGGTGACGCGGCCAGGATCAGGGAGTTTGAGACACTGCTTAAGGCGCATCCGGAAGGTATAGTAGTCCACGGGACTAATGCTGCAAGTTCCGGAACACATGGAGTCCTGGTAGTGAATGTGGTGGAAGGAGTTCCTTATGCTGCAGATTCATCACGCAATACAGGACTTTATAATAAGGGCATACAGAAGTGGAAAGACACAACGATGCTGGATCCCTGTAAAGTCACAAAATACTGGTATATAAGTGAAATAAGCTCTTCTGCGACGACTCAGGAAAGCGCCGAATCAAATGACGCGGCAAAGAAGACGAGCACCCTCAGGATAAAGTCCCTAAGAGCCCCTAAAACTTTGAAACAGGGCAAGAGGTTTTCCATAAAGGGGACTGTAAAGTCCAATAAGAAAATAAAAAAGGTAACAGTAAGGATTCTTGATGAAAACGGTAAAAAGATCATTTCAGCAACTAAGAAACCTAACTCTAAATCATTCAGCATAAAGAAACTCGACTCGAAGGTAAAATTCGGCAAGCTGAAAAAGGGACTGTATACATTCCAGATAACAGCAACGGACAGTGTTCAGAAGCTGAAGCTGGTGAACAGACAGTTCGTTGTGGAGTAGAAGAATAATGTACATGTAAAACCATTGAAAGCAAAACGGCGACCTGATGGCCGCCGTCATTTTTATGTTCTCTTAAAGGTAACAGAACGGACTCTATTTAGCGATGTAACGGGATTCGATATAGTATCTCTTTTCGTTTGCTTCACCCATAGAGAATGTCTTTCTCGGAAGTGCACCGTCTGCTGCAACAGCCGGGAAGAGCATGAACTTATCCATAGGCGGAAGCATGAATCCTGCGTTGCCATCTCTTACAGACAGCTTCTCAACTGCCGCTGTGCCGTGAATATAGTCGATATCACAGACTTTTTCTTCCTTTACCATGATATCAAGAGCTGCCTGCAGTGCGCCTACCTCAAGCTTGTTTTCAGGCTCCTCGATGATGATTTTTCCTCTCTGTGCGCCTGTGATGTAAGGAATCTCAAATGCGCCCTCAGGTGCTGCAGCATCAGCATCAGCAAGGTATGCCTTTCCGTTGAGCTTGCCGAGGTGGTCAACGAGCTTGTTTACGAGATCCATGCCCGTCTGGCCCTGATTTGCGAAGATTACTCTGTGGATAGGCTCAAATACAATACCATCATCGTGGATGTTTTCGATTTCGCAGAGAGCGTATCTTGCAGGATGTCCTTCGATCTCCTCAGGAGAGAGTGTCTTCTTAATGTTTTCCCATGCAGTCTTTGCTGTTGCGAGGGAGTGGTTGCCGTCTCCCATAGCCTGGAAGATAACATGGCCTGCACCATACTTTTCTTCTGCCTTGTCGTAAAGTGCCGAAAGAGCTTCTTTTGCACCTTCGAGATCCTTCTCAGCGATGAAGCAGCCTGTGATATGACCGCCGTCCATCATGAGATCAGTGTCGTAGATAACTTCTTTCGGAGCATCAGCGAGAGGCTCGATAACCGATTTGTCAGGGTCATCGATAAGGATAAGGATATGAGGCATTTCTATAGGAGCGTCTCCTCTGATTCTCAGGCGAGGCGGTATACGCTCTACTACTGTACCCTCTGTGGCTCTTGTGAGTGAAGTCGAGCCCTTGTTGAAGTCATATGCCTCGAGGTCTGTAGCAATCACGAGACCAAGACGTGAACGTCCTTCAGCTGTTCTCTTGATAAGCATGCAACCCGGCGCCATCTTTCTGAGAGTGCCGTCTTCGAGATATTTATCCATGGTTGCGCGAATGTCTTTGATCCTTTCGGCTTCACCCGGCTTGTCGAGGTAAAGCTCAGGAAGCATCAGTCTGAGAGTCGAAGGTGCGTCACCTACGATCTCCTCGACCTTGTCCCAGTACTCAGGCTCGGAAGTGAACTGGTCGCATGCAACGACAGCCCATTTGAAATAGTCCGTACCTTCCTTAGGAAGCATGATCTCAGGAACATGCAGACCGAATTTGCTCCAATCATATTTTGACATAAGTATTCCTCCAATTAAATGAAACAATAGGGTAACAGACGCTCTCATTTATAAAAAATGAGCGCTGGTTGTTACCCTAATTATCGAACAAAAATGGGCTTTTTGCAAGGTCATATATGATACAATTAGAACGAGAATAGGGTATTTGGCAGGACGAATAAAAAACTTAAAATATGAGTTAGCTCAGGAGGTTTTTTCAATGATTTCAAAAGCAATGGAGCCTTTCCTCGCCGGCAGTTCCCAGATAAGGGCCATGTTTGAAGAAGGCAAAAAAATGGCTAAAATATATGGTGCAGAGAACGTATATGATTTCAGCATAGGCAACCCGGGGCTTAAGCCTCCGCAGGAGGTTTTCGATGCGATAGATGAGATCAACCACGAGCTTGATCCGCTTTTCGTGCATGGTTATCCTTCAAATGCGGGATACGAGTCTACCAGAAAGGCCATAGCTGACGATCTTAATGAAAGAGCGGGTGGAGATTTCTTCGATGTTGATCATATAATAATGTCCTGCGGAGCAGCATACTCCATAAACATGATCAACAAGTGCATATTTGACCCTGGTGACAAACTCGTCGTATTTGCTCCATACTTTGTTGAATACGGCAACTGGGCGCGTAACTGGGGAGCAGATACCATAGTAGTACCTGCAAATGAAGAACTTGGGTTTGACCCTGATGCAGAAGCGCTCAGGGAACTTCTCGTTCCTGAAGTTAAAGGCGTTATGCTCAACAACCCTAACAATCCTACAGGAAAGATCTACTCCAGGGAAGCTCTGGACAAGGTAGCGGATGTCCTCAGGGAAGCTGAGGAGAAATTTGGACATACAATCTATCTTATTTGCGATGAACCATACAGGGAACTTGTTTATACCGATCAGGATGTGCCTTTCCCGGGTGACTATTACGCAGATTCACTGATTGCATATTCCTGGTCAAAATCACTGTCTATGCCGGGCGACCGTATCGGCTACGTAGCCGTACCTAAATGTGCTGAGGGACATGACGAACTGGCTGCTGCTCTGGTCGTGGCAGGCAGGGTTCTGGGAGGGACAAACGCTCCTACTATACAGGAACTCATCGTGGAAAGATGTCTGAAGTGCAGATCTGATCTGGACTACTACAAGAAGAATGCCAAAGACCTCTATGAGATCGTTACAAAAGCCGGACTGCAAGCACTTTATCCTCAGGGGGCTTTCTACATGTGGATCAAGTCACCTGTACCGGATGAGCTTGAATTCGTACAGGCAGCCAAGGAAGAGAGAATACTCATAACTCCGGGACGGGCGTTTAATGGACCTGGATGGGTCAGAGCTTCCTTCTGCGGAAAGAATTCGACGATTCACAGATCAGAAGAATCGTGGATGAATCTCGGGAAAAAATTCGGGCTGATTAAATAATGTAAAATACGCTTTACATATTGCAAGTATATTATAAAAACAAAACACGCTTCTGCCAGATTATCTGTACAGAAGCGTGTTTTTTACCTGATGTTCGTTTTTACTATATCGGTACAGGTTAACGTGCAGGAACGGTACCCGGTTTTACTCCCGGAACAATGCTGATGCGGTCTTCGGCTGAAGCAGCTATTTCACCGAAGTCCTGCAGCTTTTCTTCGCCTCTGAGGACTCTCAGGCAGCCTGCTGCCAGCGCTTCCATTTCGAACTCCCCAGGCATGACTTCAACAGGGCAGATAAATTCGACATGTTCCCTGATATATTCCGAAACATACTTCGAATAAGAAATACCACCTGTCAGGATTATACGGTCTACTTTGCCGCATACTGTAGCAGCGAGCTTTGCAATATCCTTTGCCACAGTAAGACACATTGCTTCATATACGATAGCGGCATACTTGTCACCTTCGGAGATCATCTTTTCTACATCGCGTGCGTCTGCCGTACCGAGATGAGCGATCAGTCCGCCTTTGCCGTGGAAGAGCTTCATTGCTTCTTTATACGAATACTTTCCGCTGTAGCAGAGATCTACAAGACGCTTTGCGCTTACTCCACCGCCTCTTTCAGGTGTGAAATTGCCTTCATCATCATTTACGCTGTCGATATTGACGCCGTCTTTATACAGCCTGATAGAGCTGCCTCCGCCGAGATGGGCAACGATGAATGTGCACTCGTCGAATTTCTTTCCAAGTTTTTCCTCTGCACACTTGATGGCCATTGCTCTGGTGTTCAGGGTATGACCTACAGTAAAGTGAGGAAGCTCAGGCACTCCGCTTACTCTTGCTACAGGCATTTTTTCATCTGTTCCGATGGCATCGTAGATGCATACAGGTATCCCAAGTTCTTTGTTGAGATCAAATGCGATCATGCTGCCTATGAGTGAAGGGTGCTTTGCAAGATCTTCAGGTCTTGTCAGGAAATCGATCATTGCCTGGTCAATGCCTATGGCACCGTGCGGACATGGCACTATGTTTCCGCCTCTCGATACGGCAGCTGTCAGAGAATCCATGCTCACGCCGTTTGCCGCAAGGGATTCCCTGATTTTGTCATATCTGAACTCGTACTGCTCTGTTACATCTGCGAATGGAGCGAGTTCTTCTGTTGAGTGGCGAATGGTATCATTGAAAACTTCTTTGTCGTCGTCATAGACTGCGATCTTGCTCGAGGTTGAACCCAGATTCATAACCAATATTCTTTCAGTAGCCATTATTTCCTCCATGGTTTAGTTAATCATTACTAATTTACCTGAAAATTGTATCACAGATTCCAAATAAAAAGTGAGCCGTTTGTGAAGACGGCTCACTTATTGTAATTACTTTATCTTATCTGCTTGAAGCAAATGTTTTCAGCTTTTCCTGATCTTCATCAACTTCATCATACTCATTTGTAAGCCTGAACTTGTCGAGCAGGTACATAATGAGTCCCAGCAGCATGCCGACTAAGGCAGCCAGGCTCATTCCCTTGAGCTGTACCTGTCCGAGGTTGATGGCGATTCCGGAGAGTCCGACTACGAATACTACGGAAGTCATCGCAAGATTGCGTGCCTTGGAGTAATCGATCTTAGAGTCGACCATGAGTCTGATACCGGAAGCTCCGATCATACCGTAAAGCAAGAAGCTGACGCCGCCCATTACAGGGCCCGGAATTGTCTGAATGAGTGCAGAAGCCTTCCCTATGAACGAGAGCAGTATTGAGAATGCTGCAGCTCCTCCGATGACCCATACGCTGTATACCTTTGTTATTGCCATTACACCGATATTTTCGCCGTATGTGGTGGTAGGGCAGGATCCGCAGAAACCTGAGAGTGCTGTTGAGAATCCGTCTGCAAACATAGATCTGTGGAGTCCCGGATCTTTCAGGAGATTCTTTCCTACAACCTCAGAAGTTACTACCTGATGTCCGATGTGCTCGGATACTACTACAAGCGTAGCAGGTATTATAACTGCGATGGCCTGTGCGCTCCACTTCGGAGTCTGGAATGCAGGAAGCTCAAATATGCTTGCGCTTCCGACTGAGCTGAAGTCCACAAGTCCGAACAGCAGGGCAAGTACATAGCCCGATACGATCGCGATCAGTATGGCGATGGCACTAGCGAATCCTCTGTAGAGAACTCCGCCGAATATTGCCAGAAGCAGTGTTACCAGAAATACGATCAATACTTTCGGATCAAGATTTTCGACCATCGAACCGTCACTGTTAAGGATTCCGGCTGTCTGAGCTGCGCTGCCGGCGAGCTCAAGACCGATGAGCGCTACGATAGGGCCCATGGCTGCAGGAGGCAGAATGGCATCGATCCATCTTGTTCCGACAAACTTGATGATCCCTGCAACAAGACACATCAGAAGGCCCGTAACAACAAATCCGCCCAGTGCGTATCTGTAACCCAGATCAGGCTGTGAAATGACTATCAGGGCCGGCGAAATAAACGCGAATGATGAGCCTAGATAGGCAGGTGCTCCGCCCTTGGTGACAAAAATAAAGATAAGTGTTCCGATGCCGTTCATGAGGAGGGCGATGGAAGGACTTATCCCGAGAATGTAAGGAACGAGTACCGAAGCACTGAACATAGCGAATGTGTGCTGGATGGAGAGCGGAATGCCTTTGCTCAGAGGCACTTTCTCCTGGATCTGGATGATCTGTCTTTGCTTAGCCATAATTTCTCTCTTTCGTTGGAATATCAAAAAATTCATTACGAAGATTATACAAACACACAATTATGATGACAATAGAAAAAAACACAGTATCTTGTATTAAAAAAAGATAAAAGATGATACTATACATATATATGGGTAAAGAGATAGACGATAAAATTCTACAGGAAGCGAAAGAGAAACTCGCTTGTCACATAGAGCCTCCTAAACCGAAGGTTCCTGATTTTGTTGACTCTAAAGGCAAGGTGCTTCTGACACAGATGACAACTGCAGGCGGTTGAGGCGCCAAAATAGGGCCGGGAGTCCTATCAAGTCTTTTGGCGGGCCTGCCGAAGATAAGCGACCCGCGCATTCTCGTCGGCTTCGAGAGCAGCGATGACGCCTGCGTCTACAAGCTGACCGATGATATAGCTGTTATAAATACCGTGGATTTCTTTCCACCTATTGTGGATGATCCTTATATGTTCGGACAGATAGCCGCTTCGAATGCCCTGAGCGATGTATACGCGATGGGAGGGCAGCCTAAGCTGGCAATGAACCTGCTGACATTTCCAAACGGAAAGCTTCCGCTGGATGCGGTCAAAGGCATACTCGAAGGCGGAAACGACAAGGTGTGTGAAGCAGGGGCTACGATTGTCGGAGGGCACAGTATCGACGATAAGGAGCCGAAGTATGGTCTTTCCGTAACAGGATTTGCTCATCCTGATAATATACTCAGCAACAGCGCGTGTGCCGGAGACCTTCTGGTAATCACAAAGAAGATAGGGACGGGTGTACTGACCACTGCAGCAAAGGTAGATCTTCTCACTAAGGAAGAGAATGATGAAATAGAGGCTTCGATGGCGTTCCTTAATAAATATGCCTGGGAAGCAATGCAGGGAGTCAAGGTTGACGGGTGCACCGACATCACCGGGTTCGGCCTCATGGGCCATGCTGCTGAGATGGCAAGGGCAGGCGGTGTGACTCTTGAACTTTATAGCCATAAGGTCCCGATTTTCCCGAGAGCTCTCGAGATGGCTGCCATGGGCATCATCCCTGCAGGAGCTTACCGCAACATGAATTATGTAGGACCTGAGGTAATGGAGTACCTGTCGAAAGATCCGAATCGTGATGCTTCCCTGAGAGCACGCATAGACTGCCTGTATGACCCTCAGTCATCAGGAGGCCTTCTGATAGCTGTAAAGGAAAGCGAGATCCCAAGACTTACAGAACAGCTTGGCGAGAGGGGCTGTGAAACGGATGTCATAGGCTGCTTCAAACCGGGAAAGGGTAAGTACACAGTAGAGATCCATGACTGATATGCTGACATGATAAAAAAGTGGTGTTCCGCACAAGCGG
>JAFWMD010000057.1 GCA_017510725.1 Mogibacterium sp. | reverse complement strand
TACGATTATTCGAGATGGCTGTACATCATGTCGATCCTCGCAAGATTCATCGCGAAGCCGCGCAACATCAAGGCGATGTTCCGTTACAGATGGATGGCCAATTATCTGGCTGTTCCTTACATGATGGATAAGTTCACGCTCGGTCTCAGAGACGAGCCTCTGCGCATCACGCACACTGCCATGAACTTCGTGATCTACGACGTAGCCAAGACGATGGACAACATCTTCAAGGGCGACCGCCGCACGGGCAACAACGAAGCTTTCTCGAAGACATGCGTGCTGACAGATGAGAACGCGATGACAGCGTTCATGATGGGATTCAAGGATACGACAGCAATCCTCAGAGAGGTTCCGACCATGTTTGTCGCCAACCTCCTGACACAGAATTCGACAACTCACTACCTTGACGTAGCTCAGGAGTTCGGACTTCCGGGCGATGTCTGCCCTATGCCTGAGGCCGAGGCCGGCATTTCGATCGATGACGACTTCGCGGTACTCGGATGCTGCGCCGTACAGGTCAACACGACCTGCGACGGATCGCTGATGGGCAACGGCGTTATCGCACACAGACTCGAGAGAGAGTACGGCATCCCTACATTCCAGCTGACCGCGCCGCTCCGTCACAAGGAGCCTGATGTTCAGGAATACGCTGCCAACGACATGAAGGAAGCCGTGAAGTTCATCGAGGAGCACGCTCACGAGAAGTGGGATTGGAAGCGCTACTTCGAGAGCGCAGCCAGAGTCAACGATGCCACAAAGCACAGAGCTTTCTGGCTCGACAACAACTCGACAGACTATCCGCAGTTCGTAGGCTCGGTATTCTCGCTCTACAACGATACCAACTACATGGGCAACTGCGGAAGATCCCCGCTCTTCCCGCCAAAGGATAAGAAGATCAGCAAGCTGGTCGAACAGGGCTACAAGAGAAAGACCATGATCTGCCCTGAGTACAGACACAGATGTATCGTCTGGGGCGTGCAGCCGCAGTACAACATCCACATGCTTTACTGGATGATGCATTGCTGGGGCGTTGTACCTCTGACAGACATGCTGTCGATGGTCAACACCGACATGATCGCCGAAGTGGATACTCCTGAGAACAGAGAGAAGGCATGGTACGACATGGCATGGCTCAATGAGAACATGATCATGCGTAACCGTACACACGGAGGATACAAGGTACTCGTCGACGAGCTCTGGGAGTTCTGCGAGATCATGAACGCCGACATGGTAATGATGTGGGAGCACATGAGCTGCAAGGCGCTTACCGGACTGCACGGACAGTTCGAGGAGCAGGGCCGAGAGAGAGGCATCCACGTCGTATGGGTATGCCACGACCTCTGCGATCCGAGAGTCTATACAAGGCAGGCGATACGCGACGAGTTCAGCCAGTACATGCGTACGGTGCTCCGCGAAGAGCCTCTTGATCCGACGATCGAGCACATCCCTGACGAGAACATGTGGTAGACCTCGCGATCCGGGATACATAATTAACGGCGCCCTGAAAGGGGCGCTTTTTTTGTGGCATTACACAGGTTAGAGGTATAGAATTACAGTGTAATGAGTAACAGCCTTTTGAAAAAGAGAATACCTTCTGATCCGGACCTGACGAGCGGCACCATAGTCGACAAGGTCCTTCTTTTTGCGATCCCGCTCATGCTGACGAGCATGCTGCAGCAGCTCTTCAACGCGACGGATATCGCTGTGGTCGGTAAGTTCGCGAGCATGGAAGCCATGGCAGCGGTCGGCAGCAATACACCGGTCGTATCTCTGCTGGGCAATTTCTTCGTTGGTATCTCTGTCGGCACAAATGTGCTGATAGCTCACAACATAGGAGCGAGGGAACCGGATAAAGCAAAGAGCGCAGTCAGGACTTCAATGGCGTTTGCTCTGGCGGCGGGAGTTTTCGTTGGCGTGCTAGGCAATATAATAGCTGTTCCGATCATCGATCTGCTAGGCGTTCCAGCTGAGGTAAAAGACTACTCGGTAACATACCTGAGGCTATATTTCAGCGGAGTTCCATTCATAATGCTATACAACTTCGAGGCTGCCATCTTCAGGAGCAACGGCAATACAAGGACGCCTCTTATCTGTCTCACGATAGGAGGCATCTTCAACGTGGCGGCAAACCTTTTCTTCGTTCTGGTGCTGGGAATGGATGTGGACGGGGTAGCGATCGCGACCGTTCTGGCTAACGCCATCAGCTCGATGCTTCTGCTGCACTTCCTGAGAAATGAAGACAGCGTCATACACGTGAATGTATCAAAGATCCGCATCGACAAGGATGACCTGACGGCCATCCTGAAAATCGGAATGCCTGCCGGCCTTCAGAGCGCAGTCTTTTCAATATCCAATATATGCATACAGTCTGCGATAAACAGCCTCGGCGCTGCCTATATGGCGGCATCTTCCGCGGCTTTCAATATAGAGATATTCGGATTCTTTGTGGTCAACGCGTTCACACAGACACTGGTGACTTTTGTGGGGCAGAACTACGGTGCAGGAAAGTACGCGAGATGCCGCGAGGTGGTGCGCAAGACCCTGCTCGTCAGCTGGACCTTTACCATGGTGCTCTCAGCCCTGCTGCTCATTTTCGCGAGACCTCTGTTGGGACTGTTCACGAACGAACCGGAGGTAATAGAAGCGGGAATGCTGAGGGTAAAACTCCTCCTTTATGCTGAAACGCTCAACGTACTGATGGACAATCTGTCCGGAGCCATGAGAGGCCTCGGAAAGTCGCTGGTGCCGGCGCTTACAACGCTCATATGTGTCTGCGGCGTTCGTATCATCTGGGTGTTTACGGGCTTTCAGATCTACCATACCTGGCTCTCCATAATGATAATCTTCCCGGTAAGCTGGGCGGTCAATGCCACCTTTATAATCATCGGGTACATTTACACCCGCAACTGTATGCTGCCGGCAGAACAGAAGTGAAATGAAAAACGGCGCTCCCGTGTGAACTGAACCCAAAATGTTAGACACATTTTGGCAGGACACTAGGCTACTAACAAGGACTGAATTCTGTATTGAACAGGGCTCAGTCCTTTTAGCTTGCCCTTGATCCTCTGATGATTGTAGTAATAGATATATTTCTCAAGTTCTTCTTTGAACTCTTCAAAACTCTCAAACTCTCTGAGATATAGCAGTTCGGATTTCAGCAAGCCGAAGAAGTTCTCCATAACAGCATTGTCCAAGCAATTGCCTTTCCTCGACATGCTTTGACGTATGCCTTTCTCTTTTAAACGATGTTGGTATCTTTTGTGCTGGTATTGCCAACCCTGATCCGAATGGAAGATCAGGTCAGTGTTATCCGGGATCTTCTTGAAAGCCTTGTCGAGCATGTCCATGACTTGCCCAAGATGAGGCCGCTCGCTTATGTTGTAACTTATGATCTCGCCGTTATACATATCCAGGATCGGAGACAGATACAGTTTCTTTCCAAACAGAGAGAATTCTGTTATGTCTGTCGTCCATTTCTGGTTTGGCGCATCAGCGTGGAAGTTTCTGTCGATCAGGTTAGGAGCGACTTTTCCTATCTCGCCCTTGTATGAGCGGTACCTCTTGATGCGGACCTGGCACTTCAGTCCCAGATCTTTCATAAGCCGACTCACGGTCTTATGGTTGATGACATAGCCGCGGTTCCTCATCTCCAAAGTTATCCTGCGATAACCGTATCTTCCTTGGTTTTCATGGTAGATAGCGGTTATCTCTTCTTTTTCGACGCGATACTTGTCCGGCCGCAGCATCCGTTTCAGATAGTAGTAATAGGTGCTTCTTGGAACACCTGCAACCTTTAGAAGATCATTGAGCGGATACTTCTGCCTTAGCTCGGAAATGACCGTTACTTTTTCTTCTGTTCTGATTTTTCCCGCTCGAGAACTAAGGCGTTCAATTTTTTTAAGTATTCATTCTCCATGCGAAGACGCTGGACTTCCGCCAGAAGGTCTTCGTTCTCATTGACATTTTTCTTTGGTTTGGAGGATTTCTTCTTTCCCATGTTTTTTCGTCCTCGTCGTTCTTCAAGAAGGGCTTCTGGGCCTTCTTCATAATATATGCGCTCCCATTTTATTACTGTAGAATGACTTGGTATACAGAAGTGATTAGCAGTCTCTACGATAGACATTTGCTTTTCGTGCATATATTCTACGACATGTATTTTGAATTCACCACTATATGTTGCTGATACTTTGAATAAGCCTTCCGCACCATGTTGTTCATACAAATGAACCCAGCGCCTCAATTGTGCTTTTGGCATCTCGTATTTCCTTGACAACGTTTCAAATCCACCATTCGTTCCTGATAGGTACTCTTTGACTACGCTAAGTCTAAACTCATCTGAATACTTCCTTTTTCTTGACATAACAAAACCCCTTTCGTCAGATTCTGTCTAACAAAAGGGGTTCACTTCATTCCGGACCGATGTTTTTTATTCTAAATTATATTTAAAGGTAACGATCCAGTTTCTCCCAGAAGGTCTCGCTGGCCTCTTTGAGATGACCTTCAATATCCTGCCTGAGAGATCTGAGAGTTTCTTTTGCTTCGTAGTGGGTCGTTATGGCATCTACTATTGCCTTGTTACGCATGGACCAAAGCGACGACT
>JAFWMD010000056.1 GCA_017510725.1 Mogibacterium sp. | reverse complement strand
CGTCTGATGCTATCAGCAGTGCTGACATACTGTTCGGGGCTTCACGCATGCTGAGAGACTATGAGGGCCGCAAAGCATACACATATTACAGGGCTGAAGATATCATACCGGTCCTGGAAAAAGAGATACCTGAAAAAGCCGCTGTCCTGTTATCCGGAGATACCGGATTCTACAGCGGATCTGAAAAGCTCGCTCCTGCCTTAAGGAAATGGGCATATGATTCCGGAATAAAATGCGATGTAAGGATACACCCCGGAATATCTTCATTTGCCTACCTTGCAGCAAAGGCGGGCGTGAGTTATCAGGATGCTGCACTGGTTAGCATCCACGGATGCTCGGGCGATAAAAAAGCAGCGGCAGAGCTTCTCAATTCGGTCAGATACAACGAAAAAACATTCGTGCTTCTTTCAGGTGCGGATGACGTGAAGCTGATGGGAAAGCTGCTTGCTGAAAACGGACTCAGCGATGTCAGCATCATACTCGGATTCCAGCTGTCTTATCCTGAAGAGATAGTAGGAATGATACGAGCCGTGGACTGCGGCAGGGTTACGGAACCGGGTCTTTATACGGCCATAGTGGTAAACGAACATCCGCAGACAAAGATCATTCTTCCTGTGATCAGAGATGAAGAAATGATCAGGGGCAAGGTGCCTATGACTAAAGAAAACATCAGACACCTTAGCGTTATGAGACTCAGGCTCACTGAGGGAGCAACAGTATACGACATCGGAAGCGGAACAGGTTCAGTGGCCTGCGAGATTGCTGCTCAGAGCGCCGGCATCAAAGTGTTTGCGATAGAGAAGAAAGAAGAGGCCTGCAGCCTTATAGAACAGAACGCTGAAAAATTCGGCCTTTCAAATATACAGATAATACAGGGAACAGCGCCGGCAGCTCTCGAAGAGCTGGAAGCTCCGACTCACGCTTTTATAGGCGGCAGCTCGGGGGAAATGAGAGAGATACTCACCGCGCTGAAAAATAAAGCCGGCAGTGTGCGCGTCGTAATAAATGCCGTGAGTCTTGAAACAATATCAGAAATACAGAGCGTCCTTAAGGATTTCGAAGTAAGTGATCTGTCCATAGAGCAGGTATCGGTCAGTAAGGCAAAGGAGCTCGGGAGCTATCATCTGATGACAGCAGAAAACCCTGTGCTGATAGCCTCATTTACGCTTGGAGGAATATCATGAAACTGCCCCGTGTGATGTTAGCCGCCCCGAAAAGCGGCAGCGGCAAAACGCTCATAACATGCGGCCTGCTCGAGACGCTGAAGCGTAAAGGCACAGATGTCAGGGCATACAAGTGCGGTCCGGATTATATCGATCCTATGTTTCACCGCAGTGTGCTGGGCATACCGGGAGGAAATCTCGATACATTCTTCTCAACAGAAGAAGAGATCAGGCAGACTCTCGCAGGCTGCGTGTCAGAAGCTGCGGTGATAGAGGGAGTTATGGGCATTTACGACGGGGTCACGGGATTGCAGGGCAAAGGCTCCTGTTACGATGTTGCAGCTGCTTCCTCAACACCTGTGGTACTTGTTATCGACGCAAAAGGCATGGGACAGACCATGCTTTCGGTCATAAAGGGAATCCTGCTTGACGACACTGATTCACTGATCAGAGGGATCGTGCTGAACAGGATATCCAAAGGGTATTTCAGTCAGATCGAACCGCTTGTCAGCGGGATGCTTGGCAGGATTTCTGAAGACCGGGGAAGCGCGGTCAGGCTGCTGGGCGGCGTACCGGCAAGCAAGGAAATAAACCTGGAGAGCAGACATCTGGGGCTTCTGATGCCGGGCGATATAGCCGGATTGAAAGACCAGCTGGATCATTCTGCAGACCTTTTAGAGGAAAACCTTGATATGGTTGCTCTTGCAGAGATTATGCGTGAGGCGCCTGATCTGAAAGCAGATGATATCGCCGGTGAGGCGGAGACTGATGAGAGCGATATGCCGTGCCTGGCTGTGGCAAGGGACGAGGCTTTCTGTTTCTACTATGAAGAGAATCTCAGGATGCTCAGAAGTGCTGGGATCAGGATAAAGGAGTTTTCCCCTCTGCATGACAGCAGTGTACCTGAAGATGCTGACGGGCTCCTGCTGGGAGGCGGATATCCTGAACTGTATGCAGCACAGCTTAGCGCCAATACAACTATGATCGGATCCATAAGGGACGCAATTGAGACAGGCATGCCGAGCCTTGCGGAATGCGGCGGCTTCATGTATCTGCTTGAAGAACTCGAGGACAAAGACGGTAATGTCTTAAGTATGGCAGGAGCCATAAGGGGCAGAACTTCATGGACCGGAAAACTCTCGAGATTCGGTTATGCAGAAGTAAGCGGAACAAGAGAGGGCACGTTGCTCAGCGGACTGCGTATAAAAGCCCATGAATTCCACTACTACGACAGCAGCAATAACGGAAGCGGTGCAATTGCCGAAAAGCCGGGCAGCGGAAGATCATGGGAATGCATTCACGCGGGCAGCGATCATATATGGGGGTATCCGCATCTCTGGTATCCTTCGTGCCCTGAACTTATGGGAAGATTTGCAGAAGCAATGGGAAAATACAGAAGGAAGAGACAGGATGGATAATTCAGAAAAATTCTTCGCGAACAGGGACTGTAAATATTACCCTTGCCATGAGGGCATAGAAGAACTTAACTGTCTGTTCTGTTATTGCCCGCTGTATCATCTTAAGGACTGTCCTGGGAATCCTGTATTCAAGGAAAAGGATGGCGGAATGATCAAGGTCTGCATAAACTGCACATTCCCGCACAGGGCTGAGAATTATGATGAAGTGATAAGGATATTAAGGGGAAGAGACTGGAAATAACATACTCAGGAGGTTATTGATATGTCTTCATTCTGGATGGGAGTGGTCGGACGTGAGTCACTGATCGCTGCTGATGACACATGGGGGCTTCTCGCAGTCATGGCCATCGGCGTATTCTTTGCCATCTGGCTTGAACAAAAATATACATGGGCATCCAAAGTGTCCGGATGTATCATCGCGCTGGTAACAGCGATGGCATTGGCCAACCTTGGGATAATACCGACATCATGCGTGCTTTACGATGATGTCGTATGGGGAATAATCGTTCCCCTCGGCATCCCGATGCTGCTTCTGCGCTGTGATCTTAGGAAGATATGGACTGAGACAGAACGCATGCTGGTGATTTTCCTTGTCGGTTCAGTCGGAACAGTATTGGGTGCATATATATCGTATATACTGCTTAAGGATCCTTATGGCAATGCCGGAGACCTTGCAAGAGTGGCTTCCATGATGACAGGAACATATACAGGTGGAAGCGTGAATCTGGCTGCCATGGCATCACAGTACGCCGCAGGCGATGATGTTACGGCTGCAGCTATAGTTGCGGATAATCTTACAATGGCTCTGTACTTCTTCGCACTTATCTTTTTCGCCGGAAGTAAATGGTTCCGCAAAAGATTCAGTCACCCGCTGATCGATCAGATCGAAGCAGAAGAGACCGGATCCTGTGACAGAAAAACACTTGCTGCTACATTCTGGAGCCGCAAGGAAATATCCCTGAAGGATATAGCAGTCAACATCGCATATGCTTCTTCGGTAGTATGGATATCCAGACTGGTTGCCGGGATCTTCAGTGGACTCGAGCCAGACGGGCTTCTGATGAACTTCGTGGTGGGCTTTTTCGGTTCACAGTATGTGTGGATCACAACGATTTCAGTACTCGTAGCCACAATAATGGCAGAGAAAGTAAATGAGATTCACGGATCGCAGGAAATAGGCACATTCTGCATATACATGTTCTTATTCGTGATTGGTGTTCCTGCGAATATTTATACGGTTATAACCAAGAGCCCGCTTTTGCTCGTGCTCACGTTCATCATGGTATTCATGAACATGATTTTCTGTTTCGGAGCAGCCAGGATAATGGATTTCAACCTCGAAGACGCCATCATCGCTTCAAATGCCAATATCGGAGGCCCGACAACAGCGGCCGGCATGGCCATTTCACAGGGATGGGTAGATCTCGTGGGTCCGGCCATGCTGATAGGTACATTCGGTTATGTGATCGGCAACTATCTGGGAACGATAGTAGCTGTATCACTGGGACTGTGACAATAAAACATATTTTTAAGATATAACGAGGATCAGAAAATGCAAATGATTGAGAGACCGCGCAGGCTGCGTTCAACACCCGGACTGCGCAGAATGGTAAGAGAAACAAGAGTGGATGCTTCGTCGCTTATTTATCCTATGTTTGTTACTGACGGCAGCGGCAGGATAGAAGAGATAAAGGCTCTTCCGGGGCAGAACAGATACACTGTCGACATGACCGACGGCAAGATAGAGAGTCTTCTTGAAGCCGGTGTTGGCAGCATCATGCTCTTCGGCATACCTGAGCATAAGGATGAGCTTGGTACGCAGGCATATGAGGAGTACGGCATCATCCAGAGAGCAGTATCACACATAAAGGAACATTATCCTGAGATGTACGTCATCACGGATGTCTGCATGTGTGAATATACTTCGCATGGGCACTGCGGCATGCTGCATGAATGCTGCGGTCACTACGACGTGGATAACGACAGCACGCTTGAACTGCTTCAGAAGGTAGCAGTATCGCAGGTAAGAGCGGGATCGGACATGGTAGCTCCTTCGGACATGATGGACGGCAGGGTCAGAGCAATAAGGGGAGCTCTCGATGCAGAGGGATTCTATAACACACCTCTTATGTCGTATGCTGTTAAGTACGCATCATCGTTCTATGGACCTTTCCGTGAGGCAGCGGGCTCGGCTCCGGCTTTTGGTGACAGAAAAAGCTACCAGATGGATTTCCACAACAGAAGAGAAGGTATAAAGGAAGCTTTGCTCGACGTTGCAGAAGGGGCGGACATAGTAATGGTGAAGCCGGCGATGTCGTATCTCGACATGGTACGGGAAGTCAGGGATGCAGTGAAAATTCCGGTAGCTGCCTATAGTGTAAGCGGTGAATATGCCATGGTAAAGGCAGCAGCTGCGAACGGATGGATCGATGAAGCTTCGATTATCTGTGAGATGGCAGTAGGAGCATTCCGTGCCGGAGCGCAGATCTATGAGACCTATTTCGCAGAAGAACTTGCCGGATTTATAAAAGAAGGCAGGATAGGATAGTCCGCAAAATGACTAAGGATAAAGACGCAAGAATCATAATAAGAGTAGGAAGCAGAGCCAGCAGACTCGCAGTGCTCCAGTCTGAGATCGTGATGAGGCAGATAGAAGAAGCCTGTCCGGATATAAAAACCGAACTGGTCACCATGAAAACTACAGGTGACATAATACTGGACAAGACACTTGATCAGATCGGAGGGAAGGGCCTTTTCGTGAAGGAACTCGATGAAGCTCTGAGAGCAGGAGAAGTCGATATAACCGTACACAGCCTTAAGGACCTTCCGGGAGTTATTCCTGAAGATCTACCGCTTTCAGCATTTTCACACAGAGAAGATCCGAGAGACGTGCTTGTGCTTCCTGCCGGTAAGACGGAGATAGACATGTCTCTGCCGGTCGGTACTTCGAGTCTGAGACGTTCACTTCAGATAAAGGAACTCATACCCGGAGTGACTACCGCCCCTATAAGAGGTAATGTGGAGACAAGGCTTCGAAAGCTTGATGAAGGGCAGTACTCAGCCCTGGTACTTGCAGCGGCCGGACTTAAGAGACTTGGTCTGGAGGATAGGATAAGCAGGTATTTCAGCCAGGAGGAGATGATCCCTGCTGCATGCCAGGGAATACTCGGTATCCAGACAAGAACAGGTGCGGATGCAGCTTTCATCGAAAGAATAAATGACTATGACTCCGGAAGATGTGCACTGGCAGAGAGGGCATATGTGAAAGCGATAGGCGCGGACTGCGGATCGCCGGATACAGCTTTTGCACAGATCAACGGTGATCAGATGATGATAATAGGACTCAGATACGATCCGGAGAGAATAATTGTTGTCCGGGACAGTCTCTGCGGCGCAGCATCGGAAGCTGAGACGCTCGGCAGAGAGCTTGCAGACAGGATGATGAGATATGAACGATAACAATGAATGCGTTAACTTGAATAAAGGCAAGGTATGGCTCGTCGGAGCAGGACCCGGAGAGATGTCTCTCATCACACTTAAAGGTAAAGAGGTCCTTGCGGAGGCCGATACAGTCGTCTATGACGCACTGGTCAGAGGCGGAATGATGTCTCTCATACCTGAAGGAGCCGAGCTCATATACGCCGGTAAACGTGCAGGAAATCATACCATGAAGCAGGAGGATATAAACACTCTTCTGCTTGAGAAAGCACTCGAAGGGAAAAAGGTCGTCAGGCTTAAGGGCGGAGATCCCTTTCTTTTCGGACGCGGGGGAGAAGAACTCGAACTGTTAGTGCAGAACGGCATCGATTTTGAGATAGTACCGGGCGTAACAAGCGCTTTCGCAGCTTCGGCATATGCAGGAATACCTGTGACACACAGGGATTTCTGCAGGGGAGTCTCTGTAATAACCGGGCACAGGAGGAGCAACGGCTGCCTCGATCTTAACTACAAAGCCCTGGCTGATACAGGCAACACTCTCGTGTTCCTGATGGGAATGTCAACGATAGAGATAATAATGAACGGCCTTCTGGAAGCCGGAATGGCAGAAGATACTCCGGCAGCAATCATTGAGAAAGGAACGACTTCATCTCAGAGAGTGCTGACTGCCGACCTGGCTCATCTGGCGGAGACAGCAGAGACAAACCACGCGAAAGCACCCGCGGTTATTGTTATCGGTCATGTTTCAGGGCTTGCAGAACGATTCAGATGGCGCAGCAGTCTGCCGCTGAACGGTGTCAGAGCCGTGGTAACCAGACCGAGAGAGCTTTCTTCCGGACTTGCCTCGATGCTCCGCAAAAAAGGAGCCGAGGTAATCGAAGTGCCGGTCATAGATATAGATCCTATCAAAGACAATGACAGGCTGAGAGATGCAATTGGAATGCTGAGCGAAGGATATTATCAGTGGGTCGTACTGACAAGTCCGAGCGGTGTAAGGGTATTCTTCGACGAGCTTATGAAGACGGCTGATGCAAGAGCTCTTTCCGGGTGCAAAGTAGCTGCTATCGGTAAGGGTACCGGGGCGGAACTGGAAAAAAGAGGCATACACGCGGACCTGGTCCCTTCAAAGTATGACGGGCGAACTCTGGGCGCTGAGCTCAGCAGGCTGCTCGTACCCGGAGACCGGGTGCTTATTCCAAGGGCAAGTATTGGAAACAAAGCTCTCAATGAAGAACTGTCAAAAGCAAAAAATGTCACCATAGATGACATTGCCACATACGATACCGTATACCGTTCAGCGGAATGGTTTGACGCATCAAAGGAACTTGCTGATCCCGCGACTTTTGCTCTGTTCACAAGCGCATCAGGCGTAAAGGGCTTCGTCAGTGCTTACCCTGACATGGATCATTCATTAGTAAAAGCGGTTTGCATAGGAGCCATGACCGCTGCAGAAGCAGAAAAACATGGCATGAAGGTGTGGATATCTGAAGAAGCCACGCTGGTCTCGCTCACAGACATGCTGACGCAGGCAGGAAGAGAACTCGCTTTGATCGAAGTGTAAAGGCAAAGACAGGAGATATACACATGGATGACAGAAAAAAGAAAGGCATTGCATACGGGGTAGGTGTGGGCCCGGGAGATCCGGAACTTATGACGCTGAAGGCCTGCAGGCTGATCCGTGAGAATGACGTGATCGCTGTTCCCGGAAAGGTTCCTCAGGATTCCGTCGCCTATAAGATTGCGGTACAGGCCGTACCTGAACTGGCTGAGAAAGAGCTTGTCCCTGTCTACATGCCTATGGTGAGAGACCATGATGTTATAAAGGAGAGCCATGCAAAAGCTGCAGCTCTGATAGAGAGCTATCTCGACTCCGGCTGCAATGTCGTGTATCTTACACTGGGTGATTCGACGATTTATTGCACATTCAGCTACATACAGCATATACTTGAGGCGGACGGATACGAAGTGGAACTGGTTAGCGGCATCCCGTCGTTCTGTGCTGCTGCTGCGAGGCTGGGTACTTCACTGACAGAGTGGAACGAGTCTCTGCATGTTATGCCGGCTCTTCACAATACTCATGATGGAGCTCTGGAATGGCCTGGGAATTACGTCCTCATGAAGTCAGCAAGCAGGATGCCTGAGGTGAAGAAGGTGCTTTCATCATCGGGATACGAAGTGATTGCTGCCGAGAACTGCAGCATGGAGAACGAAAAGCTATACAGATCAGTCGATGAAATACCTGACGACGCGGGTTACTTCACACTGATAATCGCTAAAGATAAGAAAGAAACCGGCATTTTATGATAGAACTGCGCGGGCTGACAAAGAAATTCGGTGATTTTACTGCTGTTGACGGACTCTCCCTTGAGATCAATACCGGAGAGTTCTTTGGATTGCTCGGACCTAACGGGGCGGGTAAAACAACTACGATCAGCATGCTGTCTACCGTGCTTCTTCCGAGTGCCGGAGAAATATATATTGACGGAAACAAGCTTACAAGAGCAGCTGCCGAGCAGAAGCGCAAGCTTGCCGTTATTACACAGGAATACTCGATGCGCCAGGATATGACCATGGACGAGGTCATGGAATATCAGGGGCGCCTTTATTTTATGCCGCGAAAACAGATCAGGGAGCGTTCAGATCAGCTGCTCGAGTTTGCGGGACTGTCAGACTATCATAGAAGAACGGTAAGGCATCTGTCAGGCGGAATGAAACGCAAGCTCATGATCTGCCGTGCTCTCCTCATAGAGCCGGAGATACTCCTTCTGGACGAGCCGACAGCGGGTATGGACGCGCTGTCAAGACGCCAGATGTGGAACCTACTTAAGCAAGTCAATAACAGGGACATGACCATACTGCTCACGACTCATTATATCGAAGAAGCGGAAACCCTGTGCGACAGGGTCGCCATGATAAACCGCGGAAAGCTTCAGAAACTGGATTCCCCGTTGGCTCTCATCAAAGAGCTTGGAGAATTCACTGTAGATGAAACGGGTGAGGGAGACCTTAAGAGCTCCCACTTTGAGACAAGAGAAGATGCGATCCGCTATCTCGAAAACACAGGTGCCGGGTCAGTACTCAGACAGACAACACTTGAAGATGTCTTTATAGATGTCGCAGGACGCAAGCTGCAATAAAAAAGGCAGGAAGACATGGGCATAATTACAGTACTCTGGGAAAAATGGGTCGAGTTCAGACGAGACTTTTATAAGATCACCGTTGCGGCGATGATCTCTCCTTTGATGTACCTCATAATCTTTGGCCTCGGCATCAGAGTCACATCGCATGGCCAGCCTTATATTCAGTTCCTTGTACCAGGCCTTGTGGCGATGTGCACCATGACGGGCAGTTTCAGTGCGATCGCTCAGAACATGAGCGTGCAGAGACTGTACGAAAAAGCACTCGATCAGGTGATGGTATCTCCGACTCCGCTGTGGCAGTTCATTCTGGGACAGATAATCGGAGGAAGTCTCAGAGGAATGTATGCAGCCTGTGTGATACTGGTACTGACGACTCCTGTAAGGCGCGGGCTGGTGTTTAACGCACTTTCGTTCCTCATAATGCTGCTCAACGGCATGGTATTCGCAACTCTGGCACTGGTGCTGTCATTTCTGGCAAAGACATACTCGGATGCTCCGAGATTCAACACATACATAATCATGCCGATGACTTTCCTCTGCAATACATTCTTCTCAACTGAAGAGATACCTGACGGATTCAGGCAGATTATCGAGGTAATACCGCTGTCTCAGGCAAGCGGCATGATAAGAAGCATAGCCCAGGGAGAGGCGCCGGAGCTTATAGGCTTTGCAGTTCTTGCCGGGTGGCTCGTGATCCTCGGATCGATTTCAGTATTGTTTATTTACCGTAAAAAGAACCTGTAATGATGAAACGCATAGCAGCTATTGCAGCATCATTAATAATTGCTGTCATGATCCTTATGCCTGCCGGCATGTGGGCTGTTTTTGCTGAACCTGTGGTACTTAAGGATGCATCAAAAGGGATAGGTGTTGAAGAGAACGGATCTGCACCGCAGCGTGACAGGAGCCTGCAGGACGGAACTCTGGTTTACAGTCTGACGCCTGTTTATCCTGAAGATGTTGAGGATGGGGAATATGAGCCTGAAGTGATCTCCGACTCGCGTTTCTTTAATATCATACACTCCGATCTGACTAACAGCGGAGGCAGGATGTCTGCAGTCATTACAATATCGAGTACCAGCTATGCTTATATATATCAGGGGACAGCGGAACAGGCCGCTGCTGCTGACAGCAGCGAGTGGGTAGCTGCGGAGGAAAAAGACGGGTATGGCAGCTTTGATGTCTCTGTTGAAGCTCTCAACAAAGAACTTCCCTGCGCTGCTTTCAGCAAAAAAAAGCAGAAATGGTACGACAGGAACATCGTCTTTCTGGCTGACAGCATGCCGGATGGCGCTGTTATGATAGAATTGAACAAAGAAGGCGGCACCATAGCAGATACTCAGGATGCTGCCTTACAGGTCATATATATCGCACTGGCTATAATAGTCGCAGGCGGCATACTCAACCATTTCGTGAAAAAGAGGTACTACGAATGAGTCTGTATTTTCCTATGTTTATGGATCTTTCTGAAAAGAATGTGCTTTTCGTCGGCGCTGGTCATGTCAACTCGGGCAGGATAAAAACGATGCTCGACTTTGTAGGAAGCATCACGGTTGTTTCCCCTGAAGCTGATGCGTCTATAACTGCATTGGATGACGAAGGCCGCATAATATTGCGTCGCAGGAGGTTTGACGAAAGAGACCTCGACGGTGCGGATATTGTGATAACTTCGACAGGACACGCAGGTACCGATGTGCGGATCGCAGGAATGTGCAGGCGCCGCGGGATACTGGTGAATGCAGCAAGCGATAAATCATTATGTGATTTTTATTTCCCGGGGATAGCCAGAAGAGATCCTCTTGTTGTGGGTGTTACTGCATCCGGAGAGGACCACAGCCTGGCGGCGAAAGCGTCAGCATATTTCAGGAAACTCCTCGGAGACAAGAGAGATGACTGAAGTTAAGGACATCCGGACAAAACAAACAGAGCTGGAAGAACTGGCCGCGGACGTTCTGGAGATAGCCAGAGGCAGGCTGCTTGTGAACCTCCGGTACATGGATGTCGCCCTGACATTCCATGAAAGGAAGGTGTATCACGGGAGCTTTTCTACAGACGGACGCGTTCTTTACTATGACCCTGTTTTTACGCTCAGAACATATCGCGGATCCCGTGAACAGCTGACGAGAATATACCTGCACCTGGTGCTGCATTGCGTATTCTGCCATACTTTTATTGGCCCTGGCGCGGACAGAAGGCTGTGGGATCTTGCCTGTGACATGGCAGCTGAATCCGTAATATGCGAGCTGGATCTCCCGTGTACAAGATCAGATGATGATGGCCGCAGGCGGGATGTCCTTAGGAAGACCCGAAGAGAAACCGGATTTCTGACGGCTGAAAAGATTTATGCCTCTCTCAGAAAAGGCGAGCTGAGCGTTGCAGGCACGGATGAGAAGGTCAGGCAGCTCGAGGAACTGTTCGTGGCTGATGAACATTCGGAGTGGTATAAGGGAGAGGAGCAGCCTCCCGCAGTGCAGACTGTAATGTCAGGGGAACCTTATCCTGAGTACGACGATATTAGCACAGAGAGTGAGTGGAAGGAGATCGCCGAGCAGATCGAGATGGAGATCGAGACCTTCGCCAAGGTGCGCGGCAAATTCGCTTCATCGCTGGTGCAGAACCTCAGAGCGGTCAACCGTGAGAAATATGATTACTCCGGCTTCCTCAGAAAGTTTGCAGCCATAAACGAAACGGTAAAAATATCGGATGATGAGTTCGATTACATATACTACAATTACGGTCTGCAGCATTATCATAAGATGCCTCTCATTGAGCCCCTCGAATACCGCGAGGACAGCCGCATAAGAGATTTCGTGATTGCCATAGACACTTCCGGTTCGGTAGCAGGGGAGGAAGTGCAGACCTTTCTTAAGAAGACTTACAATATACTGAAGAGCCGCGAATCCTTCCATAACAGGATAAACGTGCACATCATTCAGTGTGATGCACAGATACAGTCTGATGAGGTCATTACATCCTCAGATGATTTCGACAGATATCTTGAGACTATGGAGATAAGAGGCCTCGGCGGTACGGATTTCAGGCCTGTATTCGACTATGTTGACAGGCTGGAAAAAGAAGGGGAGTTCTGTGACCTGAAGGGACTTATATATTTTACGGACGGTCTGGGGATCTATCCGCCTGCAAAACCGGCTTATAAAACAGCTTTTGTTTTCGTAGAGAGCGGATACAATGTACCGGAAGTGCCTGTGTGGGCGATGAAAGTCGTACTCCGGCCGGACGAATTATGATACCATTGCATCGTGCAGCAGAAACATCAGCTAGATCAGGGATACAGATATGAATATCAGAAAAGCAAAAGAACAGATAAGGAATGCCATTACGGCATATCTGACAAAGGACGATCTCGGCAACTACGTGATACCAGTCGAAAAGCAGAGGCCTGTACTTCTGATAGGCCCGCCGGGAATCGGAAAGACTGCCATCATGGAGCAGCTTGCGTCAGAACTCGGAATAGGACTCATCTCCTATTCGATGACACATCATACGCGTCAAAGCGCCATCGGGCTGCCATTCATAAGCCGCAAGGTATACGGCGGAACGGAATGCGATGTTACCGAATATACCATGAGCGAGATCATCGCATCGGTATATGACCTGATGGAGACCACTGGAATCAGACAGGGTATTCTTTTCCTTGATGAGATCAACTGCGTATCCGAAACACTGTCACCGTTGATGATGCAGTTCCTGCAGTACAAGGTCTTCGGGGGACACAGGCTGCCTGAAGGGTGGATCGTTGTTACCGCAGGCAATCCTTCTGAATACAACGATTCAGCAAGGGAATTCGACATCGTGACTCTCGACAGACTTAAGAAGATAGACGTAGAGCCGGATTTCGAAGCATGGAAAGAGTACGCATCTGCAGTGCATATGCATCCGGCCGTCTTGTCCTTCCTTCAGAGTAAAAGAAATCATTTCTATCATGTGGAGACGACTGTAAGCGGTAAATCCATAGTGACTCCGAGAGGGTGGGAGGATCTGAGCAAGATGCTCCTCCTGTACGAGACGAACGGGATCGCTGCGGATGAAGATCTTATAGTTCAATATCTTCAGAACGGAAAGACGGCAAAGGAATTCGCTGTCTACCTTGACCTCTATAATAAATACAAAAAAGAATATCCTGTTGATGCAATACTCGAGGGGGAGGTCACGGAGAGTATTGCAGAAAAGGCTTCCGGTGCCGGCTTTGATGAGGTATATACCATAATCGGTCTCATGCTTGGCAGCGTGAAAGGCGATGTGAGCGAGCGTATGGAGGAGCGCCGCCTGCTCGAAGAAGTCAGACTGTATATAAAAGAGTATAAGGCAGCAGCATCGGAAAAGATTGCACCTGCAGATAATATAGAAGGGCTTATTTCCCGGATCGAATCCGGACGTGAGGCAGGCCTTAAAGCACATTCACTTACACGTGAAGAATCAGACCGCATGCTCAGAACGGTATCATGCATGTACGACATGTCAGAGCTCGTGAAAGATGCACCTGACTATGAAGCTTCTTTTGAGGCCATACGCGGAGCATATGGAAATCTTGCTGCAGCTCACAATGAGAAGGCGGGGCACACACGTAACAGGATGGACAATATGTTCAGATTCATCGAACAATGCTGGGGCGAAGATAAAGAGATGCTGATGGCTGCTACGGAGCTTACAGCTGATCCTGACAGTGTTTCTTTCATCAGTACTTACGGCTGTGATGAATATTTCAGGCACAATAAGGGCCTGCTGCTGGATGAAAGGGATATAGAAATCAAAAAGCAGATAGAAGACCTCGGTCTTTGATGAGTAAAAGAAAAGAGCGCCCTCCCTGAAGAGGACGCTCCTGTGTTTTTTGAATCTTTATGTTTATTGGATCAATTATCTCTTGTGGCTGTACTTTGAATAATAGTAGCACTTTCCAACAAATACTCCGATAAATGACATAACTACGATTGCGTTCATCATGACGGCACCTCCCTAAAAACCCTTGACCTTTGAAAAGCTTTTTACATTTTCCACAAGTACGGATCCAACGATCCTTTCTCTGTTTTCACTTATATTGTATCCTGTATGAAACATAGGTAAAGTTAATAATTTTTACCTAATCTTTCAGTTGTACTTAACTGGAAACTTCGCCCTTTTACGTGCTGATATTGACGCTGCCGATAATGACAGAAGCTAATATTCATCATATCAATAGTAGCGCTTTTGTTCCTGATCTATAATTATTAGGTAAACCGAATCTGACGAAATCAAGAGGGCGTCAACATGACTTATGAAGAACTGAAAAAAGAAATGGAAAAATACCCGGAGACTATGTCTGCGGGTGAAAGAATGCAGAAGTATGCTGCAGGTGAGACAGTAGATCATATTCCGTTCTCACTGCAGAGTAATGAAGAGGCTATGGCCAATATCTTCGGATATACGACTGCAGAATGGAGAAATGATGTAAAAGTTCACATCGATGTAATCAAAAGAAGACAGGAAGAATTCAATATCGGAGGACTCGCATCGGGTCTCAGACTCAGAACGATGGCACAGGCTGTCGGTTCGGAGATATATTTCCCTGAAGTCGGCATCGACCGCGTAATCAAACCTGTACTCACAGATTATTCCATGCTGCCGGAGCTGATGAAGGACAATCCGAAAAAGAATCCGGTATTCCTTGCAGTTCTTCAGAGAGGAATTGACCTTAAAATGGCGTTCCCTGAGATGGGTATCGCAATGCCGGTAGCAGGACCTTTCACAAATGCATCTCTTATCAGACCGGTAGAGATGATCCTGAGGGATACCGTCAGGAATCCTGAAAAGCTGAATGATCTGCTCAAATGGACCGTTGATTACACAGTCGCATATGCAGAAATGTTTGCCGATGAGTTTGGCGGCGGTGGCTGCACCATCTGCGACCCTATCAGCTGCGCTGACATTCTCGGTAAGAGAAACTACAAAAAGTTCTCTCATCCTTGGCTCGAATATCTGATCGAAGGTCTGACACAGACTCTGGGTAAAAAGCCTGGAATCCATATCTGCGGAAAGACATCGCCGCTCTGGGACGAAATGCTTAAACTTAAAGTATCAAGCTTCAGCGTAGATAATATGGAAAACCTTGCTGATGCAAGAGACAAGATGGGTCCGGTATTCGGCCTCGTTGGCAATGTAGCCCCTGTAGACGTAATGCTCAACGGCACTATAGATGATGTTATTGAGACCTGCAAGCAGTGTATCATCAATGGATCGGAAGCAGAAAACGGATATACTCTCGGTACAGGCTGTCAGGTTCCTATCGGTACCTCCCGTGAGAACTTCGATGCATTCATCTTTGCTGCACGCAAGTACGGCAGGGGAGCACGCAAGGGAATGCTTCCGCTCGGCATCGTAGAAGAAGCTGCAAATGATGTAGTAATGAATAAGGCCTGATAAATGGCTGATAATATATAAGGAGAAAGTATTATAATGGCAACTAAGGAAGAACTGCTGCAGAAAATGTCCGACATGGTATTCGAGATGGAGGACGAAGAGATCGCAGACGTATGCGAGGAGTATATTGAAGCAGGATATGATGCGCTCGATGGTATCCTCCACGGACTCGTAGACGGCATGAACCGCGCGAGTGAAATGTATGATCAGGAAGAGTATTTCGTAACAGACCTGCTGCTTTGCTCAGACGCAATGTATGCCGGCCTGGATGTGCTGAGACCTCATCTGCCTGAAGATGCGTCAGTAGGCGAGGCGAAGAAAGCTGTTATCGGAGTAGTTGAAGGAGATACTCACGATATCGGAAAGAACCTCGTTAAGATCATGATGGAGACTGCAGGCTTCGAGATGTTCGACCTCGGAAGAGACGTTCCTCTCGACAGTTTTGTTGAGAAAGCAAAGGAAGTTGATGCGGACCTTATCATGATGTCCACACTCATGACTACGACAATGCCTGGCATGAAGGAAGTCATAAACAAGCTTAAGGAGCAGGGCATCAGAGACAGCATAAAAGTAATGGTAGGCGGAAGTCCTATCTCACAGAAGTATGCTGATGATATCGGCGCTGACGGATATTCGAGGAATGCGGTCGAGGCTGTTGAAGTAGCAAAGAGACTTTGCGGAGTAGAATAGGACCGGGAGACAATAACGTAATGCCTAATCTTAAAGTAATGCCGGAGGAAAAACTGTATGGATTTGCCTCCGGCAAAAATTTGATGGAAATAATGCTCGACGCAGGCCTGTTTATAGACAATGCCTGCGGAGGCAAGGGGCTCTGCGGAAAGTGCAGGGTAAAGATCACTGAAGGCGATGCCGGAGAAGCAGGGGAAACAGAACGCGGGATACTCAAAACCGAGGAGCTGGAGCAGGGAGTAAGGCTTGCATGCCTTGCATACCCGGTTTCGGATATAAGCATAGAGCTTCTTCAGAAAGAAAAGAAGCACGACGTTCTTGCTTCCGGCTATATGCCTGACTTTGAGTTTGAGCCTGATATAAAAAAAGTGCCGGTCACGATACACAAGCCGACGCTTGCAGATCAGACACCTTTTGAGAATCAGCTGATAGAGCAGGTAGGAGCGGAGGCACTGGTAGGACACGACGGTGCTACCGGATATCTCGGCTTTGATTACACTGCTCTGCGTGAGCACTCGATGCTGCCTGGTGATTATACGGCACTGATCCACAACGGAAAAGTCATTGCGCTTGAGCCGGGCGACACTACGGATGCGCTTTATGGAGTCGCCATAGACATAGGAACGACTACAGTCGTATGCTCGCTTGTCGACATGCACACGGGCGAAGAGCTGGGACACGCCTCCGAGATAAATGCCCAGAAGTTTTTCGGGCTTGACGTTCTCACCAGGATCACTTATGAAATAGAGAATCCCGAAGATGGAAGGGAAAAGCTGCAGAAGGCCATTGTCGGATCCATCAACAAGATGGTGAAGTCGATATGTGACAAACACGGGCTGACACAGGATCAGATTTATGAAGTGACAGTCGGTGCCAATTGCACAATGATGCACATGCTTATGGGTGTTGATGCAAGGCCTATAGGAAAAGCGCCGTTCGCTCCTGTATTTGCCCGTGCCAAGGATGTAAAGGCGTCAGATATCGGGCTGAAGGCGGCTCCGGGAGCAAGGCTTTACTGCCTGCCTTCGGTTTCTGCCTATATAGGGGCTGACATCGTTGCCGGAGCTTACGTATGCGATCTCAGACATCGGAAGGGAAACACGATGTTTATTGATATAGGCACAAACGGTGAGATCGTCCTTGCCGCTGACGGAAGGCTTATGTCCTGCTCATGCGCTGCCGGACCGGCTCTCGAGGGAATGAATATCAGCTCCGGAATGCGTGCTGCAGAAGGAGCCATCGAGGATATACATATAAATGAAGACGGTATCGACATAAAAATAATCGGAGACTGCGAGCCGGCAGGTATATGCGGAAGCGGTATCCTTACAGTTACAAAGGAGCTCCTGAGGACAGGCATCGTCAGAAAGACCGGTGCCTTCGTAAAGGCCGACAAGTTCGATGCTGATGACTACAGATCTAAATATATAGCTGTCGATGAGGACGGAAAGAGATCGTTCAGAATGACAGAAGGCGGAGACGGAACAGAACCTCTGTACATAACTCAGGGAGATATCCGTCAGGTTCAGCTGGCGAAGGGAGCGATCCTTTCTGGCTTCATGGCCCTGATTAAGAAAGCCGGGATAGGCATGGAGGATCTCGACAGAGTTCTCATCGCAGGGCAGTTCGGAGCGCATCTTCCGGCGGAAAGTATCACGGGCACGGGTATTCTGCCGTTTGAAGTCGAGGACCGCATAGAGTATGTTGGCAATACTTCGAAGACAGGAGCTTACATGGCACTGATGTCCGGTAAGGTAAAGAGAGGCATGGAAGAGCTGGCTCATGAAATGGACTATCTTGAGCTCGGCGCGACTGATAACTACGAAAGACTTCTTTCGGAATGTCTCATATTTCCAACATTTTAATAGTACTGAAGTGCATGTTGTACCCTCGTTCTCAAGTCACCTGTCAGGGTCCGCATACACTTCAGATATAATTAATAAAGAGGAAACAATAATGATTACTGCTAATGAAAGACTTATAAAGATCCTTTCTGGTATGAAGGCGGACAGACCTGCCTGCATCTGCCCGGGAGGAATGATGAACATGGTCACAAAGGCTCTGCAGGATGTATGCGGAGTATATCTGCCTGAAGCGCATACTGATGCACGGATGATGGCAGATCTTGCAAAGGCCATATACGATAATGATTGCTTCGAAAACTACGGTGTGCCTTTCTGCATGACAGTTGAAGCTGAAGCCCTGGGAGCCAGCTGCACCATGGGCACACAGCTGTTTGAACCTCATGTCACGGGCTATGCCATCGACACGGTAGAAGATTATAAAAAGCTCAAACCGATGGATCTGGAAGCCGGAAGGGCAAAAGTCACACTCGACGCGATCAGGATCCTCAAGGCGGAGACTAAGGATGTTCCTATCATCGGAAATATTGTCGGACCTGTCAGCGTGGCCAGTTCGGTATGCGAGCCGACAAGATACTACAAGCAGATGAGACAGAAGAGGGAACTCACCCACGAATACATGCAGTTCGTGACGGACGATCTCATCAGATTCGCTCTTGCTATGATCGAAGCAGGCGCAGACGTGATAGCACTTTCCGACCCGAGTGGCACGGGAGAAATCCTCGGGCCGAAGTTCTTTGACGAATACGCGGTCACTTATATCAATCAGGTGGTCGATGCAGTCAAGGCTGCCGGCGCAAAAACCATAGTCCATATCTGCGGACAGATGAAGTCTGTATATGATAAGGTCGCAAAGATCCACAGCGATGCATTCAGCTTCGATGCCGTCGTATCTCTCAGAGAGGCAAGGAAGAATCTGCCAGACAAGGTCATCATGGGAAACGTGAGTACCTTCGCAATTGAGATGCAGGAGGAAAAGACTGTAGACAAGCTGACGAGAGCCAGCTATGCGAACGGTTCGGATATTATTTCTCCTGCGTGCGGACTCGGAATGGGATCACCGCTAAGCAATGTTCAGCAGGTGCTGAAGACTGTGAAAACTTTAGCAAATTAAAAAAAGTCCTCAAAGCAGATGCTTAAGAAAGTAACAACAGAGACATCAGAAGGAATTAGTAAAGTTCTGGGATCGGTACTTGCCATACCGGAGGGTATGGCCCAGATAGGAGAGCTGGCATTTGCAGGATCTGACAGTCTGGAAAAGCTGTATATCCCGGACTCTGTCATTTCAATCGGCAACTATGCTTTCATGAACTGCTATGCTCTGCGTGAGATCCGCATGCCTGAGAGGGCAGACCGTATAGGCGCTGGTCTTTTCCAGAACTGCTGGCAGCTCAGGAGCGTAAGGATGCCTGAAGGCACATTGACGCTTGGTACGGACATGTTTGAGAACTGCCATGCTCTTGCAGAGATATGGTTGCCGCTTTCACTGAAAGAGGCTGCAAGAACATCACTGAGCGGGTGCCGCAGCTTAAGAGCAATACATATCAGTCCGAAGCAGATAGATATCCTGCCGCCATCAGCGCGGTATACCGCCGTGCTTACCTATATGGAAGAGCATGCTGAGGAAACATCTGAAAGTAAAGACTCAGCGATAATTGAGCGGTATGTGAGAAGCCGGCAGAAATCGTTCCTCGATCTTGCAATAAACAGAAGGAGTACTGATGCAGTACGGTATATGCTGTCGCATGGGCTGATCAGTGAGGAAGCTTTGAGAGAATATCTCGACAAGTCTGCAGCTACAGGCAGAGTAGAGATAACAGCCCTCCTTCTGAACAGCATCAAAGAAACGGGATCATCGGAAGGTCTGAGTGAAGATCCTTTTCAGTAATCAACATTAAGGAAGTACAGCAATGGGTGAAATAAGAGAATACAAATGCACATATTCAAATTCGGTCGGAATAAGCGCTGAGGTGACTTCGGGACTCGGTCTTGAGTTTCCTGATGCCTACATGCACAGCGAAACCATGCAGATTCTTGCCAGGGCAATAAAGGAGCACGATGGAGCGGATTTCTGCCTGCTTCCTTTCTGCCGCACGGTAGAAGCTGAGGCGATGGGAGCCGTTCTTAACTACGGCGATGCCAATACCGGACCGAGAGCAAAGGATCCTATATGCGGAAGCGCTGAAGATGTGCTTGCTCTTCCTGACGCAGATGTGACAAAGGGGAGAATGGCGGAAGTGCTCGATGCGTGTGCGAAGATGAAGGCAGAAGGTGAGACTGTGTGCCTTGAGGTTACCGGACCATTCACAATGCTGAACGCTCTGATGGAGCCGAGAAAGGTCTTCAAGGCTTACAGAAAAGACCATGACGGCATGGTAAAAGTTTTTGAAAAGCTCGGTGATTCACTGCTTGCATATATAAAGGCAGGTAAAGAAGCAGGAGTGGATGTATTCATTTTCTCAGACTCTGCGGGGGCACCTGAGCTGCTCGGACCTAAATTCATGACTCAGGCAGTTGAGGACTTCTACCATCCGTTCCTGAAAAAGGTTGAAGAACTCATGGATGACAGCTGCATATTCCTTCTTTGCCCTAAGTTCACTTATGCTGTGATCGACACGGGATTCGGTGAGTTCAGAGATCATCAGCTTGATGAGGGAGTAGACTTCCTGCAGGCCATGCTTCAGATGAGAGGCAAAGCAAAGATAGGAGGGCAGGTCTGCATCAAGAATATAGGTGTGAAACTTGCAAACGGGAGATTCAGGGAGATAGTACTCAAATAATAAGGAGAAAAACTTGGATCTGTCAGTATATAAAAAGAAGATACTTATAGCCTGTTCAATGATCGAAGACGAGATCAATGCCGCCTTCGATCATCTTGGAATACAGGAAATTGAAATATGGTGGCAGGAGAGAGGCCACCATAATGATCCCGACAAGCTGCGCGAGGTAATACAGTCTGAGATCAGGAGGGCAGAGGATGCCGACGCTGATCTTATTTTGCTGGGATACGGCCTCTGCGGCAACGGGGCAGTAGGCTGGCATGCTGACAAAGCCGTTCTTGCGATGCCGCGTTTCGACGACTGCGTCAATATGATGCTCTGCACCGGAAAGAGGGACAGGCGCAATTACCTCAAAGCTGGCCACATGTATCTGACGGGCGGGTGGAGCAAGGACGAAGGCGCTCTTCTGGACATGTTTGAAAGCTATCTGGCAAAATACGGAAAAAGAAAAGCTGACAAACTCATGAAGATGATGCTCGATTCCTATACGAGTGTCACAGTTATAGATACAGGCTGCTATGAGATGGAACCGGTAATATCCTATGCCGATAAATGTGCTGAGCGATTCTGTCTTGAAAGGAAAATCGTTCCGGGCGGCAATGAAGTAATGCAGAAGCTGATCACCGGATGCTGGGACGAAGATTTCATAGTAAAAGAGCCCGGTGCATCAGTAATTGAAGAAGAATTCAGCTTTGAAGAGGATGAAAAGCCTGAATACAGACAGCTGATGAGGAGGACCAGATGACAGAAAGAGAGTACGGGCCGACCAGATTGGGAGAGACAAAACTGTACAAAACACCATACTGATAATTAATCAAGCGGTTAAGTTTTACTGAAGATGGGCTGTTGTTTGTTATAACGCCCATTTTTTATTTTGAAAATTGTTGATTCTGACAATTATTTGTCAGGGTAAAAATGATATCACTTTTTTATATACATTAACTGTTTGCATTTATTGGTAAAAGCGTTAAAATAGGCAGGCTGTTAAAAAAAGAACAATATTATAAGGAAACATTTAAAAGAAAAGGAGTAAATCATCATGGATAATCAGAAGAAGAGCAGCGGTCTGGCGCTTGTGCCATTCCTGGTGTTCATCGTTATCTACCTCGGCGCAGGAATCGTTCTGCAGTCAAAGGGTGTAGAGATGGCGTTCTACCAGTTCCCTGCAGTAGTAGCAATGTTTATTGCTGTCCTCGTAGCATTCGCAATGAACTACAAGGCAGGCATCAATGAGAATTTCAAAATATTCGCAAGAGGAGCAGGCAGCGAAGACGTAATGTGCATGCTTATGATCTTCCTTCTTGCCGGAGCATTTTCTGCAGTAGCGAAGGCTATGGGCGGAGTTGATGCTACAGTAAACCTGGGAATTTCGATTATACCGGCATCTCTGCTTACAGCAGGAC
This sequence comes from Mogibacterium sp., assembly GCA_017510725.1. Classification (GTDB taxonomy): domain Bacteria; phylum Bacillota; class Clostridia; order Peptostreptococcales; family Anaerovoracaceae; genus Crickella. The sequence goes on along the minus strand of JAFWMD010000056.1, from coordinate 48,688 downwards.
TCTTCGTGATCGCAGCTTTCCTTGCAACTGCAACAGGAACTTCCATGGGTACTATCGGAGCTATCGTTCCGATCGCACTCGGCGTAGTTGACAAGACAGGACTCAGCCTGCCTCTCGTTATGGCAGCTGTTGTATCCGGAGCAATGTTCGGAGACAATCTGTCAATGATCTCTGACACAACTATCGCAGCTACAAGAACTCAGAATGTTGAACTTAAAGACAAGTTCCGCACAAACTTCTGGATCGCACTGCCTGCAGCTGTTGTAACCATCATTCTGCTTGTTATCTTCGGAAGACCGGAGACTGCACAGGCTCTCACAGTTGATTCGTTCTCATTCGTAAAGGTCATTCCTTACCTGCTCGTACTCATACTTGCACTGGTTGGAATGAACGTATTCGCTGTACTGACTATCGGCATCTTTTCTGCCGGAATCATCGGAATGGCATATGGAGATATCACATTCATGGATTTCGCAGGCAACATCTGGGCCGGATTCCAGGGAATGATCGAGGTATTCCTGCTGTCGATGCTGGTAGGCGGAGTCGCAGAGATGGCTAAGCATTACGGCGGACTGAACTGGCTGATCGAAAATCTGTCAAAGACATTCAAGGGAAAGAAGTCGGCCCAGGTCGGACTCAGCGCACTTGCTACACTGACAGACGTGGCTACAGCAAACAATACTGTTGCCATCATCGTTGACGGTCCTATGGCAAGAGAGATCAGCGAGAAGTACGATATCGATCCTAGAAAGACCGCTTCCATTCTCGACATGTTCACATGCATCATGCAGGGACTCATCCCTTACGGAGCTCAGTTCCTCGTAGTAGCAAGCATGTGTGAGGGAAGAGTAAGCCCTATGGACATCATCCCTAAAAACTGGTACCTCTTCCTGCTCGCAGGCTTTGCTGTTCTTTCGTACTTCGTTCCTTGGTATGAGAAGATCACACTCAAGGGCAAGTGGGACTGGAAAGAAAACAAGGTAATCAATAACTAAAAAAATCTCCAAAAATCCATAAGCATATGCCGGGACCCCGATAAGGGACTCCGGCATTGCTTACTTAAAAGAGGATGTAAAAAATGGGTATAATCGAACAATACGGACATGGATTGGAAATTCCAAAGGACGAACTGACCGCAATAGAGAGGGACAGACTTCTGAGTGAGGGCAAGGAAGCAGACCGCATCATGTGCTGCATCGATACAGGTGAAACTCTTGCACCGATGATCGGACTGAAGGTGAAGGACTACTATTTCTCATCGCAGAAGATGCTTGAGCTCGAACAGTATATATATGACACGTTCCATTCTGATGGTGCAGGTCTCTCTACGACGCTTAGAGGAATGGCTGAAGCGATGGGATCGAAGATCAAATATTACGATCACAATATCGCACAGCTCGAAACACCTGCTCTGGCAAGTCTGGATGATGTTGACCAGGCTAAACTGGTCGATGTCGACAAGGACGGAAGGCTCCCGATAATTCTCAAGGGGCTCAGGATGGTAAAGGAAAACCTCGGTGACAAGGTGCCGGTCAGCGGCACAGTCACAGGCCCGTTCACAATTGCGGCAATGGTAGTCGGTACGGAGAAGCTCCTTATCGGAATGATCAAAAAGCCTGATAAGGTAAAACAGCTGATGGAAGTCATTACCGAAAACAATGAACGATACATCGCAAGGATGCTTGAGATGGGAGTGGGCATCGGCTTTGCTGATCCGGTCAGCACAACATCATTGCTCAGAGTAAAACAGTACAAGGAGTTCTCGCTTCCGTACTTCCAGCATAATGTGGACTTCATAAAAAAGAACGGTGGAGGCTGCGGCCTTCACATCTGCGGAGGAAGCCGTAAGCTTTGGGAGACTCTCAATGAGACAGGCATCGGATGCTTCGGACTCGACAACATCGAGGACCTTGAGGAAGCGAAGGAAGTGCTTGGACCTCACATGGCAATCCAGGGCAACGTTCCTCCTGTTGATGTAATCAGACTCGGAACACCTCAGGACGTGCTGAGATCGGGCAAGGAGTGCATCAGAAAGGCATGGGATTCGCCGAATGGATTCACCCTGACTTCAGGATGCCAGACTCCGATGGATACTCCGGCAGAGAACCTTCAGGCACTCATGGACGCAGCACGCATATTCGGCAGATATCCTATCGATGTAGATCTGCTGAATGCTGATCTGTAAAACGCATGGAAATAAGAGGCAATTATAGATTTATTCTATAGTTGTCTTTTGTTTTTACTCGTATAATTAAAAGGTAGGGGTCACTTACCGTGGCCGTTAAATGAGTATTTACATATAGTGAAAGAGGGTCAGTTTATGGAAATTATTAAGGAACTGCCTGCGGTATTTGAAGAATTCGCAGAAGCAAGAAGAAACGCATTTGTAAACGTAAAGAAGGTAAAAGACCAGGGTATTCCGGTAATCGGAGCATACTGTACATACTTCCCGAGAGAGATCGCTCTTGCAGCAGGAGCTGCGTCGGTAAGCCTCTGCTCAACATCAGGAGAGACCATCCCTTCCGCTGAGAAGGATCTGCCTGCCAACCTCTGTCCGCTGATCAAGTCCAGCTACGGATTTGCAAAGGATGACAAGTGCCCGTTCTTCTACTTCAGTGACATCGTTATCGGTGAGAACACCTGCGACGGAAAGAAGAAGATGTATGAGCTTATGAGTGAGTTCAAGGACGTGTTCGTAATGGATCTTCCTAACTCGCAGAGCGAAAAGGGTCTTGCTCTTTACAAAGAGGAATGCCTCAAACTGAAAGCTTATGTTGAAGAGAAATTCGGTATTGAGATAACTGACGAAAAGATCCGTGAGGCCATTAAACTTGAGAACAGCATCAGAAGAGCCAAGAAAGAGCTGATCGACGTCATGAAGAACGATCCTTGCCCTGTTTCGGGAATGGATATGTTCAAGCTCCTCTACGGAAGCGACTTCAAGTTCGATCGTACTGCTATCGTTGATGAGCTCAAGTCTATCAAGGCTAAGATCGAGAAGGAATATGCAGAGGGTAAAATGCTCGAAAAGAAGCCTCGCATCGTGGTCACCGGCTGCCCGATCGGCGGAGTCACAGAGAAAGTCATAAAGGCTATCGAGGACAATGGCGGCGTTGTAGTTGCAATGGAGAACTGCGTAGGCGCCAAGCAGTACGATAGACTGGTAGATGAGGATGCTGAGGACATCTGGGGAGCGCTTGCTGAGAGATACCTGAATATCGGATGCTCTGTCATGACGCCTAACCCTAACAGATATGATCTGCTCGGAAGAACGATTGATGAGTATAAGGCTGACGGTGTTCTCGAGATGACACTCCAGGCATGCCACACATATAATGTAGAACACAAGTCGATTGAGAAGTTCTGTGTTGAGAAGAAGAACACACCTTACTTCATGGTTGAGACGGATTACTCAACAGCAGATGTTGCTCAGCTGAATACACGTATTGCAGCATTCATTGAGATGCTCTAAGGAGCCGGATGTAAAAGAATACATGGAGTTTATCAGAAGCGGGCGGGTGCCCGCTTTTGTTTTTGTGTGTATGCATAAAAATGCATAAAAATGTGTAAAATATTCAAAATAGATGTTGCATAAAAATACAATGAATAGTATAGTCTTGCGTGTAATCAAACAATAGATTGTATAAAGGAGAACAAATCATGAAAAAGAAATCATTAGTACTCTTACTTGCACTTGCAATGATATTCACATTTGCACTCAGCGCATGCGGAGGCGGAAGCGGAAGCTCGGAGGAGAGCAGTGACGCAGGCGAAGAGACAGCAGTACTGAAGGTAGTTACTGAAGCAACATTCGCTCCGTTTGAATCAACAGAGGACGGAGATGACACTATTATAGGTTTCGATCCTGACATGATGGCTGCCATCGCAGAGGATCAGGGTCTTGAACTCGAATGGGTCAATATGGAATTCGATTCACTCATCCCGGCTCTTCAGTCAGATCAGGGCGACATCATCTGCGCAGGAATGAACAAGCTGGCGGGTGACCGTGCTGAGAAGGTAGACTTCGGTGACACTTACTTTGAAAGCGACCTCATGCTGCTCGTAACATCCGACAGTGATCTGACAGGCATCGATGCAGTTACATCGGATATGAAGCTCGCCAGCCAGATCGGTACAACAGGCGGAGACATGGTACAGGAGATGCAGGATGAAGGCAAGATCGCAGCAGGCGTTGTTCTCAACCAGTGGACTGACTGCTACCTGCAGCTTCAGAACGGCGAAGTACAGGGCGTAATCGTTGACAAGCCGGTAGGAGAAGCTTACCTCAATAATCACGGAGACATCGCAAAATTCGTTGGAGAGTCGTTCGGAGATCACGAAGAATTCGCATTTGCAGTACAGAAGGGCAATACGGAACTGCTCGAGAAGCTGAACGCAGGTCTTGCAAATATCAAGGCAAACGGCAAATATGATGAACTCGTAGATAAGTGGTTCAGCTAAACAACAGTAAAGAATAGTAAAAGATAGCCATAAGCAAAACGATAATAATCAAAACGGCGAAGGGAATTAGACAATATGGGAGTTTATCTTAAAGGTTTTCTCATCGCCTGCAGAGGCATACCCGCCACAGTGGCGGTCAGTCTGATAGCAATAGTAATTGGAGCAGCCTTCGGACTGCTCCTTGCACTGTGTTCCCAGACTAAGAGCAAGATCCTGCAGGTACTGGCAAAAGTATATATTGATGTTGTAAGAGGCACACCAATGCTGGTGCAGGCTCTCATAATGGCATACGGCATTCCGTGGCTTCTGCAGTCCTGGGGCGTCGGCTTCAAATGGGACAACTACGGCGGAATGGTAGTGCCGGCAGTAATAGTCTGCGGATTCAATTCCGCAGCATACCTGTCTGAAGTTATCAGGTCAGGTATTCAGGCGATCGACAAAGGACAGATGGAAGCGGCAAGATCGCTTGGCATGAGCCACGGCATGGCAATGAGGCTGGTCATTATACCTCAGGCTATCCGCATAATCCTTCCGGCTTTTGCCAATGAGTTTGTAACACTCATCAAAGAGACATCGGTACTCGGTTATGTAGGAGTCGTTGAGATACTGCGCCGCGGACAGCTGTGGAATTCCTCATCCTTTGAGACGTTCCCTGCATATATAGGCGTAGCGCTTGCTTATATGATACTTACGATCCCGCTTTCAAAGATAATCAACGGCTATGAGCGCAAAATGGCCAGAAAGGAGTCTGCAGCATGAGCATGATAGAAATAAAAGGCCTCTGCAAGAGCTTCGGTGACCATGAAGTGCTTAAGGGGATCGATCAGAACGTTGAAGAGGGTGAAGTGCTCTGCATAGTAGGGCCTTCCGGATCAGGAAAGTCTACTATGCTCCGCTGCATCAACAGGCTCGAAGAGCCTACGGGCGGCGAGATTTACATAGACGGAGAGCTCGTTACCGAAAAGAACGTAGATGCTATGAGGACCAAGATGGGCATGGTATTCCAGTCCTTCAATCTTTTCCCTCATAAGTCGGTGCTGGAGAATCTCACTATCGGACCGATCAACGTAAAAAAGGCAGATAAGAAAAAATCTGAAGAAAAGGGTCTGGCTCTGCTTGAGCGTGTTGGACTTGCGGAAAAGGCCAACGAGTATCCGAGGAACCTTTCCGGCGGACAGCAGCAGCGTGTTGCAATAGCAAGGGCGCTTGCGATGGATCCTGAAGTCATGCTTTTTGACGAGCCTACCTCGGCTCTCGATCCTGAGATGGTAGGCGAGGTACTCGATGTAATGAAGAGTCTCGCCAAAGAAGGTATGACGATGATAGTCGTCACGCATGAGATGGGCTTCGCAAAGGAAGTCGCAGACAAGGTAATTTTCATGGACGGCGGATATATCGTTGAGCAGGGCACTCCGGATGCGGTACTCAATCATCCGCAGATGGAAAGGACAAAGGATTTCCTCTCAAAGGTGCTTATTTAACCGCTTTCGATTCTGAAAAAGGTAACTGAAAATAATGTACAAAGTTTTTATAGACGGAGCCCATGGAACTACCGGGCTCAGAATAAATGAATATCTGGCCGGACGATCCGACATACAGATACTTGAGATCGATCCGGAGCTGCGCAAGGACACAGCCGCACGCGTAAACATGATAAAAGAGGCAGATGTCAGCATACTCTGCCTTCCTGATCAGGCTTCAAGGGAAATAGCGGCAGCGGCACCTGCGGATTCGGTGATTATTGATACATCAACTGCTCACCGTACGGATCCGGACTGGACCTACGGTATGCCTGAGCTGACAGCGGGACAGAGAGATAAGATCCGCAGCAGCACCAGGATAGCCAATCCTGGCTGCCACGCAAGCGGATTCATACTTCTTGTAAGACCGCTAATCGAAGCGGGACTTCTGGACAGGGATGCTCTTCTCACATGTTTCTGCGTTACAGGCTACTCTGGCGGCGGGAAAAAGATGATCGCTGATTACGAGAATGAAGAAAGAGAAGCCGCTCTGGATTCACCTGGTCAGTACGCGCTTGGGCAGAGCCACAAGCACCTGCCGGAAATGGTCGCTATGACAGGACTGACATGCGCTCCATGTTTCAGCCCGGTGGTCGCAGACTTTTACAGCGGCATGGTAATGACTGTACCTGTCCACACATCGATGCTGAAAGGCGGAGCCGGCATAGATGACGTAAAGAAAACTTTACATATGCGCTATGATAACGAAGCTCTCATCACTGTATGTGATGAGGCTCCTGAATCCGGCAAAGTATATTCAAATCCTATGGCCGGCAGTAACGGCATGGAGATGTATGTGACCGGTAATGAAGAGAGAATACTTCTGATCGCTTCGTACGACAACCTCGGTAAGGGGGCGTCCGGCGCAGCGGTACAGAATCTGAATATAGTTCTTGGGACAGAAGAGACCGCAGGACTTGTATAGTCCGGACGGATCTGCAAAGAGAAAAAACAGGAGGGATATATGGTAAAGATGATTGAAGGCGGCGTCACGGCCGCAACAGGATTCAAGGCAGGAGGAATATACAGCGGAATTAAGCAAAATTCGGAAAAGCCGGATCTGGCTCTCATAGTCAGTGAGGTTCCGGGAAATGCCGCTGCGGTATATACAAAGAATAAAGTAAAGGCAGCACACATCGCAGTCACAAAGAGACATCTCGAGAACGGCATCGCTCAGGCCGTGCTGTGCAACAGCGGAAACGCCAACACATGCACTCCGGATGGAGAGGAAATAGCAGAGAAGGCGACACAGATCGCTGCTGAGTGCCTGGGAATAAATGCAGACGAGGTGCTGCCGGCAGTAACAGGAGTCATAGGTGTACCGCTTCCGATAGAACCGTTTGAAAAATCCATGCCGGAACTTGCAGGCAGCCTTTCAAGGACGGGATCAGCTGATGCAGCTCTTGCGATCCTGACGACTGATACATACATCAAGGAATGCGCCGTGCAGTTTGAAGTGGGAGATACTGTATGCACACTCGGAGGCATCGCAAAGGGAAGCGGCATGATCCACATCAACATGGGCACCATGCTCAGCTTCATATCCACAGACTGTGCAATAAGCAAGGAGATGGTCAGCAAGGCTCTTCATGACGAGATAGCTGACAGTTACAACCAGGTCAGCGTTGATGGTGATACATCGACCAACGATACGGTAGTTGTCATTGCAAACGGACTGGCAGGCAACGCTGAGATATGCGGACCGGGAGAGGCATATGACGCATTCTGCGAAGCCCTGCATACGGTAAGCGTAGAGCTTTCCAAGAAGATAGCGGGTGACGGGGAAGGATGCACAAAGCTGCTCGAGGCCCACGTTACAGGTGCTCCTGACAAGGAGACCGCAAGGCTGGTCAGCAAGAGCATAGTCTGCTCATCGCTTTTCAAGGCAGCGGTATTTGCTTCCGATGCAAACTGGGGACGCATACTTTGTGCAATCGGATATACTGATGCGGAATTCGATGCCTCGAATATAGATGTAAGCGTGAAGTCAGAGGCCGGCGAAGTGCTTGTTTGCAAAGCCTCCGCTTCGATTCCGTTCGATGATGACTTTGCAACAGAGATCCTTTCAAAGGAGTACGTTACGGTCGAAGCAGATCTGCATGACGGAGATGCGGAAGCATACGCGTGGGGCTGCGACCTTACTTACGACTATGTAAAGATCAATGGCTCATACCGCTCATAAAAGAAGGAATATCATATGGTAAAAGAGAAATACATGGAGAAAGCCAACGTTCTTATCGAGGCTCTCCCTTATATACAGCGGTTCAACCGCAAAATAATAGTCATAAAGTACGGCGGCAGCGCAATGATAGATGATGAGCTTAAGAAGCATGTTATTGAGGATGCTGTACTGCTGAAGCTTGTCGGGTTCAAGCCTGTTATCGTACATGGCGGGGGCAATGAGATAAGCAGCTGGATGAGAAAGACAGGCATAGAGCCGCAGTTCATCAACGGCCTGAGAGTTACGGATGCCGATACTCTTGAGATAGCGGAGATGGTCCTCGGCAAGGTGAACAGTGATCTTGTGACTATGGCTCAGCAGCTCGGAGTAAGGGCATGCGGCATCAGCGGCAAAGACGGCAGATTGCTCACAGTAAAAAGAGCAAAGCCGGGAATGAAAGACATAGGGTTTGTCGGTGAAGTCACGGAAGTAGACACAAAAATCATCACTGATCTACTGAACGATGATTTCCTGCCTATCGTATATCCTATAGGCATGGACAAACACGGTCAGTCATACAATATCAACGGAGATCATGCTGCGGCGGAGATCGCAAAAGCTCTGAAAGCTGACAAACTTGCATACCTGACGGACGCTCCAGGTGTCTGCACTGATCCCGACGATCCCGAATCATTCATATCCGAGCTCTTTATAGAAGAAGCAGAAAAGCTGATAGACGACGGTATCATAACCGGCGGCATGATTCCTAAAGTGCGTAACTGCTTCCGCTCGATAGAAGGGGGCGTCAACCGGGTGCATATTCTTGACGGAAGCATTCCTCATTGCCTGCTTCTTGAGATATTCACTGACCGGGGTGTCGGAACTGTAATAATGAAAGACGGAGTAAAGTATTACAGCCGGGAGAGGAGCAACTGATGGACCGCAGCCAAATAAAAGAACTGGACGCGAAGTATATCGTGCATACTTATAACCGCTACGATGTAGTGGTCGACCACGCAAGCGGTGCGATCGTCACAGATGTCAATGGAAAAGAATATGTTGACCTCTGCAGCGGATATGCCGCGAATTCGCTGGGATATCAGAATGAGGCATGGCTTGAGGCTGTGATAGGGCAGCTTAAAAAAGTGCAGCACACATCGAATCTGTATTACTCAGAGCCGGGGCCGATGGTTGCCGAAAAGCTCGTGACGAGAAGCGGGCTTTGCAAGGTGTGGTTCGCCAACTCCGGGGGAGAGGCAAACGAAGCTGCAATAAAGACGGCCAGAAAGTACGGCAACACGCTTGCTGACCATAAGAAGAACACGATAATCTCCCTGAAGAAATCTTTCCATGGAAGAACGCTTGCTACTGTTACTGCCACGGGCCTTGCAGAAGCACAGGAAGTTTTCGCACCGCTGGTACCAGGCTTTGTGCATGCGGAGGTGGATGATGCAGAGGCTCTCGAAAAACTGGTTGATCAGTATGATCCATGCGCTTTCCTGATGGAACTGGTGCAGGGTGAGGGCGGAGTACACGCTCTTGAAAAGGAGTTTGTGCAGAAGGCTGCAGAGCTCTGCAAAAGCAGGGACATCCTGTTTATTGATGATGAAGTGCAGGTTGGTATCGGCAGGAGCGGAACGCTGTTCGCATTCGAGCAGTACGGTATCATGCCGGATATAGTCTCGTTTGCCAAGGGCATAGGAGCCGGACTTCCGATCGGAGGCATCATATGCGGCCCTAAGACCTGCGATGTGCTTGTTCCGGGCGACCACGGATCAACTTTCGGCATGAACCCGGTAGCTTGCGCAGGGGCATGCGTGGTGCTCGACACTATGGATGAAGCATTCCTGAATTCAGTAAAGGCTAAATCAGAAATCATCAGGAATGAGCTAAAAAAGATGAATAAGGTCGCAGGCCTTGACGGGCTTGGACTGATGATAGGCATAGACCTTGAAGGCATGACGGGTGCAGAAGCCGTGAACAGATTGATGGAGGAAGGCGTCCTGGCCATACCTGCAGGACAGAGACTGAGACTGCTTCCTCCGCTCACCATAAATGAGGAAGAAATCAATAAAGCGCTTGATGCCTTGCACAGTGTGCTTGACTGAACAGTATAAAAAGAGTTTTAGGGCTTGAAGATAGAAAGGGGCAAATAAAATGGCAAATAAGGAGATCAAAAAAATCGTACTGGCATACTCGGGAGGACTCGATACATCCATAATAATCCCATGGCTTAAAGAGAATTACAACGATCCTGAAATCATTGCTGTCTGCGGAAACGTAGGACAGAATGATGAGCTTGATGGGCTCGAAGAGAAAGCACTCAAGACAGGAGCCAGCAAGCTGATAGTTGCAGACCTTGTTGATGAAATGGTAGAAGATGTGATCATCCCATCACTCAAGATGGATGCTACATACGAAGGCTATTTGCTGGGTACGGCATTTGCACGTCCGATAATCGGCAAAAAGCTTGCAGAAATAGCTCTCGAGGAAGGTGCTGATGCTGTATGTCACGGCTGCACAGGCAAGGGAAACGATCAGGTAAGATTTGAGCTTGCTGTTAAAAGATGGGCTCCTGGCATGAAGGTCATCGCACCGTGGAGAGAGTGGGACATCAAGTCGAGAGATGAGGAAATCGACTATGCCGAGGCGCATAACGTACCTCTGAAGATCTCGAGAGAGACCAATTATTCGAAGGACAAAAACATATGGCACCTGAGCCATGAAGGCCTTGATCTTGAGGATCCGTCACTCGAGCCGCAGTATGAGAAGGAAGGTTTCCTTGAGATGGGCGTTTCCCCTCTGCAGGCACCGGACGAACCTGAATACGTTAAGATAGCATTCGAAGAAGGCGCTCCTGTCTCAGTAAACGGCGAGAAGATGAAAGCAAGCAAAATCATTGAGAAGCTGAATGAGATAGGCGGCAGGAACGGTATAGGAATCCTGAACTTAGTTGAGAACAGGCTCATCGGCATGAAGAGCCACGGCGTCTATGAGACTCCGGGCGGTTCGATACTCTATGCTGCGCATTTCCAGCTTGAGACGATAACTGTAGATAAGGATACCATGCATCTCAAGCAGAAACTTGCCGTAGACTTTGCAGATATGCTGTATAATGGAAAGTGGTTCTCGCCTATGCAGGAAGCACTCACTGCGTTTGCGAATGTTGCAAACAAAAATGTTACGGGTGAGGTTACACTTAAGCTTTACAAGGGCAACATAATTCCTGCAGGTGTTACATCTCCATACTCGCTCTACTCAGAGTCACTTGCGTCATTCGGAGAGAGCGATTACGATCAGGGCCAGGCAGCAGGATTCATCAACGCATGGGGCCTCCCGACCACAGTTCTGGCGATGAGAGAGAAGACTATGCATGATCCTACAGATATTTCACATCCGATAAAGAGAGACTGATAAATATGGAAAAACTTTGGGCAGGCAGGACAGCTGGTACAACTGCAAATCTGGTAGATGAGATCAATTCCTCGATAGGCGTTGACAAGAGGCTGTATAAAAGAGACATTGCCGGAAGCATCGCGCATGCGAAGATGATGGCAAAGCAAGGCATCATCACACAGCAGGAGGCGGAAGCACTTATCGAAGGCCTGGAAGGCATCGAAAAAGATATCACTTCAGGGGCACTTGAAATCGATATGACGGCTGAGGACATCCATATGTTCGTAGAGCAGGTGCTTACCGCAAGGATAGGTGACACGGGAAAGATGCTCCATACTGCAAGGAGCCGCAATGACCAGGTGGCACTGGATACCAAACTGTACTGCATAGAGGAAGCAGACAGTGTCAGGGAGCTCTTATGCGATCTGCTCAGGGTGTTCGCAGACAAGGCAGAAAAGAATACGGGCGTCATAATGCCTGGTTATACTCATATGCAGCATGCGCAGCCGGTTTCATTCGGCCAGCATCTCATGGCATATGCAATGATGTGCGAAAGGGATATCAGCAGGCTCGATGACTGTAAGAAAAGAATGCTCGAAAGATCTCCTATAGGTGCCTGCGCTCTTGCCGGCACCACCTTCGATATAGACAGGGAATACGAGGCCAGCCTGCTTGGGTTCACAGGGATCGCGATGAACAGCATGGACGCGGTCTCAGACAGGGACCACTTCGTGGAACTGATGTCTGCTCTGGCAATAATCATGATGCATATTTCCCGTCTTTCGGAAGAGATCATTATGTGGGCGACATCTGAATTCGGATTCATCCATCTTCCTGATGAGTATACGACCGGTTCCTCAATCATGCCGCAAAAAAAGAATCCTGACGTAGCGGAGCTTTGCAGGGGTAAGACCGGCAGGGTATACGGCGACCTGATGTCGCTGCTCACGACTCTAAAGGGAATGCCACTCGCTTATAACAAGGATATCCAGGAGGATAAGGAGCCTCTGTTCGATGCTGTGGAGACTGTCAAGCTCTGCGTAGAGGCATTCATTGAGATAGTCGATGTCATGGAAGTCAATGAAGAGGCCATGTATGAGTCAGCAAAAAAAGGATACATCAATGCGACCGACATGGCGGACTATCTGGTGGTAAAGGGTATGCCTTTCAGGGACGCATATAATATATCTGGAAAGATAGTGTCTTACTGCCTTGGCAGGGGATGTGCTCTTGAAGAACTGCCGCTTGAAGAGTTCAGGATGTTCTCGGATCTTATAGAAGAAGATATTTATCAGAGACTGGATCTCAGGACCTGCATGGAGAAAAGGAATTCCGCCGGCGGCACGAGTCCGGATTCGGTTTTGAAGCAGGTAGAATATATCAGGAATATTATAAAGAAGTAGTAAAATACGGTATGAAGCAGATGCGTCATACCGTTTTTTTCATAGAATAGAACGGAGCTTTTTTCCGATCTCTTTTATTTGCTCTTCTTTCCGTTCAGCGATTTGCTTTTTCTTTTCTTCAAAAATGTTTCTGCCGCCGGAGTCGATCGACACGATCAACGGTCCCAGGCCGTTTACGCGCATGCTCCAGAGTGCTTCTGCCATACCGAGATCGAGCCATTCAACACCGCTGATCTTTTCGACACAGAGAGCAGTAAATACGGCATTGCCTGCTGGCAGCACACAGTGTACAGCTCCGAATTCACGGCATGCTTCAGCTGTGAGACTTCCCATGCCGCCTTTGCCTATTATTAGTCTGACCCCGGTCCGGCTGATGAAATCGTACTCTAGTTTCTCCATGCGCATAGACGTAGTAGGACCTATGGCAACAACTTCGTATCCCTGTTCTTCAGAACCTTTAACTATAGGACCGGCATGCATCAGAGCTTTGCCGCATATGTCCGCAGGCAGTTCCAGGCCTTCCTTTGTAACGCGTATATGTACATCATCACGCCCTGTAACGATGTCTCCGTTTAAATATATAACGTCTCCCGCATGAAGATCACGTATGTCTTTTTCCGTAAAAGGGGTGGTCAGGATGGTTTTTCCGTTTTTGGTTTCTGTCATCTTGCTGCTGTACCTTCCTTTCACTGTGCGTATGTGAACCCGGAATGAGTTTCAGTGACAAAGTTTAGATCTCTGTCAAAGACTATTTTACCTCTGCGGTGTGTCCAGCACCCTGTGCTTACGGCTACACCCAGAGTGGCTGTGTGTCTTGCTGCGTTATTGATGTTTACACCAAGTACTGATGCCTTTCCGCCCATGCCCTGAGGGCCTATTCCCATGGCGTTCAGGGCATCTTCAAGCATGATCTCCATTTCTGCAGCTTTTTCATTAGGATTTTTTGACCCGATCGGCCTGAAAAGTGCTTCCTTGGACAGCAGAGCCGCAGTATCGACGGAATTCGCAATGCCCACGCCTATGAGAAGAGGCGGGCAGGCATTAGGACCATACTCAGCGATACGGTCAAGGACAAACCTTGCAGCACCTTCATAACCTTCACCCGGCATAAGAACTGCAGCATGACCCGGAAGAGAGCATCCGCCGCCTGCGAGATAGGTGTAAATTGCACAGCCATCCCACTCCGGTATTATCTTCCATGATATTGAAGGAGCACATTTACCAGTGTTGTTTCCGGTGTTTATTTCATCAAATGTCTCCACCACATTCGGGCGCATTGGTGTATCAGCAGTTGCAGTAATAACAGCACGTCGAAGCAGATTCTCCAGATCACCGAGAAGAGGGAAGAGACTCCCGCATTCTATTCTGAACTGCACGAATCCGGTATCCTGACAGGATGGCCTTCCGAGCTCCGAAGCAAGCCGCAGGTTCTCAAACATCATGTCATAAATGCTGAGTACAGCAGGATCATCCTCGGCATCTCTCAGCCCGCGAAGCTTTGCGACGACATCGTCAGGCAGATGTACCGCTGTATAGCCTATGAAAGAAGCCATAATGTCTGTCATTTTATCGATCTGCTCATTAAGGATCATATGCACCTCCTGTTCCGCTAAAGTCTATTATATCGTAAAGCTGTTATCAAGCGGGTAAAAGCCACATATTTGTTGAACGAAGAGCCGATCAGTGTTAGAGTCAATCATATTATAAGAATATAAAGGGGAGAACAGGCTATGGATTACGCTGCTGAATCGGAAAAACTTCATGAGAAGTGGAAGGGAAAGATAGAGGTCATCTCACGGGTCAGTGTTGACAACAAGGATGATCTTTCACTCGCATATACTCCGGGAGTAGCTCAGCCATGTCTTGAGATACAGAAGGATCCGGACATGAGCTATGAGCTGACAAGAAGATGGAACATGTGCGCGGTCATAACTGACGGTTCTGCCGTTCTCGGGCTGGGCAACATAGGTGCTGAGGCGGGTATGCCTGTCATGGAGGGCAAATGCGTTCTGTTCAAATCTTTTGCGGGTGTGGATGCATTTCCTCTGTGCATAAAGTCGCAGGATGCTGACACCATAGTAGAGACTGTCTATCAGATTTCCGGCTCTTTCGGAGGAATAAACCTGGAGGACATATCAGCACCGAGATGCTTTGAGATAGAGCGCAGGCTGAAGGAACGATGCGATATACCTGTTTTTCATGACGACCAGCACGGAACTGCCGTGATAGTTCTGGCCGGCATGATAAATGCGCTGAAAGTGGTCAGAAAGAGGAAGGAAGAAGTAAAGGTAGTCATATCAGGTGCAGGAGCTGCCGGTGTTTCCATAGCAAAAATGCTTCTCTCTTATGGATTTAAAAATATAGTCATGTCAGATATCTGCGGCATAATCTATAAAGGACGTACAGAAGGCATGAATCCCGTACTGGAAGAAATGGCAGAGTGTACCAATAACGAAGGCATGAAGGGTAAGCTTGCGGACGCACTCAAAGGCGCAGACGTGTTCATAGGAGTTTCCGCCCCGGGTCTGGTGACTGCTGACATGGTGAGGTCGATGAATGCTGACCCGGTCATATTTGCCTGTGCAAATCCGGTACCTGAGATTTTCCCTGAAGAGGCAAAGGCTGCAGGTGCCGCTGTCGTATCTTCCGGCAGGTCTGACTTTCCAAACCAGATCAACAACGTGCTGGCTTTTCCGGGTATATTCCGGGGTGCGTTCGACTGCAGGGCAAAGACCATAAACGAAGACATGAAGCTTGCGGCAGCAGAAGCTCTTGCCGGACTCATAACGGAGGATGAGCTTTCTGCGGATTATATAATACCGAAAGCTTTCGACCGGAGGGTAGGTCCGGCCGTAGCTGCAGCAGTAGCTGAAGCAGCCAGAAAAACGGGTGTCGCCCGAAAATGAAAGTTCATTAAGTTTGAGAAAATCGCAACGTGCCTAAATGTATAATAATCGCGTATTAATCTGCGGAAAAATGCTGTATTTTTCAGCGGGAGCGTAACATTAGGCATGATAGTATTCAATAACGTAACAAAAAAGTATGGAGACAATGTCGGCCTGATAAATGCCAGTGTGCATATTAACAGTGGCGACTTTGTTTTTCTTGTGGGGCCAAGCGGTGCCGGCAAGACGACTTTCATCAAACTCATCCTTAAGGAGATAGAGCCTGACAGCGGCAGGATCATTCTCGCAGGCAAGGATATAACAAAGATCAAAAAGCGTGAAGTGCCGAAAATCAGACAGAAAATCGGCATGGTGTTCCAGGACTTCAGACTGCTCGAGAAGAAGACAGTCTACGAGAATGTAGCTTTCGCCATGGAAGTGCTTCACAAGAGCAGAAGGGAGATCCGGGAGAGAGTACCTTATGTGCTTGAACTGGTAGATATAGCTGATAAGGCTAAAAGATATCCTGACGAGCTGTCTGCCGGAGAGCAGCAGCGAGTAGGCATTGCAAGAGCACTTGTAAACAAACCAAGAGTACTCATTTGCGATGAGCCTACGGGCAACCTGGATCCGATCACTGCAATGGACATAATGAAGCTCCTCGAAAAGATCAATGTAAGAGGAACTACGATTCTGATGGTCACACACGCCAAGGATATCGTAGATAAGATGAACAAGAGGGTCGTGGCGATCGATCACGGAAAGATCGTACGTGATGAAGAGGGAAGCTACGGCTTTGAAAAGCAAAACGTAGACCAGGATCTTTATGTTCCGGGCTTCACTACTTTCCTGGATCCGCAGGAACTCAGAGCAGCACAGGCGCAGGTCGGAAGGAACAGTGCCGCCAGCAAGGGCAGAACTGTTACTATCCCTGACCCTGTCGGATATGACGACAGCCTTGTAGACACCTATCTGAATGGTGGGGAGGATGTCTATGAGTAGAGCAGGATACAATCTCAAGCAGGCTTTTTCCCAGATGGGACGCAATAAGGGCATGTATTTCACTTCGATCCTTGCCATAACGGCCATGATGCTGATACTGGGCCTGTTCTTCGTGGCGTTCGTTAATGTAAACATGTTTGCGAAGTCCATCGAGAAGGACTATAACGTTATCCAGATATACATGAAGGACGGCAGCACAGCTGAGGTAACGGAAGCTGCGGAATTAGCTCTCAACAGGATCAAGGGAGTTGAGAAGGTTGAATACGTTACCAAGGACCAGGCTCTTGAATCTCTCAAAGAGAGATGGGGAGAGAACGGATACCTTCTGGAGAATCTTCCGGAGAATCCGCTTCCTGCTTCCTATACCGTATACGTGAAAGACAAGGATGCGGCAAACAGTGTAGCGACCACGGCACCAAACATAGAAGGTGTGGATGACGTAGTTTACTACCGTGACACTATTGAGAAGCTGGCTCAGCTTTCACACTTCATCGAAATGGGGTCTCTGATAGCCATGGCGTTCCTGGTGATCGTATCGATCATCATAGTTGCCAACACCATAAAACTCACTGTATTCAACAGAGAGAAGGAAATAGGCATCATGAAATACCTCGGTGCTACCAACTGGTTTGTAAGAGCACCGTTTATATGGGGAGGCATAATAGTTGGCGTGGTGTCATCAGTCATCGCTACAGGGCTTACCTACCTCATTTATACAAGAATAACAAGCATCATTGGCACAAACATTACGAGGATACTTTCTGTTTCAGTCGTACCTGCAGAGCAGCTCACAAACATTCTGCTGATCATGTTCCTGTGCCTGGGCATCGGAATCGGTGTGATCGGAAGTGCTATATCCATAAGAAGATTCCTCAATGTATAGAATGGGGCGGAACAGGATGAAGAATAGAAAGAAGTTCAGCTTAATACTGGTACTCGTACTGATAGGCGCCATGCTTTCGGCCTCTTTCATGTCAGCATTCGCTGTCAGCCAGGAAGAGTATGACAAGGCACAGGAGGAAGCTAAGGCAGCACGTGAAGCCACTGAAGCAAAGCGTAAGGAAGCCAAGGAAGCCGCAAAGAAGGCGGCTGCGGCAGTTGCCAACTTTGAGGATGCCGAGAAGCAGCTCAAACAGCTTGATGAAGAAATCGAGACTAAAAAGGTCGAAATAGCGAACACGGAAGCTGCCATAGAAGCTAAGATAGGTGAAATTGAAGCCAAAAAGGCTGAGATGGAAGCCAAGGAGAAAGAAATCGAAGAGCAGAACAATGCTCTTAATAACAGGCTGACTGCCATGTACAAGAACGGCAATGCCGGCATGGTGGATGTTATCCTCAATTCTGAGAGCGTAGAGGATCTGCTGTCGAATGTCGGCATGGTGCACAGGATACTTGACAGCGATGAAAAGCTCCTGAAGAAACTCCAGAAGGATTATAAAAAACTGAAAAAACTCAAGAAGGAACTCGAGGAGGAGCGTGCAGCGCTTGAGTATGAGCAGGCGGTGCTTGAGGATCAGCAGATCGGACTTGAGGCAAAAGAGGTAGAGACTGAGGAACTCAAAAAGAAATATAAGGCAGAAGCTGACGAGATGCATGCGCTGCAGGCTCAGAAGGAAGCAGAAGCTGCTGAGATGGCTGCAGACGCATTGAGAAAGCAGCTTGAGGCTGAACAGATGATAGTGGATGCCGGCGGAAAGATAGACATGGCTCCGGGAGAATATGCATGGCCGACAGCATCCAACTGGGAGCTGTCCGACAAGTATGGATGGAGAAGATGTCCGTTCCACGGCAGAGAGTTCCACAATGGCCTGGATATAGTACTGACCAGCGGCACAAAGGGTGCGCCGGTATATGCCATCGCAGACGGTTACGTAACAAGGGCATCGTGGTATGGCGGATACGGAAATTGCATCCAATATGCTATCGGAAACGGATATAGTGTTCTCTACGGACACCTGAGCGGTTATAATTGTAAAGCAGGGCAGTATGTCACAAAGGGCAGCGTATTGGGTTATATCGGAAGCACGGGTGCTTCGACCGGACCTCATCTGCACTTTACAGTATTCCAGAACGGAAGCCACATAAATCCATTTTCACTTTACTGATCATTTTCAGACAGCAAATGACCATTCATTCAAAAGTTCTTGAAATTATTAAATCACGCGGGATCGGAGGGGAGATGTACGAAGAATTCTTCTCTCCGAGACCGAGACTGGCGTATGATCCATTCCTGCTCGCTAACATGCGCGAAGGAGTGGATTCTTTGCTAAAGGCGGTCGATGAGGGCAGGCGCATAGTCATTTATGGTGACTACGATGTCGACGGCATCACTTCGACTGCTCTTTTGATGAAGGTTATCGGATCACTGACCGACAATGTTACATATTACATACCGTCCAGACTGGACGAAGGCTATGGCCTGCACAGAGAGTCCATAGACAGGATACGTGATGACGGCGGAGAATACATTGTAACAGTTGACTGCGGATCATCATCTGCAGAAGAAACAGCATACGCACACTCGCTGGGAATCGGCACTCTTGTGACTGATCACCATAATATGAGTGAAAACAGGGCAGAAGGTCTGATCATAAATCCGCGGCTGGCAGAAGATGAGTATCCGTTTAAAGGACTTGCAGGAGTGGGAGTAGCATATAAACTGTCTCTTGCCATAGCCAGAGAGCGAAGCGTTCCGGGACCTTTAATGGCGGAGATGCTGGAGTTCGCGACAGTTGGAACCATAGCCGATATAATGCCTATGACGGATGAGAACCGAACGATAGTCAAATGCGGCCTCAGGAGCATTCATCTGGGATGCCGCAACAAAGGACTGAGAGAACTGATCGACCGGTCGGCGCTCGACTACAGATCTCTCAAAGCAGGTGACATTTCATTCGGCATCGCGCCTAAGATAAACGCTTCGGGCAGGCTTGGCGACGCATCCCTGGGTGTCAGACTTCTTCTGTCCGATGACGAACAGGAGATCAGGGAGTGCTGTACAGAACTGATCGAGGCCAACAGAGAGCGCAGGAGACTCCAGGATGAAGCCTACGAGAGAGGCAGCTCTCTGCTCAATGAGGAGCTCGATAAAGGTGATTTCGTGATAGTCGAGATAAATGACTCACATGAGGGTGTGCTCGGTATAGTAGCAGGCAAGCTCAGGGAAAAGATCAACAGGCCTGTCGTCGTCATATCCCGGAATGGAGATATATACAAAGGCACCGGAAGATCTATCCCGGGTGTGAACCTTTATGATATGCTCGATAAATACAGAGACAGGTTTATCAGTTTCGGAGGTCATAGTGCTGCATGCGGTTTCACTATAGATGCCGCCAGCATGGATGGGCTCAGAAAGGATCTAAACAAAGACATCCATATGATGCTTGAGGAGAAGCCTGACCTTCTTGACGAGGTACACACCAGCGATGCTGTGATCGAGGCCGATGATGTGGATCTCAGTCTGGCTGAAGCTCTTCAGATGCTGGAGCCTTGCGGCAAGGATAATGAGGTCCCGGTATTCGTAATAAGGAATGCTGAAGTAAGAGGCTGGAGATTTCTTAAAGACGATGATAAAATGGCTAGGTTCTCGCTTGTCACTGCTGACGGCAGGAGCATAGATTCCGTGATATTCCGGAATGCTGCGGAAGCTTATGAAGCCGTGACTGAGGGCAAAGTTGACATTTACTGCAACATAGAAATCAATACATGGAGAGACGTGAGAAAGGCGCAGGTTATAGCAAGAGAGATATTGCCTGCGGGGGCTGAATGATGCACGAAGATCTGATAGAAGAAATAAACAAAGATAAAAAGATGGGACTCGATCTTTCGGACACTGCTTACTATAACGTGGATGATGGAGTGAATGACGAACCTCTGTATGCTGATGATGCAGAAACTGCCGATGTGGTTGCTGTTGTGGAAGCGCCTGAGGAAACTAAAAAGCCGAAAAAGAGATTCAGTCTGCTTGTCGCGTTCCTGTTTGGTGTTGCAGTGTGCCTTGCGGCTATAACACTTTGCACGCAGGTTCTCGGCATAAGGCATCTTGTAGCTGATGAGACATATGATTATTATATCGATCTCGACAAATCATATGGCAAATACTATGAGATCATGAAGATGATAGGGGAGGATCCTATCGCAGAGAGCGAACCTGAGGAAATCAGCGATGAGACACTCAAGACGATCGTCAGCAGTATAGGCGATCCTTATGCTGCATATTACACGGCTTCCGAATATGAGGAAATCGAAAAAAGATATCTGGGAGACTATGTCGGTGTCGGTATCGGCGTCCTCCAGGAAGGCAAAGATATTGTGATCAAGACAGTCTTTGAAGATACTCCCGCAGCTGAAGCCGGCATCATGACAGATGATGTAATCGTAAAGGTCGACGGCAGGGAGCCTGCAGATGTAGATGAAGCAGTCAGCATGATCACAGGTGAAGCAGGTACGAAGGTGAAGATCACTGTCAGAAGAGGCGGGGAAACAAAGGAGTTTGATCTTACCAGACAGAGAATAGAGTCCGATTCTGTAGCATACAATGTGCTGGATGCCCATCCTGAGATTGGGTACATTAAAATAGCATCGTTCATAAAAGGCACAGATGATGAGTTCACGATGGCTGTAAAGGACCTCAAGTCAAAGGGCTGCACCAGGTTCATTATGGACCTTAGAGATAATGGAGGCGGACTCACGGAATCGAGCATCAACATAGCTGATTATCTTCTGCCTGCCTGCAAAATAATGAGTGAAAACACCAAAGACGGAACGGAGACGGTGTATAATTCCGATGCGACTTCAGCAGATCTCGACATGGTCATACTCGTAAATGGCAATACAGCAAGCGCATCGGAGATATTAGCTGCTGCGCTTCAGGACAATAAAGCAGGCACTGTTATCGGAACCAAGACATACGGTAAGGGCGTCACTCAGCTTATGCGTAAGTTCAGTGACGGATCAGCAATCAAGCTTACGGTAACGGAATACTTCAGACCTAGCGGTGAGACAGTAAACGGCATAGGAATCATACCTGACATAGAAGCAGAGGGAGAAGAAGTGCTCGAAGAAGCGCTGAAGGAACTCGCACAGTGATAATATATTATACCGATGAATTTGCAGGCGGCCGTGAAGAGAGCCACAACCTGCTTGAAAAGGCTCTGACGGTACATACCGGAGAACAAGAGCAGGCAAAGGCGCTGGTCGGAGCACTGAAGAAAGGAGAACATGGCAAGCCGTACATAGAAGGCTTCAGCTGTTTCTCCATTTCTCATACCGGGAGCATCTGGGCCGTTCTTATCGCGGACGCTGAATGCGGTCTGGATATCCAGCTGAGCAGAAAATGCGATATCAGGGCAATCTCTGAAAGATGGTTTACCCCTGAAGATGCACTGGCTGTTACATCACCTGATGAGTTTTTCCGCATCTGGACAAGACGCGAAGCACTGACAAAGGCACTGGGAAGCACGGTTTACGATATGGATCTGCCGCCAGTAACGCCGGGAGAAGCGGAAGTCAGCGGTAATCGATATATAATCCGCGACATATGGCTGCCCGGAATGCCGGATATTTACGCTGCAGTATGTATCTGCGGCAAAGCGTTCGTATCTGAGCCGGGTTTCATTCGCCTGTAAAAGGAACTGCCGTTAATGAGCGATTTTGACAGAGAAAAAAAGAATAAGAAAACTGCAATCGAGACAGCGTATGCCTTTCTTGCGAGCAGGATGCGTACGACTGAAGAAGTCAGAGGACATCTTAAAAGCAAGGCTTACAGCGAAGATGAAATAACCGATGCACTTAATGAACTGATAGGCATGAGATATCTTGATGACTATCAGTTTGCTTTAAGGTATTATGAATACAACCATGAGAAGAAGCGAGGCGTTCTGAGGGCTGAGCGTGAGCTCATGGAAAAAGGCATAGACAGGGAAACCGCCCGGAATGCGAAGGAAGACTTTCTTTATGAGCATAAAGTAAATGAGTTCGAGGATGCCCTTGATATAGCGCTCAGGGAAGTTTACGTACCGTCAGAAACATATGGTGGCTCTTCAGTTATGAAGACTGTCGATGACAGGCTGATCGCAAAGATTGCGCGCAAACTCGAGGCTAAAGGCTTTTCAAAAGGGGATATCTTCAGGGTACTTGACAGTATCAGAAGAGAGGCTATGGAGGACAGAGATGACTGACAGATATTCGCGCACTATAAAACTCGTAGGAGAAGAGGGCCTGGCGCGCCTTAAAGCATCGTCAGTGCTCGTAGTAGGAATCGGAGGCGTGGGCTCATATGCTGCAGAAGCGATAGCACGCGCAGGAATCGGCAGGATAACCCTGATGGACGGTGACAGCGTTCAGCCAAGCAACCTGAACAGGCAGCTCGTGGCTCTGACATCTACACTCGGCAGAAACAAGGCTGAAGTGATGGCCGAAAGGATAAGGGATATAGACTCGAATACCAGTGTAACAGCTCTGGCAAGGTTCTATGAAGAAGATGACGATCTTGACCTTACTGCTTTCGATTGGGTCATCGATGCGATAGACAGTGTCATTGCGAAGACAGCGCTCATAAAGACGGCTGTTGAAGAGGATGTCAATATCGTATCTGCGATGGGCGCAGCCGGTAAATTCGATACGCAGTTCAAGATAGCTGATATCTCAAAGACTTCGACCTGCCCGCTTGCGAAAGTGATGCGCAAAAGGCTCAGGGAGATTGGCATTGAACACTTGCCGGTAGTATATTCGGAAGAAAAACCCGTCCCGCGCGAAGGTGATCTGGGTACACTGAGTTACGTACCTGGCGCTGCAGGCCTTTGCCTTGCAGGCTATGTTATCAAGTCGATCGTCGGTCAGTAAGTAATTTATCAAGGAGGGCAGGCAGTGAAGATTTTTGCTGTAGCAGATCTGCATCTGTCATTCAACGAGAATATAGACAAGCCTATGAATAAGTTCGGGCCTGGATGGGAGGACCATCCGGACAGGCTTAAGGTCAACTGGGAGAAGCTGGTCACCGATGATGATATCGTGCTGATTCCGGGTGATATTTCGTGGGGCCTGCGGATCGAGGAGGCGATTGCCGATTTTGACTGGATCCATGCTCTGCCGGGTAAAAAACTGCTTTCCAAAGGCAATCATGATCTGTGGTGGTCGAGGATACAGTACCTGAATTCGCTTTACGATGATATAATATTCCTGCAGAACGAGTGCTATGTCGTAGATGGTGAAAACATAGTGATAACCGCTTCGAGAGGCTGGCCGTACCCTGGTTCGGACGAATATACCGAGCATGATGAGAAAATCTATGCAAGAGAGCTCGGAAGGATGAAACTGGGGCTGGATGCTGCAAAGCGGGAAGCGCCTGGTTCACGTATAATCGCATGTCTGCACTATCCGCCGACAGCTCCGAACGGAAGAGAGACTGAGTTCACGAAACTCCTTGAGGAGTATGGCGTGTGGAAGTGCGTGTACGGACATCTTCACGGTATGCAGGCTTACGGTACGGGAATCAAAGGAAACTGCAGAGGAATAGAATACATACTGGCATCATATGATTATATCGGTGGAGTACCTAAGGTCATATTTGAAAGCGGTGAATGAGAAGGACACATACTGTGGCAGAAGAAAAGGGTAAGAGATACAAAAAGAAAAAAGTCAGAATTAATTACAGAAAGGCAGCCCGTGCACTGGTGCTGCTTATTCTTGTGCTTACGATCGTTTTCTCATATCTGCCAGTGGCACTGGGAAAGGGAATGTCATATGACCGCAGTCTGTTCAAGCCTTGCGGAGAGCTTGGCTCAAAGGCTCCGGGAATCAGAGCGCAGTCTGCGATAATGTATTCCACGGATCTGGACATGGCTGTCTATGAGAAAAACGCTGATCAGCGCATGGAACCTTACAGCATCACAAAGATACTCACCTGCTATCTGGCACTTGAAAACCTTGAGCCGGACAAAGTGCTGAAGGCTTCGAAAAATGCCTGCAGAGAGCTCGAGGACGGCATGGAACTGGAACTTGACCCGGGTGAGAAGTCAAAGGCGCTGGATCTGATATATGCGGCGATGATGATGTCCGCCAACGATGCAACGATAGTTCTGGGCGAAGGTGTATCGGGCAGCGAGAGCGAGTTCGTCGAGCTGATGAACAAGACTGTAAAAAAGTGGGGATGTGAGGACACTCATTTCGTCAATACGAATGGCTGGCAGCACAAGGATCATTATACGACTGCCCGTGACATGGCGATCATCACAAAGCATTGCTTCGAAAATGAGCAGCTGAGAGAGATAGCTCTTACTAAGAAATATACGATGCCGGCTACCAATATGAGCGGAAAACTCAAGATGGAGAATGCGCTTCTTAAGGCAACCGATAATCTTGAAGGCCTGACTTTCGGAAAGACAGGAAGCTGGTCTGAAAGCCAGTGCACCATTACTCTCGGGTTCAAGGAAAGCGGACTCAGCGCTATCATAGTGCTTCTGGGGGATACTGCAAAGGGCAGGGCGGAAGATCCGCGTAAACTTATCAAGGTTGCACACGATCTTACTCCGGGATTCATAGTTACTGACAGCGACAAAAATGTATGCAACACATGGGTCAGACACGGCGTCAAGTCAAAAGTATCTCTCGATACAAAGGGCCTGAGATATGCATATCCGAAAAACCAGAAGGCGAGCGGTGTCAAGGTAAAGACCGAGATGGACATACTTGAGGCACCTGTCAAAAAGGGTGAAAAAGCAGGCAAGTTCTATATCTACACCAACAAGGAGCAAGTTGGGGAAGGTTACCTTTACGCCGGAGAAGATATAGAGATGGGCTGGCTGCCTTCATACCTTTATGTAACAAACCGTACGACAGTTGTCGCCGGAATCCTGATAGTGCTGATCCTGCTTCTTGGATTCATTCTTGACAAGAGAAGCAGAATGCGCAGAAAAGCAAAAAATAAAGCACCTGAAATGCATTAACAAGAGTTTTTTAACTCTTGTTTAAGCCGTGCGAGTATGTTAGAATAACACTCGCTGTGGAGAGATACCCAAGTGGCTGAAGGGTCTGGCTTCGAATACCAGTAGGTCGGTAGTACCGGCGCGAGGGTTCAAATCCCTCTCTCTCCGCCAACTATACCTTGCATTCGCAAGGTTTTTTTTGTTGAGAGAGGGATTTTCACCCTACGGGTTTCCCTAAAGGGACTAGGCACTGCGTGCCGTCGCAAACCCCTCTCTCTCCGCCATGTATGCCCTGTTAACGCAGGGCTTTTATGTTGGTTTACATTGAAGATTAATTATATAATCGAAAATGACATGATTATCTGTGATACAGATATGAATCTTCAGATTTCACAGGGTATAACAGAAAAGGAGATCTTTCCATGAAAAAGATGATCAGCCTTCTCATTGCATCGCTTTTAATTGTTCAGTCAGGCTTTATAACGGCTTTTGCTGAAGATTCAGAGCATACTATTTTTAGTATAGATATAAGTAAGATATGCACAATTATGTGGATCGATGGAGCGCCTCCTCATATAACCGTTGCCGATACTGATAACTACGAAGTCGTTAGCGAACAGTGGCTGGACCCTGACGGGATAATCATAAGCGGAGATAATATACAGGTGCAGGGCGGTACATACAGATACAGACTTGTGCTGAATGCAAAAGACGGATTTGTTTTCGACAACAGCCTTGATAATGTTGATTACAATGGAGTTGAAGGCAATTACAGTCTTCATTATGAATTCCCTGTTACCGAAGGTCAGAGTGATAATCAGACAATGATCGTAACCGGTGAATTCAATAACATTATATCCGCCAGTCCTCTGATAGATAAGATAGATATCGGTAAATTACTGTCTCTGGTAATATCGGGTGATTATTCTCAGGCAGTTGATTTCATTCTGGATGACGGAGTTCCATTTTCGGAAAAGGCTGCCGTCGACAAGAAAAGCTATGCTGAACTTGTAAGCGGCGACACATACAACTATGAACTTGTTTTACATACAAAAGAGGGGTTCACATTTTCAAATAATCTGGAATTTCTCTACAATGGTAAAAAATACAGCTTTACTGGCACATGCGAATATGATTTAGCCAAACGCAAAGTGACAATCAGAAGCTCTCTTCCTGCAGCAAAAGCTGCTGCAAATAAACAGCTAGATAAGATCGACCTGAAAAAATACAGAGACCCTGAATTGACCGCTGTCATAAACGCTCTCTTAAAAGCCAAGAAATCCATCGATTCGGCTAAAAGTATCACAGATGTATATGATGCAGTGAATACAGCTCTTAAGACTATCAATAAGCAGGGAATATACAACGGCAAGCTTCCTAAGGTAACTGCAAAAAAGGTTTTAAAAAGCAAAAAGGCATTCTCGGTAAAATGGAAAAAGCTCTCAAGGGCAAACCAGAAGAAGGTAATGGGTATCGAGATCCAGTATGCAAGGGATAAGAAGTTCACAAAGAGTGTAAAAACCATAAAAGTTAAAAAAGCATCTTCTTTCAGAAAAGTCACAAAGCTGGCAAAGAAAAAGACTTACTGGATAAGGATACGCACATATAAGATGAAGAATGGAGTAAAGACAGTCGGACCTTGGTCAAAAGTCAGATCAGTCAGGACAAAATGACAATTATGTTTATAAATAAATGCGGGAATGAAAAAACATTTCATGATATATTATTGACAAGTTGTTTTTGGGAGATATAACAATCTCCCTTTTTTATGGAAAAGAGGTATTTATGAACTTATTTCAGAGGTGGATGAATATCAGTCTGGTACTGAGAATCTTCTGCGGACTTATCATCGGAGCTATCCTGGGATTCCTTGTTCCTTCGCAGCAGTGGATCTCAATTTTCGGTGACGTGTTCGTCGGAGCACTCAAAGGTATCGCACCTGTACTGGTATTCGTTCTTGTTGCTTCGTCTCTTGCAAACGCAAAGGGCGGAAATGCAGACAGATTCAAAGTTGTTATTTTCCTGTACATGCTGAGTACACTGATCGCTGCTTTCGTTGCGGTATGCATGAACTTCACTTTCAGGGTGAAAGTTCCTCTGACAGGTGTTGAGAACGTTGCTGAAGACCTGACTCCTCCGGGATCAGTATTCGAGGTTCTCAAGAATCTGTGTCTGAGCTTTGTCAATAACCCGATAAACGCGATCGCAAGCGCAAACTACATTGCCATCCTGTTCTGGGCAGTAGTTATCGGTCTTGCTCTCAAGGCAGCCAGCGCAGAAACAAAGAGAGTGTTCAGCGATCTGGCAGAATCACTTTCGGTAGTCGTACGCTGGGTCATCAACTGCGCACCATTCGGAATCATGGGTCTCGTATTCAACGCAGTTTCAACAAGCGGACTCGCGATCTTCATGAACTATGGTCAGCTGGTAGCCCTGCTGGTATGCACAATGTGCCTTACTTCGCTCGGTATCAATGCAATCATCGTAGCTCTTGTACTCAGACGCAACCCTTATCCACTCATGTGGTACTGCATCAAGAGAAGTGCTCTTACAGCTTTCTTTACAAGAAGCTCGGCTGCGAACATCCCTGTCAACATGGAGCTCTGCAAGGATCTCGGACTTGATGAGGACATGTACTCCGTATCGATCCCTCTCGGATCGACCATCAACATGGACGGAGCTGCAGTTACGATCACTACTCTTACACTCGTTGCCTGCTGGACAACAGGAGTAGACGTAACATTTCCTATGGCTATCCTGCTGAGTATCGTAGCTACACTTTCCGCATGCGGAACTTCCGGAGTAGCCGGCGGATCACTGCTGCTGGTACCTCTCGGATGCTCGATGTTCGGAATCCCGCAGGATATAGCAATGCAGATGGTAGGAATCGGATTCATCATCAGTGTTATCCAGGATTCCGTAGAGACAGCGCTGAACTCCTCCGGAGACGCTATCTTTACTGCAACAGCAGAATTCTATTCATGGAAGAAGGAAGGCCGCAAACTGCCATTATAGTTTTGCAGTCACTTACAAAAAAAGGAGCCGCTCAAAAGAGCGGCTTTTTCAGTTTCTGCAGTTATCTGCCGGCGTTTAATATCGGTCTGAAAATGTACTTGTTAAGGATCTCAACAACTATGAAACCGAGAGCGATCCCGAGACAGGTAACAACGAGAGTGAGTGCTTCAGACACTGCCATGTCATGTTCTTCCATTACTATGCAGTACATCATGTAGTACAGGTTCGGTCCCGGTACGAGAGGAAATGCACATACTGTCTGGAATATGGTTGCAGGAGCCTTGTTTACTCTGGCCATTACCTGTGCATATGCAGCTACGAATATTGATCCTACAAGTGTTGCAAGGAAATTACTGTATCCGGCGTTATATAGCAGGGCATAGACAAGCCAGGTGAAAAATGCACCAATGCCTGCATACATTACCTGGATTCCTTTTACATTGAACCAGTAAGCAAAACCTACGCAGGCTGCTGTACATGATATGAGCTGAACTAAGAGACTGGGCGTGAGCTCCATCATATTACATCACCCCCTTCAGAAGAAGTATAGGGAGCGCTATCCCTATTGCGATACCCGTGGCACCAAGTACTGCCTTGGATATGTTGATAATGCCAGACAAGGTATCTCTGTGCAGCAAATCACTGATTCCGTTGGTAAAGCCGATTCCGGAAATCAAAAGCATCACTACGCCGACTGTAATATTACCGGAGTGATGACCAAGTCCGAGGCTGACCGACAGAAGAATAAATATTTCTACTATAAATGAAATAATAGCGTTAAAAATCAGCGGGTTTGTTTCGATCTTTCCAAGCGCATCTCCTAATGCAACTATCATCAGGGATGCAATCACAGCGACAATGCTGTCTGCCGGATCACAGTTGAAAAAAACAGCAAACCCCGTACCGCCGAGAACACCTGCCAGATAGTGAACCCATTTAGGCTGCGCAGGTCTTGCGAGGACTTCTTCAAGTCTGCGTCTTAGCTCCGGCGCATCGGGTGTTTCCCTGCATACCTTTCGGGACAGGCTGTTTAGATAATCAAGCCTGTCAAAATTCATTTCACCGCCAGGCACATGGCGTATCTGAGTGAAGATATCGCCATCAGGCGTCTCCACGGTTGCCTGTATATTTGAAGAGATGACCCAGCAGTTTACCCTGATGAATCCATAGCTGCGGCACAGCCTGTACATGCTGTCTTCGACACGTCCGATCTCAGCTCCGCTGTTGATCATCTGTTCACCTATATCAAGTATTACTTTCAGTATCTGTTTATAGTCCACAATGATCCCTCCAAAAACAAGTGGAATGAACGGCAGATAGGCTATCATAAAGGTTCCGGTCTTTCAATATCTGACAAATAATAAACAGCTTTTTTTAACGCCTTTTACTGTAAAGTTACTGATCGTTTATCGGTCAGGAACCTTGCAAAAAAATAATCCATAAATTAGAAAATATTTAGTATTTTCATGTAACGATGCAATTGTTAGAATATAAATGTGTAAATAGGCATTTTGCATGCATACCGGTGTACATGCAATACAGATGCCGTAAAGCGTGGCTCTTTAGTCAGGAGACATGATTACCGGATAAGGAGATTTTTATGACAGTATCAGAAAAAAAGGAATTGATGAAGATTGCCTGCAAGGTGAGGATGGGGATAATTGAAGGCACTCATTCCGCCAAGTCAGGTCATCCGGGCGGAAGCCTGTCCGCAGCAGATATGTACACATATCTGTATTTCAAAGAGATGAATATTGACCCGGAAAATCCGAAATGTCCGGACAGAGACAGATTCGTTCTGTCAAAGGGACATACCGCACCGGGACTGTATTCGGTTCTGTCTCAGAGAGGTTTCTTCCCTGTGGAAGAACTGAAAACTCTCAGACACATCGGAAGCCGTCTGCAGGGTCACCCAAACATGAATGAAACTCCTGGAGTCGACATGTCTACAGGATCCCTCGGACAGGGTGTTTCTGCAGCTGCAGGCATGGCTCTGGCTGCTAAAAAGCAGGGTAAGGATCTGAGAGTTTATACACTGCTTGGCGATGGCGAGATCGAAGAAGGTCAGGTATGGGAAGCCATGATGTTTGCTCATCACTACGAGCTTGACAATCTGTGCGTTATTGTAGATAACAATGATCTCCAGATCGACGGAAGGATAGCAGATGTTATCGATCCGTATCCGATCCCTGATAAATTCAAGGCATTCGGACTCCATGTGGAAGAAATTGACGGCCATGATTTCGATCAGATCGAGGCTGCTCTGAACAATGCCAGAGAAACAAAGGGCGTGCCGACTGCGATAATAATGAAGACGCTTAAGGGCAAGGGAGTAAGCTTCATGGAAGATCAGGCTGGCTGGCATGGCAAGGCGCCTAACGATGAGCAATATGAACAGGCGATGGCAGAACTCGGAAAGCAGCTCGAAGAAGTGGAGGCGATGTAATATGGCAGATATCAAGAAGATCGCAACAAGAGAAAGTTATGGCAACGCGCTCGTAGAACTGGGACGCGAGCATGCAGACGTGGTCGTTCTTGACGCTGACCTTGCAGGAGCTACCAAGACGAGCACATTTAAAAAAGAATTTCCTGACAGACATTTTGACTGCGGTATCGCAGAGGGCAACATGATGGCCGTTGCTGCCGGAATAGCTTCGATGGGAATGGTGCCGTTCGCATCGACATTTGCAATGTTTGCAGCCGGAAGAGCGTTTGAGCAGGTACGCAACTCGATCGGATATCCTCATCTGAACGTAAAGATCGGCGCTACACACGGTGGTATTTCCGTAGGAGAGGACGGCGCGTCCCACCAGTGCTGTGAAGACTTCGCTCTGATGCGCAGCATTCCGGGAATGACAGTTATCTGTCCGGCTGACGATGTTGAAGCACGCGCAGCAGTAAAGGCTGCATATGAGTTTGAAGGTCCGGTATACCTGAGATTCGGACGTTCAGGTGTTCCTGTTTTCCACAATGATGATTTTAAATTTGAGATTGGCAAGGGAGAAGTGCTTCAGGACGGAAACGATATAGCTATCATTGCTACTGGCCTGATGGTATGCGAAGCCATGAAGGCAGGAGAGGCGCTTCGGGCAGAGGGAATCAATGCGAGAGTCATCAATATGGCCACTATAAAACCTCTTGACGAAGAACTGGTACTCAAGGCAGCTGAAGAATGCGGAAAGATCGTGACTTGCGAAGAGCACTCAATCATCGGAGGTCTGGGCGAGGCTGTCAGCTCACTGCTCAGCGAGAAACTGCCTACTCCGGTACGCCGCATAGGTGTCAACGACGAATTCGGCCACTCGGGACCTGCAGCTGATCTGCTCAGGGATTTCGGACTCTCGGCAGAGAATATTGTTGCTACTGTAAAAGCCTGGCTGTAAAAGGCATTTATAAGAACAAGGAGGAGTTGCAATGAGGTTTTTCATTGATACAGCGAAGGTAGAGGATATTAGGAAAGCCAATGATATGGGAATCATCTGCGGTGTAACTACGAATCCGTCGCTGATTGCCAAAGAGGGCAGGGACTTCAAAGAGGTTATCAGGGAAATCACGGAAATAGTCGATGGACCAATCAGCGGAGAGGTAAAAGCTACGACCACTGACGCTGAGGGAATGATCGCAGAGGGACGTGAGATAGCTGCTATCCATCCTAACATGGTCGTTAAGATCCCGATGACAGCAGAAGGACTGAAGGCGGTCAAGGTGCTGTCAGCAGAAGGGATCAAGACCAATGTAACTCTGATCTTTACTGCAAATCAGGCGCTGCTTGCTGCAAGAGCAGGAGCAACATATGTTTCGCCGTTCCTTGGAAGACTCGATGACATTTCAGTCAGGGGAACCGATCTGATCAGAGAGATCGCGGACATATTTGCTGTCGCAGGCATAGAAACACAGATCATCTGTGCCAGTGTCAGAAATCCGATGCATGTCACAGACTGCGCACTTGCCGGTGGAGATATCGCAACAGTACCTTACGGAGTGCTCATGAAGATGATCAATCATCCGCTGACAGATATCGGCATTGAGAAGTTTAAAGCAGATTATCTGGCTGTATTTGGTGAATAGAATCAGAATTGTAAGAGACGCCCTGATCATTCAGGGCGTCTCTTTTGTTTGCGTTATTAATCATATATTCATCACAAAAGAATGTATAATTGTATGCGGGCATCGTTTTATCGGTGCAGCAGTTCATTCAAAGGCAGGTCCGTGATATAATCAATAAGTTAGGATTTTGCCTACCGGAGGTTACCCGAATGGGAATGATAAGACTTAAAAACGTCTCTAAATATTACTATAGTAAAGGAATCATCGCCAGCGGAATATCCAAGGTCAATCTGGATCTTGACTCTGGCGAGTTTGTTGTAATCACAGGAGAATCGGGCAGCGGCAAATCGACATTGCTGAATGTCATTTCCGGTCTCGACACATATGAAGAAGGAGAGATGTACATAGAGGGCAATGAAACGAGCCACTTTACTGCATCAGACTTCGAAGCATACAGACAGCAGTATATTTCATGCATTTTCCAGAGCTTCAACCTCGTATCGAGTTACACGGTATATCAGAATGTTGCGCTGGCAATGCAGATCGATGGTTGCGAACCGGCTGAAATCAGGCAGAAAGTCAACGATATCATAAAAAAGGTAGGTCTTTACGAGTTCAGAAACCGCAAGGTATCAAAGCTGTCGGGAGGCCAGAAACAGCGCGTAGCGATTGCCAGAGCCCTGGCTAAGGATACAAAGATACTGGTTGCTGATGAGCCGACAGGAAATCTTGACAGTGAATCGGCTGAAGGAATCGTTGATCTCCTGACGGATATCTCCTCAGACAAGCTGGTTATAGTAGTTACCCACAATTACGAACAGTTCAGGGATCATGCCACTCGTATCATAAAGATGCACGACGGCAAGATCGTTGAAGATACAGGTGCAGGAGCCATACATAATGTAAAGGAAGAAGCTCCTGCTTACGGTCACAGAAGCTCAAGAACGGAGCACCGGGCAAAGAAAGACAGCATAACTTATGGTACACAGCTGAAGCTGGGCGTACGCAATACTTTCAATCTCCCTGCTAAGTTCATTCTTCTTCTTCTGGTATTCATTTTTGTTGTTGCCGCTGTAAGCGCACAGTACGTTACGGTAAAAAAGCAAAAGGATACAGTTGCAGAAGAAGGCTGGAACAACTTTTTCATGAATTACGATCCAAAGCGTATCGTAGTTGAAAAGCAGGACCGCACTCCGTTCACGAAAGCAGATTACGAAGCTCTTGAAAACGCTCCTCATGTGGAGAAATTTATCCGCGAAGACATATTGTACGATTCATCTGTATACATAGAGAATGATACATTCTCCTTCTACGGGTATGTTCTTAGCATAAGCAATCTTGACAGGGAACCGGATCTTGGCAGAATGCCGAAAGCTGATGACGAAGTGGTGCTTTCAGGCTATAACGATGGATGGACTTTCGGTGATAAACCGGAGGACCTTATAGGTAAGACATATACTGTTGCAACAGACGGAGGTTTTGAACAGAACATCAAGGTTGCCGGTATCATTTTTATGGAGAACGAGGGTGAAACAGACTCTGCCTACACGGAAAGCAGCATGATCTATTTCTCCGAAAAGGCGATTGCAGAGATCCGCAAAGGTCTTTATGCGTCAAACAGTACTACCACGATGCTGATCAACGGATCGGAAGAGACTTTATATGTCGGGCAGGGCGGCCTTGTTGTCAATGACAATGTGCCGGAAGGGTATATCCTGCTGCCGACCAGCTACGACTCCCTGTTTAAAAAAGGATATGCAGCCGGGAATGAAGTCTTACTGCGGACTAAAGCCCTGTATTATGATCAGGAGCTGACGCTGATGATCATGGGTACGTATGGGGAAAAGACATTTGAGAAAAAAACCGGCCTTGAAAACCTCGCAGACCATGATGGCGAGATATACATCAATCCGATGGATTTCAGAAGGCTGTATGAGAAGGGGAGCTTCCAGGCTTCAGTCTTTGTTGATGATACCAAGAATACTGAGGGCATGAAGGACATGCTTGAGAGGGGTGGATATCACGTGCTCGTTCTCAAGGATCACATAAACAATTTTATGAATGAAGAAATAGTAAGCATCATACAGCTCCCTATGGCTGTGATAGTATGCCTTGCGGTATTTTTCATAGCATATTTCGTCATAAGGCTGATACTTAAGTCGAGAGGTGTATACTTTGCGACTGTCAGGATGCTCGGAATGGGAAAGGAACCCGCACGGCGAATCATGAGGGTCGAGCTGATACTGGACTGCATGATCGCTTATGCGCTGTTCATACT
The DNA here is from genome assembly GCA_017510725.1 of Mogibacterium sp. GTDB lineage: Bacteria > Bacillota > Clostridia > Peptostreptococcales > Anaerovoracaceae > Crickella. Next base: position 13,596 of record JAFWMD010000056.1, on the reverse strand, counting down.
GTTCATTTATCTGAACCGCATCGGCATAGTAAATTCGGAAAAACTCATGGATCATCTTACGTATCTGACTCTGCGGGACTACATAATACTTGCAATCATATTGATCGTAATGGCAGTCCTTATCTCGGGCCGTTTCATGAGATCCATCTTCAGGAGCTCGGCCATGGGCACATACAGAGAGGAGGCGTAGGGCATGGTAACACTGCAGAATGTAGATAAGTATTTCTATCGCCGCAAGTCAAACCAGATCCACGTTATCAACGATACCTCTCTGGAATTCGGAGAGACGGGACTGACCGCGCTGCTGGGACCTTCCGGCTGCGGTAAGACAACGCTACTCAACGTGATAGGCGGCCTCGATAAGGCAGATAAAGGAAAGATATATATCAACGGACAGAAGATCACAGGCAGAACTGCCGGAGCTGTCGACAGGATCCGTAATCTTAATATCGGATACATATTCCAGAATTACAACCTCATCAATACCATGACAGTATTCGACAACGTTGCCATGGTGCTGAAGATGGTTGGCATAAAGGACGAGAAAGAAATCAAGGAGAAAGTCGAGTACGCGCTTGAACTCGTCGGTATGTACCGCTACAGAAAGCGCTACGCTGACATGCTTTCCGGAGGAGAACGCCAGCGTGTAGGAATAGCGCGCGCGATCGTCAAGAATCCTGCCATAATCATAGCTGACGAGCCTACGGGAAACCTCGACAGTGCCAATACACTCGAGGTAATGAATATAATAAAGTCGATCTCCCGCGAAAAGCTGGTCATCCTTGTAACTCACGAGGAGAACCTGGCTGACTTTTATGCTGACAGGATCATCCGACTGAGAGATGGCAAGGTTATTTCCGATGAAATCAACGAAAACGTTGAAGGCCTCGATTACAGGATCGAGAACAGGATATACCTTAAGGACATCAAGGATCAGAGAACTTTTGGCAGCGATGATTACAATATACGGGTGTTCAATGAAAGCGGCGGAAAAATGGATATCGACATCGTGATCAGCCGCGGCAATCTATTCATACAGACCCGGGATGCAGCGAGCAGAATGGAAATCGTTGATGAGAACTCGAGCATAGAGCTTGTGGATGATCACTACAGAGCACTTACTGCAGAAGAGGCAGAAGCCCGCAGGTTCCATTCGGAGAAATTTGTATCTTCAAGGCCTTTGCGTCACTCATCGATCTACAACGTCTTTACGATGCTTGCGGCGGGATTCCGCACTGTAGCCAATTATCATGTGCTGAAGAAGGTGCTCCTTGCAGGATTCCTGATCTCTGCGATGTTTATCACGTACGCAGTGTCAAATATAGCAGGCATTCTTAACATGCCGGATGAAAGATTCGTACAGGATGACAAATCATATGTAGGAGTAGTGCAGAAGAAAATACCGGTAGCCGATTACCTTCAGATCGAGTCAGATCCTACGGTAGAATATGCACTGCCTGGATCCGGCATAATCAACATGCGTATGAAATTTGACGAATACTGGCAGACGTCATGGGGCGGGACCGTATTCAGCGGATCTCTCAGTGCATATGAGGATCTCAGGGAAGAGGATATCAAATACGGGAGACTGCCTGAAAACAGATATGAGGTTGCGCTCGATGCATTGCTGATAAAGCGGGCTCAGGAAGAAAACACTGATATGATCCATGCCGGCTATAAAACTCCTGATGAGCTGATAGGGCGTCATCTGACGCTTAAGGATCTTCCGGAATTCACCATAGTCGGTATAACAGATAAAACAAGCCCTTGTATATATGCATCAAAAACGATGTTCATAAACATGCTTGCCAACAATAACAGCGATGACTACTACGATGATGAATTCGGATATGACGGAGAAGATCTCGACCTGGAGGCTTTGGATGAAGAAGGCGCAGTCGCGGCTGCTCCGGATCCTAAAAAACTCATAGACGTTGGCCTTCACAAGGAAGAGCTTCAGCTGACTGACGGCAGCAGCTGGCCTGACAACGATTATGAGGTGCTCGTAGACAATGATTATGCAAAGTCCATGAAGCTCGGAAGCAAAATCAAAACAAAGGTCAACGGTCATAAGCTGACAGTAGTCGGATATTATACCAGCGACTTCGTCAAGGGAAAGTTCTACGTTAATAACAATACAATAAAATACCGGCTCATAGGGGAGCAGCAGAACATGACGGTAAAGGCGGCCGGTGATAAGGAAGAGACTGTTGAAGCTATGAAAGGGTATGGTGTAAAGGCCAGGGATCTTTACAAGTATCAGAAGAGCAAATACAGGAAAAGCCAGCTTTCGATGGTACGTGCATTCCTGATTGTAGGAGGCATTATCATAATCATCTCACTGATAGAAGTGTTCCTGATGATGAGAGCGTCGTTCCTTTCACGCATAAAGGAAGTGGGCACCCTGCGGGCAATCGGAGTGAAGAAATCCGACATCTATAAGATGTTCACCGGTGAGATCGTTGCCATAACCACGATGGCTTCTGTGCCTGGATGGCTGTTGATGAACTATGTAATCAGCAAGCTGCAGAACGTCTCTTATCTCTCAAATATGTTTATCTGCAATCCGCAGACAGTGCTTGCGTCACTTGTACTGATATTTGCGTTCAATCTGCTGTTTGGGCTGCTGCCTGTAATACATACGCTGATCAGACGTCCGGCTGCGATACTTGCGCGCACAGATGTAAACTGACGCAGAAAGGCAATAACTATGGTAAAGGAAAAAGATACAGCATACAGACGAAGGATCGTCTGCATAAGAATTGCTTCAGCACTGCTGGCATTGATGCTCGCAGTAATGTTTGCATCTCCGCAATTTGCATTTGCTGATGATGAAAAGGAACAGGAAAAGCCTTTGCGCGAAGTCCACAGGGTGGGTATCAAAGAAGGCGTATACTGCTTTTTCGTGCAGCACAATGTAGTGCTGACACCGAAAGAGATCGAGGAAAAAACAGATGAAGAACTCACCTCGTTAATACTGGAAAAAGCAGGCCTTTATATAAAAGAGGCGAATTGCAGGCTTGAGACACACAAGGCTATTCCTATCACTGACTGGAAGAAAAAGAACGGAACCATTTTCCTGACTGAAAAGGAACTCATGAGCCTGCGCGAGGCGGAGCCTGTCGATGGAGCGCCTGTCAAACTTTACATGGATCTCATGATCACAAATGAAAGTGAAGACACAGGAGAGAAAACCGAGGAGGCTGTATTCGAGGAGACTCCGGAAACCGGAGAGGAAGAGGAAAACGAGGATACAGAGGATGAAAAACCGGCACCTTATTCAACATATAAAAGGATAAGTCCGGAGCTTATCTTCGTTGCTGTAGCTACTGAGGCAGATGCAGCAAGCGTTGAAGAAATCTGTGAAGATGAAGCAAAGCCGGTTGTTCCTGAAAAGAAAGAAAAGACAAAAAAGCAAAAAATCAAAAACCCTCCGATAGAAAAACCTGAACCTTCTGAAGAAGAAATGCTGCCGGAATACAGGACTATAAGTATGGCGGACAGATCGGGAGGCCCTATTGAGGAGACACTGAAGGATGGAGATCCGGTTTACCTTGAATGGATCGAACCTAAACACAGCGGAATCGAGGGAGAAACATCTTTTACTGACCGCATACCGGGCGGAACGACCGGCCTCGTTGTCATGGCTGCTGCAGCAGCTGCTGCCTGTGGAGCAATCGTATTTGCTGCAAAGAAAAAAAGAGAAGACGAATAGAGGAGAGTCTTAAATGAAATATCGGATCAACAAGACGAATTATTGCAATTTCGACATTTTTGAAGACAACAAGCTGGCGCCGAGGAGCTATTTCATACCGTATCCCGACAGAGAGTCTGCTGACGCAGTTTCAGGGAAGGAGAAAAGATACGGGTCATCCAAGGTCATTTGTCTGAACGGTGAATGGGACTTCAGATTTTTCCCTAAGCCGTCAGAGCTCCCGGACCTGCTGGATACTGATATATTGAAATTCAATAAGATAGATGTGCCTTCGTGCTGGCAGTTCCGTGGCTATGACAGGCCTTTTTATGTGAATCTGAGATACCAGTTCCCTTATGACCCGCCGAAGATCCCGGAACTGGATAAGGCAGGAAAGGTGTTCAGCCTTCAGGGCTCGGACTATGGACTCGGTCCCAGATGGAAGGACCCGGGCGAAGAGTATAATTTCGTAGGTGTTTACCGCACTTTTTTCAATACTGACGGACCTGATGCACCTGAAAGACGTTACGTACTTTCATTCCTGGGAATAGCCAGCTGTGCCGATATCTATATGAACGGCCATTATGTCGGATATACGGAGGGTTCTCACAATACTGCTGAATTCGATGTGACTCCATATCTTCACGACTGGATCAATGAAGTAGTCGTGGTGGTCCGCAGATGGTGCAACGGTACATATCTTGAAGATCAGGACATGTTCCGAAACAACGGAATATTCCGCGATGTGCTGCTTCGTATCTCTGAAGGAAACGATTTCCGGGATATAGATTTCATTACGAGAAAAGCAGGGCATAACTATTTTGCTACTGCAAGAGCTGATCTTTATGAAGATGGTGAGGTGACATTCACTCTTGAAGGCCGCGGAATACGTGAGAAGAAGACAGTAAAGAGCGAAGGCAGGAGGGCGGAAGTGACTTTCCGCAATCTTGCACCGGTCGAGTGGAGTGATGAGACTCCTCAGCTCTACAACCTGTACTATGAGATCGAAGGGAGCTGTGTAAAGCAGCGCGTGGGTTTCAGGACTGTTGAGATCAAAGGGGACAGATTCCTGGTGAATGGCAGAATGATCAAGTTCCACGGTGTTAACCATCATGACACTTCAGCTGAAAACGGTTATACTCTGACTCCTGACGAGATAGAGCGTGACATGCGGCTCTGCAAGGAATACAACATCGATACTGTCAGAACTTCTCATTATCCGCCGGACCCTTATCTTCTGGAGCTCTGTGACGAGCTTGGAATCTATGTAGTGGATGAGGCCGATCTGGAAACGCATGGTACTTATGTACACAAGTTTCCGCCGAGTTACAACCGCATAAGCGATGATCCGAAGTGGGAGGCACATTACGTTGACCGTGCTGCAAGGCTGTACCAGAGAGACAAGATGCATCCGTCAATAGTGATGTGGAGCCTCGGCAATGAAGCCGGTGGTACGCATAATACCGACAAGGAATATGACTATCTGAAATACCACTCAAGCCTACCTGTGCATTATGAGAGTGCGATACACACCAGAAAGAAGGCCTATGACCTGGCAAGTGAAATGTATCCGCCTTCGGAGCGTGTACACGAGATAGGAGAGAAGACTTACAAGATCAGACAGCTCTGTGACAGGCCGTATTTCCTCTGCGAGTATGCACATGCCATGGGTGTCGGCCCGGGAGGCATGGAGGATTACTGGAAGGAAATCTATTCATATGACAGCCTCATCGGAGGATGCGTATGGGAAATGGTCGATCATGCCGTACTGCACGAAGACGGTAGTTATACATATGGCGGAGACCACGGAGAGTGGGAGCATGACAAAAACTTCTGCGTCGACGGAATGTTTTATCCGGACCGCACTCCGTCTACCGGTGCTATGATAACCAGGTTTATTTATCGTCCGATCCGGGTCAGCTGGCTTGGCGGGGATGAATTTGAACTTTTCAACACAAAGGCCTTCACTCCGGGATTCAGATATGAGCTGAAGTGCAGATGGAGCGATGGAAGTGAATTCTCGCTGATTCCGGAATGCGAACCGCTGCAGAAGGTAAAGATAAAAATCGATACTGCTGAACATATCAGGGCTGCAGAAGAGGCGGGTACTGACTGCCTGCTGATGGTTACGGCTATTGACAGAAAGACTAAGACAGAGGTATCGCAGGAACAGCTCGTTATAAGGGAAAAAATATCAGGTAAACCTGCAGGTGCCGGTAAATATCAGGTAGGGAATATTATCGATGATGATTCTGATAAAGTCTCGTTTGTGATCGGAGGCAGCGTGATCACCCCTGCAGATCCGGCAACAATAGTTTTCCGTGCGCCGACCGATAACGACTTTGTTTTCTTCGGAGTGGGTGATGCCATGAAGGATTTCATAGGCCAGAGGACTGAAGTGGTATCGATCGAAAAGACCGAGAAGAAGCTGACTGTAATATCAAGAATCATCTGCAGAAAGAATGAATTTGAATGTACTGACACGTATGAAAGGGTAGATGAAGCCGGATCCGTGCTTGTCACCAGCAGGCTTCACTGTACGAAAGGAAAGGGCACCGTGCCTAGATTTGGCAAGGCTTTCAGATTTGAATCTGAATTCGATGATGTTGAATACTACGGCAGGACCGGAGAGTCATACGCTGACATGAAGGACCAGTTCCCGATCGGACATGTAAGATGCAAGGTGTCAGATATGACGGAACCAAACATAAAGCCACAGGAGAGCGGGAGCCGCTTTGATACCAGATGGGCAAGTATAAGCGACGGCAGCACGACAGTTAAGTTCAGCGCTGTTGATAAAGCCTTCGAGCTGGGCATCAAGCCGTACAGTGACAAGGAACTGCTGGGCATGACTCACCGTGAAGACGAAAAACGCACAGGTACCTATGTTACCATCTCAGCTTTCCAGCAGGGTATCGGAACGGGTATATGCGGACCTCAGACGAAAGACGAATTCAAATACCCTGTCAGGGATGATTACGAGTTGAGATTCGTTATATCATGCAGCAAGGAAGTATAAAAGAAATAAACAGGCAAATCGGATTAACCGACGATGCGTAAGACAAAAAATAAAAACAGCTGCTCAGTAAGAGCAGCTGTTTTTTAGTTATCAGTGATTTAGAGTCCGCACTTTGCAACATATGTAACATCTGCAGGAAGGCCGAGATCACGGTCTGTAACAGGCTCAAAGCTCCATCTTGGAGCGGTAGGCCTGATGGCCCACATGACAGCATAGAAGTTGAACATTACTATGCCGTAGTTGAGCAGTCTGTCTGCTTCGGATGTCATGTCATCAGGAAGACCCACAAGTGAGATCTGATCGTTATCGACTATGATCCTGTATGGCTGAAGGTTCTGGAACGACTGCGCGTGAGCGATGGCTCTGAGTCCGTCTTCAAGCTCGTTGTACCAGAGATCCGTGTCGATGTCCTGACCGAATCTGTAGCCGTCAGTCATCTCGTCGAGAGACTTCTTTGGAGCCTTCTTCTCATTGTTATCAGGATCCCTGTATCCGAACGCGACTACACAGGCAACGACCTTATCTGTATCTTCTCCGAGAGCCCTTTTGGCTTCATCGGCGTCATTGATGGTCTGCCAGCAGGCAGCCAGTCCGAGCTCAGTCATCTTAAGTGTGAGACCCTGAGCGATGTATCCGGCGTTTTCAAGATAATGATCTGCTACATCAGAATAGATCACCATGTAGGCAGGAGCCTTGATGCAGAAACCATTATATCCGACACTGTTTTTAAGCTCGTCCCAAACAGTACCGATGTAGAACTTCAGCTCGGTTTCGATCTCATCGACGAGATCGCTTTCATCTTCTTCGTAATATGTCAGCAGTTCAGTAAGAACACTGTCTTCAACTTTTCTGGCTGAGAAACCTCTGCATGAATTTCTTTTTTTTACTATATCCTCGTAATATTCCATACTTTCACCTCATCAGCATTTTCTGAATGACCTGTCATAAATATCCACAAAGATTGTACCATTCGTATTACTCGTTTTCAATCCATACTATATTTATGTATTGTAATAAGTGTGATACAATATATATTGATAAATACCGTGTAGTGTAATACCGGAAACATATATATTAGCAGGAGGATAGTTATGCTTAAGAATTTTAAGGAAATGGCTGAACTGGTAAAGGCAAACCCTGTAAAGAAGAGAATCGTTCTCTGCTGCGCTCACGATGAGCATTCGCTGGACGCAGTATATGAAGCATTCAAAGAGGGTATCGTTGAGCCTGTATTTGTAGGTAAGGAAGAGGAGATAAAGGCTATCTGTGCAGAACACGGATTCGATTTCGGCGATGTCGCGATCTACAACGAAGATGACGATGTGGAAGCTGCAAAAAAGGCAGTTGCTCTCATCCGCGAAGGAAAGGGTGACTTCCTGATGAAAGGCCGCATGCAGACTGCAGATCTTCTCAGACAGGTAGTAAACAAGGAAACAGGACTTCAGGTAGGAAAGATCATGTCTCACGTAGGTCTTTTCCAGGTACCTAATTATCATAAAGTCGTAGTACTGACAGACGGAGGCATGCTCCTCCAGCCGGATCTCGAGCAGAAGGTTAAGATCATCAACAACGCTGTTGAAGTACTTCACGCTCTCGGTTATGAAGATCCTAAGGTAGGTGTTATGTGCGGAGCTGAGGTGCTCAACAAGAAAGCTCAGGAGTCCGTAGACGCTGCAGCTCTTAAGGAGATGAACCAGAAGGGTGAGATCACAGGATGCACAGTAGAAGGTCCGATCTCATACGATATCGCTCTTAGCAAGGAAATCGCTGAGTTCAAGAAGTTTGACAGCCCTGTAGCCGGTGAAGTAGATGCAATGATCATGCCGTCAATGGCAACGGGAAACATGGTAGGAAAGGCATGGACCGTCAGCAGCAACGGAATGATGGCAGGCATAATCGTAGGAGCTAAGGCACCGATCGTTCTTACATCGAGAGGCTCCAGCGCAGAGGAAAAATTCTATTCGATCGTACTCGCAGCAGCAGCTTCTATTTAATGATATGTAAAGAATACTTTACATATCAGATTAAGAATGACGTAAAGAAAACTTTACATAGGGTGTTGATGTTATGAGAAAATGGAAAGACGTGTATCCAAGGCCTCAGCTCGTAAGAGAAAAGTGGCTGAGCCTTGACGGAGAATGGACATTCAGTATCAAGAAAACAAATGAAGCAGGCCTGCCTCCGGGGCCAAAAACCATCAATGTGCCTTTCTGCCCTGAAAGCATGCTTTCAGGACTCAACCGTATCACGCGCAAGGATGAGCTCATGCTGTACGGCCGCAGCTTTAAGGTTCCTGAAGAATGGAAAGGCATGAGGCTGATACTTCATCTCGGTGCCGTAGATCAGACTGCGAAAGTATACATCGACAGAAAATTAGCGGGATCCCATGAAGGCGGTTATCTGCCGTTCTGCTTCGACATAACGGACCTTATCAACGAGGACGAGGAAAAGCACAGTGTCATAGTAGAGGCCCGTGACAATCTCGACCACAAGTATCCGTGGGGCAAGCAAAAGTATAAGAACGGAGGCATGTGGTATACACCTGTGTCCGGCATCTGGCAGAGTGTATGGCTTGAACCCGTGCCTGAAAAACACGTCACGTCACTCAGGATAGATACCGGCCTGGACTGGGCTGAGATCAGGGCTTATGGCATAACTGAGGGGACTCTGGAGCTTTGCGGCAAAACATACGAACTTAGTGAAGCAGACGAAGAGAAGCCATGCGCAGCAGTCCGTATAGATATAGATGAGCCTGAACTCTGGACACCGGAAGATCCTCATCTTTACGAATTCAGCATCACGAGCGGTGACGACCGTGTCAGTTCATATTTTGCTCTGCGTACTCTTTCCGTAGAGGAAAAGGGCGGATGTACGAGACTCTGCCTCAACGGATTACCGTACTTCTTCAATGGAGTGCTCGACCAGGGCTACTGGCATGACGGCATATATACACCGTCTTCTCCTGACAAATATGCTGAAGACATACTTGCCATGAAGTCACTGGGATACAATACCCTCAGAAAACATATCAAGATAGAACCTGAGATTTTCTATTATGAGTGCGACAGGCTTGGAATGGCAGTGTTCCAGGACATGGTAAATAACTCTGACTATTCGTTTATCATGGATTCGGTGCTTCCGACGATGGGAAGGAATCAGATTGACGATAAAGATTTACATGACGATCCTGAAAGCAGGATGATTTTCCTGGAATCCATGGAAGGAACTGTGAATACGCTTTACAATCATCCGTCCATATGCTACTGGACGATCTTCAACGAAGGCTGGGGACAGTTTGAAGCTGATGCTGCATATGACAGGCTGAAGGAACTTGACAGTACAAGATTTATCGACAGCACATCAGGCTGGTTCTGGCAGAACAAAAGCGATGTTGACAGCTACCATGTATATTTCAGAAAAATCGATCTGACACCGGGTACCAGGCCGCTTGTCATAAGCGAGTTCGGCGGATATGCGTGCAAGCTTCCGGGGTATTACTACGGAGGTAGGAGAGAGTACGGTTATAAAAAATGTGCGGACAGAGCTGCTCTCCAGAAAGACATATCGCGCTTGTATAAGGAGGAAATTGAACCTCTGCAGGCTAAAGGACTGAGTGCCGCGATTTATACACAGCTTTCGGACATAGAAGATGAAGTGAACGGACTGCTCACATATGACCGTGAGATAAAAAAGGTGGATAAAATCTTTTAGGAGAAAGAAAAACAGCTGATGCCTCAGGGCATCAGCTGTTTTGTTTTTCTGTGGTTTAAAACGGTCTGCTTACAGAACTCTTGTCTTGATTACGCAGTCGCAGCTGAATGGCTCTGTGCCTGCTGCAACATCAGCAATGAAGTAACCGAAGTCGTTAGCTCTGTTCTTTGCACCTGCAAATCCTGCGAGCTTGTCTCCGTAGAACGCTTCCATCTTAGCCTTGACTTCGTCTGCTGTCTTGTCGCACTTAACAAGGAAGCAGTGTCTCTCGTCGCCGCTCTTCTCAAGAGTTACTCTTGGGAAGTTGACCGAGTTGATGATGTTTCCGTTCTCAAGGTAGTCCATGAGCTGGTCTGTAGCCATGATAGCGCAGTTCTCTTCAGCCTCTGCTGTGGAAGCTCCGAGGTGAGGTGTAGCAACGATGCCCTTCTTGCCGATGTACTCAGGCTCGAGAAGGTCTGTCATGTACTTTCTCATCTTGCCGGACTCGAGAGCCTCAACTACATCGTCAACAACGATGAGGTCAGGTCTTGCATAGTTCATGAAGATGACTCCGTCTTTCATCTTTGCGATGAGGTCCTTATTTACCATTCCCTTTGTTGTAGGCAGGGATGGAACGTGGATTGTGATGAAGTCGCACTCAGGAACCATTTCCTCTGTGCTGTTCTTGAGTTCTACCGGAGCGGTAAGGCAAGGATGCGGTGTGAATGCTTCATAGCCGACTACTTTCATGCCGAGAGCATAAGCAGCGTTAGCAATCTTTGCTCCGATTGCGCCGAGACCGATGACTCCAAGAGTTTTGCCTGCGATCTCTGTGCCTGCGAACTGCTTTTTGCCTTTCTCAACATTAGCTGCCACATCGCCTTCGAGTGTCTGGCCCCATGAGATGCCTTCGTAAATATTACGTGCACCCATGATCATGCCTGCTACAGCGAGTTCCTTAACAGCGTTCGAGTTAGCACCAGGAGTGTTGAATACAACGATGCCTTTCTCAGCACACTTATCAAGAGGAATGTTGTTGACGCCTGCTCCGGCTCTTCCGACAGCAAGAAGGTTGTCAGACAGTTCCATATCATGCATCTTGAAGGATCTTAAAATGATACCGTTAGCCTTATCTACGTCATCTGTAAGTTCGAACTTATCAGTGAGTCTGCAAAGACCTTTCTGGGAAATATTGTTTAGAGTACCGATGAAATACTTGTCCATTATGTCCTCCGCTTTGATTAACATAAGATTTTTATAAAGCACTTAATTTTCTACAGGCATATTAACGCTTTATGAGCGGCTGCCCATACACATTTAGTATAACACCGCGGGAGGTTTACATCAACAATAGAGAGCATGTGTTATATGACAAATACAAGTTGAAACATTGACATAAAATGCATAATATTATAGTGAGAAAAATTTGGAATTTCACAAGAAGATAACTTAAAACATAAACAGGGAGGTAATTAAATGGCAAAAGTTGATCTTACAAAGTATGGAATCACCGGTACTACTGAGCTGGTCTACAATCCATCGTTTGAAATGCTTTTCGAAGAGGAAATGAAGCCTGAACTCGAAGGCTTTGATAAGGGACAGCTCACTGAACTTGATGCAGTAAATGTAATGACCGGTATCTATACAGGTCGTTCGCCTAAGGACAAATACATTGTCATGGATGAGAATTCCAAGGACACAGTATGGTGGACAACCGAAGGTTATAAGAACGACAACCACCCGATGTCGGAAGAAGTATGGGCAGAAGTCAAGAAGATCGCTATCGAAGAGCTCTGCAACAAGAGACTGTTCGTTGTAGACGGATTCTGCGGCACAAACCCAGACACACGCATGGCGATCCGTTTCATCATGGAGGTTGCATGGCAGGCACACTTCGTAAAGAACATGTTCATCATCCCTACAGATGAGGAACTTGAGAACTTTGAGCCTGACTTCGTAATTTTCAATGCTTCCAAGGCAAAGGTAGAGAACTACAAGGAACTCGGAATGAACAGTGAGACCTGCGCAGCGTTCAATATCACAAGCCGCGAGCAGGTAATTATCAACACATGGTACGGCGGTGAGATGAAGAAGGGTATGTTCTCGATGATGAACTACTATCTCCCTCTCAAGGGTATCGCTTCGATGCACTGCTCTGCCAACACGGACATGGAAGGAAAGAACACAGCAATCTTCTTCGGCCTTTCCGGAACAGGAAAAACTACTCTTTCAACAGATCCTAAGAGACTCCTTATCGGAGATGATGAGCACGGCTGGGATGATGAGGGCGTATTCAACTTCGAGGGCGGCTGCTATGCAAAGGTAATCAACCTCGACAAGGACTCAGAACCAGACATCTACAACGCTATCAAGAGAGACGCTCTTCTCGAGAACGTTACTGTTGATGCCGAAGGAAAGATTGACTTCGCTGACAAGAGCGTTACAGAGAACACACGTGTATCGTATCCGATCGAGCACATCCAGAATATTGCAAAGAAGGTCAACGGCAAGTCCGCAGGCCCACAGGCAGATAATGTAATCTTCCTCTCAGCAGACGCATTCGGAGTACTGCCTCCGGTTTCGATTCTGACACCGGAGCAGACACAGTACTACTTCCTCAGCGGATTCACAGCAAAGCTGGCCGGAACTGAGAGAGGAATCACAGAACCTACACCTACATTCTCTGCTTGCTTCGGACAGGCATTCCTCGAGCTGCATCCTACAAAGTACGCAGAGGAACTCGTAAAGAGAATGGAGAAGAGCGGAGCTAAGGCTTATCTCGTCAACACAGGCTGGAACGGAACAGGCAAGCGTATCTCGATCAAGGATACAAGAGGTATCATCGACGCCATCCTCAATGGTGACGTACTCAAGGCACCTACAAAGAAGATCCCTTACTTCGATTTCGAAGTACCGACAGAACTCCCTGGCGTAGATCCTGGAATCCTCGATCCTAGAGATACATACGAAGATCCTGCAGTCTGGGAAGATAGGGCTAAGGATCTCGCAGGCAGATTCATCAAGAACTTTGATAAGTACACATCAAACGATGCAGGCAAGGCACTCGTTGCAGCAGGCCCTGCTCTGTAATAATTCAGAACGGATATCACGATTCTGCCTATAAATCTTCACACAAGTGAAGTATAATTAATCAGGAAAAAAAGGCCGCTGAAGTCTGAAAGTGCTTTGG
>JAFWMD010000055.1 GCA_017510725.1 Mogibacterium sp. | reverse complement strand
TGGTGAGCCCACAGGGATTCGAACCCCGGACACACGGCTTAGAAGGCCGTTGCTCTATCCAACTGAGCTATGGACCCACATGCCCAACTTGCCTTTATAAAAAATTGGAGCGGATGATGAGAATCGAACTCACGCTATCAGCTTGGAAGGCTGAAGTTCTACCATTGAACTACATCCGCAAAAGTGGAGCGGAAGACGAGATTCGAACTCGCGACCCTCGCCTTGGCAAGGCGATGCTCTACCCCTGAGCCACTTCCGCATATATTGGTCGAGGGGGATGGATTCGAACCATCGAAAGCAGTGCTAACGGATTTACAGTCCGCCCCCTTTGGCCGCTCGGGAACCCCTCGAAAATATTGGAGCTGATGGAGGGAATCGAACCCCCAACCTGCTGATTACAAATCAGCTGCTCTACCGTTGAGCCACATCAGCGCATTGGCGACCGGGAACGGGCTCGAACCGTCGACCTCCAGCGTGACAGGCTGGCATTCTAACCAGCTGAACTACCCGGCCCAATAGTATTATGTAATGGTGCTGCGTCTTTGTTTCTCTCAAGACGCTTGATTATACTAACACGATTGCATATGCTTGTCAAATACTATTTTGAGATTTTTTAGATTCTTTTTTAAAGTACAATATATCTGCCCAGTGTCACGTTCTCGCCAAGCAGTGTCGCCCTTCCCGAAGTCATGTCGGAAACCGCTGATTTCAACCTTTCCGTGTCCTCCTTAGGACAACTGATCACAGCACTGACCGTATCCGTGTACTCGATGTCTCCCAGATCGAAGCCTCTGTCAGCTGCATAATTTGTTATTTTACTAAGGTATGTATAGTCGAACGAATACCTCAGCAGAGAGCTTTCCTTAACCTCGCATATGCCTGCGGCCTCTATGCCGAGCTTTGCCGCATGGGTGTACGCCCTCGCTAAACCGCCTGTGCCGAGTTTTATTCCTCCGAAGTATCTGGTTATCACGATTGCCACGTTCGTGAGCTCTCCGGCCGTTATAAGCTTCAGAACGGGCATCCCCGAAGTGCCCTGAGGCTCTCCGTCGTCACTTGCCCACTGATGTTCGCTTCCGGCACCGCACACAAAGGCCGGCACATTATGAGTTGCATCCTTATATTTCTCTTTTATTCCCGCAATGAAAAGCCTCGCCTCCTCCGGCGTTTCAGCCGGGGAGACATGTGCTATGAAGCGCGACTTCTCAATTACGTATTCGGCCTCACCGTATTCATAAACGGATCTGTATAAAAACATCAGACTCCTTTTTTACAGGATGTACTTGTCAACGTCTACTTCCTTGATCTTTTCACCGAGCTTGTCGAGAACATATGCCCTGTCAATATGGACTTCGGTCATATCAGGATCAGGCAGATTATACGACACATCTTCAAGAAGGATCTCAAGAATGGTATGGAGTCTTCTGGCTCCGATGTTCTCTGTCTCTTCATTCATGAGGAATGCGAGGTTTGCGATCTCATCAATGGCATCTTCCGTGAATTCAACGCTGACACCTTCTGTCTCGAGCAGAGCCTTCTGCTGCTTTGTGACCGCATTCTCAGGAACTGTAAGGATCTTCTTGAAATCCTCCTTGTCAAGATTGCTGAGCTCAACATTTATAGGGAATCGTCCCTGGAGCTCAGGTATAAGGTCACTTGGCTTCGATACATGGAATGCTCCTGCTCCGATGAAGAGCATGTGATCCGTCTTTACAGGGCCATATTTTGTATTTACAACACTGCCTTCGACTATAGGAAGAATGTCCCTCTGCACACCTTCTCTTGACACATCAGCACCGGACCTCATTCCGCTGCCGGACGCTATCTTATCGATCTCATCGATGAAGATTATGCCGTTCTGCTCTGCATTCTGCAGTGCCTCGTCTGTCACCTGATCCATGTCGATGAGCTTCTGGGCTTCCTGTTCTCTCAGAATGCGTCTTGCATCGCTGACCTTGCATTTCTTCTTTTTTGTCTTCTTTGGCATCATGCTGTCGAAGATGTTGCCGATTGCGATCATGCCCTCGTTCTGGTTGTCGAGCTGGTTCGTCTTAGGTACATCATCAACTTCGATCTCGATGATCTGGTCTTCGAGGAGTCCTGCGCGGAGCTGCTCTCTCACCTGATCTCTGGCCATCTTGATATCAGCGAATTCCCTGCTTGATTCGTATTCTCTCTGCTTGTTCTCCTCGTATTCCTGTCTCTGTGTCTTATATCCGAGGTTTCCGAAGATGTTTCCGAGCTGTACGCCCCCTGCGCTTTCGCTCTTAGGGCTTGGAATAATGGACTTGACGATAATATCTTCTGCGAGTACATCTGCCATCTCAGCATTCTCGTCCATTCTCTTCTGCTTGCTGAGTCTCATGGAAGCCTCGACGAGGTCTCTGATCATGGAATCCACGTCGCGGCCAACGTATCCTACCTCTGTAAACTTTGTAGCTTCAACCTTAACGAACGGAGCATCCATGAGTTTTGCGAGTCTGCGGGCAATCTCAGTCTTTCCTACTCCCGTAGGGCCCATCATAAGGATGTTCTTAGGCGAAATCTCCTCTCTCATTTCTTCAGAGAGCAGGCTTCTCCTGTAGCGGTTTCTGAGCGCTATCGCTACATATTTCTTCGCTTCGTCCTGGCCGATGATATATTTATCGAGCTCCGCCACTATCTGTTTCGGAGTCATGTTTTTAATATTGTCTGCCATGGTCTCCTCCTAAAGCTTTTCTACTGTAATGTTATTGTTTGTGTATACACAGATGTTGGAAGCGATCTCAAGCGACTTTCTTACGATGGTCTCTGCGTCCAGATCCGTGTTCTCAAAGAGCGCTACAGCTGCGGAATATGCGTAATTTCCGCCTGAACCTATAGCTACTACGTCCTTGTCCGGCGAAATGACTTCGCCGTTTCCGGAGATAACGAGCAGATCGTTTTCGTCTGCGACTATCATGAGAGCCTCGAGGCTTCTCATTGCCTTGTCGGATCTCCAGTACTGTGCCAGGTCGACAGCTGCTCTCTTGAGATTTCCCGCGTGCTCACCGAGCTTGTTTTCGAACTTCTCAGTAAGCGAGAATGCGTCTGCAACAGAACCCGCAAAACCTGTGAGCACCTTATCCTTGTATATCTTCTTTACTTTCTTTGCGCCGTTCTTCATGATGGTTGTCTCACCCATCGTTACCTGTCCGTCACCGCCGATGGCGATATCTCCGCCAGGTCTTCTTACTGCGCAGATAGTTGTTGCATGAAACTGTATCATTTCTTTTTCTCCTTGTATTTGCACTCAGGGTTGGAGCACTTTACCGTGCCGCTCTTGCCTTTGGTCTTTACCAGCATGGATCCGCAGTCCGGGCATGTATCCCCTGTAGGCTTGTCCCAGAATACCACGTCACACTCAGGATATCCGCTGCATCCGTAGAACAGCTTTCCTGTTTTGCGACCCTTTTTCTCAATGATGTCCTTACCGCACTTCGGGCACTTTACTCCTGTTGATTTCACGATAGGCTTGGTGTTCTTGCATTCCGGATAACCCGTACATGCGAGGAACCTTCCGAATCTGCCTTCTTTTATGGCCATAGGCTTGCCGCAGATCTCGCACACTTCGTCAGAAAGAACTACTTCTTTCTCAATGCGTTCAACTTCCCTGTCAGCAACCTTCAGTTCTTCACTGAAACCCTTGTAGAAGTCCGCAATGACATTCTTCCAGTTTTTCTCACCAAGCTCCACGCTGTCGAGGTTGTCTTCCATCTCGCCTGTGAACTTCACATCCACGATATCCGAGAAATATACCTGCAGTATACCTATGACATCAAATCCGAGTTTTGTAGGCTCTAAGGCCTTTTTAACGCGCTTGACGTACTTTCTGTTCACCAGTACGGAGATGATGGATGCGTAAGTACTCGGCCTTCCGATATTCTTCTCCTCCATTTCCTTTACCAGGCTGGCTTCGGTATATCTTGCCGGAGGCTGCGTGAACTTCTGCTCCTTTATGAGTTTCTCAAGATCCAGGATCTGTCCTTCCTCAAGCTTCGGAATATTGACTTCACCTTCCGGATTGGATGTCTTATAGACCTTTTTCCATCCTTCGAAGGTCATATGCGCTCCGTTTGCCTTGAACTCATATCTGCCGTTTTTGATGAGCACCTGCATGGTGTCAAACTCTGCCGCTGCCATGCGCGATGCAACGAATCTCTTCCAGATAAGGTCGTATAGTTTGTACTGATCCTGTGTCAGCGAGTCCTTTATCATGGACGGCTCGAGTGTCACATCTGACGGTCTGATCGCTTCGTGTGCGTCCTGCATCGCCTTATTCTTGTTGGAGAAGACGTTGTTGCCGACGTATTCTGCTCCATACTTCTCTTTTATGTACGAGGACGCTGCGGCAACAGCCTGCGATGATACTCTGACAGAGTCGGTTCTGATGTACGTGACCAGACCTCTGGCTCCGATACCCTTGAGGTTTATGCCTTCGTAGAGCTGCTGAGCCACCTGCATGGTCTTGCTTGTCTGAAATCCCAGTTTTATGGAAGCATCCTGCTGCATGCTGGACGTTGTGAAAGGTGCGTATGGCTTTGTCTTTCTCTTTCCTTCCTTTATGGAGCCGACTGTGTACTCGCCTTCTCCGAGCTCGGCCTCTATGGCGTCAGCAGCTTCCTGATTTTTTACCGAAGCTTTTCTTCCCCTGATCTTGTTGAGCTCTGCCACGAAACCGTCGCCGAAGTCAGCAGCTATACGCCAGTACTCCTCAGGGATGAAGTCAAGAATCTCGCGCTCCCTGTCACAGATGAGCTTGAGGGCTGCGGACTGAACTCGTCCTGCCGAAAGGCCCCAGGCTACTTTTTTCCAGAGCAGCGGGCTTATCTGATAGCCAACGAGCCTGTCAAGGACTCTCCTTGCCTGCTGTGCATCTACGAGGTTGGTATCTATCGCACGCGGCTCCTTAATTGCTTCCTGTACGGTCTGCTTGTTGATTTCATTGAACATGACACGGCACTTGTTTTCCGGATCTATGTCCAGGATATGTGCAAGGTGCCATGAGATGGCTTCTCCTTCGCGGTCAGGGTCGGTTGCGAGCAGCACTTTTGATGCAGCCGCCGCCTCTTTCCTGATCTCCTTGATGGTATCTCCCTTACCCCTTATATTTATGTATTCCGGCTCAAAATTATCATCTACGTTTACACCGAGCCTGCTCTTAGGCAGATCTCTCACATGTCCTACTGACGCAATGACTTTATACCTTGAGCCGAGGTATTTGCTTATTATCTTTGCCTTTGACGGCGACTCTACCACCAGCAGTGTTTTCTTTGGTTTTGCCGGTGCCTTTGTCGCTTTTTTTGCAACTGCCATTAACTTCTCCTTTTATATATAATGTAGAATTTTTACAATTTGAAACTTTAGCACATATGGCACATGTGTTACAAGTGGTTTTTTCTTCACATATTGCTCATGTCATCTGCTGAGATATATCCTCCCGGCATACGATTCTACAATGCCCTTTATCTCCATGACTGTCACGAGAGAATTTACAAGTCCGGGACTGAAACCTGTAGCATTGATGATTTCCTCCATTGTGGCCCCGCTCATCTCCCTTACTACATCAAACACCCTGCTTTCATCCTCATCGAGTTTATTATTCACAACGGTTGTTTTCTTCGGCATGGCGCCTATGTCTCTTATCATGTCATCAATAATGATAAGGGGCACCGCTCCGTCCCTGATGAGCAGGTTGCAGCCAATACTCGTCTGACTGTTTATATTGCCGGGAACGGCATAAACGGTGCGCCCCTGGTCAGCCGCGTGTTTTGCGGTTATGAGCGAGCCGCTGTCCATGCCTGCCTCGACCACTACCAGCGCTTCTGACAATCCGCTGATTATTCTGTTCCTCGCCGGGAAATTGCCTTTAAAGCCTTCCTCTTCCGGTGGGTATTCGCTTACAACAAGGCCTCCCTGTTCAAGGCCCCTTCTCATCAGGCTGCGGTTGCGCTGAGGTGTCATATGGTCTATGCCGCTGCCGAGCACCCCTATGACTTTTCCGCCGGCTTCAAGCGCTCCCTCGTGAGAGTAACCGTCTATTCCGAGTGCCAGCCCCGATGTTACTATAAGTCCGCTTTCTGCCAGTCTCCTGCCTATCATGAGAGCTACATTTTTTCCGTATACGGTGTTCTTTCTTGCTCCTACCACGCCTATAGACCTCTCGTTCAGCAGCCCTGTGTTTCCCGTGCAGTATAACTGCATGGGAGGATCCGGTATTTCTCTCATTCTGGCAGGATAATCAACCGAATCTATGTCTATTTTTACTGTTTCAATCATTTCTTTTACTCCTGCAGTCTGTATCCCAGAGCTTCGGCAAGATGCTCCGTCTTTATATCTTCGCTGGAATCAAGGTCGGCGATCGTCCTCGCAACCTTCAGTGTCCTGATATAACCCCTTGGAGACATTGCGAAAGCATCATATGCCCTGTTCATGAACCTTGCTTCCTCCTGCCCGAGCCGGCAGTGCTTTTCAAGCTCGTGGCCGGGTATTTCCGAATTGAAAAACTGGCGGCCTCTTTCGGATCCGAACTTAAGAGCGGACTCTACCTGACATTTCATTTCATGTGTCGTCAGTCCCTTGCTTCCGCTGGTAAGATCATCGTATCTGACCTTCTCCATTGTGATCTTCATGTCGATCCGGTCCATTATAGGACCGCTGAGCCTGCGCCTGTATCTTTCGAGATCCGCCTGCGTGCACGTGCATTCCCTGTCCGGATCGCCCAGGAACCCGCAGGGACATGGGTTTGCCGCCATTACTATCTGAAAATTGCATGGAAAGACAAACGCCTCTCCTTTTCTGAAATGTGTTATCTTTTTCTCCTCAAGCGGTATTCTGAGCGCTTCAATAACCTCCCTTTTGAATTCGCATATCTCATCGAGAAACAGAACGCCGTTGTGGGCAAGAGTTATCTCTCCCGGAACCGGATACGCTCCCCCGCCAACCAGGCCGGCTTTTCCGATAGTGTGATGTGGTGATCTGAAGGGCCTCCTGTATCTGCAGCGGATGATGTCAGATCCACGGCCTGCGACCGATCGGACTATCGCCGTTTCTAGAAGCTCCCGATCGGTCATCGCGGGCATGATACCGGCCATTCTGCCCGCGATCATGGTCTTACCGCATCCGGGGCTTCCGACCATGAGCAGGCCGTGCCTTCCTGCAGCTGCGATGACTACAGCTCTCTTAGCGTTCTCCTGTCCTGATATATCTGCGAAATCTGCATCGTTCATCTCTTCTTCACGGTCCGTATCTGCCTGTATCATGTCCATGACATCCTCCGGCCTTACTTTACAGATAATTTCTTCTGCGGCTGCTTTTGCTGCGACCTCCTCAGGGTCCATTGACAGCAGGATCGCACATTCCCTCAGGCATGTAACAGCATATATGTTGCCGCCTGCAAGTGACGCTTCTGCCCTGTTTGCTTCAGGCACTATGATGCCTTTCAGGCCTATGTCATTCATGTGCAGAATCATTGGAAGGGCTCCTTCTACGCCAAGAACTCTTCCGTCAAGCGCAAGTTCGCCTATGATGCCCCATTTATCAAGCATGCGCGTCCTTATGCATCCTTCGCTTGCAAGTATCCCTGCAGCGATCGGAAGGTCAAGGCAGCTTGAGTTTTTGCGCAGGCTTGCAGGAGTCAGATTTACCGTTATGCGGCCTTTCGGGAATTCATATCCGGAATTGATAATCGCATTCCTGATCCTCTCGCGCGATTCCATCACCATTGTCGACGCAAGTCCCGACATTCCTATCCCGGGCAATCCTCTCGTGATATCCGTCTCTACAAAAACTTCCCGTCCTTCCATCCCAAGGCACACTGCCGATCTTGTTCTGCTGTACATGACTCACCTCACATGCAGTCTTCCAGGAGTTCTGTCATTATCTCGTATACATCGAAAGAGACCCTGTTCCAGTGCATCCGCCGTCCCTGAAGGTATTGTTCCGCTGCTTTTCTGATATGCATCTGTTTTGTGGCTGTTACAGCTTCTGAAGGATATCCGTACCGGTCACCGTTTCTGGTCTTCACTTCCACAAAGTGAAGAGTCCCGTCTTTGATTGCTATTATGTCTATCTCCCCGGCCTTCGTTCTGTAATTCCTTTCAATTATTTTGTAGCCCGAATTAGTAAGAAGTTCCGCTGCAAAGTTCTCTCCTATGTCTCCCACATTCTTCCTGTATCTCATGCAAAATGCCTCCTTTATTCATGGTGCAATAATGGTAGCAATGCGGCCGGAAACTGTCGAACGGAAAAAGCACTTACCCAAACAAAAAATGACCTTTTTCAGGTCATTTTCACGGTTTTTTGTTACAGACATAAAGCTATCGTTTCAGAACGAATTTTTCTATTGCAAGGGCAACTCCGTCATCATCATTGCTCGCAGTGATGTAGTCTGCGTGATCTTTAAGACCTCCCCACGCATTCGCTACAGCCACACCTATGCCGGCCAGCTCGAGCATTGCCTGATCGTTGGGAGCGTCTCCGCAGCACATGAGTTCTTCAGTGCTGATATCCAGATGATCCATCAGCCACAGGAGAGCGGTCCTTTTGCTGGTGTTGGGTCCTCCCACCTCCAGGTTGTTAATGAAAGATGAAGTTACAGTTGCATTCTCCATCGAGCATAATACAGGCTTTGCTTCTGCAAGCAGTTCAAGCGTCTGAAAAATAAAATTCACGTTTTCGATCTCATGCTTATGCTCAAGCATAAGTGCAGAAACATCAGGCACCGGTCTTCTGCTCCAGATAACATATGCAGCATTTCTGTACGGGCACCCGTTTTCCTTTACATCCTCATAATACGACTCATCGACATATGCCCTTCCGTTGAAGAAGACTTCTATGTCAGCACCGGTCATGGCCTTGATTTCAGCTATTCTCTCAACAACCTGAGGATCCAGAAAGTCGCTGTATATCTGCTCGCCGCTGTTCATAAGGTTGATGTGTGCACCATTTGAAGTGATCGCATACTCGATACCGGAAACATCTTTTATATGCTGAGGAAGCGATGCATATGAACGCCCCGTAGAAACCACGATATGTGTTCCGGCAGCCGCAGCTTCCTCAAGCGTTTTTACAGTCCGCTCAGAGATATCCCCTGCGCTGTCAAAAGTGGTTCCATCCAGATCGAGCGCCACCATCTTTATTCCCATTTTTAAAAGGTCTGCTTCGTTCTTCATAATTTCATATCAGTAAATAGCCGCACCCAAAAGGATGCGGCTTTTAAATCATATTATGGATTAATGATTATTCCTCTTCCTTAGCCTCTTCTGCTTCTTCAGCAGGAGCTTCCTCTGCTGCAGGCTCTTCTGCAGGGAGAGTAGCCTTGATGCTCAGGCTGATTCTTCTCTTGTCAGGGTCGATCTCCATGATCTTGACATTTACAGTCTCGCCAACCTTGAGTTCGTCAAATACGTTCTCAACTCTCTTGTTAGCGATCTCGGAGATGTGTACGAGTCCGTCCAGACCTGCTTCGAGTTCAACGAATGCACCGTAATCCTTGATCTGTACAACTTTGCCCTCGAGTACATCGCCTACCTGATACTTCTCGCCTACGAGTGTCCATGGCTCAGGCTGGGTCTGCTTGAGACCGAGGCTGATCTTGCCCTTCTCTTCGTTGAGTGAGAGGATCTTGACATTGATGATGTCGCCAATCTTGAGAACTTCTTCAGGGTGTTTTAGCTTGCCCCAGGAAATCTCAGAGATGTGGAGAAGTCCATCGACTCCGCCGATATCTACGAATGCACCGTAGTCAGTAAATCTCATTACCTTACCCTCGACGATGTCGCCGACGTTCAGGTTCTCCCAGATCTCAGCTACAGCTTTGCGCTTCTCATCAACCAATATGGCCTTTCTTGAGAATACTGCTCTGTTACGCTTGGTATCTACTCTGATTACTCTGACATCGAAAGTCTGACCGAGGAACTCTTCTGCGTTTTCGACGTATCTGTCGGAAAGCTGCGACATAGGAATGAAGCCTGTGATCTCCTTGTAAGCTGCGATGACACCGCCGTTCACTGCTCTTGTGAGTGTAACAGTGATACTCTCTCTGTTTTCCATCGCTGCTTCAAGCTCTGCGTAGTTCTCTACAGCCACAAGTCTCTTTGTTGAAAGCATGATTCCGCCTTCGCCGTCATCGGACTTGATGACTTTCGCCTTGATCTCGTCCCCTACCTTATACAGGTCTGCGAGAGTCTGGCCCTCTTCCATTGCAACCTCGTCTGACCTTAAGATACCATCCTTCTTGCAGCCCATGTTGACGATAACAGCATCGCTCATAACCTGATCAACTTTGCCATCAATAATATCGCCAGGCTTTGGTAAACGTAAAGATTTCTCAATGTCATCCATGAAATCCATCATTGGATTCTGTTCCATACTTTTGTTGACATTTTCGCTCATGTGGGAAATAACCTCCTTGATAATCCACTCGGGCGTCGAAGCGCCCGCTATGCAACCAATTTTAGTATATTTTGTCAACCTATTCAACAGTAAATTTTTCG
>JAFWMD010000005.1 GCA_017510725.1 Mogibacterium sp. | reverse complement strand
GTTCCTCTTCACTTTCTGGTTCTCGCAAAGCCGGGCACAATCCACCCACACACAAAGTTCAAGGGCCAGGTATACGTACTGAAGAAAGAGGAAGGCGGACGCCACACACTGTTCTTCAACGGATACAGACCACAGTTCTATTTCAGAACAACTGACGTAACAGGCGACCTGCATCTTCCAGAAGGCACAGAGATGTGCATGCCTGGCGACAACGTCGTCATGGAGATCGAGCTGATCACACCGATCGCTATCGAAGAAGGACTGAGATTCGCTATCAGAGAAGGCGGCAGAACAGTAGGTTCCGGCGTTGTAACTGAGGTAATCGAATAATTGCTCGTCCTTTTCGCCCACAGCATTGTCTGCTTCGCGGTTCTGCGCTGCTCACTTACTTCAGTAAGCTCCGCTGCTCACCCGCTTGCATCCTCGCTGTGAACGAAAACTACTTCGCAATTAAAAAATTGCAAACGCGCACAAGGGCATCGCTTCGGCGGTGCCTTTTTTCTATATTTTGCATAATCAAGCTAAATCGGTGAAAACGCTGAAGGAGTGTGATTTATACTGCTGATACTTGAAGGCTGTTTAAGTGAGAATGTATAATACATATGTAAGAGTATTTTGGGGATCAAGGAGGAAAAATGAATAAAAAAGTAATCAGAAGTCTGGCTGTAATGCTGATTGCGGTCATGTTCGTTTCGATGATGCCTGCGAAAGCATTTGCGGCAACCAAGAGTCCGGCAAAGGTTAAGATATTAAGTCTCAAGGTGGGGGAAGTATCGCCTTCTACCAATAAGACCACAGTTACTATCAAGTGGAAAAAGGCTGCCAGAGCTACAGGATATATTATCTATTATAAGCGGGGAGATGGTCAGTGGGTAAAACAGAAAAAGGTTGGCAGACTATCCAGGAAATATAAGTTTACTGGAGTTCCTGCTGGTAAGATGTCCTTCAGAGTTCGTGCAGTAAACAAGAAAAAACTAGGCAAGTATTCTGCAATCAAAACAAAGTTCAAAGCAAGTCAGATGACTCTTCAGCAGTATGTCAATCGCGTTGAACCTGAGGCGAAGTCCCTAAAGATTAGTGGCGGCACGGTCTCGTATGCAGCAAATCAGATGATTGTTTCTTACGATGTGTATAATATATACAGCGATGCGGCTGATATTGATTGGAATAACCTTTCTGAGTCGCAGAGAGCAGTACTCATAACCTATCTTATGGATACAGCTCACGCGAAAGAAATGGCTGATTACTACAGAAACAGGGCTAAATTATACGTCGGAATTACCAACTTCAGATACACAGCCAGATTTGTTCAGCATGGTAATCCTATTCCTGGAGCTTACGTAAGCTACTGATATTAAACATAACAAGGAGGGTATAAATGATTGTAAAACTTACAAGTGAGACTTATGAACAGGAAGTCATGAAGGCTGAGGGCACTGTGCTCGTAGACTTCTACGCTGACTGGTGCGGACCTTGCAAAATGCAGGGACCTATCGTTGAGCAGCTTTCTGAAGAAAGACCTGATGTGAAGTTCTGCAAACTCAATATTGATGAGGCAATGCAGATCGCGATGTCGCTTGGCATTACAAGCATTCCTACCATTATGGTAGTGAAGGACGGAGAGATCACATACAAGCAGGCAGGCCTTATGCAAAAGGCACAGCTCAACGCACTTCTGTAGGCTCGTAGTGCGATTGACATAGCCGTTCGACTAAATTATAATGTAATTGCATTATATTTAGCCGAACGGCTATTTTGTTAGATGCTCACGCTAAATTTAGCCGAGCGGCTATATTACGAGGTAAAGCAATGAAGACCGTACAGGACATGCAGGACTTGGGAAAAGCGATAAGGGACAGGCGCCGCGAGCTCGGCTATACGCAGGCTTTTCTGGCGGATTATGCGGGTATAAGCGCAAGCTTTCTGTCAGAGCTCGAGAATGGCAAGGAGACTATACAGGCAGGCAAAATGATGGAAGTCATCAGTTTGCTTGGCATGGATGTCTGTATAAGAAACAGAGGTGAGTAAGCTGATGAAGCAGCTTGATGTTTCGATTGAAATTAACGGAAGACAAAGAGAAGTCGGTGTCATAAGCGGCAACAATGATTATGATGCCTCGTTTTGCTATTCTGAGCATTATCTGGATTCAGGCACTGCACGTCCCTTATCAATCAGCCTGCCGCTGACTGATAAACCGTACGGACCGGAACCGACGAGAAGGTTTTTTGAAGGCCTGCTGCCTGAAGGCTTCATGCGGAGGACTGTCGCAGAGCAGAACCGTACTGACGATGGCGATTATCTCTCGATACTCGAGATGCTCGGTGCAGAGTGCCTTGGAGCAGTACAGATCAAGGGTGAGAATTACAAAAACATAGAGCCTTCGTACAAAGCATTCAACCCCGAAATGATGTATAAGCTTGCCGCCGAGGGGGCGACCAGGTCAGCAGATCTGGTAGTAGAAGCTCATCTGTCTCTGACAGGCGCTTCCGGAAAGGTCGGCGCGTACAAGAACAGCGACGGACGGTGGTTCCTGCCCGTAGGAAGTGCTCCGAGCACACACATACTGAAACAGAGTCATATACGCTATGACAAAATAGTGCAGAACGAGCAGCTTGCATTGAGAACAGCAGAGCTTCTCGGGATAGATGTTCCGAAAAGTGAAATAGTTGAGGCGTATCCGGAGCCGGTGCACGACACAGGCCTCAATCCGCCTGTAACGGAGAACGTACTGTTCGCAACTGAACGCTATGACCGCACCTTTGAAGGTGCTGAAGATATTATCGACGGCATGCTCTGCCCGCTCAGGCTTCATCAGGAGGATTTCGGCCAGGCTCTTGGCATCCCGGCGTCAGGCAAGTATGAAAGACCCGGAGAGAAGCACATGAAGAAGATGTTCGATCTTCTCAGAAGGTATTCAGCATCGCCGATCGAAGACCAGATGATGCTGTGGGACATCATAGTATTTCACTGGCTCATCGGCAATACTGATGGACATATAAAGAACTTTTCTTTGCTGTATGATGCCAATCTCAAGGCGGTCAGACTGGCTCCTGCATATGATATCGTCAGCACGATCCTATACGATACCCACTCATCGGAGATGGCTTTTTCTGTTGGCGGCCAGATTGAATGGCAAAAGATCGATCGCAGTTGTTTCGAAGATGCCTGCAGGGAGTGCGGACTTAATAAGAAGCTGTTTATGCCGCGTCTTGATGAGAAGCGTGCACTTTTCAGGGATGCTATCATGCGCGCAGCAGGAATAGTACATGATGAAGGCTTTGAAGATGCGGTAAGAATGGCGGAAAAGATACTGGAGGTTAGCAATGTTACTTCTTAACAAGGATGAAATCAGCAAAGTTTTTTCCATGCACGATGCCATCGAAGCAGATAAGGAATGTTACAAGGCATTCAGTGAAGGCAAGTTTGATGTGCCCCTGCGTGCAGTGATAAACGGCAGTGAGGGTAACTTCCTGTTTATGCCTGCGTACAGTGAGGAGATGAAGGCGGCCGGGCTCAAGATAGTCAACATTATGCCCGGGAATCCTGCCAGAGGACTTCCGGCGTCCATAGGCCAGGTGCTTCTCATCGATGGTGAGACCGGTGTCGTCAAGGCGATGATGGACGGAACCTATATAACGGCGCTCAGGACAGCGGCCGCCAGCGGAGCAGCTTTTGCTCTCTTTGGTCTTGAGAACGCAACAACTGGCGCTGTGATAGGTACCGGGAGCCAAGCAATGTGTCAGCTCGAGGCCATGCTTTCAGGCAGAAATCTCAAAGAGGTAAGGGTAGCTGCCAGAAATTTCGAAAAGACAAAGGCTTTTGCAGAGAAGGCTGCGAAGGAGCTCGGGCATTATGGCGCAGAGATCATCCCGATGGCAGACACTAACGCAGCGGTTGATGGGGCAGATCTCATAATTCTTGTAACAGTGTCAGGAACACCTGTCTGCAGTGCAGAGTACTTCAAACCTGGCGCAGTCATCAGCGCTGTAGGAGCTTACACATATGACATGCAGGAGCTCGATCCGGCAGTTTTCAGCAAGTGCGGAAAGATATATTTTGATTCTGAAACAGCGGTGCTTTCGGAATCCGGCGACATTCTGAGACCTCTCGATGAAGGTACTCTCAGCAAGGATCAGTTTACTGGTGACATTGGTGATTACATTTTGGGAAGGATCCCGGGAAGAGAGTCCGATGAAGAGATAATAGTATTTGAGAATGTCGGCATAGGCGCACTTGATCTTTACACCGCACAGAAGGTATACGATAAGGCAATTGAGGCAGGCATCGGCCTGACCTGGTAAAAAAGGAGGAAACAATATGCCACATGTAGACATCAGCATGTTCTCGGGAAGAGACGATGAGTTGAAGAAGAAAGTTGCAGACGCAGTAGTTGAGACAATGATCAGGGAGCTCGGCTGCCAGAGAAGCCATCTGTCGGTAGCCATCCACGATGTTGATCCTGCTGAGTGGAACGAGAAGGTCCATGATAAAGTGGACGCCTCTAAAGTGTATGCAGGCGAGGTGTTCGAAAACAAATAGGCCTGATGCCAGCGACAATACAATTGTGCGTTTTCACAATTGATAACCGGATGTTTTTGTGAAAAAACATAAAAATTATTGACCTCATATTGGTGTGGGAGTAGAATACTCACGAAGCAAAAGGGGTTAATATATAAAGCACTTACGTTGGAGCCGGTAGTACCGGCTTTTTCGTTGTTCAAATTACCGGTGAGTATGATATACTAAACCACGTGAAATTTATAGAAGTTAAAGACCTTAAAATTGAATTCACAAAGATCGACGAGAGCGGCAGGGAAGTTCCCGGCAAGGTAGCCTTGGACGGTATCAGTCTGGATATCGAAAAGGGCAGTTTTGTTGCGATCGTAGGCATGAATGGCTCGGGTAAATCCACTCTGGCCAAGTGTTTCAACGGATTGCTTGCGCCTTCATCGGGACGCGTGATCGTAGACGGTTTCGATACAGCCGAAGAGGAACACATCTGGGATGTAAGAAAAAGGGTAGGAATGGTGTTCCAGAACCCGGACAACCAGATCGTTTCATCTATCGTTGAAGACGATGTCGCATTCGGACCGGAGAACCTGGGTGTAGAGCCTAAGGAGATCAGGCGCCGCGTCGATAATGCGCTCAAAAGAGTCGGTATGTATGAGCTCAGGGATAAAGGAGCCCATATGCTTTCGGGCGGCCAGAAACAGCGTATAGCCATTGCAGGAGCTATCGCCATGAGACCTGAGTGCATTGTGTTTGATGAGCCTACAGCGATGCTCGATCCTAAGGGAAGAGCCAGCGTGATGAGCATCATCAGAGATCTCAATGCAGAAGGAATAACATGCATACTTATAACACATTTCATGAACGAAGCTGAACAGGCAGACCGTGTGATCGTGCTCAAAAAAGGCAAGGTGCTCTGTGACAGAACGCCTGAGGCGCTGTTCTCAGACCGGGATATGATAGAAAAAGCCGGGCTGGAGATGCCGCCGGCAATAGAGATCCGGGATAAGGCCGGACTGCCGGAACATCTCACAACAGCAGAAGATATCGCAGATTACATTAAGCAGAGCCGCTCCGGCCGTGCGGCTGACAACTGCAGCAATTAAACGATAATGTCCATATCAGTCAGAAATCTGAAATACATATATAATCCGGGCATGCCGGGTGAGACCGTCGCGCTGAACGATGTGTCTTTTGATGTGGCTGATGGCTCTGTTCTTGGCATTATCGGACACACCGGTTCAGGCAAGTCGACCCTGCTGCAGCATCTGAACGGTCTTATCAGACCGACTTCGGGCGAGATTTTCATAGACGGGGAATGCATAACGGATGGCAAGACGAAGATGACCGATATCAGACGCAAGGTTGGTCTCGTCTTCCAGTATCCTGAATATCAGCTTTTCGAGGAGACTGTCAGCAAGGACGTCGCATTCGGTCCGAAAAATCTGGGGCTGAATGAAGAAGAACAGCAGGAGAGGGTAAAGAGAGCCATTGGCCTGGTCGGTCTTGATTACGAGGAAATCAGGGACCTCTCTCCGTTTGAACTTTCGGGCGGCATGAAACGCCGTGTTGCTATTGCAGGTGTCATAGCGATGGACCCTAAGATCCTCATACTTGACGAACCTACAGCTGGACTCGATCCATCCGCACACAGGGATATCCTGGCGATGGTAAGGCGCATTCATGAGGAGATGGGCATAATACTGATTTTCGTATCGCACAACATGGCTGATATCGCTGAGATGTCTGACAAAGTCATGGTGATGTGCGAGGGAAAAATCGCGCTTGAGGGTACGCCATCGGAGGTCTTTTCACATGCAGATAAGCTCTCTGAGATGGGACTTGACGTTCCGCCTGCCAGAGAGATAGTTGAACTCATCAGCAGCAAAGCGCCGGGATTCAGAAGCGAGGCTCTCACGATAGATGAAGCTGCTGGCGACATTAAGAAGTATCTGGAGGAAACGCGCGGATGATCAGAGACATAACACTCGGCCAGTACTATCCGGGCGATTCATGGGTCCACAGGCTAGATGCCAGGACAAAGATAATCGCGACACTGCTCTATCTGATAGAGCTCTTTGTCGTGAACAATTTCTACGGATTCCTGATAGTCGGCGCTGCGCTGTTCACGGTGATAGCAATCTCCAAGGTACCTCTGAAGTTCATCTTCAGAGGCCTGACAGCCGTGTTCCTGATCATAGCATTCACATTCCTTCTCAATCTTTTCATGGTAGACGGAAGGGTGCTGTGGCACTGGAAGTTCCTTACGATCACTTATGAGGGCCTGTCCAGAGCGTTCTTCATGGCGATAAGGCTGGTACTGATCATCATCGGTTCATCGATAATGACACTCACCACGAAGCCGGTCGAATTAACGGACGGACTGGAAAAACTGCTCTCGCCGTTTTCGAAGATAGGACTTCCGAGCCACGAGATAGCACTCATGATGACCATAGCGCTGAGATTTATCCCGACCCTCATGGAGGAGACCGACAAGATCATAAAGGCGCAGCAGGCAAGAGGCGCGGACTTCGAATCAGGAAATCTGTTCCAGCGTGCAAAAAGCCTGATCCCGATTCTGGTACCGCTCTTTGTAAGCTCGTTCAGGATCGCGCAGGACCTCGCGCTTGCGATGGAGGCAAGATGCTATCACGGTGGACATGGAAGGACGCGAATGAACGAGATACGCTTTGAGCGTGCCGACGCATTAGCGGCAGTCCTCATGGTACTGTTCCTCGCAGTTATCATAGCGTCAAGATTTATTAAACTCTAATACATCCGCAGCTGACCCGGACACATCCCTTCCGGAATTGATTGCGGGTGTCTGTCGACAGTTCTGGAAAGCACAGGGCTGAAAAAATGAGACAAAGAAAACTAAGAAACCTGGATACCAGATATGAAGCCTATTCGGATATTATTGTAGATTCGCCGGCGGAGATGCGCGGCAAATGGTCTGAGAAATCCGGAGGCGCGCCTCTCTATGTGGAGATTGGCTGCGGCAAGGGCAAATTTATTTCCGAACTCGCGGCACGCGAGCCGGAACACTTTTTTGTTGCAATAGAAGGCAACAAAAGCGTGATGATACGTGCCATGGAAAAGATCAGGAAATACGACCTGAAAAACGTTGCCTTCATACCGGAGCTCGCAGGCGATCTGTCGGAGTGGTTCGAAGATGGGGAAGCTGACGGCATATACCTCAACTTCAGCGACCCGCTTCCAAAGAATTACTGGTACAAGAGGCGCCTGACTTACCGTGACAGGCTGAAGTCATATTTCAGGGTCCTGAAACCAGATGGCACGGTCACTTTCAAGACAGACAACACGGATCTGTTCAACTGGTCGGTACTGGAGATCATAGCTGCAGATCTGAAGATCGTCGACATAACGCGCGACCTTCATGCTGACCCGGAAGCAAACGCATCAAATATAGAAACGGAATACGAGGCCAAGTACAGTGGCTTTGGTGAAAAAATAAAAAGAGTAGTTATCGGCCGCAGATAGGCGGCGGAACGGAGGATAAAACATAGAATGGATATAGCAGTATTGTGTGAGAGCCTTATGCTTATAATCTTCGGATGCTCATGGCCGGCGAACATTTACAAGTCACTGACCAGTAAAACTACACTGGGAAAAAGTCTTGTTTTCGAAGTGCTTGTAGTAATCGGTTATCTGTGCGGTATCACTGCAAAGATCATCATTTTTAACAGAACAGGGGCAATGCAGGCTTCGTTCTGGTTCTATCTGGCTGACATACTGCTGGTGTGTACAGACATAGTTCTGTATTTCAGGAACCTGAAGATCGATAAGAGGATGGGAAGGATCTGACGATCCGCATGGAAGACAGAGGAAACAACTATGAAGAGCATGGTAGCATATAACGGACGTGAGATACCGAAAGAAGATAAAGTTTTCGCAGCCTGCGCAAAAGCTCAGGACGCAGTCAGCAAGTTCGGACCGGATGAGGTGATCAACGCTACAGTTGGCGCGCTTTATGATGACGAAGGGCAGCTCATTGTACTTAAGTCCGTAGATAAAGTGATGAAGGATCTCGCGCCGGCTGATTACGCAGCATACGCACCGATAGCGGGAACTCCGGGATTCAGAAAAGCAATACTGAAAGCAGCTTTCGGCAGCTACGAACCAAAGAGCTATATCTGCGCAGTCGGAACGCCGGGCGGAACTGCTTCAATAAGAAACGCAATCGCAAACTATTCATGCCCGGGGGATAAGATTCTCACGCACAACTGGCACTGGGCACCATATAAGACCATAGCTGCAGAAATGTATCGCGGCATCGAATGCTTTGAGATGTTCGATGAAGAGGGATGCTTCAACACTGCTGACTTCGATTACAAGGTAAAAAAGCTCATAAGGAATCAGGAGCATCTTGTGATCATTCTCAACACGCCGGCAAACAATCCTACCGGTTATTCACTAAGCATGGATGACTGGTATGCCGTGAAGAAGACTCTTGATGAAGTGCCTCTCGAGAAGAAAGCAGCGCTGGTGCTGGACACAGCATATATCGACTTTGCAGGTGATCCAGATGAGGTGAGGCAGTTCTTCGCCGTCATAGACAATCTCAGGTCCAACATATTGCCGATTATTGCATACAGTGCTTCAAAGACGTTTACGCTCTACGGCGCGAGATGCGCTGCAATGATATGCCTGGCGCACAGCCCTGAGGTGGCGGAAGAATTCGGCATGGTCAACACATTTTCTTCGAGAGCGTGCTGGTCAAATCCTCCGAGAGCTCCGCAGGAAGTGATAGAACGCATATACGCGGATGAGCACCTCCTGGCGGAAGTCGAAGCCGAAAGGGCAGAAGCGCGCAGCATGCTGCTTGCCAGGGGAAAGGCATTCGAAGAGGAAGCAGCAAAGTGCGGTCTTAAAACGTTACCTTTCAGAGCGGGATTTTTTGTGATGGTTCCTTGCGATGACCCTGACAGACTTTGTGATAAACTCGGCGAAAAGAACGCTTTCCTGATACCTTTCGGGAAAGGTGTAAGGGTATCCGTGGCAGCTGCCTCAGAGGAGAAGTGCAGAAGACTGCCGGCCATGATAAAGGCGGCGATGGAAGAACTGCAGCGCTGACAGGATGGGATGATGGATAAAAGCAGGCACATGATAGCCGGTACGTTCATTACGCTTGCCGGTGCCGGACTCTGGGGACTGAATGCTGTGGTCAGCAAATACCTCATGGGACGCGGCATCGACACAATGTGGATGGTAAACTTCCGCATGATCGCTTCGGGCTTTGTGCTGCTTATATTCGCGCTGATCAAAAATCCACACGGCATATTCGATATCTGGAAGGACAGGGGATCTGTTATCAGGCTGCTGATAATTGCACTGTTCGCATTTGGTCTCTGCCAGCCTACATATTATATTTCGATCGATTACAGTAACGCAGGTATCGCATCTGCCATACAGCAGACGGCACCTGTGTTCGTGCTTATATATGTAATAATCAGGGAGCGCCGTAAGCCTTCTTCAGCAGAGCTATGTGCTCTTGCCCTTGTTATCACCGGCTCATTCCTTATCTCGACTCATGGAGACATCAGCGCACTGGCGGTCCATCCGATTGCGCTTATCTCCGGCCTTATATCCGCGCTTTGCTGTGCACTGTATATAACATTGCCTGCAGATCTGATCAAGCGATACGGTACATTCGAGACTGTCGGATGGGGGCTCTTTCTTGGAGGCATCTTCATTGCTCCGTTCTGCAGGCTGTGGAACTTCCCTGCGCAGTGGGATGCCACACTGATAGCAGGAATGATATTCATCATACTGCCTGGAGCAGCGTTCGCGTTCGCACTGTTTCTGTATGGAACCAGCATCGTGGGTCCTGTCCGTGGAGGAGTCTATAATCTGTTCGAGCCGGTAACAGCTCTTGTGGCATCGGTGATCATGCTCAGCCAGAGTTTTCATCCAACGGAAATAGGGGGCACGGCGGCCATACTGGCAGGCATAGCCATACTTACGGTAGCGAAGGACAGAACATAATGAATATAAGAAAAGCAAGGGAAGATGATCTTTCAAAAATAATGGAGATCTACGCGTATGCCAGGGCGTTCATGGCTGCGCACGGGAATCCGAATCAGTGGGGACCGACCAACTGGCCGCCACGCGATCTTATTATGGAGGATATCAGGACCGGGCGGAGCTACCTGTGTGAGCATGAGGGGCGGATCATAGCAGTGTTTTATTATGACCACGGCCATGACATCGAAGCGACATACAGGACCATTGAGTCCGGAAGCTGGATCGGAAGTGATGATTATGGCGTTGTGCACCGCATCGCCTCAGATGGTTCGGTTAAGGGGACAGGAAGATTCTGCCTGAATTGGGCATATGAGCAGTGCGGCCATCTCAGGATAGACACACATACAGACAACACAGTAATGCAGAATCTGCTGACCGGACTGGGCTTCCGGAAATGCGGAATAATATACGTTGAGGAAGACGATTATCCGAGATACGCCTACGAGAAGATATAAAAAACCAACTGACAAAAAGCCGCTTATGCGGTATACTGTATAAGCGTAAAAAAATGCGGGTGTAGTTTAATGGCAAAACTTGAGCTTCCCAAGCTTACGTCGAGGGTTCGATTCCCTT
>JAFWMD010000054.1 GCA_017510725.1 Mogibacterium sp. | reverse complement strand
TGTTCCGCAAAAGCGGAACACCACTTTTTTATTGCTAATGATATTTCAGTTGCTTTTATCTTATGGTTGTCTTTACGTACGCTCCGAAAGCTTCTGCAGCAGGGGAGAAAGATGTACTCTTGAGACTGATCATGTAGAAGCTGCGGTCCTCGTTGAAATCAACGATATCGGCAACCTTCACTTTGCTGCCAAGGGATGAAGCAACTTTCTCTGAGATAATGGCTACTCCAAGTCCTGCTTCAACGGAACGGATCATGGTATCCATGTCGTCAACCAGAGCGGCTACCTCAAACTCGTCCTTTTCGAAGCCGGATTTTAATGCGGCCTGTTCAAAAGTCTTACGGGTGGCAGATCCGGTCTCGCGCCAGATAAAAGGGAACTGTATAGCTTCGGATAACTTGAGTGCCGAAGGTATGTCGCAATTGAGAGGAGCAATGAGCACTGATTTGTCTACTGCGACCTTTGTGCACTCTATCGACGAAGAGTTGATCTTTTCACCGATGAAACCAATCTCGCCTCTGCGTTCTGTTATGTTGTCTATAACAGTCTGCGTGTCTGATACGGAAACGTAGTACTGGATGCCAGGGTGCGACGTGCGGAATCCGGAAAGAAGATCTGGCAGGAATGTGACGGCAGGGATGGATGATGTCTGTATTTCGAGGATCCCGCCGATGTTCTCGCTGTTGTCATTCAGTGCATCGAAAGCCTGGGCCCGCGCATTTATCATTTCAACAGCATATTTGTAGAATTTGCTGCCCTGAGGCGTCATTTCTACGATTCTGCTTTTGCGGTCTAGTAATTTTACTCCGAGTTCTTTTTCCAGATTGCGAATATGGGTGCTGATGGTGGGCTGTGTAAAAAATGTAGCGTCAGCGGCTTTACTGAAGCTTTTATATCTGACGACATTTACGAAAGCTTCGATCTGTTTGAAATCCATTGATCCTCCTAATCCATACCAAGAAGCTGCACCCTTGAAAGGCCGGGTGCATCCGTTATTTCTCTCAACATGCTGTCAAGACTTCCGGCATCCTCCCCAAGTTCAAGCGTGATGACCACGTTGGCCCTGGAGTCTACGGGAGGGTTCTGGGTTATTGTCCAAACACTGTAACCATAGCGTGAGATGATGTTGAGTACAGTTGAAAGAGTACCGACGCTGTGGCTCATCATCATTGAAACGATGGCGTGACGGCCCATGGAGACTGTGCTTATGTCTCTGACCATGTCGCGGTACTTGTAGAACGTGCTTCGTGAAATACCGACCATTTTGACGGCTTCACTTACATCAGCGGCCTTGCCCTCTTCCAGCAGTTCTTTGGCGAGAGAGACCTTCTCACAATATGAAGGCAGAAGTGCCTTATCTACGATTAAGTATTTACCTTCCATATAATGTTAATCCCTGTCATTGCACTTTTCAATAACGTACGTTTTCATATCAGAAATTTCGATGACATCGCTGTGAACTATAGGCTTCTTGAATATTCCTGCCAGTCCTGAAGGAATGGCTGCGCCGGTGATTTCGTGGCATTTGTTCATATTGCCTTCATCGCTTCCAGTGAGATCTTCTCCCAGAGCTTCAAGAACAGCAGCTGAGAACTTATAAGGTGAAGCAGTGGACAGGACTACTGCAGGCACTCCTGAACAGTCAGATGCATCCTGGTACTTTTCCATGCATGCCCAAGCTATGGAGGTGTGAGTATCCATCAGGTATTTGTCTGCCTCAAATACGTCCTTTATGGCAGCGGCACCTTCGTCGTCACCTGCATATATTCCCGTGAATACAGATTTGATCTCTGCAAGTTCATCAGCAGTGATCGTATACTCCCCGGTCTGCTCAAGCTGCTTCATGTAAGCGACTGTGTGATCTGCACCGCATACATAATAGAGAAGACGCTCGAGGTTGCTTGATACGAGAATGTCCATGGAAGGGGAGGTCGTTTTGTAAAACTCGCGCTTCCTGTCATAATGACCTGTATTAAGGAACTCAGTCAGTACGTCGTTTTTGTTCGACGCGCAAACGAGCCTGCGGATCGGGAGTCCCATCTTAAGGGCATACCAGCCTGCCATAATGTCACCGAAGTTGCCTGTAGGTACGACAAAGTCGATCTTATCTCCGTCAGCTATGGCTCCTGCATTGAGAAGCTGTGCATATGCAGAGAAATAATAAACGATCTGAGGAACAAGCCTTCCAATATTGATTGAATTTGCACTCGAAAGAGACACGCCGCTGACCGGCTTAGGGATCTCTCTGAAGAGGCGTTTTACTCCTGTCTGGGCATCGTCAAAATTGCCTCGTATTGCGCATGCTGTTACATTGGAGCTGTCAGGAGTCACCATCTGAAGCCTCTGAGTGTCTGAGACACCGCCGTAAGGGTAGAATACGATAATGCCCGTGCCAGGGACATCGCGGAATCCCTGTATCGCTGCACTTCCTGTATCCCCGGAGGTAGCTGTCAGGATCATGATGTCATCAGTGAAATCATTCATGCTGCGTGCTGCGCTCATGAGGTTTGGAAGGGCAGAGAGT
Organism: Mogibacterium sp.; assembly: GCA_017510725.1. Lineage (GTDB taxonomy): Bacteria > Bacillota > Clostridia > Peptostreptococcales > Anaerovoracaceae > Crickella. The sequence goes on along the minus strand of JAFWMD010000054.1, from coordinate 19,325 downwards.
GCTACATCCTTAAAAGCTGATGTCGGTCCGTGATAAAGCTCCAGTATATATGCTTCATTGCTGCTGCTGTGTGTCTTTACCAACGGAGTTATGTCTTCTGAAGCAAACTTATTCTTATAGCTTCTCTCTACCAGACTGTCGATGAGTTTATCACCGTAGTCATCAAAGAAAATGTTCCACACGGCTTTTGCCATGCTTCTGAAATCGCCTTTTATAATGTCATGATAATCCGTCCTTACAAGATCAAGGTCGGACGGAACATAAAGGCCGCCGCCTTCAGCCTGACCGTCAAGAATGGCCTTGCTTGACCTGACTCTAATGGATGGGTTTCTTGTGCTTACATATTCGATCATTTTATTGCCTTTCACACTATAGAGGGTCAGAACCCCGGATAAGTAACAAATTGTTGAATTACGACAATGATTATGATACATTACTTTCAACACAAAGACAAGTGTTTTCGGGCCACGGACACATACAAAGCGTTTGTCCTTCTGCCACGGAATCCACCAAAAAATTGCACAAAATTTTGTGCAATCCACCAAAAAATATAACGCTTAATTCAAAATAGTCCGCAAAACAAATTGCACGTTTTTACATACAAAACGTAATTTCAGCATAATAGATACTTCGGAGGTATTTCAGATGAAGATAGCCATTATGGGCTTCGGTACGGTCGGAAGCGGTGCGTACGAGACTGCTATGAATGCAGGAGGAATAGAAGTAGTAAGGATACTTGCCAGACACGGCAGGGAAGGCTACGAGTTTCTCAATGACATCATCACACCTGACATAGATGACATAGCCAGTGACCCAGAGATCGAGCTCGTTATTGAATCCATGGGAGGAATAGAGCCTGCACGGGAATACGTGCTCAAATGCCTGAGAGCCGGTAAACATGTCGTGACACCTAACAAGAACCTCATAAGTGCATGCTATACGGAACTCATGGATGAGGCAGATAAAAACGGGGTGAAGCTCAGATTCACTTCTGCTGTCGGAGGAGGCATACCGTGGCTGTTCAACCTTTTAAGGACCAAACGCTGCGATGAGATCCTCAAGGTAAGAGGAATAGTGAACGGCACCTGCAACTATATTCTTGATGCAATGTATGATAAGGGTGCGGATTTCAGTGAAATGCTGAAGATAGCCCAGGGCCTTGGTTATGCTGAAGCTGATCCTTCATCTGATATCGAAGGAACAGATACTCTGAGAAAAACCGTAATAAGCACTAACCTGGCCTTCGATGCAGCCATAGAGGAGGATGATGTGCCGTGCTACGGCATAGATACCATTCAGGCCTGCGATATTGCATACCTTAAAAAGAAGGGCCTGGTGTGCAAACTCATGATGAATGCAGAGAAAAACGGTGAAGCAATCGAGGTTTATGTTGAGCCGACAGCATTCCCTGAGGATTCGCTCGAAGCAAATGTGAAACTTAACAATAACCTTATAACGCTGACTGCTAAGCATCTTGGAACGCAGAGTTACTTTGGTCAGGGAGCCGGCATGATGCCTACAGGAGAGTCCGCCATACAGGACGTAATAGACATTCGAGACGGCAAGGAGATGGAGATAGCCTCCGGATCAGATACTGTGAAAGCCGATAACAGCAATGCTGTTCACAGATATTACATAAGACACGACCGCATGTGTGAACATATAGAACCGCTTGTGGAATCTTATGAGGAAAAAGACGGTATTTATTACTGCATATCGAAACCGATCCCGGTAGAGACTATGCATGAGATGGGACATCACCGCAAGGAAAAGGGCAAAGAGATGTTCTTTGCCGCACTTGCTGAGTAGACTGGAAAGGAACAAAATGTTAAAGGTATTGAAATTCGGCGGATCGAGCCTTGCAGACAGCTCGCAGTTCGCTAAGGTAAAGGAAATAGTTGAATCTGAAAGCTCTCGCGAGGTAGTTATAGTATCTGCCCCGGGCAAGAGGGACAGCGATGACAATAAGATAACCGATCTGCTATATCTGGTACATGCTCATATCAAATATGGTGTGGCGCATGACGGAGTTCTCTCAATGATAAAAAAGAGATACTCTGAAATCAGGAAAAACTGCGGACTTGAGACTGACATTGAGTCTATAATAGATGAAACATTTGCCTCTGTTAATAAAAAGACACCGGTAGATTTCATAGCCTCCAGAGGAGAGTATTTCAGCGCAAGACTTATGGCTGAGTATCTTGGTTATGAGTTTGTTGATGCAGTCGACTGGCTGTGCTTCGAGTACAGCGGGAAAGTGAACGCAGAGAAGTCAGAAGAAAAGCTCCGTGAGCTCAAGAGCAGATACGGACGGATCGTGACCCCGGGATTCTATGGTGCACTGCCGAACGGAGAAATACGCGTGTTCCCTAGAGGCGGGTCTGACATAACAGGAGCTCTTGCAGCAGCGTATCTTGGCGCTGACGTATATGAAAACTGGACTGATGTGTCGGGCATCCTCATGACGGATCCGAGGATCGTTGAAAATCCGAAGACTATTGCCAGGGTTACTTATGACGAGCTGAGAGAGCTCAGCTACATGGGAGCTTCAGTTCTTCATGAGGATACCGTGTTCCCTGTAAGGATAAGAGACATTCCTGTCAACATCCGCAATACGAATGCGCCGGATGACCCGGGAACCATTATAAGAGAACACTTCGACGATGAACTTAAGGAAGAGAACGAAAGGTTCATCACCGGAATAGCCGGAAAGCGCAACTTCTCTATCATAGGTATATATAAAAGCAGGATAGGAGAGGAAAAGCTCGGACTGCTCAGGGAAGTGCTGGAGGTGTTCGACCGTTATGAGATTCCGGTGGAGCAGATACCTAGCGGTGTTGACAGTTTCTCGGTGGTATTTCCAAGCAGCAGCCTTGGAGGCAGAAAACATGAGCTCATGCAGGAGCTGTCAGAATTCGAGAGCATCGACAACTGCACTCTCACAGAGGGGGTCAGCCTTATAGCTATCGTAGGCCGTCAGATGGCTTACAGAACAGGTATCTCGGGCAAGATCTTCAAGACACTCGGAGAAAACAAGATCAATATAAGAACGATTGAGCAGTGCGCTGACGAGATCAATATCATGGTAGGAGTCTATGATGAGGATTTCAACAAGGCCATACGCCTGCTTTATGAAAGCTTTGCAAAATAAAAAAAAGAACTAATCATACAAAGGAAAGGGTAGAGTAAAAATGAAAAAGTACAACGTAGGAGTAATGGGTGCTACAGGTGCTGTCGGACAGCAGATGATCAAGGTCCTCGCTGAGAGGAACTTTCCGGTAGGTGAGCTTAGATGTCTGGCAAGTGAAAGGTCTGAGGGTAAGGTCCTCAGCACACCGTTCGGAGATGTTACCATCAAGAGAACATGTGAGACAGCTTTCGAAGGCCTCGACATTGTACTCGGCGCATCTGAGAACGATATAGCAGAGGCAATGGCTCCTCACATCAAGGCTGCAGGAGCTGTATTCGTAGATAACTCGTCGGCATTCAGACTGTGCCCGGATGTTCCGCTGGTCGTTCCTGAAATCAACCCTGAAGATGTGGAATGGAACAATGGCATAATCAGCAATCCGAACTGCACAACGATCATTTCCCTGGTTGCTATTAATGCAATCAACAAGCTGTCAAAAATCGAAGGAATATATGCTTCGTCGTATCAGGCTACAAGCGGTGCCGGAGCAGCAGGCCCGGTAGAGATGTATGATCAGTCCGAAGCGGTCCTGAAGGCAAGAGCAGCAGGAGGAGAGGGCAACTCGTATGGAGCAGACATTGAGCCGAAGGTATTCCAGTACCAGATTGCTTACAACGTGATTCCTCAGATCGGCGGATTCGGTGAGAACCTGTATTCTTCCGAGGAGATGAAGCTGCAGAACGAAGGCCGCAAGATCATGCACCTGCCTGATCTCAAGGTAAGCTGTACATGTGTAAGAGTCCCTGTAGAGAGATCTCACGCTGTATCTATCGATGTCATAACGGAAAAGAAGCTGGATCTTGCCGTTGTCAGAGCAGCTATTAAGGATGCTCCTGGATGCAGACTTTATGATGAGCCATCCGAAAAGATCTATCCGATGCCTATCCTGACATCCAATCAGGACATTGTATACGTAGGCAGGATCCGCCGCGACCTCGTGAATGAGAACGGCATCAATCTCTGGTGCTGCGGAGACCAGGTCCGCAAGGGCGCTGCCACTAATGCGGTACAGATCGCAGAACTGCTTATTGAAAAGTAAAAAATCAATTATAATGGAAAGCCCCGCTGCATGCCGTGCAGCGGGGTTATCTTTTGATGCAACAATAAGGGGACGGGTTTTCCCGTCCCTCGAAACATCCTATATTCTGTTGTGTCTCCGCTGTACATATCTCCAATACAGCTTCGAATTTGATCTTTGTTAAAATACTTTCCAGGCTGTCCCGCAATCACATCTGCTGATAATGATTTGGTGTCCCGTTATTCGTCACCTCCGGGTTGCCTGTAAGTCGGCCTGCCTAGCAGTGTCTTTATAGCGGAACAGCCCCTTTCTCAAATGCTCCCATTGGTCTGTCCTCCTTTATTCTGCGCGCTGCGCGCTTATCTTTTGCCGGATCACTACCTTCAACTTCTTTCTTTATATATTTACTCCGTCCGGCTTTTTCTTCTCTCTTCTTGTCTCTATTGTACTGATATAAAAACAAAATGCAATACCTTTTGGAAAATCTTAATGTATTAAAAGAATACAAAAAATCTCTTGATTTTTTGTGCGGGTTAACAATAATTGGCCTGTTCATGCATATATGCAACAAAAATTATGTAAAAAAATGTGATATCATATATGTCATAGTACAAATACAGTACATGTGGATCGCGTGTTCAGAAAAGCAACAGTAAAAGAGGAAACAGTTTAATGAACTATCTGGAGCACCCGTTCGGGCCATTATTTAATGAAAACAGCCGTGTATTGATCCTCGGTTCATTTCCGTCTGTTAAATCACGTGAGCAGAACTTCTTTTATGGTCATCCGCAGAACCGGTTCTGGAAGGTCATAGCTGCAGTGTTTGACAAACCTGTTCCGCAAAGCATAGAGGAGAAAAAGCAATTAATACTTACTAACGGGCTGGCATTGTGGGATTCGATAGCAGGCTGTGAGATCACAGGTTCATCGGATTCCAGCATCCGGAATGCACGTGCTAATGACATAAGCATAATACTGGATAACTGCTGCATTGAGCGAATATACTGCAATGGACGCAAATCTCATGAACTTTACCGAAAATATATAGAACCGGAGACAGGGCGCGAGGCGATATGCCTTCCATCAACCAGTCCTGCCAATGCACAGTGGACACTTGAAAGGCTTATTGAGGCCTGGTCGGAATTATCGGGAGAGGAAACAGGGAATGATGATTGATGAATTGCTTCAGAAACCATACTGGATCATAGATATTCTCCCTGAACAGGTTCCGGCGGATAGTCCGGGACAGTACTTTGCAGTTGAAGAATATTTCCTTTCAGCTGAACAACTGGCTGATATCAAGCAGAAGCACATAAACTTAGTATTAAAACTGAACTGCTACAAACGCATCTCCATAAACGAAGAAAAAGAGTACAATCCATCTCCGGTGCGTATAGCAGGTGAGATGAGATCAGAATATGTATACCTCATGCTTGATGAATCAATGATTCTTTCGGAGCCTGATGACACTCATATGACCGTTTTCAATCCTGATGAAGAAACACTGGAGCTGATAAGGATATTGGCTGCGGGCGAAGGACTTTATGTATGGCAGCCTGCACAGGTGCAGTAAGATCAATGTATGTTTTGAGGAGAAAAGGATGATTAATATTTTAAACAGAGCTTTGCTGTATAAGGATACAAATTCTGAAGCGACGGCTAAAGTTTGGTCGCTTTAAGAGGCCGAGGCTGTAATAGCAGGCCTTTCCTGCAGTGAAAAGGGTAAACGGGAGACGTTATGACGATCAAAGAGTACTTTGAACTTAATAATAAGATCGCGGTCGCTTTTTCGGGGGGCGTCGATTCGGCGTATCTGCTTTATGCTGCTGCAGAGGCAGGCGCAGATGTTAAGGCTTATTGCGTGAAGTCTGCTTTCCAGCCCGGATTTGAACATGAAGACGCCGTTAAACTGGCAGAAATGATCGGATGCAGGCTTCAGGTAATAGATCTGGACGTGCTTTCCGATGAGAGAATCGCTGCTAATCCGCATAACCGCTGCTATTACTGCAAGCAGCATGTAATGAGTGCCATAAAAGAGGCTGCGGAAGCTGACGGATATGATACAGTCTGTGACGGAACCAATGCTTCCGATGATGCAGATGACAGGCCGGGATTTAAAGCGCTTGGAGAATATGGCATAAGATCACCTCTCAGGGAGTGCGGACTTACAAAAGAGGACATAAGAAAAGCTTCGAAAGAGGCCGGACTGCCGACCTGGAACAAGCCTGCTTACGCATGTCTCGCTACGCGCATTCTTACAGGCGAGATGATAACAAGGGAAAAACTCCTGGTAACAGAGAAGGCTGAAAGCATTATGCATGACATGGGCTTCAGGGACTTCCGTGTAAGGATGAGGGGCAGGAATGCCCTTGTGCAGGTCACGGAAAGTCAGATCGCTGAGGCTTTCGCACGTGAAGAGGAGATAAGAACGGCGCTTTCAGAAATGTATGATGAAATAAAAATCGACGAAAACCCGCGCATTTCTAAGTGATTTCGGGTGCGATCATCATTGACCCGGACCGTAGGAAAATTATATTATTAAAAGGGTATGGGCTTTCGTCTTTTTTGTGTGTAAAATCGGAGGAATATCCTGATGGATTGCTTGATTATAGGTGTTGCCGGCGGAACCGGTTCCGGCAAATCAACATTCACAAACCGTATCAAAGATGAGTTTGGCGACAGAGTTACTGTCATCTATTATGACAACTATTACAGGGCTCATGATGACATTCCGTTCGAGGAACGTAAGCTTATCAACTACGATCATCCGGATGCTTTTGAGACAGACCTCTTCATTGAGCATCTGAGGAAGCTCAGAAACGGGGAGCCGGTAGAATGCCCTGTATATGACTATACGATCCACAACAGGAGCAAGGAGACAGTCACTATCAAGCCGTCTCCGGTCATAATAGTAGAAGGCATCATGGTGCTTCAGAATGAGGAACTGAGGGACCTGCTGGATATAAAGATCTACGTGGAAGCAGATGCAGATGAGCGTATTCTCCGCCGTGTGATCCGTGACGTAAAATACCGCGGCAGGGACGTGGAGGGTATTGCGCAGCAGTATCTGACTACTGTAAAGCCGATGCATTATATTTACGTGGAGCCTACCAAGTACCTTGCCGATATTGTACTTAACAGCGGCATGAATGATGTAGTATTTGACGTTATAAAGGTCAAGATACTTTCGCACCTGCAGAGGCAGATATATTAATGTTATGAAAGACAGGATATGTGAGCTTGAATGCAACATAGATGACATGACTGCGGAAGAGCTGGCTTTTGCTGCCGAGAGGCTGATGGCCGAAGGAGCGAAGGACGTGACGCTTAGCTCAGTGCAGATGAAGAAGGGCCGTCCGGCGACTCTGCTGACTGTAATGTGCAGTGATAAAGAGGCTGAAAAGGAACGTTTCGTGCGGCTTATTTTCAAATATACTTCTACGATAGGCATCCGCGAGCTCATATCCGAAAGGTATATACTGGACCGGAGTGAAGAGATACTTGATACAGCTTATGGCAAGGTCAGATGCAAAAGAGTCAGTGGATACGGAGTAGAGAGAAGCAAACTCGAGTATGAGGACCTTTCACGCATAGCCGCAGAACACGGGATCGGCATTGCTGAGGCGCGCGAGCTTGTTCTCGGATCACAGAAATGAGATGGGAGGGACAGATGAAAACAGACACAACCAGATCTCTCGATAAGCGCGTCAGAGAAGCCGCGGTTTATCTTTACAGCAAGGGTGTGCTCAGACCCGAAATCGGAATCATTCTCGGATCCGGGCTGAATGACTTCGCCGACAGAATAAAAAATCCGCTTATATTCTCGTATAACGACGTGCCTCACATGGAGGCCGGCCTGGTTTCCGATCACAGAGGACAGGTGGTTTACGGAGAATACAAGGGAAAAAAGATCATTATAATGGCGGGAAGATTCCACTACTACGAGAACCGTGACATGGATAAGACTGCGTTTCCGGCAAGAGTAATGGTGTCGCTCGGAGTTAAGCGCTTTATCATTACTAACGCTGCGGGATGCGTTAACACAGAGTGGAATGCCGGAGAACTCATGCTTATAAGCGACCATATCAATCTGTCGGGCAATAATCCTCTCATAGGGAAAAATCTGGATGATTTCGGTCCGAGGTTCCCTGACATGACATATACATATAACAAGGACCTGCGTGAAAAGCTTATTGCAGCGGCAGCTGCAAAGGGAATACAGCTTCGCGAAGGCGTTTATGCGATGTTTACCGGTCCGAGCTTTGAGACACCTGCTGAGATCAGATTCGCCAGAATCATCGGTGCAGACGCAGTTGGGATGTCTACGGTTCCTGAAGCGATCATTGCAAATCATGCGGGCCGCGAGATAATCGGCATTTCGTTCCTGTCCAACATGGCTGCCGGAGTACTTGATAAACCGCTGACCGGTGCAGAAGTAACTGAAGCTGCGCTGCGCATAAAAGACACTTTCGCCGAAGTAGTAGATCTGGCGATAGAGATATAAATAAAAGCACTATTAATATTATTCAAGGAGAAATAAACCCCAAATGGAAGCTAAACTTACAAGAGAGCAGGCGAATGAGCTCCTGCACAAATACGTTAAAGGCGAGAATTACATCACACACAGCTACGCTGTAGAAGCGATCATGAGAGGGCTGGCAGAGAAGCTGGCACCTGAGGATGTCGAATACTGGGGAATCTGCGGATTGCTCCATGATCTCGATGAGGAGACGGCTCCGTGGAGAGATGATTTCGGTACACACGGTCCTACCTCTGCAAAGATTCTCAGAGATGAAGGCTTTGGAGATCCGGTAATGGAGAATGCCATTATGTCTCATAATCCTGCATGCGGAAAGAACCCTGAGACGACTCTCGAGTATGCGCTTATTGCTGCAGATCCGATGTCCGGATTCCTGAAGGCTATCGCACAGATATACCCTGACAAGAAGATCGCAAGCGTAAAACACAAATCCGTGAACAAGAGATTCAAGGAGACGCGTTTCGCGGCTGGTGCAAACAGACAGTACATGAGCCTGATATCAAAAACAGGCATGGACTGGGATGAGTTCGTAGACATATCGCTTGCTTCCATGGTAAAGATAGCGGACGAAATAGGACTTTAGGTTATCAGGTAGCGGAGAATGGGAAAGATGTTTACTTTTTATCCGGAAGGTGTCTGCTCTATGATGATAGAGATCGAACTCGACGGAGATACTATAAAAGATGTTGTTTTTACAGGCGGATGCAACGGAAATCTCAGCGGTATATCCAAGCTTATAAAGGGTATGAAAGCTGAAGAGGTAATTGAAAAACTTGAAGGAACCAGATGCGGCTTCAAGGACACCTCTTGTCCCGATCAGCTCAGCAAAGCGCTCAGACAGGCTATGGCCGAAGCATAGGCGACCTGCAACTACGGAGGATCTGGAAAATGACGATGGAAAACAGAGGTGCTAAAGCAGCGCACCTTGAAGATCTGGCAACAAGAATGACGGAAATCGATACACGGCCTATCGACGGTCATTTACTTGGCATGCAGGAGAAAGTCGCAGAGGCTCTGGATCATCTGAAGAGGGCGATGTTCCCTTATCACTTTGGTAAATCACGCCCAAGATTTGCAGAGACAGAGAAGCGTACATACGAACTTATGAGGGCATATGACGCGCTCCAGCAGATAATTGAGCTGGTGATAAAAGATCCTGATGAAGCTAACGAAAAAGTCGAGGCGCTGGTGAACTCCCTTCCGGACATTCTTGAAGTCCTGAAAACCGATATACAGGCGGGATACGAAGGAGACCCTGCGGCAAAAAGCCTCGATGAGGTCGTAATGACATATCCGGCCTTCATTGCCATATTCACTTACAGGATAGCTCATAAGCTTTACGAACTGGGCGTGCCGATGATCCCGAGAGTAATGACGGAACAGGCCCATGAGACTACGGGCATAGACATCCATCCGGGAGCTACGATCGGAAAGTACTTCTTTATTGACCACGGCACGGGTGTCGTAATAGGAGAAACAACAACCATAGGCGAGCATGTAAAGCTGTATCAGCATGTCACTCTGGGAGCCAAGAGCTTCCCGGTAGGAGCTGACGGCACACCTGTCAAGGGAATCAAGCGTCATCCGGACTTAGGTGACAGGGTGGTAGTATACGCGGGAGCCACGATACTGGGAGGCGATACCAGGATAGGCGATGACTGTGTAGTCGGCGGTAACGTATGGCTGACACATTCTCTCGACCCTGGAGTATCCATAGTTACAAAACCTAGCGGACAGGCCATGTCGACAGACGATCTCGGGCCTGAAGATTCCATAGAATGGTTCATATGAAACTGTGTAAATTGAGCGCCGCGGTATTGATACAGCGGCGCTTTTTTGATAAAATTTTTCGAGTGCGGTCAGCACATCTGAAGTGCTGGTTTCACCGCGACCTGGGGGTAGATAGGTGCTGGTGTGCCTCGCGGTCTTCAAAACCGTTTGCAGGGGGTTGGTAGCCTCCCGGGTGGGTTCGATTCCCACGTACTCCCGCCAAAATGATTACGGAGGTCGGATGCCATGACAAAGAAAGAATTATTGAGAGGGCTCCCTAAAATCGATGAAGTGATGAAACAGGAGTCTCTTGTTGTATTGTCAGAAGAGAAGGGGGACCTTCTTGTTACAGACGCAGTTCGTGCCGTTATCGCAGCTTTAAGAGCGTCTATCCTGGATCTCGGGGATGGCGATGCAGAAAGCTTCGATTTATCTCTGCTTGATACCGTAGCTGTCGCACAGGCTGCTGAAGCAAGGATTTTTCAGGATGAAGAACTGAATCTTTTTCCACTCATAAACGCGACAGGTACCATTCTGCACACGAATCTCGGAAGAGCACCTCTGTGCAGGGATGCTGTCGAAAATGTCGCGAGAGTGTCACGGGGCTATTCCGACCTTGAATATAACGTACCTAAGGGCAAGCGCGGCTCACGCCATGATCTTGTGGGAGACCTCATTGCAGATCTTACCGGAGCTGAGGATGCGATGGTAGTAAATAACAATGCTGCTGCCACCATGATAGTCCTTGCAACTCTGGGAAAGGGCAAGGAGATAGTCGTATCCAGAGGCGAGCTCGTCGAGATAGGCGGGGCATTCAGGATACCGGATATCATGATGCAGTCCGGTGCATTTCTCCAGGAGGTAGGCACAAGCAATAAAACCAAGGCATCCGACTATGAGAATGCCATAATGACCAGGTCCATGATTGAGAAGGGCGACTGGGTCGATGCTGACCCGCGCCATGGCAGACGCTTTGAGACCGGAGCGCTAATGAAGGTGCATAAATCCAACTATGATATAGTCGGATTCACGGAAGAGGCTACGCTTGAGGAACTTGTGGACCTCGGCAAAAAGCATGGTCTGCCTGTCATCTTTGACATGGGCAACGGTCTGATGCTCGACATGTCTGAATTCGGCCTGAATGAGCCTAACATCCCGGCATCGCTTTCCACAGGAATCGACGTCATGCTTTTCAGCGGTGACAAACTGCTGGGAGGCCCGCAGGCCGGTATCATCGTAGGAAAGAAGAAATACATCAAAGCAATGAAGAAGCATCCGCTTGCGAGAGCAATGAGAGTAGATAAGATGACATTTGCTGCTCTTGAAGCGACGCTCATGAAATACAGAGACCGCAAGACTGCACTCAGGGACATACCGGTGCTCAGCATGATATCTGCATCCAGCGAAGAGATGAGGAAAAAGGCTGAAAGACTGGCTGATGCAATCAAGAGGGTCGATCCATCGATTTCGGTGGAGCTCGTGCCAGTTGAAGATCAGATCGGTGGCGGTTCCGCACCTATGGTCAGATTACCTGGATGGGCTGTATCCGTAAGAGACAGCAATAAGTCGGCAGACAGAACGGAGAGAAAGCTCCGCAAGGCAGACGTACCTGTGATCGCAAGAATCAATGAAGACAGGCTCCTGCTCTGTGTCCGCACAATAGCTGATGACGAGATAGAAACTGCAGCCGAGGCTCTCAGGAAGTAATAATAATGAAGAACATAATCATCGGTACAGCCGGCCATGTAGATCACGGCAAAACTACGCTCATCAAGGCGCTCAGCGGCATTGATACCGACAGACTTATAGAAGAGAAAAAACGCGGCATTACGATTGAACTCGGCTTTGCTCACATTCCGAATGATGCCGGATACAACATCGGAGTCATCGATGTTCCGGGGCATGAGAAATTCATAAAACACATGCTTGCGGGTATCGGAGGGATCGACTTCGTCCTCTTTGTAGTTGCTGCCGATGAGGGCATTATGCCTCAGACCAGGGAGCATTTCGAGATACTGAACTCGCTTGGCATTGATGACGGCATAATAGCTGTGACCAAGACCGATATGGTAGAGGAAGAGTGGCTCGAGATGCTGCTCGAAGAAGTCGATGATTACTTCAGAGGCTCGTTCCTTGAAGGAAAGCCGGTCATACCGGTAAGCGCTGCCACGGGGGAGGGAATAGAAGAGCTCAGGGCAGAGATCATTGCCAAATGTGACAGGGAAAACAAGCGACGCGAAGAGAAGGAACTCTTCAGACTTCCGGTAGACAGGGTGTTTACTATGCAGGGCTTTGGCACGGTAGTGACAGGCACTCTCATGGACGGAAATGTCAGGGTAGGCGATGATGTTGTCCTATATCCTGAGGGAACAAAAGTCAAGGTCAGAGGAATACAGACATACGGAAAGGATACCGATGTTGCTGTAGCAGGCCAGAGAACAGCCATAAACCTTTCAGGGGTTTCAAAAGAAGACATAGACAGAGGTGATGTAGTCGCGTATACTGACGCGGTAACTGTCACCAGCATGATAGATGCAGAACTGAGCATCTTCAGTTCCACGGAAAGAGTGGTGCTCAACAACAGCAGGGTGCATCTGTACTGCGGATCTGATGAAGTGCTGTGCAAGGTAATACTTCTCGACAGAGATGCGCTTTCAGCCGGCGAGACGGCTTATGCTCAGCTGAGACTGGAGGAGCCGGCTGCAGTCAGGCGCGGAGACAGGTTCATTATAAGATTCTATTCGCCTATCATCACTGTAGGAGGAGGCCGCATAATCGATGCTCTTCCTGCAAAGCATAAGAGAAACAGGCCTGAGATTCTTGCAGGCATGGACATTCTTTCAAATGGCACGATCGATGAGATCATCTATGCCAAGGCATGCGAAAGGCGTTTCATTAAACAGAAGGAACTCGCTTGCGAGCTCGGTCTGCTCACACATGAAATGAAAGCGGCGGCAGAGAGCGGTATAGCAGACGGATCGCTGGTAGTGCTGCCTGACGATACGATCGTAAGCGATTCAAAGATCACACGTCTCAGGGAAGATATGGAGAGAATCATAAACGATTATCATGCAGATAATCCTCTGGCTGACGGAATACCACGTCAGGAGCTTCTCTCAAGACTGAAAGAGAGATGGTTTACTGATGATGGCAGGCTGGTGCAGGCGGTCCTGAAATATATGATGGAGCAAAGCTTCATCGAAGACAGGGGAAAAAGCGTTGCAATCAGCGGATTCAGGATAGAATACACAGATGAGCAGAAGGCGCTGAAGGATAAAATCGAGGCCATGTACTCCGGTGCAGGCATCGAGATGGTAAAGAACGACGAGATCTTCGCTCTTTACAAAGATGTCAGGATAGTACGTGCGATCCTTGAAGACCTGGAATCGGAAGGTACGATATATAAGGTAAATCCATCTTATTACATCGACAGGACAGCCTGGGATAAGGCTGTAGAAGCAGCAAGGACGCTTGAAAATGAATTCACGCTTGCTGAGTACAGGGACAGTATCGGAACGTCCAGAAAATATGCCGCCGAACTCCTTCCGGCCATGGATAAAGCCGGGATAACCATATTCGACGGCGAAAAAAGAAGAACGGTGAAGTAGCAGAGAATGACTGGCAGAGAAAGCTTATCGGTAAACATGCAAATAATCAGGAAAATTGCGGCAGGACTTGCTGTTCTGCTGTGTTTACTGATGCTTGCGGGCTGCAGCTCGATGAGCGATGCTGAAAAAAAGGTGTCAAAAGAGCTAAAGGCTCTTCAGGAATCGGACAGCGTTGGCAGTGAAGTAATAAATTTAAGGGATTCACTGTCAGATGAAGGCAAGGATAACTTTGACGGATTCCTCAGGAAGCTTAAGAGCTTTGACTACGAGATCACCGGCAGTGAAGAGGACGACTTCAAAGAGGATGATTACACGCTGGTAAGTGTCAGGATCAGGACATTCGACTTCGGAAGGGAGTATCTCGCTGCGTGGACAGAGTTTCTTAAGTCAGGAAAAAATGCAGAGTCAGAGGATATGACCGCTTTTTACGAAATGCTTTTTGCCAGACTTAACGCTCTGAACGAAAAAGAATATATAAAAACAATACAGATAGTATGTATCGATCCGCTTGATAACGGAGAGTGGATCGCCAACATAAAAGAAAATGAAGAACTGCAGGATGCCATCTTCGGAGGCATGATAAGCGAGATGAAAGTACTCGCTGCAGAATAATGCACATTTTGGAGGAGTTAAAATGATCAACAAGTACAGAAACTTTTGTATGCATGAAGGCGGACATGAGGGCAGTGCTGCCCCGGAGGATTGCACACATGACTGCAGCACCTGCGGTGCTGACTGCGCTTCCAGAGAAGGCGGTATCCAGAAAGCCCAGCTTAATCCGTACAGCTCAGTGAAAAAGGTCATTGGCATAGTTTCGGGCAAGGGCGGAGTCGGAAAGTCAATGGTAACAGCACTTTCTGCTCTGGCTGCCACCAGGGACGGATTTAAGACCGGAATCATGGATGCGGATATCACCGGTCCGTCGATCCCAAAGATGTTTGGAGTACATACAAAAGCTTACGGAAGCGATTACGGTATCCTTCCGGAAGAGACTCCTATGAACATAAAACTGATGTCCATCAACCTGCTCGTTGAGAACGAGACAGATCCTGTGGTCTGGAGGGGACCGGTCATCGGCGGAGTAGTTGAACAGTTCTGGTCTGAAGTATACTGGGGAGATCTTGATGTTCTCTTCATCGACATGCCTCCGGGGACAGGCGACGTACCTCTTACAGTATTCCAGTCGATTCCTGTTGACGGCATAATCGTTGTCACATCGCCTCAGGATCTCGTTTCCATGATCGTCGGAAAGGCAGTAAAAATGGCTAAGCTCATGAACATTCCTGTTCTCGGACTTGTTGAAAACATGAGCTACATAACCTGTCCTGACTGCGGACGCAGGATCGAGATGTTCGGACCTAGCCAGGCAAAGGCAGTAGCTGCCGAGTACGGTATAAAACTGCTTGAGCAGCTTCCTATAGATCCGATCCTTTCGCAGGAGGCAGATCTCGGAAAGATCGAATTCAATGAAGGCACTCAGATGGAATCCATCCTCGGAGTTCTCGACGATCTCGGTCTCAAGGCAGAATAGGTATCAGCTGACACAATTGTTTCTTAAAGAAAGGAAGCTTCATTGGGCGAACTGATTAGACTTGAAGGAATAGTAAAGAGTTTTGATGACACAGTAGTCCTGAAAGGGATCGACCTCAGCGTGGATGAAAATGAATTCGTTACACTGCTGGGCCCTTCGGGCTGCGGCAAAACGACGACTCTCCGTATCATCGCGGGCTTTGAGAAGCCGGATGAAGGAAGGGTGTATTTTGATGGTAAGGATATCACGGATCTTCCCGCGAACCAGAGGCCTGTCAACACCGTATTCCAGAATTACGCGCTTTTCCCTCACATGACGGTTGGTGAGAACATCGCATTCAGCCTGAGGGTAAAAAGCAGGCCTGAAGCAGAGATAAAGGAAAAAGTTGCAAACGCTCTCAAGCTTGTTAACCTCAAAGGTTTTGAAAACAGACGCATAGATCAGCTCTCCGGCGGACAGCAGCAGAGGATCGCGATGGCAAGGGCTATTGTTAACGAACCGAGAGTGCTGCTCCTGGACGAGCCTCTTGGAGCGCTTGACCTTAAACTCCGTCAGGAGATGGAGTATGAACTCGTGCGCCTTAAAAAGGAACTCGGGATCACATTCATTTACATCACTCACGACCAGGAGGAAGCACTTACGATGTCCGACAAGGTTGTCGTAATGAACGAAGGATACATACAGCAGGAGGGAACTCCACAGGAGATCTATGATGAGCCGGTCAATGCTTTCGTTGCTGACTTTATCGGTGACAGCAACATCCTCCCTGGACAGATGGTAGATGAGAAGGTCGTTCGTATCGATGGAATAGATTACCCGTGCATTGACGGAACCGAAGAAGGCTTCCCGCCTAAACGCATAGTCGATGTCGTTATCAGACCTGAGGACATTGATATCGTGCCATATGGAAAGGGCCTGTGGAATGGTACCATCGTTTCAAAGCTCTTTATCGGAGTCCATTATGAGATGCTGGTGCAGAGTGAGCACGGCAAGGTTGAATGGCTGCTGCAGAACTACGACCAGCACGATGTAGGAGAAAAGATCGGCATGTATGTCGATCCTGAAAACATACAGATAATGCACAAGCCTAAGAGTGAAGCAGAACACGCTATGGAACTCGATCTATGATAGCAAAGAAATCATATTCAATACCGTTCATAATATGGATTATCGCCGGGACCATAGTTCCGCTTGCTTCGATTGCCTACTACGGCTTTACGGACAGGAGCGGCAGCTTTACTTTTGATAACATCATGGCGATGTTCAGAGGCGATCACCTGCAGGCGCTTGGCCTCTCGCTTTTGCTGGCGTTCATCAGCACTGTCATCTGCCTTTTGCTGGCATTTCCGATGGCAATGGTCCTCAGGGAAAGCAAATACGGCAAACAGGGCTTCCTCATATTTGTCATCATTCTGCCGATGTGGATGAATTTCCTGCTGCGTACTATGGCCTGGCAGGTGCTTCTCGAAAGACAGGGTGTGATAAACGCTCTCATAACGGCTGTGGGCCTGCCGCGTCAGGAGATGATGAATACTCCCGGAGCCATAGTACTGGGCATGGTATATGACTTCCTGCCGTTTATGATACTGCCGATATACAATACCGTGTCGAAGATCGATAATCACCTCATAGAGGCCGCATACGACCTTGGTGCTACGAAGAGCAAGGTCTATACAAAAGTCATACTCCCGCTATCCGTACCGGGAATAGTCAGCGGCATAACCATGGTGTTCATTCCGGCACTTACAACATTCGTTATCTCAAACATGCTGGGCGGAGGAAAGATCAACCTGATCGGCAACATCATCGAGCAGGAATTCACAGTCAATTCGAACTGGTATCTGGGATCGGGACTGTCGCTCGTAATGATGGTATTCATTATCCTGAGCATGCTTATGCTTCAGAAGTTTGACAAGACCGGAGGGGCCAACCTTATTTAATGAAAAAAACAATAGGACGCATTTACATCTTAATAATAATGCTTTTCCTGTATCTGCCGATTTTAGCGCTCATTGTACTCTCGTTCAATGAATCCAAGTCGATGTCGGTATGGGGTGGCTTCAGCCTGCGCTGGTATCAGGAGCTTTTCAGAAGCAGGATCATGATGGGCGCAATCGCAAACACTTTTTCCATCGCGATACTTGCTGCTCTGCTGGCGACAGTAGTGGGAACTCTGGCAGTGCTGGGAATGGCTGCAATGAGGCCGCGTACACAGAACATGCTGCTGGGACTGAACAACATTCCTATGCTGAATGCAGATATAGTTACAGGTATCGCGCTCATGCTCTTTTTCCTGATGGTGGGGGCACCGCGCGGCTATATGACTATACTGTTCAGTCATGCTACGTTCTGCATACCATATGTAATATTGTCGGTAAGGCCGCGTGTCAACAAGAATACCGACAGGCTGTTTGAGGCGGCACTCGATCTCGGTGCTTCCGAGAGATATGCATTTCGCAAAATAGTGCTTCCTGAGCTTAAACCTGGAATTATGTCCGGCTTTCTGCTCAGCTTTACGATGTCTGTAGATGATTTTATCATCACTTATTTCACCAGGGGAGCAGGCATCAATACCATATCGACTCTTATTTACAGCGAGGTCAAAGTCGGTATCAGGCCGAGTCTGTTTGCGCTGTCAACCATTATTTTCGTGGTGGCTCTGGTAGTGCTCCTGACGGTGAATTTCAGGCAGGACAAGGCAGAAAAACTCAGATCGGTCAGGCCGGCGCTTTAAATACGTAAAGATTACTTTACATACCAACAAAATTAAATCGAAGGGATCAATAGACATAATGTTCAGGGAACTACCCGGGGATGGAGTAAAACGCGAAATAGATGCCTATATAAGGGAGTCTGTAAAGAACTTTGCCGGACAAGGCATTGTTCCTAAGCTTGCTGTGATCAGAGCCGGCGATGATGACGGCCAGAAGTATTACGAAGGCGCAATTCTCAGACAGAGTGGGGAATACGGCATTGAGACCCAGGCTATCAACTTCACAAGCAATATAGGACAGGCTCTGGTAGAGGTAACACTGCAGGCTATCAACGAGGATGAGAGTGTGCACGGTATCATACTGCTCAGACCTCTCCCGGGAGGCATAGACAGTGAGCGGCTCCGTACAATGCTCAATCCGGCAAAGGATGTGGATGCAATAACGGATATTTCAATAGCAGAGCTCTTTGCCGGCAAGGAAGACGCCTTTTTTGCCTGCACGGCAGAAGCCTGCATGGAGGTGATGCGTTATCACGGCATCGATCCTTCGGGACGCAAGGTGACCATACTGGGCAGGAGCCTTACGGTAGGAAAGCCGCTCGCGATCATGATGCTGAATGCAGACGCGACTGTAACAGTATGTCATTCCCGCACTCCTGAAGATGATCAGATAAAGGCCTGCAGGGACGCAGACATAGTAGTGCTGGCTACGGGTCGTACGCAGGCATATGGAAGCCGGTATTTCAGGGACGGACAGATAATACTTGATGTCGGCACCGGAACCGGCAGGGACGGAAAGATGCACGGAGATCTCGACATCGAAGAGATCAGGGAAAAAGGAGAGATAAGTGATCTGACTTATACACCTGTTCCGGGGGGCATCGGGAGAGTGACCACGGCTATACTTCTCCGCAACATTATTAAAGCTGCTAAGAAAGGTTAAGTTATGGGTTTC
>JAFWMD010000053.1 GCA_017510725.1 Mogibacterium sp. | reverse complement strand
GGGCAAGAGTCTGAAGGTCAAAGCAAAGGCAGTACCTCAGTCGAAGACAAAGAAAGTGTCGACACACAGGAAGATGAGATACGAGTCGAGCAACCCGGCAGTCGCAAGTGTAGGCCTGAAGACAGGCAAGATCACAGCGAAAAAGAAGGGCACATGCTACGTCTATGCATACGCACAGAACGGTGTATACAAGAGGATAAAGGTCGTTGTGAAGTAAAAGAAATTATTTCAATACCAGACGATAACTAATCAAAAAAGAAACTGTGAAAAAATCAGTAAAAGCTAACTAAAAAGCGTCTTATGGTAGCATAAGAACCGGGAGACGGTCTAAGGACCGTCTCTCGTTTTGTGATATAATGGGGACAGTCCCAGTTAGAGGTACTTAACGGGGACTGTCCCTAGACTAATGAAATTATCGTTACCTGACTTAAATCTGTCATTACCGGGCAAAATGTTCCGATTCATGGTTTTGTCCTTCTTTGTTTCCAATATCATGACGGTATTGGGATCGGTGATGGACAGTTTTGCGTTGGGCAATACCATGGACGAGGCTACGGTCGCGGCGGTCGGCTTTGTTTCGCCTGCCGTGATATTGTTCTCGCTTATAGGAACTACCGCCGCTGTGGGGTTCCAGGTTACGTGTATAAGAAGCCTCAGCAGGGGCGATACGGAGGGTGCCGGCAAAGCTCACGGTGAAGCACTGATCCTCGGACTTGCCCTCTCGGTCATGGTCATGATCCTGATGCTTGCATTTACACCCGAGATCGTGGAGTTTCTGCGTGTTTCCCCTGACAGCGGAGCCTTCGCTCCATGCGTGGCATACCTCAGGGGTACGGTAATAGGGGTGCCGGCTATCACAGCGATGTCGATCTTTACAAAAGGCGTGCATATAGAAGGCAAGCGCAATATCGTGCTGCTTTCCGTTGCTGTCATGGTCGTGATCAACGCACTGATAGACGTTGTAGGCTTATATCTGCTCCATTTTGATGTTTTTGGCGTAACGCTCGACACGTCGTTCAGCTATTATGCCGGAACTGCAGTCCTTATTTATTACTATTTCCGCAAGGACGCCCTGGTAAAGCCGGTGTTCAGGGGATTCAGCTTCAGGGAGATGATTTCGGTCAACAGGACAGGCCTGGCCGCCGGGGTCATAGCTGTCTGGTACAGTCTGACGCTCATGGCGAAGGCGGAGCTCATCAATATAGGCATCTCAGAGTTCGGTGTGGAATCCATTGGACTGCAGGCCTACAACGTAACTGTTCAGGTCAACTATTTTATTAATGTGCTGATGAGCAGTGCAGTCTCATCAATGTTCCTGCTTGCGGGAATGTTCTCGGCTGAGCAGGATAAGACAAATTTCAAGAAAGCCATAAAGAACGTTGTTATCTACGAGTTCGTCACCACTGCAGTGTGCAGCATTTTGCTGTGGCTGTTTGCAGACGTGATAGCGAATTTTTATCTGGGCAATGTGAGCCTGTCGGTCATAAAGGGAACGGCATCGTCGCTGAGAGCATATACGGTGGGCCTGATTTTCCAGATGATCGTTCTGGTGTTCGCGAATTACATACAGTGCTTCAGTCACAATATCATCCCTGTTATTGTATATTTCATCTCAAACGTTCTGCTTGTTTTATACGGTGAAGCATACGGCGCTGTTATAGCTGTGTACAGAAACCTCAACGCATCTGCGGGAATATTCGCAGGAGTATCGGCAGGAAGTATAATAGCGGTCCTCATACTGCCGATTTTTGTGGCTGTCATAAACAGGATGAATGGCTGCAAAGATCATCTGTGGATGTTCCCCAAGAACTTCGGGGTGCCGGTAAGTGATGAGATATCTGCCGATATCACGACTCAGAAAGAAGTAATGGAGTTCTCCGAAAAAGCATGGCAGTTCTGCGTGGACAAGGGAGAGCCTGACAGGATCGCGTATCTCACATCGCTGGCTGTTGAAGAGATGGCCAAGAATGTAATTGAGCATGGATTCACCAAGGACAATAAGGAGCATTTGCTGAGTGCCAGGATCGTACACAAGGAGGACGAGCTCATAATAAGAATGCGCGACAACTGCGTGAGCTTCGATCCTAGAAAAAAGTACGAGCAGATCTACGCTGGTGATGATGCCGCTGGTAATTTCGGGATCAGGATGATCATGGCCGAAGCCAGCGAGGTGAGTTATACCACGATGTTCAACCTCAACAATCTGCTGATCCGCATACGAAAGTGATGCCTGTTTTGCTATTTAGTAAAGGCGATCTTTCAACCCTGCGATATAGTTATTATCAATAAAATACCCCGCAGAATGGGAGTATAGTTATTGTGTATGGTCGTTAATTATGTCGGCGGCCAAGAGACGAAATCAGATTATTTCAGAATAATTCGGAGGTAATGAAATGAGAATCGATGCAGGCGGCAAGCAGTGCCCAATCCCAGTAATCATGGCAAAGAAGGAACTCGAAGCAGGCGAGCAGGATGTTGAAATCATCGTTGACGGCCCTACTCAGGTAGGCAACCTCGAGAGACTCGGCGATGCCCTCGGAAGAAAAGCTACAAGCGAGCCATTCGGTGACAAGTTCCTCGTAAAGTTTGCAAACGGCGAGACAATCAAAGGCGCTCAGGTCGCAGAAGCTGACACATATGCAGTATTCTTCAATACAAATGCAATCGGCACAAACAACAGCGAACTCGGCGGAAACCTCGCTAAGATGGCTATCTTCACACTCAGTGAGTCCGAGAGAGTTCCTTCATATGTTCTCTTCATGAACGAAGGCGTTAAGCTGGTAACAGGCGTTGAGCCACAGATCGTAGAGAACCTCAACACCCTTATCGAAAAGGGAACAAAGGTCCTCGTTTGCGGAACATGCCTCAACTTCTATGGCATAAAAGATGACCTTAAAGTTGGCACAGTAAGCAACATGTATGATATACTTGGCGCGATGCAGGAAGTCAGCAAGGTTATCAAACTGTAAATTAAGTATAAAAAGTGCACGGCCGGGTGCAAAAAATGCACGTTCCGGTGCGTTCAAAAACTAAAATGCACAATCCGGCGCCGCGCACAAATGAAAGGGCTTTATGGACGAATATTATCTTCTTACTTTTGAATCCACACATGCAGCAATCTCAACAGAAAAGATGCTGAAACCGGCCGAGGTTACTATTATGCCAGTCCCGAGATTCATCTCGGCGAGCTGTGGTATTTCTGTGCGGATCCGCCCGGATAAAAAAGAGCATGCAGAAGAGATATTCCGCGAGAAAAGCAACCTTACTGCAGACGACTACGCGTACTACCATATAATACGCGGCGGAGCAGGCAGTGAAGCGACATGTGACAGACTCGAAGCAATCAAATAGCCACATGCCTTTCGGGGCACCAATCTATTCATATGGTGTGGTGCCTGGACAGCAAAAGAAAAACAAACAAAGCGGTCCTCCTTTTAGAGGGACCGCTTTTGTCATTAGCTCGAATTACTTAATCACAGAGAGCTTAATGCCGCGATGATTATTGTATTGAAAATGGATTAAAAGGGTTGTCCGCCTGATGGACATTCCGGTAAAAAAGAGATCAGAGAGAAATGCTTATAAAAGCCAATAAGCCGCGCGAGGCGGCGGGTCAATATGATATACTAATTATAATTGGGAGCACTATAGGGTTCTTGTCGTGGAGGCTACAGTACCATGTATTTATGAACTGCCTATACGCTTCCGGGAAAAATGAAAGTAAATGACTCTGAAGCAGATGGTCATAATTGTGAGACCTTGATGTAAACAATCGTGAGGCTTTTACCGTTATGACTTTAAAACCTAAATACTAATATCAGGAGGAATGTATGGTTATATTTGATCTGGATGGAACGCTCTGGAACTCGACGGTTCCTATAGCAGAATCATGGAATATTGTAATTGAGAGGGAGACAGGCCGCAAAGGCTGGCTCACCAGCGCAGATATCGAACCTGTTCAGGGAAAGACCATGGACGAAATAGCGGATATTATCTTCTGCGACTTCCCGGAGGAGGAGCGCTATCGTCTGTCGCGTCTGTGCGAAGTTTATGAGAATGAATATATCACCAAGACAGGAGCTGTCCTTTTCGAGGGCGTTGAGGAGACTCTCGCGGAACTGAAGGAAAAGGGCGTTCAGATGGCTGTCGTAAGCAACTGCCAGGAGGGCTACGTTAAGGCTTTCCTCGATTCGATGGACATGTGGAAGTATTTCGTCGACTATGAGGAATGGGGTCGTACACTTCTTTTCAAAGCAGACAATATAAAGCTTGTAATGGAACGTAATGGCGCTTCAAAAGGCATTTACGTAGGTGACATACAGAAAGACTCGGATGCGGCTCATGCGGCCGGCATAGAGTGTATTTGCGCTGGCTACGGATTCGGCGAGATCAATGATGCCATAGCCACGATCAACAGTTTCGGTGAGCTGCCGGCGGTGCTTGAAAAACTGGGCTTTATGTAAAGCCGGCGGCAAACAGGTAAGCTTTAGCGGTATCCGCACAGGCCATGGCGAGGTGCTGGCCCAACCGTAGAAGACTGGGCACACCGTGGCTTAAGAAGAAGCGCCTGTGCTGATCAGACGCTGCGGTTTCCCCAATTATAAGTAGATAAAAGACAGGGAGTTTTTAAATGAAACTCAACAATAAGAGAACAGTGCTTGTGGGACTTGCGTTCCTGTCGATCTGCGCATTCTGGCAGATGTACGACAATGTAGTTCCGCTGATACTAACAAAGACATTCCACCTGAATGAGACTTTTTCGGGTGGCATTATGGCGGCTGATAACGTTCTGGCGCTGTTCCTGCTTCCGTTTTTCGGAACACTTTCAGACAGGACGAATACAAAGCTTGGCAAGAGGACTCCGTACATTCTCGGCGGAACGCTCGCCGCGATTATCATGCTTAATATCCTGCCGATGCTCGACAATTCGTACTATGCGGCGGCTAGCGCCGGTAAGATGATCGCTTTCATTGTAGTGCTCGGACTGCTGCTCATTTCGATGGGCACGTACAGGTCGCCTGCGGTAGCGCTGATGCCTGACGTTACGCCGAAGCCGCTCCGCTCGCGCGCAAACGCCATCATCAACCTGATGGGAGCTGTCGGAGGCATCATTTATCTTGCCGTAGCTGCGGTGATGTATCCCAATTCAAAGGTCCTCGGGCTTGATCACGTCAATTACCAGCCGCTCTTCATAGTTGTGGCGCTTATCATGGCGGTATCCATCATCGTGATGAAGCTCACGATCAACGAGCCGAAGCTGGTTGCGGAGAATCAGGCGCTCGAGGCCGAGCATCCTGAGTGGAACCTCGCAGAAGACGACGGAAGCGGCAACGAGGTGCTCCCTCCGCAGGTCAGGAGGAGCCTGGGATTCCTGCTGGCATCGATCGCACTGTGGTTCATCGGATACAATGGCATAACAACGTGGTTCACCACATACGTAGACAAGGTGATGGGTCAGGGCCTCGGCGGAGCGTCCACATGCCTGCTCATTGCTACGGGCGGAGCCATCATTTCATATATACCAATCGGAAGTCTGGCACATAAAGTGGGGCGCAAAAAAACCATAATGATCGGCATCGTTATGCTGGCTTCATGCTTCGCTGCAGGATATTTCCTGACTACGGCATTCCACAGCATCAATGCGATCATGTTTGTCGTATTCGCGCTCGTGGGATTTGCCTGGGCGGCTATCAACGTCAACTCACTGCCGATGGTGGTAGAGATGTGCAGGGGTTCGGATATCGGCAAATTCACCGGATACTACTACACCGCATCCATGGCGGCGCAGGTGGTTACGCCTATACTTGCCGGCTTTCTGATGAGGAACATCAGCTACAAGGTGCTGTTTCCGTATGCGGCTCTTTTCGTGCTCTTCAGTTTCATCACCATGATGCAGGTGAAGCACGGCGACGCAGCTCCTGAGGTGAAAAAAGGCCTTGAAGCGTTCGAGAATATGGAAGACTGAGATGAAGGCTTCTAAGAGGAAATTTAAACTTGCAGAGCGCTATGCTCACAGGGGTTATCATGATAAGCCGAAGATCCCGGAGAATTCGATGGCAGCTTTCCGCCGCGCGGTGGAATACGGACTGCCGTCAGAGTTCGATGTGCACCTGATAGCGGACGGGTCGCTCGTTATTTTCCATGACGACGACCTGGAGCGCCAGACGGGGGTCAAGGGAAGCATCGAGTCCTACGATATCACCAACCTCAGAAAGCTCAGGCTTGAGGGCACGGACGAGATGATACCGACTTTCGACGAGGTGCTGGATCTTTACGAAGAAACGGGCCTTCCGCTTCTGATAGAGCTCAAGTGCGTAAAGGGTAATCATAAGGCGCTCGTAAAGGCGGTCGCCGAAAGGCTTGATCGATATACGGGTGAATATGTCATCGAAAGTTTCGACCCTCGCGTGCTCATAGAGTACCGCAGGCAGAGGCCTGAGGTCATCAGGGGGCAGCTCGCACAGAACTTTTTCAAGAGCAGGGAGGGACTTCCGTTTTACCAGGTGGTGCTGCTGACGAACCTGCTGCTTAACAGGTTCACGAAGCCGGATTTCATAGCATATAAATTCTCCGACAGAAAAAACCGCGTCCTCAGAGCGCTGGTAGACAAAAAGGGATATGACGAAGTGTCGTGGACCATCAGGTCGGCCGATCAGCTCAGGACTGCGCTCAGGGATGGAAGCATTCCTGTGATTGAACAGATACCGCCGGAGGAACTTCAAAGAATACTTCGCGAAGAAGGAGTGGAGGTTTGATATGACTGAAAGAAGAAAGAGAAAGATTTTAAAGAGAGACAGACGCCGCAAGCTTGCCCAGGGCATTGGAGCTGCAGCAGGCGTTGCAGTGTGGACGGTTATCATTGGCGCTGTCATGGCCGGTGAGAAGAAGCTCGAGGAATACAAACCGAAATTTGAAGATGTTCCGGAAAGTGAAAAATAGGCCGGCAGGTCCGGCAGCCGGCCGGACCGGATTCAGCCTATGCATGTAACCTTTAGTTAAAAAAGGAAGGATGCCAAATGGGGACTAAAAAAAGAAAAAAACTTACGCCTGTAGGGATCTGGCACTGGACCCGCCTTATATACAGGTCGATTCTGTTCCTGCTTCTTATATATTCATATGTCAGGTACAGATTTATTTACCATGAGCCGTTTGTGATCGGTCTGGAAAAGATGCCGGGTATTATTGTCTTCGTATGGACGGTTTACGTTATCGAAATGATATTCCGCTTTTTCCCGGCAAAAATCGAAAGCCCGGGGTGCCAGAAACAGTTCGGCCGCAATTACATTAAGACCGGCGAGACGGACGTGATAGTGCATGACAACAATGCTACGATGCTGGTGGCACTCATATGGATCGTGTTCAACGGTATTTTCGGCATGCTGCACATGCTGGGAATACTTGACGACGGCATCATGATACTGCTCTGCGGAGCGTATTCGGTATGCGACATGATATGCATCATGTTCTTCTGCCCGTTCCAGTCGTGGTTCCTGAAAAACAAATGCTGCAGCGCGTGCCGCATCTACAACTGGGACTTCGCGATGATGTTCACACCGCTGTTCTTCGTCAGCAAGACATACACGTGGAGCTTGCTGGTGCTGTCGATCGCTCTGTTGATCAGGTGGGAGGTCACCTTCTATCTGCACCCGGAGAGATTCTCCGAACACACCAATGCTTACCTCAAGTGCAGCAACTGTACCGAGAAACTTTGCGTACACAAGAAGCAGCTGCATAAGCTCTGGAAACAGATAGAGGAATACAGCGAGAAAAAACTGAAAAAGCTGGAGCTCAAATAAAAGTCAATTAATGGCCGGCCGATGGCTGTCCTGAAATAACCAAGAGAGGAATAATTATGAGAAATAAGAGAAGAGACGGAAAAAGAGTAAGATGGCCGGACGGATATCATAACATACTGCCGTACATCATGCCTAAGAGAACTGAGGCGGAAGTATCCATGACAGAGCAGTTCGATGTCACGGATCTGGTGAAGTACATGGCTGAACGCAATGAGAAGGAAGGCACCAAGCTCAAGATCTTCCACGCTATCTGTACTGCAGTTGCGAGGACTGTTTACCACAGACCTAAGCTGAACTACTTCATCTCGGGCAGGACTTATTATGAGAGACCGGACATCACGCTGTCCTTCGTTGTCAAGCAGAGATTCGAGGATGAGGCGGACGAGACGCTGATGTTCCTCAAGGTAGACCCGGACATGAACTTCGACTCGATCTCGAAGCTCATCATCGGCGATGTCAAAAAGGTCCGCAAGGAAAAGTCCAACGACCTCGACAAGCTCATGAATTTTGTCGGAAGCCTTCCGAGGCCTGTCCTCGAGGCATTCTTCGGCACACTCAGAGTCCTTGAGTATCACGGCATCATGCCTAAGTCACTTACGGCGGGCGACCCTAACTACTCATCCGTGCTTCTCTCGAACCTTGGATCGATCAAATCCGATTCCTGCTACCATCATCTGAGCAATTACGGAACATGCTCGGTGATGATCACCATAGGCGTGCTCCACAAGGAGCAGAAGCTCATGGAGGACGGCACATGGCAGGAAAGAGATGTTATCAACTGCACGTTCACGATCGACGAGAGACTTGCCGACGGATTCTACTTTGCTAAGTCGCTTCGCATCGCCAAGTACATGCTTGAGCATCCTGAGGTAATGAACGAGCCGATCAGCAAACCTGTACCGGTAGAGCTGTAAGTATACAAAATGGGGACAGTCCCCGTTAAACATTACTAAAGGGGACAGTCCCCGGACACAGACAGAGAAAGGATATTGTGATGAGCAGAGAGAAACGAGCCGAGAAACACATGGCGCCTGAACCAAAAAAGAAAAAACGCGGGCTCTGGTGGAAGATCCCTGTGTGGATCATCATCATTGCGGTAGTCCTCGCCGGTTCGGCCATGCTGGTCAACTACGGAGTATCGCTCCACCTGAGGCACTACATCAGCAGCTTCGATCCTGTTGACTACAGCGGCGTGGACAGGGTGGTGCCTGAGAAGGATCCGGAGACAGGCTATTACACGTTCACGACTGACAGGGACCTCAGGATAATGATGCTCACAGACATCCATCTGGGCGGCGGTTTCTGGAGCCGCGAGAAGGACCGCAAGACTGTTTATGAGGTGATCACCATGCTTCAGAAGGAGAAGCCTGATCTGGTCATCCTCGACGGCGACAATACATTTGCAGTGCCGGGGCCTGTTTATAACGGCGGCGGCACGCTCAACAACTACATGGCCGCCAAAGACGTGATCACAATCTTCAATCATGAAGGCGTGTATTTCTCCACTGTATTCGGCAATCACGATACTGAGGTGTTCGACTATACAGACAGGCAGAAGCTGGGCGAGCTTTACATGAATGACAGATTTGAGTACTGCATCTTTGATCAGAACTTCACTGACGGCGGCGAGCTCCCGACTGTTACGAACCAGATCATCCAGGTGAAGAATACTAAGGGCGAGCTGACCAAAGCGCTGCTGCTCATAGACAGCAACGCTTATGTGGACAATTCGATCCAGGCCGTGCTCGACTGGAATTACGATATCATAAGGGATTCCACGGTCGACTGGGCCGCTGAATCTCTCAAGGCTCTTGGAAGCCCTGAGACTGTGGCGTTCTTCCACATCCCGACAAGCGAGTTCAGGATCGCATATGAGGATCTCGAAGCGAACGGCTGGAAGGATACCAAGGACACGAAGTATATCTCCGGTGTCTGGGACGAGCTGGTGGACGGGACGACTCACAGCCGCATCTGGCACGGCGGAATTACAAAAGAAGGGCCTCTCGCGGATATCGACAGGTTCTTCGAAACACTGGGACCTGACGGGCTCGGCGTGCTCGAGGCCTGCTACTGTGGACACGACCACGTAAACAACGCGATGGTCAATTACAAGGGAGTCGATCTTTGCTACGGCTACTCGATCGATAACCTAGCATATACGGACATCAACTTTTCCGGTGCGCAGAGAGGAGCGACCGTCATAACGATCACGCCTGAAGGAAAGCGCATGACAGATTATAATAATGCGTACAGAGACTACGGCATACCTGCAAACGAATTCGTTGATGTGTATACAGATCATCTCCTCTATGAAGGAGGAAAGCCGGACGGCGTACTGATGCCGTAAAAGAGAAGTGGGGACAGTCCCCGTAAGAGACAATTAACGGGGACTGTCCCCGTTATTGCTAAAAAGGTGAAAAATGGCGGGACCGGGACCGGGCAGAATGGGCCCGATGCACTTCCTGACTGAGGAAGAAAAACAGAATATGCCTAAGGTAACGAAGGCGCTGCTGGCCAGGATACTGAGCTATCTCAAACCATACTGGCTGCAGTTCATCTTCGTGTTCATCGCGATACTGCTGTCGGCGACCGTGGGACTTTTTCCGTCGATCATAACCGGCCGCATCGTAGATGAAGCGCTGGTGGGCAAAAACATGGAGCTCCTCATACAGCTCCTGCTTATGGCGTTCGCCGCATTGACGGTAAGCCAGCTTGTTGGGGTGCTCGAGAACTACATCAATGCGTGGATATCGCAGCGCATCATTTTTGACATGCGCAATCAGATGTATAAGCATCTTCAGTACATGCCGCATTCGTTCTTCACCACGGAGAAGCAGGGCGACATCATAACGCGCATGAACACGGATATCAGCGGCGTGAGCTCGGTCATCAGTGGTACGCTCTCGAATATCGTGAGCAATGTTGCGACTGTGATCACAACTCTGGTGGCGCTTTTCAGCATGAGCCCTGCGCTTGCGCTGGTAGGCATAGCAGTCATTCCGCTGCTGGTGCTGCCGACGAGGACTGCCGGCCGCACACGCTGGAAATATCTCACGCAGAGCCAGGCAAAGAGCGATGAACTCAACCAGAAGATCGACGAGACTCTGTCGGTCAGCGGCTCGATGCTCGTAAAGATATTCACGCGCGAGCAGAAGGAGTACGACGACTTCGTAAAGGTCAACAAGGAGGTCACAGACCTCAATCTAAAGGAACAGAGATCGGGCCAGCTCTTCCGCGTGGTCATGGGAATGTTCACGCAGCTCGGACCGCTCCTCATATATTTTGCAGGCGGATACTTTATCATCAGGCATATAGACAATACACTGACGGTCGGAGTCATAACCGCGACTGTGGCTCTCATAAACAGGCTATACAGGCCTATCGAGCAGCTGATGAACATCTCAGTCGACTTCACGCGCAGCCTTGCGCTGTTTACCCGTATCTTCGATTACTTCGACAGGGAGAACACGATCGTTTCGCCTGAAGACGGCAAAAAACCTGATGTCGACAACAAGCCGATCACATACGATCACGTTGCGTTCAGCTACAATCCTGAGAATCCTATACTCACGGATGTAAGCTTCGAAGTGCCGGGAGGTAGCATGTACGCCATAGTGGGACCTTCGGGCTCGGGCAAGTCGACGGTGGTGAACCTCATACCGAGACTTTACGACGTATGCGGAGGAAGCGTTAAGATCGCAGGCGTAGACGTGCGCGACTTCGATCTCACATATCTGAGGGAGCAGATAGGCGTGGTCACGCAGGAGTCATATCTCTTCAACGGCAACATACTTGAGAACCTCAGGTACGCGAAGAGCGATGCCACGATGGAAGAGATCGAAGAGGCCTGCCGCATAGCAAACATTCACGAATTCATAAGCAACCAGCCGGACGGCTATCTGACGCAGGTCGGTAACCGCGGGCTGAAGCTCTCCGGCGGCGAGAAGCAGAGGCTGTCGCTTGCGAGAGTCATACTGAAGGATCCTAAGATACTCATACTCGATGAGGCGACCTCGGCCCTCGACTCCATTTCGGAAAACTCGATACAGGACGCGCTCGAGCAGATGATGGTGGGGCGCACCAGTATCGTCATCGCACACAGACTGTCGACCATACTCAAGGCGGACAGGATCCTCGTAGTAAAGGATGGCGTGATCGCCGAGCAGGGCACCCACGAGGAGCTGCTCAGGCTTGGCGGCACCTACAAGGAGCTGTATGAAACGCAGTTCCGGCAGGCGATCGACAGCGAAGCGGCAAGGAACAGTGCGGAAGAAGCCGGGGAAAGCGACGGTCTGGATATACAGACACTGTCGACGCAGTACAAGGTCAGAAGGATCACCGAAGCAGACATTTCGCCGGTATACAGGCTGGCGAAGTCCAACAGGAGATATTACAGGTATCTCGGAAGGATCCCTACCCGCGAGAGCCTCACGGATATCATTTCGGAGGTCCCTGAAGGGGTCTCCCCGGTCTGCAAGCACTTTGTCGGATTCTATGATGAATACGATGTTCTGGTTGCTGTCATGGACCTTATCACCGGATATCCAGAGAGCGATGATGCTTTCATCGGATGGCTGATGGTGGACGGAGACATGCAGGGCAGGGGCGTAGGATCGGGCATCTTTGCCGATGTGCGTGCAGCGATGAAGGCGGCAGGGTATGACTATCTGTCGCTTGCAGTAATAAAGAAAAATGAAGAGGCCCTTAAGTTCTGGAAGGACCAGGGTTTCAAAGTTGAAGAAGAGACGGTCAGCACTGACGGATACGAAGTGTACAGGATGGCCAGGGATATATAGGGAGAGTGGAGACAGGGGACGGTTCTCTGTCTCCTTCAGGAATGATAGAAAATGGAAATGGGACTGAGTTTCAGAAAAGCAACAAAGGATGACATTAATGCTATAGAGCGTATTTATGACCGTACCCACGATGCAGAGGAGGCAGGACTGACCACAACGGGATGGGTCAGGGGGATCTATCCTGTGAGGGAGGTCGCCGAGGGGTCGGTTGAGCGCGACGACATGTACGTGGCTGAGTATGGCGGCAAGGTGGTGGCGACCGGCATTATCAATAAGACCCAGGTAAACGTGTATCTCGACTGTGACTGGGAGTACAAAGCGCCGGACGACAAGGTTTGCGTGCTGCACACTCTGGCGGTCGATCCGGATGTCAGAGGACTTGGCATCGGGCCTGCTTTCGTGGGATTCTACGAGAAGACCGGGAAGGACTGGGACTGTGAGGTGCTGAGGATAGACACCAATGCCCGGAACAAGAGGGCCCGCGCGATGTACGCGAAGCTCGGATACGTTGAGACCGACATCGTACCGACAGTATTTAACGGGATAAGAGATGTCGATCTGGTGCTGATGGAGAAGAAAATACAGAAGTGAAGCGTTTCGGCAACGCGATATGATAGTGATTGAATGGGACAGTTAAGTATTTTTGATACAGCAAATAATGATAATCAGCCGCTTGCTGCGAGGATGCGTCCGAGGAATTTTGATGAGTTCGTAGGCCAGCAGCATCTCGTTGGTGAAGGAAAAGTGCTGCGCAATCTTATCGAGCGCGACAGTGTATCCTCCATGATATTCTGGGGGCCGCCGGGCGTAGGCAAGACTACGCTCGCGCAGATAATCGCTGCGAAGACGGATGCGCAGTTCATCACTTTCAGTGCGGTTACAAGCGGTATAAAGGATATAAAGACGGTGATGCAGCAGGCGGATAAGATGACTGCCATAGGGGCTCGCACCATCGTTTTCGTGGATGAGATACACAGGTTCAACAAGGCACAGCAGGACGCATTTCTGCCGTTCGTAGAGAAGGGAAGCATAATCCTGATCGGAGCCACGACTGAGAACCCGTCGTTCGAGGTGAACGGCGCTTTGCTTTCGAGATGCAAGGTGTTCGTACTGCATCAGTTGAGTCCGGAAGATATAGCGCAGCTGATAAAAAATGCGATATCCGACCCGAGGGGATTTGGCGGACAGGACCTGCGTATAAGTGATGACGTCATCAGTGCGCTTGCTTCATTCGCAAATGGCGATGCAAGGACGGCGCTTTCGACTCTGGAGATGATGGTGCTGAATGCAGATCATTCGAGTGATCCGTCTGACGGCCACGAGGTTATCACAGTCACGACCGAAGATTTTGAGCAGTGCACTTCAAGGAAGTCGCTGCTGTACGATAAGCAGGGTGAGGAGCACTATAACCTGATCTCTGCGCTGCATAAATCGATGAGGAATTCCGATGCGGACGCTGCGGTATACTGGCTGGCACGCATGCTTGAGTCGGGCGAGGATCCGATGTATATAGCGCGCCGCGTCACAAGGTTTGCAGCGGAGGATGTCGGCCTCGCTGATCCGAGAGCTCTGGAGCTCTCGGTAGCGGCATTCCAGGCCTGCCATCTGATAGGAATGCCGGAGTGCAGCGTGCACCTCACCGAGGCCGTTATTTATAACGCTCTCGCACCTAAGTCCAACGCGATGGAAGTTGCATACATGCAGGCGGCGCGCGATGCCAACGAACACTTTGCCGAGCCCGTTCCGCTGCATATACGCAATGCTCCTACAAAGCTAATGAAGGAGCTGGACTACGGCAAGGGATATATTTATGCGCATGACACCGAAGACAAGATAGCAGATATGGAGTGTCTGCCGGAAAACCTGCGCGGCACGGAATACTATCATCCGGGCAATCAGGGATTTGAGCCGCGCTTCAAAGAACGGTACGAATCAATTAAAAAATGGAGAGAAGAGCATAAAAAGAAATAAAGAGTGAAATAGGGAAAAGTTACAAAAGGGACAGGAAAAGAGCATCTCTGCAGATGGATAAAAGGGGGCGCTATGGACAAAACTGACAGCAGATATTCAGCATATGTACAGATCCTGAAGGAGGAGCTTCTGCCGGCGATGGGCTGCACTGAACCTATCGCCATCGCCTATGCCGCGGCTAAGGCCGCCGCAGTGCTCGGCACAAAGCCGGAAAGCCTGCTGGTTGAAGTCAGCGGCAATATAATCAAGAACGTAAAGAGCGTCGTGGTGCCTCACACCGGCGGCCTCCGGGGGATCCCGGCAGCCGCGGCAGCCGGCGCCGCCGCAGGCGACGTCGACGCAGAGCTCGAGGTCATATCGAACGTCACACCTGAGCAGATCGGGGAAATCGGGACGTTCCTGAAAGATGCACCTATCGAGGTAAGGCACGTCAACAACGGCCACATCTTTGACATAGCCGTGACTGCCTGTGCCGGGAAGGATTCAGCCTGCGTACGCATTGTGGACTACCACACCAACATAGTGCTGGTAAAGCATAACGATGAGATCCTGTTTTCAAAGGACATTGAAGAGCCAAAAGAGTCAGGTCTTACTGACAGGAGCTGCCTGACCATAGAAGGTATAGTAGAGTTCGCAGATATCGTTGATGTAGAAGAGGTCCGGGAGATACTCGAAAGACAGATCAGCTACAACATGGCAATAGCAGAGGAAGGTCTTGCAGGCGACTACGGTGCAAACATCGGAAGCACCATGATGCTTGGACATGAGTACGATCTCAAGTACGTCATGAGATCATATGCCGCAGCAGCAAGCGACGCGCGTATGAACGGCTGTGAGCTTCCGGTTGTCATCAACTCCGGAAGCGGCAACCAGGGCATTACTACCAGTATTCCGGTGATCGTCTATGCGAGGGCCCGCAACAAATCAAATGAAGAACTCCTTCGCGCGCTCTGCGTATCCAACCTGGTCACGACACACCTGAAGACCGGCATAGGCAGACTTTCAGCGTACTGCGGAGCTGTCAGCGCGGGCTGCGGAGCCGGAGCAGGCATAGCTTACATGCAGGGCGGCGGAGTCGAAGCCGTAGCGCATACCGTTGTAAACGCGATCGCGATCAATTCCGGTATCGTCTGCGACGGAGCAAAGGCAAGCTGTGCCGCGAAGATCTCCGTGGCTGTTGAAGCAGGCCTCATGGGACTGTCAATGTACAATAAGGGGAATTCATTCTTCGGCGGCGACGGCCTCGTAAAGAACGGTGTTGAAAGCACGATAGACACAGTCGGCCGCCTGGCCAGATTCGGCATGAAGCAGACTGACGAGGAGATCATACGCCTCATGCTCGAAGACTAAAAAAGATTAGAAGACAAACAAAAACCACGCCGTTGCAGGCGTGGTTTTACAATGCGAAAAATGAGGTTTTATGCGATCTCGAGTGCGATCTCCATCATCTTTGTGAAGGAGTTCTGGCGCTCTTCAGCAGTTGTGTTCTCTTCAGGATAGTTGAAGGAGTCAGAAACTGTGCAGATGCAGAGGCCGTTCTTGCCGAGCCTTGCTGCGTTGCAGTACAGAGCTGCGGATTCCATCTCGATTCCGAGAACTCCCATCTTCGACCATCTCATTGCGGAAGCTGCATCATCATAGAACATATCCGACGAAAGGATGTTGCCTACCTTGAAGTTTGCACCGGACGCTCTTGTTGCAGCAACGGCTTTTTCAAGGAGCTCGAACGAAGCGATCGGAGCGAATGTGCCCGGAAGTTCATACTGATTTGCATAGCTACCGTTTGTGCAGGCTGCCTGAGCGATCACGATGTCACGTACGTGGAGCTCAGGGTCGATCGATCCGCAGGAGCCGATTCTGATGATGTTCTTTACATCATAGAATGCGAAGAGCTCGTATGAGTAAATGCCGATTGCAGGCTGGCCCATGCCGGAAGCCATTACCGATACTCTCTTGCCCTTGTAAGTGCCTGTGTAGCCCTGCACGCCGCGGACGTTGTTAACGAGTACAGGATTCTCGAGGAAAGTCTCTGCGATGAATTTGCTGCGAAGCGGATCGCCCGGCATCAGAACTGTCTCAGCGAAGTCACCTGCTTTAGCATTGATATGAGGAGTAGGGATTGACATAGCGATTCTCCTTTCGATTGACTTGGTAGCTTTAATCAAAGAGTTTTATCGTACATATTATATCGCAAATCTGCTATTTGTTAACTATGGTATTTACTTCGTTTTCTGGATCAGTGCGGAAGCGATGATGGCAGTCAGCGGGATGGTAAGTATCATGCCTATGCTGCTCGATATGCCGCTTATTATCTCTATTGATGCGTATGCAGATGAGAACAGCTGATAAAAGCTGAGTCCCAGTGAGTACAGGTAAATGGTAAGCGTGAAGCTGCTTCCGAGAAAGGCAAGTATCAGGGTGTTTGTCATGGTGCCTGCCATATCCCTTCCTATGTTCATGCCGGATCTGAAAAGCTGGCGTGATGACAGCTTAGGATTTGCCTGGTGCACTTCCTCTAACGCCGAGGAAATGCTCATAGAGACATCCATGACAGCTCCGAGAGCACTGATGATTATACCTGCAACCAGAAGGCCTCTGAGACCTATAGGCGTGCCTGTTTGCCTCAGCTGAAGAAGCGGTTCCACGTCAGTTATCCTGAGCCCGCTGACACGTGCCATGGACTGGGCAATGATGCCGAATACCATCGCGAAGGCTGTTCCTGCAAATGTCCCGAGAAAAGCGCTTATGGTCTTGCGGTGTATGCCGCCGAGTATGGTGAAACTGACAAGCGATATGTAGCCGCACATGAGGAATGTTGCCGGTATCGTAGGAGCACCCTTTAACAGCATAGGGATCAGTATCATGAAGAGGCAAATGATGGTGAATATCAAACCGATCAGCGACTTGAGTCCGGTACGCCCCCCGATAAGGATAGTGACGATGCAGAATATTATGATCACCGCCGCCAGTACAGGTATCCTGTTGTATTCATAAACGACGGCATTATGCTGCCCGTCCGAATGTGTCGATATGAGTATTGTGATGCTGTCGCCTTCAGTGACCGGGACACCGTAGAGCGGGCCGGTATAGTTATATACCATGAGCTCTTCGCCTTTGTATTGTCCGGTCATGACTTTGGCGCTGAGCATCTGTTCTCCCCTGTATGCATTATCGGAAGCTGGATCCATCTCAGTATTGTCGCCAAGAACCGCCGTTACAGTAGCTCTTTCGTACTCTGCGTACTCTTCCGCAGCTATCTGTTCATCCTGCACGGGCCTCGCCCACATAAAGAGGGCAAAGAAAATAACTGCAGCAAGCACCAGCACCAACAGGGTTGGTTTATTCATTCTGATTTTTGCTGACAGTTCCTTTTCCACCTTATCTACCCATGTCCCAAGTCATACTACAATACTAAAAAAATGGTAGCAATAATGAAAAAACATGTCAAGAATAGGACTGTATCAACATGTATTATTTACCTCTTATTGTTCATTAGGTTAACTAATTTTGGTAAAATTTAATTAATATTTATTAATGTTGGTTTTATAAAAACCATTTGCTTAAGGACGAAAGGGAGGGGTTTATGAAGAGAAGATTAGCAGGGAAATTCCTGGTGTTCCTGTTATCACTGGGAATGGTTTTCTCCACGGCATTCCCTTTGGGCGGTACAGCCTGGGCTGACGCCACGGACTCTGTGTGGACGGCGCTCGATGACATCGATGCTGCCGCGGAATCAGAGCAGCCGGTAGCGATTACCATGGAGGATGTAAGCCAAAACTATGCCGGCATTTATGCATTGACTGCAACAACATCAAGTGCCGGACCGATTGCCGAGAAAGCTTCACTCAACAATGAGAGGGAACTTGTCATCGGAGGAGTAAAAGAAGAGTTCGGGTGGACTGTCACAAAAACCGAAAATGAAGGTGCTGTGACATATACCTTCCAGAACTCGGATGGAAAGTATTTATATGTGACAGCAAATAACAATGGCGTCAGAGTTGGTGATAAGCCTACTCCTATCGGTGGGGACTGGAGCCTGACAGGCGTGTCTGCATCAGAAGGAGCCACACTTGATTATCTGAACGCAGAAGCCTCGGATGGAGTCAGGTTTCTCGGAGTTTATCAGGCAACTAACTGGAGATGCTATAAACTGGGATCAAACGGCAGTTTCCCTAGTAATATCAAGGATCAGACACTTAAATTCTGGAAGTATGACAGGGACGAAGCCGGACAGGAGATGACTGTTACTGATATCAGCACGGTTCTTGAAGCCAGCACCGGAGAGTTCATGGTCAAAGGTGCTGTTACACTGATTGACGGAAACAATTTATATGTACAGGATGCCACTGGCGGCATATGTGTTCGCTGTGCAGCAGTTCCTTCGGGAGTGGCGGTTGGCGATACGATCATAGGAACCGGCGTCCGCGGTGTTTACAACGGACTGCCTCAGCTGAACAATTCAGATTACTCTAAAGTAACTGATCCGGCTGAAACGATTTCTCTTGAGCCTGCTGAAACTACTATCGGAGCTTTGACGACAGCAGATATTTGCAAGTATGTTACAATCAAAGATCTTATAGTAGAAAAGGTAAGCGGAACAAATGTAGATGTAAAAGATGCCAATGGCGGCAGTATCCAGATCTATAAAGCAGTTCTCGGAGATCCGGCTCCTGTTGCTGGTGACGTGATCACATTTACAGGCGCTGTGGGAATATATCAAAACGCTTCACAGACCACTTTACAGCTAAGAAATACAGCAGCTTCTGAGATTGTGGTTACTTCAAGTGTGACACCTCCTGATCCGGGAGAAGGAGACACCTTCGGACTTGCAAGTACGATTGCTGACGGAGATGAGGTCATACTCTATAATGCGGGCTCCGGCAAAGGTGTTGGTAACACTATTGCGAGCAATAAAGTGAGCGGTGTCACTCTGGCCCCGACGGATGGTGTAATAACTACCGACGACACAAGTGTTGTATGGAAAGTAAACGACAATGGAGACGGAACCTACACCTTTACCCAGGGAGACTATACGCTCGGCGGAAAGGTAGTAACAAGTGGAGACAAAACATATAACAATCTCCTTCTGTCTGGTGCCGACTATACCGGTTTCACACTTGAAGGCCCGGACAGCACAGATTTCAATTATTACCTGAAGTTCGCTGACTGGACATCAAATAACGGCACATTCTATCTTGAGTATTATAATGGATTCACGGTATATGCATCCAAGGATCCCGGTAGGGATGCATTTGGTATTACTTTCTACAAGAAAGGGGCTGAGCCTGAGACTCCTGATCCGGGAGATATGGAGAGCTTCGGACTTGCAAGCACCATTGCTGACGGAGATGAGGTCATACTCTATAATGCAGGCTCTGGCAAGGGTATTGGAAACACTATTACATCTAACAAAGTCAGCGGTGTTTCTCTTACACCTAAAGATGGAGTAATTACTACCAACGATAGAAACGTTGTATGGAAAGTAAACGACAATGGAGACGGAACCTACACCTTTACCCAGGGGGACTATACGCTCGGCGGAAAGGTAGTGACAGAAGGCGATAAAACATATAACAATCTCTTGCTGTCCGGGGCCGACTATACCAGATTTATTCTGTCAGGCCCGGATGAGATGGATTTCAACTATTATCTGAAGTTTGCCGGGTGGAGTTCAACTAATGGTCAATTCTATCTTGAATACTATAATGGCTTCACGGTATATGCATCCAAGGATCCCGGCAGGGATGCATTTGGTATAACCTTCTACAAGAAAGGCGCAGAACCGGAGACTCCTCATGGCAGTGACCCTGGCGAAATAGGAGACCTGATCACAAGTCTTGAAGAACTTACCGATGGTCAGTATGTTGCCATTTACAGCCCGAGCCGTAAGACTGCTGTCAGCAGTTTGGCCAACGGTGACTGGTATCTTAAGGCAAAAGCTGCAAAAATCACATCTGAAGGTAAGCTGTTGCCATTCACTTCAGATTATGTATGGAAGGTAAAAGTAAATGCTGACGGAACTTACAGCTTCTATTCATCTGATAATGAAGCTGACAGCATTACAGTATGGCCGAGTGGTAAGTATGCCGAACTGACCGTCAATACTAATTATCCTGAAGGCGTTAATACGTGGAATGTTGCACCGGCAGGATCGGTACAGAATGCTTTCACTGTTTCGAGCGCGACCCTGACAGGCGTTAATGGTGATAATTCCGGACCGGCATATATAAAAGCTAATAGTTCCGAAAACTTTGCAGGAAGCTTTATAACAAACCCTAGCGGAGCTGACTATGCGCTTCAGTTCTACAAGATCGATCCTGCAAATGCAGTTGATGACTTTGACGACGGTGACTGGGATGGGGTGCTCACCAAAGGAAAGCAATATGTAATCTATAACGATCAGACAGTCAATGACTCAACACAGCTGGCTCTGGGATTGTACAAAGCGGCCAACTATGCTATGGATGCAATACCTTCCGATCTGACTGGTTCCAACCCTGTCAAAGCAGTGCCTGGAAACGGAGCATATGTATTCACAGTAGACAGCATGGGCAGATACTATACTTTCAAGAATAACGGTAAGTATCTGGCTACAAACAATGACGAGGAGCTGTTCTTTGAAGAACCTCTGGAAGACGGATCTGCACCGAATAACGCCAAGTGGTATCTGGAAAGCAATAAGGACGGCTATATTATTTACAACAAGGTAGCTAATTACAGAGGCTCTCCTGTCTGCATCGAATACTTCTCAAGCGTTTTCTCAGGCTGGACATTCAAATCGACTAATCCTATTGATATCTATCTTTTCAATTTCTATGAATTGGCTGAAGATACTATAGTGCATGATGATATTGTCCAGGTGCCGACTGCAGTATTCGACTGTGAGAATTACAGATATGTGGAGCAGAATTTCCCTGTGACCATCACTCTTGATGACCTCTGCCCGGAAATACTTCCTGAAAAAACAAAAATAACATACGCTGTTAATGGCAAAAACGACGTAATAAAAACAGGAGAGATTACGGAATATTCAGCATCATCGGACTATAAAAACTATACGTTCACTATTCCTGCTGAAGAGCTTGATGTAACAGATCCTGCAACAGGGGAGCTTTGCGGACACTTTGATCTGACGATAGAAGTCACAAACGGATATGGAATCAACTACACATGCAGCAAACCGAATGGTATAGGTATCAATGATCAGCCGTTCTTCGATGACTTAAAGCCTGAACCTAACTCACAGACAGGGGATGATCTCACTCCGGTCATCTCTGCAAGGCTGTGGAATGCAGGAACTGATCCGACGATTACTATGACGATCAATGATGAGAATGCAGAAGGCGTTACATACGAGGACGGAGTTATAAGCTATACTCCGGCTGAAGATCTCACTCCTGGAAATACCACAGTAGCGCTGCATGTCATGAGAAAGGATGGTGTAGCAGCCAATAAGACCTGGAGCTTTATCGCAGGAAAATCAGAATATCAGCCGTACTTCGGACAGCTGCATTCGCATACCACTTACTCAGACGGATCAGGATCACTTGATACTGCTCTTGACTACATAGCATCTCTTCCGGAGAGCGCTAACGTACAGTTTGTGGCATTCACTGATCACTCCAACTACTTCGATACAGCCAGCGCAGCAAATCCTGCAGACGCTGTAAATGACAAGGAGCTGATGACACCTGCAAGCAAGGCGGTCTGGGAAGGCTACAAGGAAAAGGTTGCTAACTTCAACGCCAAACAGAATGACATA
This sequence comes from Mogibacterium sp., assembly GCA_017510725.1. GTDB lineage: Bacteria > Bacillota > Clostridia > Peptostreptococcales > Anaerovoracaceae > Crickella. The sequence continues at coordinate 5,167 of JAFWMD010000053.1, read as the reverse complement.
GTCGCTATTGGCGGATTCGAGATGACATGGTCCGGCGGACCTGGTCACATCAATACTTTCGACAGTGACGGACTTGTATCCAGAAACAATGCGCAACTCAACAACAAGAGCAACGATGCCGGAATGAAGCTCTACTACGAGACCATAAACAAGGGCGATTCGATGAACCAGTTCAACCATCCTGGCAATACATTCGGTAACTTCACTGATTTCTCTTACTGGGATGAGGCTACTGATGATCACATGTTCCTTGTTGAGGTCGGTAATGGTGAAGGTCAGATCGGAGCAGGCGGATACTATCCTAGCTACGAACAGTATACTATGGCTCTGGATAAAGGCTGGCATGTAGCTCCTACCAACAACCAGGACAATCATAAAGGACGCTGGGGCAATGCTAACGACGCAAGGGACGTAGTCCTTACCGACGATTTCTCTGAAGAGGGAATATACAAGGCTATAAGAGAAAGACGTGTATACGCTACAGAGGATAAGAACCTTCAGATCAGCTATACTGTCAATGGAAAGCCAATGGGCACCATTTTCGAAGAATCTCCTGAAACTCTCAATATAGAGATCACCAATTACGATCCGGACAATGTCGATCTTACACAAAAGGTCGATCTTATCGCCAACGGAGGCAGGGTCGTAAAGACATGGAATGAAAAGGCAGATCTCGAGAAAGGCCGCTTCGAAGCTGAGCTTTCGCCTGAATACAGCTACTACTATGTGCGTATAACACAGGGAGATGGCGACAAAGCGGTCACGGCGCCTGTATGGGTAGGCAGTAATATCAGTGCCGGCATAAGGGACGTTGCAGCTCCGGAAAGTGCGCTGGTAAATAATGATGCCACCCTGACCACAACATTCTTCAATAATGAGGATGAAGCAGCAACTGTCAAGAATATCGTTTATACGAAAGATGGAGACGTGATCATCGGTACGGATACAACCGGGCATACCATACCTGCAGGCGGCAGCATTGATGTTCCGTTCACATTCGTTCCTGATAAGGCTAAGAGAACGACCGTTACTGTGACGGCGGTCATGGATGTTCGCGGGATAGAACAGACCTACACGAAAGATGTCACATTCAGTGTCAAAGCTTCTGAGGGTCCGCTCGAGGTAACACCAATAGCTGAAGTCCAGGCTCAGACAGAAGAGGGCTACGAATACGCCATTGAGGGCGTTGTTACATCCAACGCATCCGGCTTCGACAAAGACACTGCATTCTTCGACTGTATCTACGTACAGGATGACACAGCGGGAATCTGCTGCTTCCCTGTATCAGGTGAATACAAGATCGGCGATATAGTCCATATCGAAGGCTACACCGACTTCTATCAGGGTGAAGCAGAACTGCAGGTAGCGTCGATCGAAGTGATCGGAGAGGGCGGCAGTATCATACCGACTGAGGTAACTGCGGCACAAATCAATGATCAGTCTATGCTCGGCTCGCTGGTAAGTCTGAGGGGAACTGTCGAAAGCTTTGAGGTGGAAAACGGACTCATCCAGACCATCATGATAAAGGATGCAAAAGGTGATGTCGCAAGAGTATTCATCGACGGATATATCACTACAGATAAAGAGGTAGAAGGATGTAAAGTCGGAGATGAGATACTTGCAATAGGACTTGCTTCATACGACGATACATTCAACGCGCCTGATGGACCGTTCCCGAGGATACGTATACGTAACAGAGCAGATATTCTGTGCGGAGATGTGGTGCCGTCTGATCCTGCCGATGTCGAAGCGGCGATCAATGAACTGCCTAAGGAGATCACTGCAGAGGATGAGGAAGCGATCACAAAAGCCCGCGAGCTGTATAACAAGCTTTCTGCTGAGGATAAGGAAGCACTTCCTGCAGAGCTCCTGCCTAAACTTGAGGCGGCTGAGGCGAAGCTGACATCTGTAAAGTCGGAGTCAAAAACAGAGGCGATCCGTGCGCTCGCAGCTGACGTGCTCGATGCAAGCAAGGTCAACACAGGCAATTATAAGGATTCGACTTCCAAGCCGTTCAAGGCTGCTATCAGTGCAGCCGAAAAGGTGCTCAAGGACCCTAATGCGACTACTGAGCAGCTGAAGGCAGCCAATGAAACACTGAAGGCAGCATCCAACGGTCTGGTTCTCAAGCTCAACAACCCTATGACTGTTAAGGGCAAGACTGCAAAGCTCAAGGCATCAAAGCTTAAGAAGAAATCCCGCACAGTCAAACTAAGCAAGGCTCTTACCATAAAGAACTCAAAAGGCAAGCTGACATACGCCAAGGTCTCCGGCAACAAGAAGATCACGATCAACAAGGCGACCGGTAAGATCAAGGTCAAGAAGGGCCTGAAGAAGGGAACCTACAAGGTCAAGGTGAAGGTCACTGCAGCAGGCAATGCCGATTACAAGGCCGGAGCACAGACCAAGGTGTTCAAAATCAAGGTTAAGTAGAAATCTGTAAAGATATTTAATGACATAGAGCTTGCAAATATGTTATACTTTTTAGGCTGGTGTACTGCGCCAGCCTAAACTTTTATTATTATAGAAAGACGCTAATATGAAAGATATTGAGATCAGAGAATTATTCAGAAACGCAGATGCTTATGCAGGCAAAGAGGTAATGGTCTATGGCTGGCTGAGAGGCAACAGAAGCTCCAACCAGTTCGGATTCCTCTCGGTAAACGACGGCACATTCTTCACACCGGTACAGGTGGTTTATGAGGCGGACAAGCTCGCAAACTTCAGCGAGGTAGCAAAGTTCAGACTGAGTGCAGGTGTCAGGGTAAAAGGAACACTGGTACTCACACCTGAAGCCAAGCAGCCTTTCGAGATCAAGGCAGATGAGATCGAACTCGTAGCAGACTCCGACTCCGACTATCCGCTGCAGAAGAAGCGCCACAGCATGGAGTTCCTCAGGGAGATCGCTCACCTGAGGCCTAGGAGCAACACTTTCTCCGCTGTGTTCAGAGTCAGAAGCGTAGCGGCATTTGCCATCCACAAATTCTTCCAGGAGAAGAACTTCATCTACGTACACTCGCCTGAAATCACATGCAGCGATGCTGAGGGCGCCGGTGAAATGTTCCAGGTGACCACGCTTGACCTCGACAATCTGCCGCGCGATGAGCAGGGCAACATCGACTACAGCAAGGACTTCTTCGGCAAGAAGGCTAACCTGACTGTATCGGGACAGCTCGAGGGTGAGATCATGGCTCTTGCGTTCCGCAACATCTATACGTTCGGACCTACATTCCGCGCAGAGAACTCCAACACGGCAAGACATGCCTCCGAGTTCTGGATGATGGAGCCTGAGATGGCGTTCTGCGACATCAACGGCAACATGGATATGGCAGAGGAGATGATCAAGTACATCATCAGCTACGTCCTGGAGCACTGCCCTGAAGAAATGAAGTTCTTCAACAGCTTCATCGACAAGGGCCTTCTGGAGAGACTCGACCACATCGTCAACTCTGATTTCGTCCGCATCACATACACAGAAGCGGTAGATATTCTTCAGAAGTCGGGTAAGAAGTTCGAGTATCCGGTAGAATGGGGACTTGAGCTCCAGACCGAGCACGAGCGCTACCTCACAGAAGAGGTGTTCAAAAAGCCGATGTTCGTCATCAACTATCCAAAGGACTGCAAGGCCTTCTACATGAGGCTCAACGATGACGGCAAGACTGTAGCTGCTATGGACATGCTGGTACCGGGAGTCGGAGAGATCATCGGCGGAAGCCAGAGAGAGGAGCGCTACGACGTCCTTGTTCAGAGGATCAAAGAGCTCGGTCTCGATGAGGATACATACGACTGGTACCTCGACCTAAGAAAATACGGCGGCGTATTCCACTCCGGCTACGGACTCGGCTTCGACCGTATCCTCATGTACCTCACGGGCATGAGCAACATCAGAGACGTTCAGATGTTCCCGCGCACACCGGGCAACGCTGAATTCTAAATCCGTTAATCAGCGGTCTCAGGGACTGCACAAATAAAATCGATATAAAAAAGAAAAGATATAAACAACATTCAGGAGGAACACATGAAAGGCTATACAAGCGACAAGATCCGCAACATCGTACTGCTGGGACACGGCAGCACAGGCAAGACCACCTTCCTTGAAGCAGGTCTGCTGAACACTAAGGTTATCAGCAGACTCGGAAAGGTTGAGTCGGGCAACACAGTATCCGACTATGAAAAGATGGAGATCGAAAAGGGATACACCATCAACCAGACACTCGTTCCTGTAGAGTACAAGGGAACAAAGCTCAACTTTATTGACACTCCGGGATTCTTCGATTTCGCAGGAGAGGCTAGAGCTGCTCTTTCGACAGGTGCTACAGCAATCATCATGGTCGACGCTTCGTCCGGTATCCAGGTAGGTACAGAGAAGGCATGGGACCTTGTAAAGGAATACAATTCACCGACATTCTTCATCATCAACAAGATCGACAAGGACAACGTTGAGCTCGACGAAGTAATCTCGGCTATCCAGGATAAGTTCGGAAGCGCATGCGTTACTCTTGATGACAAGGACGCTCTCGATGAAGCAGTAGCAGCTGCTGACGAGGAACTCATGGAGAAGTTCTTCGAGGGAGAGGCTTTCACAGATGAGGAGTTCGCACACGGTCTGGCAACAGGTATCCACAACGGAGACATCATGCCGATCATGACAATGAGCGCTCTGACAGGCGAGGGAGTAGATGAAGTTCTCGATTCTCTCTGCAAGTACGTTCCGAAGCCTGCAACAGTCGTTACAGAAGCTAAGGATGCTGACGGCAACGACATCGAGATCGCTTGCGATCCTGCAGGAGACCTCGTTATCTATATCTTCAAGACACTGGCTGACCCGTTCCTCGGAAAGATCTCGTACGCAAAGATCGTTTCGGGCACACTCAAGTCCGGCACTGACCTTTACAACCCACGTTCAGAGAAGGCTGAGAAGCTCGGTTCCGTCTTCTTCGTAAGAGGTAAGGCTCAGGAAATGACAGACACTGTAGTCGCAGGCGACATGGTAGCTCTCGGAAAGCTCCAGAACACAAAGACAGGTGACACACTCTGCGCTAAGAACAAGCAGGTAACAGTTAAGCCTGCTGCATTCCCTACACCTTGCTACTTCGTAGCTGTAGAGGCTGCAGACAAGAACGAAGACGAGAAGATGGCTCAGGGTCTCTCCAGACTCATGGAAGAG
>JAFWMD010000052.1 GCA_017510725.1 Mogibacterium sp. | reverse complement strand
TAGAATAGAATCAGGAAAAATTGTAGTGCTATTATCATAAGCTCATAAGGAGGAAACTTATGAAGGTAATCGCAAGTGATGAAAGAACTGCCGTGGTTTCCAGAGTTATGGAACTTCTGGATCCGGGCAGCTTCATGGAGATGGGTGAACATGTATCAGCGAGGTTTACCGAGTTCTATCATCCGGACTCCGTTAAGGAGTCAGACGGCGTGGTGACCGGTTACGGCACGATAAATGGGAACCTTGTATTTGTCTATGCCCAGGATAATGAAGTAATGGGCGGAACTTTTGGTGAACAGCACGGACGCAAGATAGTAGATCTGTACGAGCATGCCATTAAGGCAAAGGCTCCTGTTATCGGACTTCTTGACTGTGCTGGATTCCGTATTGAAGAAGGTCTTGATGGACTTTACCAGTTCGCTAAGCTTTACAAACGCGAAACTGAGGCCTCAGGTCTGATACCGCAGATCGTTGCTGTAATCGGACAGTGCGGCGGCGGAATGTCGATCGCTGCACAGCTTGCTGACTTCGTCTTCATCGAAAAGGATAAGGGCAGCATATTCGTGAATCCGCAGGCAGTCGTATCAAACGCCATTGGCGATAATCCTTATGTTGAGGCGACTGATGACGGTACTTTCGAATGGGCTGAGATAGCGGAAAAGATCCGCAGCGTTGTGGACATTCTGCCATCAAGCAGCAAGTTCTCACCTGATATCCTTGAAGTCAGTGATGAGGATCTCAACCGCAGCTGCGAAGGCATCGAGGACAGCCTCGGTAATGCCAGGGCAATACTCGAGGAGCTGTCAGATGACGGCCGTCTGATCGAGTGCAGAAGCGATGTAGGCCAGAGTCTGGTAACAGGATTCATCAGAATCGCAGGCATGCCTCTGGGAGTAGTTGCATGCAATGAGTATGAGGGTTCAAAGCGTTTATCTGCAGCAGGCTGCGACAAAGCTGCAAAGCTGATCGATCTTTGCAACAGATTCCATATTCCTCTGCTGACCATCACGGATACTGACGGCTATGAAACTGACTCTATGACAGAGAAGTTCCTGCCTAGCGCAGCAGAGAGAATGGTAAGAGCTCTTGCGACGGCAGACATTCCGAAGATCAACCTCGTAACAGGTGCAATCGTCGGAAGTGCCTACAGCATGATGAACTCCAAGGGCCTCGGTGCAGACTACGTTTTCATGTGGGACAGCGCAAATGTAAGTATTGTTGAGCCGCGTCAGGCAACTGAGGTCATCTTCGGAAAGTGGTCATCAGAGCTTGAGCAGCAGTTCCGCGATACTCAGTCAAACGCTGTAGCTCTGGCGAGACACGGCTTTGCTGATAAAGTGATCGCGCCTGAAGACTCCAGAAAGTATCTGATCGGAGCTCTTCAGACGTTTGTAAACAGCAGGTAGGTGATGATATGAGTTTAGGACAGATATTCTTAACTGCACTGCTATACACACTGATTGGTATGGGCACGGTATTCTGCGTACTGATCTTCATATCAATATGCATATGGCTGCTGGGAAAAGCATTTGCACCAAAAAAACCTGCAGTCCAGGCTGTTGCAGCAGCTGCAGCAGAGCCTGAAGAGCCTGAGGGCATCAGGCCTGAAGTCGTTGCCGCTATCATGGCAGCGATACATCAGCAATTAAAAGATGAAGAGGGTGTACCTGAAGAAGGTTACATCGTCAGAAATGTACGGAGGGCAACATGGAGACATACATCGTAAGAGTAAACGGCGAAGAATTCGAAGTCGAAATAGAAAAGGCAGACGGCAGCGCAGCTCCTGCAGCACCAGCCAAGGCAGCACCTGCACCTAAGAAGGCAGCCAAGTCCGGCGGCGGTAAAGGAAAGGGCGATCCGGTCGTATGCGGTACAGCCGGTAAGGTCTTTAAGATCGTTGCAAGCGAGGGACAGCAGGTCAAGAGCGGAGACACCATTATCGTGCTCGAGGCCATGAAGATGGAGATCCCTGTTGTTGCACCTAAGGACGGCACAGTCAGCAAGATCGTTGTTTCAGAAGGAGAAGCCACTACTTCGGGCCAGACTGTAGCTTACGTAGAATAATACCGGGAGGTAAAGAAATGGGAGATACCTTATTCAACCTGGCTCACCAGACCGGCTTCTTCAACCTGACCGTAGGCAATGTAATAATGATCGCAGTTGCTCTCGGACTGTTGTATCTGGCCATCGTCAAGGAATATGAGCCACTCCTGCTCCTTCCGATATCATTCGGCATGCTGCTGGTAAATCTGTATCCGCCAATCATGGAAGAAGGCGGCTTACTGCATTACTTCTTTATGCTCGATGAGTGGACCATACTTCCGTCTCTCATATTCCTGGGAGTCGGAGCGCTGACGGATTTCGGACCGCTGATCGCCAACCCTAAGAGCTTCCTGCTCGGAGCTGCAGCGCAGTTCGGAGTATTCGGAGCATTCCTGCTGGCGATGCTTATGGGATTCACTGAAGCTCAGGCAGCGGCAGTAAGTATAATCGGAGGAGCGGATGGACCTACATCCATCTTCCTGGCAATGAAGCTGGGACAGAGAGAACTCATGGGTCCTATCGCCGTAGCGGCGTATTCGTACATGTCGCTTGTACCAATCATACAGCCGCCAATCATGAAAGCGCTCACAACTGAAGCAGAGCGTAAGATAAAAATGGAGCAGCTCAGAGACGTTTCGAAGAGAGAACGTATCCTGTTCCCGATCATCGTTACGATCGTAGTATGTCTCATACTGCCTTCAACAGCGCCTCTTATCGGAATGCTCATGCTCGGGAACCTCTTCCGCGAGAGCGGAGTCGTACGCCAGCTGCAGGATACTGCTTCGAACGCGCTCATGTACATAGTAGTAATCTTCCTCGGAACTTCTGTAGGCGCTACTACCAGTGCAGAAGCATTCCTTAAGTGGACTACAATCAAGATCGTCATCCTCGGAATGATAGCATTCAGTTTCGGTACAGCTGCAGGAGTGCTCTTCGGAAAACTCATGTGCAAGCTGTCGGGCGGCAAGATCAACCCACTCATCGGTTCTGCCGGTGTATCTGCGGTTCCTATGGCAGCCAGAGTTTCACAGAAGGTTGGTGCAGAAGCCGATCCTACGAACTTCCTGCTCATGCATGCCATGGGCCCTAATGTAGCCGGAGTAATCGGTACGGCAGTTGCCGCCGGTGTATTCATGGCTATATTCAATGTCTGATATCAATGGAGGAATAAAATGGGAAAGAAAATAAAAATAATGGAGACTGCGATCAGAGACGGTCAGCAGTCACTGATCGCTACAAGAATGCCTTTTGAAGACATGGAACCTGCACTGGCTCTGATGGACCAGGTCGGTTATGAAGCCATTGAGTGCTGGGGCGGAGCGACATTTGACTCCTGCATCAGATTCCTCGATGAGGATCCGTGGGAAAGACTCAGAAAGCTTCGTGCAGCAATGCCTAATACACAGCTTCAGATGCTGCTCAGAGGCCAGAACCTTCTCGGTTACAGACATTATTCGGATGACGTAGTAGACTATTTCGTCAAAAAGTCGATCGACAACGGTATCGACAGGATCAGAATATTCGACGCGCTGAATGACCTCCGCAACGTAGAGACAGCAGTAAAGGCGACCAAGGCATACGGAGCTCACGCTCAGGTAGCGATGTCATATACTATCGGTGAGCCGTACACACCTGAATACTGGAAGGGCCGTGCTCTCCGTATCCAGGAGCTCGGAGCAGATTCAATCTGCATCAAGGACATGGCCGGACTCATGGTTCCGAATGCAGCAGGTGAGATGATCGCGATGCTCAAGGAGACAGTTGACATTCCTATTCAGCTGCATACTCACTGCACAAGCGGTGTTGCTCCTATCACTTATTACGTAGCAGCACATGCCGGTGTTGATGTCATCGATACAGCTATATCGCCGTTCTCGGGCGGTACAAGCCAGCCTTCAACTGAAGTAATGGTAGAGACATTCAGGGGCACTGAGTACGATACAGGTCTCGATATCAGCAAGCTCGAAAAGATAGCTGCCCACTTCCAGACCATCAGAGACAAGGACCTCAAGAGCGGCCTCATGAATACCAAGGTTCTCGGTACGGACATCAAGACACTTATCTATCAGGTGCCTGGCGGAATGCTTTCGAACCTGGTATCGCAGCTGAAAGACCAGAATGCTGAAGACAAGTACCTTGAAGTACTTCAGGAAGTACCTCGCGTCAGAAACGACCTCGGTATGCCGCCTCTTGTTACACCGTCATCGCAGATCGTAGGAACACAGGCCGTTCTCAACGTGCTGATGGGTGAGAGATATAAAGTTCTGTCCAAGGAGACACAGGAGATACTCAAAGGCAAATACGGTTCGACACCTATGCCTATGAACCCTGATGTTCTTGCTAAGATCGATCAGAGTCAGAGGATCACCTGCAGACCTGCGGACCTGCTTGAGCCTGAACTTGAGAAGCTCACGGCAGAGGTAGGCGAGTACAAGGAACAGGATGAAGACGTACTGACATATGCTTTGTTCGGACAGGTTGCGCTCGACTTCTTTAAGAGAAGGGCAGCGTTCCGCAGTAAAGTGGATCCTGCTTCAATTGATATGAAGAACAAGGCGTACCCTGTATAAACAATAAGGAGGAGCAGAATGATTTTTGTAAAAGAGAATGGAAGAACCATTCCGGTCGCAGATAAGGTGTTCGCTCTCAGCGGACGCGCAAAGGCGGCGATTGCAGAGAAGGGCAAGGATGCTGTTGTCAACGCAACTGTAGGAGCTCTGCTCGACGACAACGGCGATCTTGTAGTAATGTCATCGGTAACAGAAGCTATACGCTCCCTCAAGCCTGCTGACTATGCTGAGTATGCACCGATAACCGGAACACCTGCGTTTAAGGAAGCCGTAGTAAAGGCTCTGTTCGGGAGTTACGGTCCATCCGGGCACATTCGTTTATGCGTAACTCCTGGAGGAACAGGAAGCCTTACAAGCGTTATCCAGAACTACTCCAACTACGGTGACAGCGTTCTGACACATGACTGGTGCTGGGCAAACTATAAGAACATCGCATCCTCACAGGGCCGTAAGTTCAGGACTTTCAGATTCTTCAACGAAGATGGCTGCTTTGATGCTGAAGATCTTGAGAAGCAGCTTACTGAACTTGCTAAAGTACAGGATCAGGTAGTTCTGCTGATCAACACTCCTGCACACAACCCTACAGGTTATTCTCTCAGCCTTGATGACTGGGATAAGATGATCGCTGTGCTAAACAGGGCAACTTGCAACGTGGTACTCTTCCTTGATGTCGCATACATTGACTATGCGGGCGAAGAGGATGAAGTGCGCGCATTCATGCCTAAGCTCGCAGATCTTAAGGACCATGTGCTTACTATCTTCGGCTACAGTGCATCCAAGACGCTCACTGCTTATGGTATGAGACTCGGAGCAATCGTATGCATGTCAAAGAATGAGGAAGTCGTTGAGGAATTCAGACGCGCAGCTGAGTACGCGGCACGTTCCACCTGGTCGAACTGCAACCGTTCGGCTATGGTAACCATGGGCAAGATCTATGCGGATCCTGAGCTCAGGGCTAAGGTAGATGAAGAGAGAAAGATCTACCGTGACATGCTGCTCGAGCGCGGACGCATTTTCGAGAAGACTCTTAATGACAACGGAGTCAAATGCGTACCGTTCACAGCGGGATTCTTTGTAACGATTGCCTGTGATAATCCTGATGAAGTCGGCAAAAAGCTTGAAGAACAGGATATATTCTGCCTTGCACTCGCAAAGGGCATCCGCGTATCCATTGCGTCGATTTCCAAGGAAAAGTGCGTGAAGTGCGCTGAGGCAATTGCGGCATTACTCAAATAATAAACATTTTCAGTTCAGCCGCGTACCATATGGACGCGGCTGACTTATCTGCAGAAAGGAGGCTGAAATGCCAAAGACCATTGGTATCATGGGCGGCATGGGTCCTGCTGCGACGGTAGACCTTATGAGCAGGATCATCAGCATGACAGATGCTTCTTCCGATCAGGAACACATCCCGATGATAGTAGATAACGATACCAGGATACCTGACCGCACGGAAGCGATCCTGGGCAGAGGCGAAAGCTGTGCGCCTGAGATGCTGGCAAGCGCCAGAAGACTTGAGGCGGCAGGAGCAGACTTCATTGTCATAGCATGTCATGCGGCTCATTGTTTCGTAGAAGAAATAAAAGATAAAATCGGTATTCCTATTGTTGAGATGCCTGAAGAGACGGCGAAATTACTGAAGCTCAACGGCGTTAACAGAGCGGCTGTTCTCGCAACTGACGGTACAGTGCAGAGCGGTCTCTTCGGTCATGCGCTCGAGCGTATGGGTATCCAGACCGTATATCCGAATGAAGAACAGCAGAAGCTGGTAATGTCTCTTGTATACGATTATGTAAAAAAGGGCAGAGCCGTCATTCCTGATTCGGTACGCGAAGACATGCAGAACCTGATAGGAGATCTTGGCAAACAGGGAGCAGAAGTACTCATACTCGCAAGTACGGAGTTTCCTATTGCTTTCAGCTTAATGGGGCTGAGATCGGATGCATTTGTAGATCCGACTATAATTCTCGCAAAAGCTGCCATAAGAATGGCAGGTGCTAATGTCAGAGAATCAGCTGACAGCATATGACAGATAGTGAACATATGGTGAAAGTATGGGGGTTCAGCCATGTGTAAAACTATAGAATAGGGAGATAAAACAGGTTTAAAGGAGGTTAATATGGAGAAAATCAAAAATTCATTGCCGATTCAAATCTTTATTGCTCTCGGCCTGGGTATTGTAGCGGGACTGATTTTCCTTGCGGTGGGTGCAGCTGATTTTACCGAAGCGTACATAAAACCATTCGGTACTATCTTCCTCAACCTGCTCAAGTTCATCGTAGTGCCGATCGTAATCACCTCGATCGTTCAGGGTGTCGTATCGCTCTCGGACATCAAGAAGGTAGGAACTATCGGACTCCGCACTATCATTTATTACTTCTGCACCACAGCATTTGCTATTGTTATAGGACTTATTTTCGCGAACATTTTCAAGGGAACATATAAGGTGCTGGAGACAAGCGCGCTGGAATATGAAGCTGCTGAGCCTACGAGCTTCATGGACACGATAGTAAATATCTTCCCGTCCAACCTGTTCGATCCTATGGTAAACAATACTATGCTGCAGGTTATCGTCATCGCTCTCTTCGTCGGATTCGGCATCATCATTGCCGGGGACAAAGGCCTTCCGTTCAAGGAATGGATCGACAGTGCGTATGAAGTATTCATGGTAATCATGAGAGGAATCATCAAGATGACTCCGATTGCTGTATTCTGCCTGATCACACCGGTAGTAGCAGTCAACGGACCTCAGGTGCTCGGATCACTCGCCATGGTACTGCTGACAGCTTACATCGCATACGCGGTGCACGCACTGTTCACATATTCTATTGCCGTCAAGACTCTCGGCCACATGAATCCTGTACAGTTCCTCAAGGGAGCTCTCCCGGCATTCCTGTTCGCATTCTCGAGCACATCTTCGATCGGAACACTTCCTGTAACTCTGGAATGTGCAGAGAAGATGGGCGGCCGCAAGGATGTTGCCAGCTTCACACTTCCGCTTGGTGCTACCATCAACATGGACGGTACTGCTATCTATCAGGGAGTATGCGCTATCTTCATAGCGAGCTGCTACGGCATCAACCTGACACTCGGACAGATGGTAACCATCGTTCTGACAGCTACACTCGCTTCGGTCGGAACAGCCGGAACACCTGGTGCAGGCATGATCATGCTTGCAATGGTACTCCAGTCAGTAGGACTGCCTGTTGAAGGTATCGCTCTCGTTGCTGGTGTAGACCGTATCTTCGATATGGGACGTACAGGAATCAACGTAGTAGGAGACCTCTCGGCTGCAATGATCATCAGTGATTACGAGACAAGAAGAGAGGCAAAGGAAGCTGCAAAAGCATAACAATAAATTAGTTAGTTTAAGAAGGTAAATTAATTGTCAAATTATACTGAAGTGAAAACCAAGGCAGGCCATGAAGGCCTTCAGACTAAAGATGCTGCCATGATCGCGGTTTGTGCCGCGGTCATGGCTGTGTGCTCATGGATATCCATCCCTGCAGCCGTACCGTTCACTATGCAGACCTTCGGAGTATTTCTCGCTGTAGGTCTGCTGGGCGGCAGGAACGGAACACTCGCGGTAGTCATTTATCTGCTGCTTGGTGCGGCAGGGCTTCCTGTTTTTTCAGGGTTTACAGGCGGTATTGGCCATCTGTTTGGCGCCACCGGAGGTTATATAATCGGATTTGTCTTTTCCGCACTTCTGATGTGGCTTATGGAACGTCTTCTGGGCAGGAGCCTGAAAGCACTGGTTGTATCGATGATCGCAGGCCTGCTGGTCTGCTATGCTTTCGGTACAGCATGGTTTATGATCGTCTATGCAAGGGACAGCGGAAGCATCGGACTGATAACGGCTCTTTCATGGTGTGTGTTCCCGTATATTATTCCGGACGCACTGAAAATACTGCTGGCAGCGGTTATGACGAGAAGAATAAGACCGCTTATAATCGGATGAACGGGTTACAAAGGACTAGGGGATAAATACCAGTATGGAATTGAGTATCTGGACTTTCTTAATAGTATGCCCTCTGACATTTCTCGGAGGGTTCGTTGACGCAGTTGCGGGCGGCGGAGGGCTTATCTCGCTGCCCGCTTATATGATTGCAGGCGTGCCTGTTCACAACGCGATTGCTACCAACAAGCTGAGTTCGGGCATGGGAACCACTGTCTCAACATACAGGCTTGCAAGGCTTGGATACATCCCGTGGCGGAGAGCTGCTTTGTGCATTCTGATGGCCATTATAGGATCATCTGCAGGTGCGAATCTCGCACTGATGGTGGATGCGGAGCTCTTCAAAAGGATCATGCTTGTAATAATCCCGCTGACGGCGCTGTATGTCATGCGTAATAAAAAGATGGACGAAAAAGAGCCTTTGAGCAACCGCCAGACCGTTATACGTTCAGCATTGGTAGCGCTTCTGATAGGAGTTTATGACGGATTCTACGGGCCTGGTACGGGAACGTTCCTGATACTGCTTCTCACAGCCTTTGCACACTTCAGACTCGGAGAAGCGAACGGAGTGGCAAAGTCCATCAATCTTACGACAAACCTGTCGTCACTTGCGGTCTATCTGATGAATGGTAAGGTGATAATACTGCTGGGTTTATTCGGGGGCCTGTTCGGCATTATCGGCAACTACATCGGCGTAACATTCTTCGAAAAGAAGGGTGCCAAGGCAGTCAGGCCGCTTATGCTTACTGTGCTTGTCATCTTTTTCATCAGAATACTGACGGAGATCCTGTGATCCGGCATCACAGAAAGAGTGATTTGAAATGAACAGCTTTAAAACAATAGGGATAATCGGAGGCATGGGGCCTCTGGCCACCTACGATCTGGCCGAAAAGATACTTAATAATACTGTTGCATCCTGCGATCAGGATAATATTCCCGTTCTGATAGACTGCAATACGAGGATAGCAGACAGGACCGCTGCGATACTGCATGGCGGAGCAGATCCAAGGCCGGAGATGAAGAAAAGTGCAAAAAGGCTTGAAGAAGCTGGCGCCGATGTTCTCATCATGGCTTGCAATACCGCACACTACTTCTATGACAGTGTTTGTGAAGGAATAAATATACCTGTACTTCATATGCCGAGACTGACCGCTCAACTCTTGCTGAAAAAGGGAGTGAAGAAGGCCGGTGTACTTGCGACAGACGGTACCTGTCAGAGCGGGGTATACGGAAAAGCACTGGAAGAAGAAGGTATTGAGCCGGTTTATCCTTCTTCAGAAAAGCAGGGGATCATAATGAGCCTCATATACGATCATGTAAAGGCAGGAAAGATGGATTTTTCTGACCTTGATATCGATGGAGTAATATCCGAAATGAAGGAAAAAGGGGCGGAAGTTCTGATCCTTGGATGTACTGAACTGCCGATGGCTTTCGACATTATCGGTGACACGGGTATTCCAGCCGTGGATCCGACAGATGTTCTCGCAAGAGCAGCTGTCAGCTTTGCAGGAGCTCCGCTGAAGTAAGCGGAAAAGGGAAACCCGCTGATAAAAAAGAGTTTCAATATGCCCGCAGTACATGCTACAATGTACCGGGGAAGGGAGGGACAGTTGACAAACTGCTCTCTTCAGTTTTTTTGTTTGAAACAAGGAGAAACAACATGCAGAAGAAACCTATCACCAACAAACTGCTGTGGATATTCGCTGTCGGACAGTTTGGCTGGAGCCTGCTTTCGGGAATAGTTGCTAACTGGATGGTTTATTACTATACAGGTACACCTGATGAGCAGAACCCGCTCACAGGTATATTTGCTTCGGGAATAACCCAGCATCCGATCGTATTCAAGCTTACGTTATTCGGACTTGTACTGGCTGTAGGCCGTGTGTTCGATGCCATCACGGATCCTCTGATTGCCGGATGGTCTGACCGTGCAAAATACAAGGGCGGCCGCCGCATACCATTCATGCGTACTATTGCGATACCTTTCGCTCTCATCACTATCGGACTGTTCACACTGCCTCAGACGGGCAGCATAGTTATCAATGATGTGATTCTTTTTGCCCTGCTGATAACGTTCTATCTGTTCATGACGATATTCTGCACACCATACAACGCTCTGATAGCAGAGCTTGGCGACACGCAGGAACACCGCATAAATGTATCAACATATATTTCATTCACGTTCATAGCGGGTCAGTCAATCTCATTCATGCTGCCTAACGTTGCCGGAGCTCTTCAGGGATCTTTCGGGCTTGAAGGTTCTGTAAGGATGGCTGTCGCAATCATGGCAACACTCGCGTGCATAGCCATGCTCGTACCTTCTCTGTACATCAAGGAGCGCGACTATCTTGAGGCCAAGCCTAGTGAGACAAAGGCATTCTCATCGCTTCTCAAGACTTTCCAGAACAGGCAGTTCAGACGCTTCGTCTACAGCGATGTGATCTACTTCTTTGCACTGACGCTGTTCCAGACCGGACTTGCTTTCTATGAGACAAAGCTGATGGGGATAGAGGACACATGGACTTTCGTGCTGACGGCAACCATGACTTTCCTCAGTGTATGCCAGTATCCAATCGTCAACAAGCTGGCGCCAAAGATCGGAAAGAAGAAAATGATCATCACTGGATTCTTCGGTTATGCACTGGTTTTCCTTATCACTTTCATTTGCGGAAAAGGTCTGTACTGGGGATTTATCGTTGCTGTCTGTGCATCCGTGCCTATGGCTATTCTGGGCATCCTGCCGCAGGCCTGCGTTGCAGATGTAGCTGAACTCAGCCGCCTCGAGACAGGGGAGGACCGCAGCGGAATGTTCTTCGCAGCACGTACATTCGCTTTCAAGATGGGGCAGGCCATTGCGATGGTAGTGTTCACATCCATCACGGTCTCGGGCACACCTGGAAGCTACAGAGCGACTGCAGCTGTGGCATTCGTCACATGCGTCACCGGTGCCTGCCTCTTCTTCCTGTATAATGAGAAGATGATCCTGGCAAAAATCAGGGAGATAAAGGGAGAGGAATAGGTCCCTGACAATAATGTAATACGAGAAGCATATGCACGGCATATGCTTCTTTTTTTGTCCTGTCAGTTTGTGGTAAAATCAAAGCATGAAACAGGGCTCTTATGCATATGCAGCAGACAATCCGCTGGGCAATGCTCCGCTTGCTCCCCTGATAGCCAGGTTTTCCATCCCGGCTATCATAAGCATGCTCATCGGAGCGGCCTATAACGTTACTGACCAGATATTCATTGGCCATGTGGTTGGCATGCTCGGAAACGCCGCCACCAACGTGGTCTTTCCGACCGTAACGCTGACGACCGGGCTCAGCATGCTTTTCGGCATAGGAACAGCTGCAAATTTCAGCATCAGCCAGGGCGCGGATGAACTTGATGAAGCGAGAAAGTATGTGCATACGGGACTTACCGGAGTTATCATTGCCGGTCTGGTCACGGGTATACTGCTATTTTTGTTAAGGTTCAAAGTCGTTGCAATATGCGGAGCTGATCCGGACGGGATGGTTTATGACTACGCGGTATCTTATCTTTCCATCACTACCATAGGACTTCCGTTCCATATGTTTTCCCATACGGCATCAACCATTATAAGAGCTGATGGAAGTCCGAATTACTCGATGATCTGCACTGTTTCAGGCGCCTTGCTGAACGTGTTCCTGGACTGGCTGTTCATGTTTCCGCTGGGAATGGGACTGGTAGGAGCTGCTATTGCAACTTCGGTCTCGCAGATCTTCAGCTGCCTGCTTGCAGTCCTTTATCTGCCGAAGTTCAGAGCTTTCGACATAAGACCGGGAGATATGAAGGTAAGCCTGCCGCATCTAAAAAGGAGTATGTCTGCAGGCATCCCAAATTTCTGCAACCACATGCTCATGATGTGTACGGCAATAGTGCTTAACAATGTGCTGTCATCATATGGCGCATCATCTGTATATGGACCGGATATTCCGCTGGCTGTGGCGGGCATAGCTCAGAAGACCAACATGATAATGGTATCGTTTGCCGTGGGACTTGCGCAGGGATGTCAGCCGATCTGGGGGTTCAATCTTGGTGCAAAAAAATATGACCGGGTAAAAGGCGCATACTGGAGAGCCTTTGCTGCGGCTTTTACTGTGGGAGTTCTGTTCTTTATAGCACTCCAGACATGTCCGAGACAGATAATCTCAATTTTCGGATCGGGTTCTGAGCTTTACTATGAGTTTGCGGAAAAGTACCTTAAGATATACATGCTGCTGGTGTTCTTCCAGAACATCCAGCCTGTAACGATCAATTATTTCTCTGCAACAGGCAATCACAGACAAGGCCTGCTGGTGTCACTGTCGAGACAGGGGCTGTTCCTGATCCCGCTTCTTCTTATACTTCCGAAGTTCATGGGGATAAACGGTGTACTTGCTGCCAGCCCTATAGCGGACACCTTGGCATTCATCATGTCTGTGTCAATGGTTCTACTGAGTTTCAGGAGCCTGAACGAATTGAACCCTAAAAGGTAACAGATGAGGAAAACAGTAAACACTCTAAGTGTCTCTGCTATACTGCAGGGATTTTTTTTAGTATAA
Organism: Mogibacterium sp.; assembly: GCA_017510725.1. Taxonomy (GTDB): domain Bacteria; phylum Bacillota; class Clostridia; order Peptostreptococcales; family Anaerovoracaceae; genus Crickella. Next base: position 26,933 of record JAFWMD010000052.1, on the reverse strand, counting down.
TAAACTATGTATAGGCATGACTGATGGCATGCAGTTCAGAGTATAAAAACAATAACTGTTTCAGATAAGGAAAGCCCTTAAATGAGTTTTAAATACAAATTGTCAAAAGGAATAAAGCGTTGCGCGTGGCTTGTAATGAGCCTGGTTTTTGTGTTGCTTCTTGTGACAGGGACAGCTGCAGCCGCTGATGCGGTGGAGCCGTCTGTAGATCCGATCAGGAGCAATGATAATTATTCTGCCGTTGTATACGATAATACCAATGGCCTTCCTGCTGCTGAAGCAAATGCTATCGTCGAAACTTCTGAAGGATTTATATGGATAGGATGTTATGCCGGGCTTGTGAAGTATGACGGCAATACCTTTGAGCGTTTGGATTCAACACAGGGAGTCAACTGTATATCAAGCCTGTATGTCGACAAACAGGACCGGCTATGGATCGGTACTAATGATAACGGTGTGGCCGTCATGGAGAACGGCAAGTTCCGTTTCTGGGATGAGAAAGACGGCCTCGGGTCATCCAAGGTAAATGATATTGAGGGCGATGAAGACGGCTGTGTCTATGTAGGAACTACAGCGGGAATCACATTGTTCAAGTCTGATCTTGAGATGGTACATCTGAAAGATGAGAGGATCGACGATGTATACGTGGAAAGCATGGTCTCCGACAGTAACGGGTTGGTCTATGTCACTTCACATGATGGAAATGTGTTCATCCTGCGTGACGGAAATCTTGCAGACTATTACGAGAAAGACGAAACCATGCATCCTATAACATGTATGTATCCGGATCCCAAAAAGCCGGGATGGATTTACTACGGAACTGAAGATGAAGGAGTTTTTCACGTTAATCTGAAAAGCGGTTTCAATACGGCAGAGCACATAGACATTTCTCCACTCATCGGTGTGTACGATATAAATCAGGCAGGCGACTATCTCTGGATATGTTCACGCGGCGGAATCGGCGCGATTGCTGAGGACGGATTCCATTCACTGGACTATTTGCCGCTCAACAATTCCGTGGACCATATGATGATGGATTATGAGGGCAATCTGTGGTTTACATCATCACGTCAGGGCGTAATGAAACTGGTTGCTAATCGTTTCATGAATGTCTTTGCGCGCTACGGACTTGAAGACAGAGTCATAAATACCACATGCATGCTGGATGGAAAACTGTTCATGGGTTCGGATAACGGGCTTATAGTTACGGATGATAAAGGAGTAGTAGAATCCGTTCCGCTGACTTCGGTAAGAAAAGCAGACGGAGGCCCTCTTAATGAAGATCAGAACGCATCTGATCTGCTGGAACTTCTTGATGGTATCCGCATACGCTCTGTAATACGCGACAGCAGGGACCGCCTTTGGATATCTACCTGGAAATCGGTGGGTCTGCTTCGCTATGATCATGGAGAACTTACAATATTTGACCAGGCAGACGGACTCCTGTCAAACGGTATCCGGAGCGTATATGAAACAAAAGACGGCAGGATGCTGGTTGCGATCACAGGCGGTTTAAACATCATAAAAGACGACAGGGTTGTTGCTTCCTATGACAAGGATGACGGCATAGCCAATAATGAGACACTCAATGTCTGCGAAGCGCCAAATGGCGATGTGCTGGTCGGATCAAACGGCGATGGCATATATGTCATAAATGCCGAGGGCATAAGAAATATAGGCAGAAATGCCGGCCTGAATTCCGGCGTTATAATGCGAATCAGGTATGACGAAGAAAATGAGATATTCTGGCTGGTTACAGGCAACTCGCTTGCTTACATGACAGAAGACTACAAGGTGAAAACCATAAGCAAATTCCCGTACCCGGACAATCTCGATATAGTAAAAAACAGCAAGGGTGACATGTGGATACTCAGCAGTGATGGAATCTATGTTGCACCTGCTAAAGACCTGATAGCAAATAAGGCTACTGATCCTGTTCACTACGGAATAGCCAACGGGATACCGTGCATAGTCACAAGCAATCCGTATAATTATCTGACAGAGAAGGGTGACCTCTACATCTCGGGCAGATCGGGTGTGGTAAAGGTGAATATTGAAGAACCGCTGGAAAACATCAAAGAGCTTAAAATGTCGGTCCCTTATGTCAAAGCGGACAGCAAATTCATATATCCGGACGAGAAAGGATACTTCAGGCTCCCTGCGAAAACAAAAAAACTGGCAGTCTATGCATATGTCTACAACTACTCACTGACAGATCCAACAGTGTCATTCATGCTCAGAGGATTCGAAAGAAAGCCGTCGACTGTCAAGCGCAGCGATCTGGGGCCGATATATTACACCAATCTGCAAGGCGGTACTTATAGATTCGATATGCAGATAATGGATGCGTTGGGCAGGAGCAGCAAAACAATGACTGCAACGATCATGAAGGCAAAAGCCTTTTATGAGCAGCCGTGGTTCTTTGTGATGGCATTGGCTGTATTTGGAGGCGGTGCTCTTGCGCTGCTGCAGTTATATGTCCGCGATAAGATGAAAAAGATCGAAAAGAAGCATCGTGAGAAGGCGGAGCGCGAGCGTATCGCCAGCGATCTTCACATGGCAAATCAGATCCAGACAAGCGTGCTGCCTCATGAATTCCCGCCGTTCCCTGAGAAGAACGAATTTGAACTGTTTGCCATGATGAAGCCTGCCAGAGAGGTCGGAGGAGATTTCTACGATTTCTTCCTGATCGATGACGACCATCTGTGTCTGGTTATCGCGGATGTAAGCGGAAAAGGTATACCTGCGTCGCTGTTCATGATGAACTCAAAAGTGCTTATCAAGTCTTTTGCATCGGGAAATAATTCACCTGCAGAGGTGCTTGAAAAAGTAAATAAGGAGATCTGTGAAAATAATCAGATGGAGATGTTTGTCACAGTATGGCTGGGTGTTCTTGAACTTTCAACAGGAAAGATCGTGGCATCCAATGCCGGACATGAGTATCCGGTGATCGGACATGCCGGAGGAGAATTCGAGCTTATCAAAGACAGACACGGATTCGTCGTCGGAGGAATGGACGATGTTAAATACAAGGACTATGAGCTGCAGCTGGAGCCTGGAGAAAAACTCTTTGTGTACACAGATGGAGTGCCTGAGGCTACAAATGTCAAAAATGAATTGTTTGGCACAGACCGCATGCTCGATGCTTTGAACGCAGACAGCTACGCTCCTGTTGAAGAGCTGCTCAGAAATGTACGCAAAGCTGTATCGGAATTCACGGCAGGTGCGGAGCAGTTCGACGACCTGACAATGCTGGCTGTAGAGTATACAGGAAACGTTTTGGAGTGAAAGAACAGGTAAAAGCATGGCGTTTATTCTTACATATGATATCGGTACTACAGGAGTGAAAACATGCCTGTTCGATGTGGATAAAACGATCAGACTTCTCGATTCCACGTCGGCAGGATATCCTTTATATATCCTCGAGGGCGGCGGTGCTGAACAGGATGGAGATGACTGGTGGAACGGCATGGCTTCGAGCACTAAAGAGCTGTTCGAAAGAGCAGACATAAAACCGGATCAGATAGAAGGGATTTCCTTCTGCTCACAGATGCAGGGTCTCGTTATTGTAGACAAAAATGGCGATCCGATCCACAGGCCTATGAGCTATATGGACCAGCGCGCAAAAGAAGAGCTGAAGAAGGGTATAGCTTATGGCATTCAGATCGCCGGCGCAAATGTTTTCAAGCTTGTACCGAGCCTGAGGATCACAGGAGCTGTAACGAGTTCGGTCAAGGATCCTGTATGGAAGTATAAATGGCTTGAGGCTCACGAGCCGAGATTCAGGGATGCTTACAGATGGCTTGATGTAAAGGACTATCTTATCTGTCGCTGTACCGGTGAGTTCACAATGACTGAAGATTCAGCATTCGGGACCCTTATTTATGACACGCGTCCTGAGGGTAAGTGCTGGAGCGAAGAACTGTGCGAAATGTTCGGGATCAACATGGAGCTTCTGCCGCGTATCATCAGATCTACCGACATGGTCGGAGGTCTGACTGAGAAAGCAGCTTCTGAGCTGGGATTAAAGGCAGGTACACCTGTGTTCGGAGGCGGCGGAGACGCATCGCTTATAGGAGTCGGAGCCGGAAGCGTTGAGGTCGGCGATACACACATATACAGCGGTACTTCCGGCTGGGTGTCGACGGTGACAAAGAGGCAGGTGGTTGATGTTGCTTCCATGATAGCTTCCGTGACAGGCGCGCAGGAGGGAAAGTATAACTACTTTGCTGAGATGGAGACCGCCGGCAAGTGCCTTGAGTGGGTGAGAGATCATCTGGCTCTTGATGAGATAGGCGTTTATATAAAGAAAGAGGGCGTTCCGTCAGATTACGAACAGAGAAACAAAAGCCTTTTCGACTATCTGAACGAAGTTGTAAAGGATGTGGAACCGGGCTCGGGAGGTGTCATTTTCACTCCGTGGCTGCACGGTAACAGATGTCCTTTTGAGGACCCGAACGCGACCGGCATGTTCTTCGGGCTGGGACTTGAGACCGGAAAAACAGAGATGATACATGCTGTTCTGGAAGGTGTATTCTATCACCTCAGATGGATGCTTGAATGTCAGGGGAGGCTGGTGAAGACATCTGATCCAATCAGATTTGTCGGGGGAGGAGCTCTCTCACCGGTATCGTGCCAGATGCTTGCAGATATCTTAGGAAGGACCCTTGAGACAGTACCTTCGCCTCAGAATGTGGGAGCTGTGGGTGCTGCCGCAGTAGTTGCAGTAGGGCTGGGCCTTATTCCGGATCTCGAATGCACCAAACAGTTCATACCGGTATCTGCAACATATAAGCCTGATATGAAAAAACACGCAAAGTATAAACCGTATTACAGGACTTTCAAGAAACTGTACACCGCTAACAGGAACCTGTTTAAAGCAGTATCCAAGTAGAAAGGGGGAAGGGTATGCATTTTGTGTTCTGGGGAGACGGGTCCCAGGCTGCGAAAGATCTGGTGAACGCCATACAGGTCCGCAGCACTGACAATTTCAACTGGACCTTCATTTTCATTCTGGCAGTCGTATTTTACGTATACTGGACAGAGATCCATAACAGGAAATACGATATGATCTATGCCGGACTGGCCCTGTATGGAGTTCACTGGTTTTATGAGATCTTCAACGCGATAATCGGGCATGTAACAGGATATCCGCTCTGGTCGGTCAGCAATGAGTCAACAACATTTATTCTGCTGATCGGAGTGTGCTGGGAACTGTCCATGATGTTCTCGCTGGCAGGCATGATCTCACTGAAGATGCTGCCTGAAGACCGCAGCACAAGATATTTCGCCAAAAACGGAAAAAAGGGTATAGACTGCAAGTTTGCAGGCGCTCTGAGCATGGCGCTGCTGTTTGCTCTTGTAGAGTCATTCCTTGCAGGAACATCAAATCACTCGTTCATCTGGGTGTATAAATGGTGGGGTGTTCTGCCGGTGTTTATTACTACTTATATACCGTTCTTCCTTGCAGCGAATTACGTACCTGATATGGAACCGGTAAAGAGAAAAAGATTCCTGATCGCGGTATGGGGAATCGATGCATTGCTTCTGATCATACTGATACCTGCAGGAGTCATATAGCAGCAGGAAAGGGGAATCAAATTGCTTAAGGAAAAGGGATTCTACAAAGGCGTCAACCTCGGCGGCTGGATGTCACAGTGCGATTACAGCGTTGAAAGGCTTGACGGATTCATAAGTGAAAAGGACTTTGAGACTATTGCATCATGGGGAGCGGATCATGTAAGGCTTCCTGTGGATTATGATGTCGCGGAGCTCATGGATGACGGTATCACCAGGATCAGAAGAGCAGTAGACATGGCAAAACGCAGCGGCCTGAATGTCATGCTCGATCTTCACAAAGCTCCGGGATATTCGTTCGATGCAGGCGAGCAGGAGTCCGGATTCTTCGAAAACAGGGATTATCAGGAAAGATTTCTGAAGCTTTGGGAGAGACTGGCAAGAGAATTCGGCGGAGATCATGAGAACGTAGCGTTCGACCTCCTGAACGAGATAACTGACGCATCTTTTCTGCCTGAATGGAAAAAGATATCTGCAGAGTGCGTCAGACGCATAAGGAACTATGCTCCTGACACTGCAATAGTGATAGGCAGCTACGATTATAATGATGTCAGAGCGGTGAAAGACCTTGATGCTCCTCAGGATAGCCTGGTAGCGTACAGCTTCCACTGCTATGAACCGCACGACTTCACCCATCAGGGTGCCTACTGGGACCCGAGGCTTGATAAAGAGAAAAGGGTGGCTTTCAGGGATTCAGGCACTACTGAAGAGATGTTCGAGGAATTGTTTGAGTCGGCTCTCACAAAGGCTGCAGTACATGGGGCGGACCTGTATTGCGGAGAGTACGGAGTGATAGATGTGGTTTCACCGGAAGAAGCTCTTGAATGGTACAGGGTGATCCACAGGGTGTTCGAGAAGCATGGCATATCACGCGCCGCCTGGAGTTATAAGGAAATGGACTTCGGCATAAGTGATGCGCGAATGGATAATGTAAGAGATGAACTGACAAACTGCTTATAAAGTCAGAAAACAGCAAAAAACGATTCCACGGTCTTTTGTCCGGCTGATGACAAAAAGACCGTGGAATCGTCTTTATAGTTTATGGAAAAATAATGAAGAAAAAACTAGCTTATCTTTATGCGGACATCAATTTCCGCAGGGGCATCCGGTATAGGGATCAGATTTCCCGATGGCTCACCGTTTACTGTAACGGTGAAGGAGCCTTTCTTTCCGCCCGCGGTGTTTTCTGCGCTTATGCGGTATGTCGATCCGCGGAATTTACGGGTGCAGCTGAATGAGTCGATGTCAGCAGGCAGGCAAGGGTCTATTCGGAGCCCGTCAAGTTCAGGCCTGATGCCCAGTATGTACTGGCTGACTGCTACGAATGACCATGCTGCCGTACCGGTGAGCCAGCTGTTCTTGCCCTCGCCATGTGTTGCGGCATCCCGGCCTGCTATCATCTGACAGTAAGCGTATGGCTCCGTACGGTGTATCTCGCTTATATCCTCGAGGAACACCGGATTGGTCTTGCGGTATACGTCGAATGCCCGGCTGCCATGTCCGAGCATGGATTCTGAGATTACGATCCATGGATTGCAGTGGCAGAAAATACCGGCGTTCTCCTTGTATCCCGGAGGATATGATGTTATTTCGCCAAGTTCGAGGTGGTACTTTGTATAAGCCGGCTGATGCAGCATGATCCCGTATTCAGTCTCCAGGTATTTCTCTACGCTGCTGAGAGCTTTCTCAGCCTCACCGGTCCCGGTTCCTATTCCTGCCATTACGCACATGCCCTGAGGTTCTATGAATATGCGTCCTTCTTCGCAGTCCTTACTGCCGACAGGAGAGCCAAAAGCGTCATAAGCACGTCTGAACCATTCTCCGTCCCATCCTGCATACAGTACTGCAGAGCGCATCTCTTCGACTCTGTCCATGATTTCAGCAGCTTCCGACTGGCATCCGATATGTGTGAGTATGTCGGCAAATTCCGTGCCGTACTTCACATACATGCCTGCGATGAAAACGCTCTCTGCGACCGGGCCTTCACTTGGTCCGGTGATCTGGAAGCTCTCGCCGGGATGCTCTGAGAAGCAGTTGAGATTAAGGCAGTCATTCCAGTCCGCGCGCCCGATGAGTGGCAGCGAATGAGGCCCGAGGTGGGTCGTGGTATATCCAAAACTCTTCCTGAGATGGTCAAGAAGGGAGGACTTGTCATTCTCGTTGTTGTCGTATGTGCACTGCTCGTCGAGTATGCTGAAGTCTCCGGTCTCCTTAAGGTATGCAGAGACACCTGCGATCAGCCATAGAGGGTCGTCATTGAAGCCGCTTCCGACTGCCAGATTGCCACGCTTGGTAAGAGGCTGATACTGATGATAAGTGCTTCCGTCAGGGAACTGCGTATTCGCGATGTCGATTATCCTCTCGCGTGCTCTTTCAGGTATCAGGTGCACGAATCCGAGAAGGTCCTGACAGGAATCGCGGAATCCCATGCCGCGTCCGAGACCGCTTTCATAGTAGCTGGCCGACCTGCTCATGTTGAAAGTTACCATGCACTGATACTGGTTCCATATGTTAACAGCTCTGTCGAGCTTCTCGTTTCCGGAAGTGACCTTATAAGTTGAAAGAAGGTCTTTCCAGTAACATCTGAGCGCGTGGAAGGCAGCATCAAACTGGTCGTCAGTACCGAAAAGCGATATAAGTCTGTCCGCAGGTGTCTTGTTGATGATCCCGGGCGCCGAGAACTTTTCTGAATACGGATTCTCGCAGTATCCTAGAATGAAGATGCATGTGAAGATCTTGCCCGGTTCAAGTGAGAACTTCAGATGGTGGCTGCCGACAGGAGCCCAGCCATGAGCCACGCTGTCATAGCTTGTACCGGCCTCAACTGCGCGAGGCTTGTCTGCTCCGTTATAAATTCCGACGAACTCATCACGGCTTGTATCGAATCCGCATATATCCTTGTTTACATAGAAGACCGCGTAGTGGTTTCTGCGTTCACGGTATTCTGTCTTGTGGTATATAGTGCTTCCCTCTACCTCGACTTCACCGATGGAGAAATTCCTCTGGAAGTTGGAGGCGTCATCCTGCGCATCCCAGAGACAGAACTCTACATAACTGTACAGATCGATCTCTTTGGTCTCAGAAGAGCGGTTCATCAACGTGACTCTTGTGAGCTCGCAGTTCTCATGAAGAGGTACAAATACCTCCTGCACAGCATCGAGACCGTTCTTTGAACTCTCAAATACGGTATAGCCGAGACCGTGTCTGCATCTGTAAGAATCAAGATGGGTCTTCACCGGCTGCCAGCCCGGATTCCATATGCAGTTTCCATCCTTTATATAAAAGTAATGTCCGTTGCTGTCCATCGGGCTGTTGTTGTAGCGATAGCGGGTGAGCCTCATCAGCTTTGCATCCTTATAGAAGCAGTAGCCTCCGGATGTGTTTGATATCAGCCTGAAGAAATCCTGTGATCCGAGGTAGTTGATCCACGGAAGGGGAGTCTCGGGCGTTGTTATTACATATTCATTATTTAAATCGTCGAAAAAACCGAATTTCATATAGCGCTCCCTTATTAGCGAATACGTTTTCGTAAACTTAAGCATATTATATGGGTAAAAGGTGTAATTTGTAAAGGACAAATTGAAAAAATAGTGTATAATCTAAAAAAAGCGTAACAAAAAAGCATTTCAGACAAAAATTTATAAAAATTTTACGAAAACGTATTGACGAAAACGTTTTAGTAAATTAAAATGAAGCCACGAAAACGTATTCGCACGTTTTCGCTGGAATGCTGCAGAAAGGAAATAACATGGTAACTATAAAAGATATCTCCAAGGAATGCGGCGTTTCCCCGGCCACTGTTTCGAAGGCGCTGAACGGATATGCTGAAATAAGTCCCGAAACAGTAGAGCTGGTCAAGCGAACGGCACGTAAGCTCAATTACATGCCGAATGCTGCGGCCAGACTGCTCAAGACAAACAAATCGCACAATATCGGAGTGCTGTTTGTCGATGACACCATGAGCGGTCTGACACACGAGTTCTTCTCACTCATCCTTAACAGCGTAAAGGAAGAGGCCGAGGCCAACGGATATGACATCACTTTTATCAGCAATAATATAGGCAGACAAAAGATGTCATTCCTGCAGCACTGCAAGTACAGGAACTGCGATGGAGTCGTGATAGCGAGCGTTGACTTCCAGAACCCGGAAGTGCTCGAGCTTGTCAGGAGTGATGTACCGGTGGTTACCATCGACTATTCATTCGACAACCTCAGCTCTATTGTCTCAGACAACCAGGAGGGATCATACAGACTGGCTTCCTATCTGGCTGAGCAGGGACACAGAAGGATCGCTTTCATCCACGGCGAACGCACACTGGTAACGCAGAAGCGTATCAGAGGATTCAACCGTGCCATGAAGGAATACGGTATCGAAACACCTCCTGAGTACATGGCTGAAGCCAGATACCACGATGCTGAATCTGTAAGGAAGGCGACAGCGGCACTGCTCGATCTGGAAGAACCGCCAACGGCGATCATGTTTCCTGATGACTTCTCCTATATAGGAGGGCAGACCGAGATCTTCGAAAGAGGACTGAGCATACCGGATGACATAAGTGTATGCGGATATGACGGCATCAATCTTTCGAAGATACTTAATCCGAGGTTGACTACCTGGTATCAGAACGCTGACAAAATAGGAAAGGAATCGGTCCGCAAGCTTGTGGAAGCGATTGAAGGCACGAGTGTAGCCGAACAGATCATGGTGTCGGGGGAGTTTCTTAGCGGAAACAGTGTCAGAAAGTGGGTAAATAAATAAACCACGGAAGTATTTTCAAGGAGGATAACTATGAAGAAGGGATTCAAAGCATTCCTGAGTATCGCACTTGCAGCAGCCATGATGTTCGGTATGACAGCATGTGGTGGCGGTGGCAGCAGCGACGGCGGTGATGCAGCAGCTGAGGCTGGAAAGGTACTCAATATCTGGTGCTGGAACGATGAATTCCAGAGCCGTTTCAACGACTATTATCCAGGAGTAACTGAAGTTGCTGAGGATAAGTCGACAACAACACTTGAAGATGGAACAGTCGTTAAGTGGACCATCAACCCTAACGAAGGCATGAACTATCAGGACAAGCTGGATGCAGCACTTCTCGCACAGGAAAGCGCAGCAGCTGATGACAAGATCGACATCTTCCTGGTAGAGGCAGACTACGCACTTAAGTATGTAGACTCCGACTATACATTAGACGTTAAGGAGCTCGGACTTACAGATGCCGACATGGCTGAACAGTATCAGTACACCAAGGATATCGTAACTGATTCCAACGGCGCTCAGAAGGGAACAACATGGCAGGCTACACCGGGACTCTTCGCTTACAGAAGATCCATCGCAAAGGATGTTCTCGGAACAGATGATCCTGATGAAGTACAGGCAGCTCTCGCTGACTGGGATAAGTTCAATGCAGTAGCTGAGCAGGCTGCAGCAAAGGGCTACAAGATGCTCTCCGGATATGATGATTCATATCGTACATTCTCCAACAACGTATCCGCACCATGGGTTGACGGAACAGCAGTCAATGTTGACGCCAACATCATGAAGTGGGTTGAGCAGACAAAGGACTTCACTGACAAGGGATACAACAACAAGACATCACTGTGGGCACCTGAGTGGGCAGCTGACCAGGGTCCGGAAGGAAAGGTATTCGGATTCTTCTACTCCACATGGGGCATCAACTTCACACTCCTCGGCAACTCACTTGCTGATCCGGACGGAGCTCAGGAAGTCGGCAACGGAATCTTCGGCGACTACGCAGTATGCTATGGACCAGAGCCATACTACTGGGGCGGCACATGGATCTGCGCAGCAGCAGGTACAGACAACACAGAGCTCGTAGCTGACGTTATGAAGCAGCTCACATGCAATGCTGATATCATGAAGAAGATCACTCTTGATACACAGGACTACACAAACAACCAGTCTGCTATGCAGGAAATCGCTGATGATCCTAACTTCGGTTCGGACTTCCTCGGCGGACAGAACCACATCGCTCTCTTCGTAGAGGCAGCTAAGAACATCGACATGAGCAACGCAGGTCCTTATGATCAGGGCTGCAACGAAGGCATCCAGGGCGCATTCAAGGATTACTTCGACGGCAACGTTGACATGGATGGTGCCAAGGCTAACTTCGAAAAGACAATCAAGGAAAAATTCCCTGAAATCGAGTCAGTTAACTGGCCGGAATAATCTCTCCGGAGTACAATTTATGGGGTGACTTCGGTCACCCCATATTTATTAAGTAGGTGTATGACACCTGTGCCTCCATGACATTGGGGCAGAGATAAAATATGCGGGGGCACTGATGTGATCCGCCTACAGTATATAAACAGCGATCAACAGGAGGAGAGAATGAAAAAAGTCAAAGGCAATGAAGTCAGTTATGCGAAGTACGGCTACCTGTTCATAGCACCGTTCTTCATCGCATTTCTGATCTTCCAGTTCATACCGCTTATACAGACGATATACTACAGCTTCTTTGAGTACTATCGCAGCGGTCTTAAGATAATCGGACCTAATCCTGTAGGTTTCGACAATTATGCCGCGTTGTTCGAAGCAGATTTCGGCAAGTATGCCGGGAATACAATTATCATGTGGATACTGGGATTCATTCCGCAGATACTGATATCACTTCTGCTGGCAGCGTGGTTCACTGACATTCGTCTGAGGATCAAAGGAAAGCAGTTCTTCAAGGTCGTGATCTACATGCCAAACCTGATAATGGCTTCGGCTTTCGCGATGCTGTTCTTTGCACTGTTTTCTGACAATGGCCCGGTTAACAGCACTCTGATATCCATGGGAATAATTGCTAAGCCTTTCAGATTCCTGTCGTCGGTATGGGGAACACGCGGACTGGTCGGACTAATGAACTTCCTGATGTGGTTCGGAAATACCACGATACTGCTGATGGCAGCGGTCATGGGTATCAATCCTTCACTCTTCGAAGCGGCAGAGCTCGACGGATGCTCACCGAGACAGACATTCTTCAGGGTCACGCTTCCGATGATAAGACCTATACTCATATATGTTCTGATCACCTCGATGATAGGCGGACTCCAGATGTTCGATGTACCTCAGATCCTGACTAACGGAAAGGGAACTCCAGACCGTACGTCGATGACGCTCATCATGTATCTGAACAATCACCTGTTCAGCAAGAACTACGGAATGGCAGGCGCGGTATCAGTGATACTGTTCATAATAGCCGCAGTCCTCTGTCTGGCTGTGTACTTCACGCTGAATGCAGATGATGACAGCAAGCGCATCAGAAAGAGAGACAGGTTCAAACCGAGAAAGGAGGCCATCAATGGATAAGAAGCCTTCACATGCAAGAACGGTCATAGCTTACATCGTATTGATATTACTTACATTCCTGTGCCTGTTCTTCTTCTACATACTGATAGTAAACGCTACAAGAAGCCATCCGCAGATCCAGAAGGGTTTCTCGTTCATCCCGGGACACTCGTTCATGAAGAACCTCAAAAGTGTGCTCAATGATGCGAATATACCGGTAATATCCGGTATAAAGAACAGTCTCATAGTGTCATCGCTGTCGGCAATACTTGCTACATACTTCTCGGCGCTCACGGCTTACGGACTGTATGCGTATGACTTCAAGCTGAAGAAACCGGCGTTCGTATTCATAATGCTGATCCTGGTAATGCCTACACAGGTATCTGCAATGGGATTCATCAACCTGATCACCAAGATGGGCATGCTGAACACGCTCTACCCGCTGTTCCTTCCATCGATTGCTGCACCTGCGGTGTTCTACTTCATGTACAGCTACATGCAGTCGAGCCTGCCTCTGGAGCTTGTGGAAGCTGCGAGAATAGACGGATCCAGTGAATTCCATACATTCAACAGGGTAGTCATACCAATTATGAAACCGGCACTGGCCGTACAGGCGATATTCGCATTCGTATCAAGCTGGAACAACTACTTCATTCCGGCACTGGTCATCTCAGATAACAGCAAGAAAACGCTGCCGATACTGATAGCAGCTCTCAGAAGTGCGGACTTCCTGAAGTTCGATATGGGCAAGGTATACATGCTCATAACGATCGCGATAGTCCCGATCATCATAGTATATATAGCTCTCTCCAAGTACATCGTTGCAGGTGTGGCGCTTGGCGGAGTCAAGGAATAGCATAAGGAGAAAAGACATGGCAGGTATTACATTCAAGAATGTAGTTAAAACATACGACAACGGGGTCACCGTTGTTCCTGATCTCAACCTCGAGATCAGGGATAAGGAATTCGTGGTACTGGTCGGTCCTTCCGGATGCGGAAAGTCAACGACGCTGAGAATGTTCGCAGGCCTCGAGTCCATCACGGACGGCGAACTGTACATCGGCGACAAGCTCATGAACGCTGTTGCACCTAAGAACAGAAACATCGCTATGGTGTTCCAGAACTACGCACTTTATCCGCATCTGAGTGTTTACAAGAACATGACATTTGCCCTTGAACTTGCAAAGGTTCCAAAGGATGAAATGAAGAAAAAGGTACAGTGGGCAGCTGAGATACTCGGTCTGGAGCCTTATCTTGACAGAAAGCCTAAAGCTCTGTCGGGCGGCCAGAGACAGAGAGTAGCGCTCGGAAGAGCCATGGTGCGTGATCCTGAAGTATTCCTTCTGGACGAACCTCTTTCGAATCTGGATGCAAAGTTGAGGACAGAGATGAGATCGCAGATCAGCAAGCTGCATAAAAGACTTGGCACCACATTCGTCTACGTAACTCACGACCAGACAGAGGCGATGACGATGGGAGACCGCATCTGCGTAATGAAGGACGGTATCGTTCAGCAGTTCGACACACCGCAGAATCTCTATGATCATCCGTGCAATATCTTTGTAGCAGGTTTCATAGGTTCGCCGCAGATGAACTTCATAGATGCACAGGTAAGGAAGGCAGACGGCGGATATGCCCTTTGTTTCGGAGATGCTAAGGTGGTTTCTGACAAGCCTGAACTTGCAGCATATGAGGGAAAGACGGTCGTACTTGGAATAAGGCCTGAAGACCTTCACGCAGAGTCATCGTTTTTCAAGGAAGGCAACGCGATCAAAGCATACATCGACCTTGACGAAATGATGGGTTCAGAGTCTTATCTGTACCTCGAGTATGCCGGTCAGAAAATGATTGCAAGAGTCCCGGCAAGATATGCCAGGAAGGCAGAAGAGAACATCGAACTCGCGATAGATGTTGATAAGATTCATCTGTTTGACAAGGAAACGGAGAAGGCCATATAAGCAAAAATAAGATATGGATCCCGGGCCGGAGAATATCTCCGGCCTCTCTTTTCAAGTTGCCAGTAAAGCTTCATGAATGGTAAAATTAATACGTTGTAAATATCGGACTGGTGAGATAAATCAAAAGGAGACAATCAAAATGAAAACAGTCAGAAACGTCGTTGCATCAGCAATACTGGCAGCCCTCGTATTTGTGCTGCTTCGTTTCGTAGCAATCCCTACGCCATTTCCTGACACAACACTGAGCATTTATGCAGCTGTAGTCGCATTCTTCGCTGTGCTGTTCGGACCTGCTGTAGGATTCGTAGGAGGATTTCTCGGAAACCTGCTCGTAGACCTTACCGCAGGCTGGGGCGTATGGTGGACATGGGTAGTTGTAACAGGTCTTTATGGACTTTTCGTGGGACTTGGATGCAAGGGTATAAATCTCGAAGACGGATTCTTTGGAAAGAAGGAATTCATCCGCTTCACGATCGTTTCGATAGTCAGCTGCGTACTCTGCTGGGGTGTGCTGGCACCTATCGGAGATATCCTCATCTATGCTGAGCCTGCAAACCTCGTGTTTATCCAGGGCCTGTTCGTCGGCATCAGCGGAATGATCGCATCGATCGTAGTCGGCGGCATTCTCTGCAAGGCATACGCTGCTTCCAGGGCACAGAAAGGATCCCTGACCAAGGAGGACTAGTTTGGAAAAAGGAGAACCTATAATCGAATTCAGGGACTTCTCCTTCCAGTATAATGCGCAGATGGAGCCGACCCTCTATGATATCAATCTCACCATTCACAAAGGTGAGAAGGTGCTTATTGCGGGTCCTTCCGGATGCGGAAAGTCCACAATGGTGAACTGTATAAACGGCCTTATACCGTTTTCATATAAGGGAGAGATCAAAGGATCTCTGAAGATAAAAGGAGTGGAGAGCTCATCGCAGAGCATCTCCCGGATTTCGAATACTGTAGGTACAGTCCTTCAGGACAGTGATGCCCAGTTCATTGGCATGACTGTTCTGGAGGACATTGCTTTTGCGCTCGAAAATGAGTGTATAGTCAGGGAAGAGATGGTGGAGCGCGTGCACAGGGCAGCGGAGATCGTTGACATCTCGGATCACCTCGAATATGCACCTACTGACCTGTCAGGAGGCCAGAAACAGCGCACAGGCATCGCAGGCATACTTGTTGACGATGTCGAAGTCATGCTGTTTGATGAACCTCTTGCAAACCTTGATCCTGCGACTGGCAAAACCGCAATGGAGCTCATCGATGATGTGGCAGTCAGGACCGGATCGACCGTCATAGTTGTTGAGCACCGTATTGAAGACGTGCTCCATATCGAAATGGACCGCATCATACTCATGGAGAATGGAAGAATTGTTTTCAACGGTACACCTGACGCATTGCTTTCATCCAGCATGCTCATCGAGGGCGGTATAAGGGAACCCCTTTACATTACAGCTCTCAAGTACGCCGGAATAGAGATCACAGAAGACAAACTGCCTCACAGCATACGATCCATAATCCTGACATATGAAGACAAGGACCTGTTAAGAAGGTGGCATGAGAGTACTCCGACAGTAAAACCGGAGCCAAAGACCGATACCATACTGGATATTAAAAACCTTGAATTTGCATATGAGGACAGGCCGCCTACGCTGAAAGGGGTAGACCTTGAAGTGCACAGAGGCGAGCTGATGGCAATAGTAGGCCGTAACGGGGCAGGCAAATCGACACTTGCCAAGGTGATCTGCCGCTTTGAGAAGGGCTGTACCGGCACAATGGCGCTGATGGGCGAGGACCTCCTGACACTCAGCATCAAGGAATGCGCGGACAGGGTCGGCTACGTGATGCAGAACCCTAACCAGATGATCTCAAAGACTATGATATTCGACGAGATCGCTCTGGGACTCAGGATGAGAGGCTTTGATGAAGATGCGATCCGGGAGAAGGTCGAAAGCACAATGAAGATATGCGGCCTCTATGAGTTCCGCAACTGGCCGATCTCCGCGCTGTCATATGGTCAGAAGAAGAGGGTAACGATAGCGTCCATACTCGCGCTCGATCCGGATATCATCATTCTCGATGAGCCGACTGCCGGCCAGGACTTCAGGCATTACACGGACATCATGGAGTTCCTCAAGGATATCAACTCGAGGGGTATTACAATAATAATGATCACACACGACATGCACCTCATGCTTGAATACGCAGAGAGGGCTCTCGTGTTTACTGACGGCCGCATAATCGCAGACGATACTTCAGCTGCGATACTGACAAATCCCCGGATAACTGAAAAAGCGTCACTCAAGGAGACTTCGCTTTATCATCTGGCGCTGATGTGCGGTATAGATGATCCTTCTGAATTCGTACAGCACTTCATAAACTATGACAGGGAGGTGCGCTCATGAAGCTTCTTAACTACATCGAGCGCAAGTCTCCCGTACACAGCCTGAACGGCGCGTCAAAGCTGTTCTGCCTGCTGATGTGGATATGCTCTACGATGATCACTTTCAATACACCGTTTTTGCTGGGAGCTACGATCCTTGGTGCAGTGGCATTCAGGCTGTCGAGACTCAGGCTTTCGGAGCAGAAGGGTCTGCTGTATTTCCTGCTGTGCTTCATGCTTCTGAACGCAGTTCTGATTTATGTGTTCAACCCTGAACGCGGCGTTGAGCTCTACGGCACCAGAAATCTTATAGTATCGATCTGGGGCAGGTTCACTATAACCAAAGAGCAGCTGCTGTACCAGTTCAATGTAATACTGAAATATCTGTCGACCATACCTATAATTCTGGTCTTTATCGGATCTACGCAGCCGAGTGAACTCGCGGCATCTATGAACAGGATAGGCATTCCGTACGGTTTCAGCTATTCATTTGCGCTTGCGCTCAGGTACATACCGGATACGGTTTCATCATTCATAGATATATCCAGATGCCAGCAGGCAAGAGGCATAGAAATGAGTAATAAAGAAAGCCTCTTAAAGCGCATCAAGGCCGCAGCCTCGTTGGTGCTTCCGCTCATTCTTGGAAGTGTCGAGCAGATAGAAGTCATAACAAACGCTATGGAACTCCGTAAATTCGGCACGCAGAAGCGGAGGACATGGATAATGTCGAGGCCTTTCAGGGCAGGAGATTATCTGACTATTGCAATCGGGATAGGCATGATGGCATTCGTTGTGGCATACAACGTGATCAACGGCAGCCGTTTCTGGAATCCATTTATATAAAAACGGGAGGTTCAGAATGAAACCAACTGTAGTACTTCAGACTGACTTCGGCAACGGAGGGGGAGGCGTGATGGCAGGAGTCATCAGGTCTGTCGACCCCGAAGTTCCGGTCTACGATTTTGACCACTATATAGAAGCTTTCAACACGATAGCCGCCTCGGCAAGTCTCAGCGGTGCAGTGCCTTACTGGCCTTCCGGAACGGTATTCGTATCGGTCGTTGATCCCGGAGTAGGTACAGACAGAAGGTCATGTGTTGCAAAGCTCAGTAACGGAAGCTACATAGTTACACCTGATAACGGTACCCTGACCATGCTCAGAGACATGGTCACGGAAATCCGCAGGATAGACGAATCGGTAAACAGGCTGCCCGGGAGCGAAAACTGCTATATATATCATGGCCGCGATGTTTACTCATATACTGCTGCCCGGCTGGCATCAGGCGTTATTACTTATGAAGAGGTAGGACCTGAATACCCGGTATCCGAAATAATCACACATACGCTCACAAATGTAGAGACTGTAGTTCGCAAGGGATACGCTCACGCCGGTTTCTACGACATGGAGAAGGCTTTCGGATGTCTCAGGGTGAATATAACCACAAAAGATTTTCAGGAGATCTGCGGATTCTGTTATGGCGACAGATTCCATCTGGTCATAAGCGACGGCCGGAAGGCTATATATGATGGAATCTGCTACTACGATAAGACATTTGGACTAGCTCCAAAAGGAGAAGCTTTCGTATGCGGCGACATTCAGGCGGGAGAAGGGCAGACACTGAGATTCAATCTGAACCACGACAACTTCTTCGATAAATACGCACCTGAGCTGAACGACGGCCTCGGGGCTGCCAAAGACTATTCATTTACAGCGACACCATGGGACGGTGAGCTTTAGGAGCGTGGATTCATGGAAAAAGGTATTGGAAAAGAGAAAAATTCATACAGATTCGGGGCGGAAATGCTTATCGTGATCCAGTCCCTGGTCTACGGGTTCGGCGATCCTATATCCAAGATCGCGTTTGAAATTGTTCCCGTCTATTCGATGATGACAGTCCGTTATACGATCGCATTCGTGTTTTGTATTGCCATTTTCGGAAAGCGGATAATGCGCACGGTAAAAAGCGTACCTGTGAAGGCCTGGATTATACCCGGACTTTGCATTGCGCTGAGCTATATTCTGAACAATATCGCTCTGAATATGACTGAAGCAACTTCAGTTGCCTTCCTGAGATCACTTGCGGTGGTCATGACACCTGCGCTGGCATTTATCGCTTACAGAAAGAGATACAGATGGCAGCATATAGCTGCACAGGTGCTTGTGCTTCCGGGCATGTACCTGCTGTGTGTAAAAGGAGGATTATCGGGATTCGGCGCAGGTGAAATACTGGCGCTCCTTGCTGCTGCTCTGGTAGCGGCTACGCTGGTGTTCACGGGCAGGTATCTGGATCAGGTCGATCCTGTCTCCATGACGGCCCTTCAGGCAGGATGCTCTGCGGCAATAGCTTTCGCAGGCAGCCTGATTGTGGAAGGTGGTGTGCATGCGGGGTCTGCAACGCCAAAGGCGTGGCTGATAATACTGTATCTTGCCATCCTGTGCACATTCCTGGGATATCTGCTGCAGAACCTTGCGCTGACTAAGATAAGCGACAGAGAAGTGTCGCTTCTGCAGAGCCTCTGTCCGGTAATGACTGCGGTGTTCTCTTTCATACTTCTCGGAGAGAAACTGTCCGCAGCAGGTATCGCCGGCGCGGTCATAATAATAGCATGTATTTCTGTTTCGGCTCTGATAAAGGACGAGGGAAACTGATATGAAAGATCTTAAGCACATTCATTACTATGAAGACCTTCTGGAGCAGACAGCAAATGAGCTTGTGCTGCAGGAGAAGGAAGCGGGAGGAGTAGCTGTCGGATACACATGCTACTATGTGCCTGAAGTGCTGCTCAACTGCGGAAAAGCGTTTTCAGTACGCCTGCGCGCGCCTAACACCGGATCGCTGGACATAAGCCAGTACTATATGTCGAGCTTCATCTGCGGATATACGCGGGCTCTTTTTGAAAGAGCTTTTGAAGGCGGCATGAATTATCTCGACTTCTATGCCAGCTCGGATACCTGCCAGCAGATGGTCAGGGTAATTGAGAACATACGTGATCTTGAGCTCATAAACAACCCGCGCTTTGGCTGGGGCATAATAGATGCTCCGCTGAAGATAAGTCCGCACGGGAATAAGCTATATACTGATCAGATCAGGGAGCACCTGCTGAAGCCGCTCTCGGAAAACTATGGAGTTGATATCTCAGATGAAGCCATCCGTGCAGCCGTGAAGGAGCATAACGAGATGTGTGCCATATTCGAAGAGATATCTGAGATGCGCAAGGAAGATAATCCGAGGATCACTCCGACGGAATTCCACATTTTGTCACTTATAAGCTATGCGAGCCCTACATCCCGCATACTCCCTTATCTTAGGGAGACTCTCGAAGATCTCCGATCCAGGGAAGCGGATGTGCAGAACCGCTGGAGGGCTCGTGTCGTAGTGGTCGGCAGCGAACTTGACGATTACGGTTTTTCGGAGATAATGGAGAATGCCCGTTGCTACGTTGCGGCAGACAGGTACTGCTTTGGCTCCATTCCGGGGCGTCAGCAGATCCCGCTTACAGAAGACGAGCCGGCGCTGGATCAGGTATGCCGCTTCTATCTGGAGACAAACCAGTGTCCGCGATTCATGTCACAGGAAAAGATAATGCAGCGGCGCGATACTATACGCGATCTTGTCCGTGAATACAACGCGGACGGAATAGTGATAGAGCAGGCCAAGTTCTGCGATTTCTGGGGATACGAGCGTACTCTCAACACCCAGGTGATGCAGGAAGAGTACGGCATCCCTACGCTGGGAATCGACCGTGAATATGTGGTCAGGGGCTCGGGCCAGCTTGCGACCCGTATGCAGGCATTCGTAGAGAGCCTTGAGATCAAGAAACTTCAGAAAGGAGGCGGTGCAAAATGAAAAAGAAAAAAGGCGCAGCTGACAATCTGAAAGATAAGAACGCAATACAGAAACACAGAGAGTGGCGCGGAGGACGTGACACTGCATACGACTACCTGCAGTGGTGCCGCCTCTGGGGTATACTTATAAAATGGGCAGCTGCTCATCCGGTTCAGAATGTAAAGGCATTGTTCAGGTACAGATGGATGTTCTCGTATCTTACAGTGCCGTCGTTCTTCGACAGACTGTGCGAAGGGCAGAGAGGCGCCGGCCTGAGGGGTGCCAGAAATAATCTTAACTATCTGGCCAGTGATGTCACAAAAACTCTCACTACCATCTTTAATGCCGACATGCACCTGCATCCGGACAGTAAAAAGGCTGAGGAGCTAAACAGGAAGATCATCTGCGTTGACGAACTACTCCCGAATCTTCTGGGCAAGGGTTTCCCTGACTGCAAGATGATACTCTTTCAGGAATACCCGATGTACCTGCCTTCTCTCATCAATCAGCACAGCCCGGTGCATTACATCGAGCAGTCCGAGCTTTACGGGCTGCCGGCTGATGTATGCCCGTTACCATCATTTGAGGCCGGTCTGGCGATCGAAGATGACTTCCCTAAGATTGGATGCTGCATGCTTACATCCAACATGCCTTGTGACGGAAGCATCATGACAACCATGCTGCAGGAGCGCCGCATAGGACTCCCGTCGCAGGTGCTGAATGTGCCGCTCCGCTGGAAAGAAGGAAGAGGTGCAGGATTATGCTGTCGAAGAAATCAAATCTGCGATTGAATTCCTTGAGGAACACACAGGCTGCAGGTTCGACTGGGAGGCATTCAAAGAGGGATGCGAGATCTGGAACAGGCAGAACGAATGCAAGTTTGAGAAATGGGACATGAACCGGACAGATATACCGCCTCATACCGGATCATCCGCCTGGCTCTACCGCATATTTGAGCATCAGGCAGTCGCGGGCGAAGCGCTTGCACTAAAGAACGACATTAAGGTCAACAGGATACTGCGCAGGCAGGTAGCTGCCGGCAAATGCCCGAAGACCATACGCCACCGCGCAGTACTCTGGAATACGCCTTGCAATAATTACGCCAACTTTAACAACTGGCTCCTTAACTGCTGGGGTATAGAGTCAGTCTGCGAAATGATAGACATCCACGGTACGGATCTTATAGACACAGGCAGTCATGAGAGCATGCTTCGCGGGCTGGCAGATCATTATCAGACATCTACCATGCGCGCCCATACAAAGGGCGGAAATGAGGTAATGCTTGACAGCCTCTGGGAGAAGTACGAAGAGTACAACGCCGACATGATAATCATGTTTGACCAGATATCCTGCAAGGGTGTCGGAGCCATAAACGGACTCTTCGAAGAAGGTGCTCTCAAACGCGGAATTCCGATGGTGCGTGTAAGGCAGGACCTTATGGACCCGACCTCCATTACACGGCGTGAGATGCGGAATGATGTGAACATTTTTATGCAGAGTGTAATGAACGAGGAGCCGCTGGATGCATCACTTGTTGATTTCGATGATGACGAAAGCTGGTAGGGAGGACAGGACATGAAAGCTATACGAAACATTATCTGCGCGTTATCGGGATTTTTTATCCTGACTGTGATCATCTACTGGTTCAACCTTGATACCAAAGCGGTAAAGCTGATAGAAAAACCAATGATGAAGCACTACGATTCAATGCCGCGTGACAACAGATTGTAATACTGAAAACACTGACTCCGGAGCGAAAACTGAAATTCCGCTCCGGTTTTTTATTTGTCAACTGTATACTGCGATTGTTGTATAATGAAAGTGACAATTTAACTATATTCATCGGGAGGAAAAACCTATGTACGACATGCTGTTTTCACCTATGAATATTGGGACAGTGGAGATAAAAAACAGGATAGTAATGACAGCTGCAGAGTTCAGCTTAGGCGAACCGAGCGGCAAGGTTACACCGAGACTCTCGGATTACTACGAAGAAAGGGCAAAGGGGGGAGTTGGCCTTATCATTCCGGGTATCTGCAGAGTCAACGACATGGCGGGAGCGGCTACATATACGCAGCTCGCCATGAGCCATGATTACCACATAGAGCCCATGCGTGAGATGGTAAGAAAGCTTCACAGCCATGGAGCAAAGCTGGCGATCCAGCTTCATCATGCGGGCAGGCAGGGCCTTGCGAGTTCAATCAACTCGCTTCCTGCAGTGATACCCGTAGCTGAGCGTGTGCCGAAGTTCATGGACCTGATGTATAAGTGCACGCCGGTGCTGCTTAACATGGAAGAGAAAGGGATCTGCTTCTCTGTGCAGGCACCTTCTGATGAGCCTCTGGCTCCGCATGGAGCAGCACGCATGCATGCCATGAGCAAAAGGGAGATCCATAAGCTGCAGCAGGATTTCATCGATGCTGCGGAGAGGTGTAAAAAGGCGGGAGTCGACATCGTTGAACTCCACGGAGCTCACGGATATCTGATCCAGCAGTTTCTGTCACCTTATACCAACCACAGGAAGGACGAATACGGCGGCAGCTTGGAGAACCGAATGAGATTCCTTGAGGAAATAGTCAAAGGGATCAAGGAGCGCTGCGGAAAAGACTATCCGCTTATGGTGCGTCTCACTGTTGATGAGATGATGGAAAGGATAGGCAAACCGGGCGAAGGCTATGGACTGGAAACCGGAAAGAAGATCGCCAGAAGGCTTGAAGAGCTCGGTGTTGACGCCATCAACGTATCCAGCGCAAATTATGACACTTACAATTGCTGGCTCGAGCCTACGACTTATGAGCCGGGCTGGCGCAAGCATCTGGCGAAGGCAATAAAGGAGACTGTAAGTATACCTGTTGTCGCTGCCAATGTCATCAGGACTCCGGAGCAGGCTGAGAAGCAGCTCGAGGAAGGGTATCAGGACTTTGTGGCATCTGCCAGAGCGTTCATCTGCGATCCGCACTGGCCTGAGAAGGCTCAGTCCGGACATCCTGAAGACATACAGAGATGTATAGGCTGTCTCAACTGTATCAGATCGTTTATGACTAATGCGGGTGAGGGCAAGCCGGGCGAATGCGCACTCAACATGAGCATCGCCAACGAGAGATTTTACTATAACATGCCAAAAGACGGGCAGGGACGCAAAGTGATAGTCATCGGAGCGGGTCCTGCCGGCCTCACGGCTGCGAAAACCATGGCCATGAGGGGATTTGACGTCGAACTGTACGAGAAGGCTGATAAAGCCGGAGGACAGGTCATAGCAGCATCATCCGGCAGCCACAAGGAGAGGCTGTACTGGGCCATTGAAGACCTTATGACTGCTGCAAAAAAAGAAGGCGTAAAGGTATTCCTTGGCCGGGAGCTCACAGCAGAGCAAATCAAGGCAAAAAAACCGTACGCAGTCATCTGCGCTACCGGAGGAACTCCTCTGAGACCGCGCTCCATTCCGGGAACTGACAGGGAAAATGTCATGGCGGCACCGGATCTGCTGCTCGGGAATGCTTCCATAAAGAACAGCAAAGTCGTGGTAATAGGTTCCGGTATGACCGGACTTGAAACTACAGAGTTCCTCAATGAACATGGCAACAGGGTTACTGTGGTCGAGATGGCTGATGACATCGCTCCGGGAGCATGGTTCCAGCTGATCGATGATGAGATGGAGAGGATAAGTCCATACGGCACTGTTTTCATGACAAAGACAAAACTCTGCTCCATCGAAGACGGCGGAGTGATCGTTGAGGACAGGGAGAGTGGGAAACAGCAGAAGCTGTACGCGGATTATGTGGTGCTGGCCATGGGCGTCAGACCTCAGACTACGCTGTCAGATAAACTGAAAGAACTTGGTGTAAGCAATGTTTACTGCGTAGGTGATGCAGAAAAGAGCGGCACCATCGCTCATGCCTGCCACAGCGCCTATGATACTGTAATGAATATAGGAAAGGGGAAAGAAGGGACCGGAGTCAAAGCTGAAAAAACCGGAAATATAAGAGTTAAGGAGGCTGCGGCAATGGGTGGCATAAGCAAGGTAACAGAACTGGTATACAAAAGAAAGCTTGATGAGATCAGGGATAAGAGCATCCTGATCACCGGTGCTTCGAGCGGAATAGGCAGGGAGGTGCTCGACAGACTGGCAGATCCTTCGAAAAACAATAAGGTGCTCGCGACAAGCAGAACCATAGAGAAACTGAAGGGTTATGGAAGCAACGTTACGCTGTTCAACAGCGATGTCAGCACACAGGAAGGTGTTGATAAGGTCTTCGAGAAGGCAGAGTCCATTTTCGATAAGATAGACATCGTGATCGCAAACGCCGGTGCTCCTTATTATGAGAAATTCGACTATGTTGACTGGGACCGCATACAGCACATCTTCAATCTCAACACGATATCACCGATATACACATACACAAAGTATCTGGAACACCTGAACGGAAGGGAAGGACACCTCGCATTTACGATTTCTGCCATGGGAGAAATGGCGATCCCGGGATATGCTCTTTATACCGCAACAAAGTTCGCCATGAAGGGATTCCAGGAAGAAATCAGGCTTGAAGCTCCGAAGAATATCAGGGTGACCGCAGTCTATCCGGTATCGACGGCTACAAACTTCTTCAATGTTGGCGGTAACGGCATAGATGTAGGACGTCCGTTCCCTGTACAGAAAGCGGAACTCGTTGCCGACCGCATGATTGACGAGATCGAGAAGGCGAAAAAGCATGTCTATCCGTGCCGCATCTGGAAACCGTCCAAGCTGCTGATGTCGGTGGTTCCGCAGGTAAAAACTGTCTACTGGGGTATTGAGAAAAACAGACTGAAACGTTTCCTCAAAAAGAAAGCTGAACTCGAGAATAAGATCGCAGACAAACTATAGAAAGGAGACCGACATGGCTAACATTCATGATATTACAAGAGACCAGTGGATGCTCAGGGGTCCGCTCGCTAAGAAGGGCTATGACTGGTGGTGGCATTCAATGACAGCAGAGAACGCCGAGACAGGTGAGCAGAAGCCGTTCTACATCGAATTCTTCACGTGCAACCCGGCGTGGGCTGAGGACGAGCCTGTTATCGTATGGAACGATCCTGAAAAGCAGAAAGCCGGCATTCTTCCGTCGTACCTCATGGTCAATGCCGGTTTCTGGGGCGATCCTAAGGGACAGCTCCACAGGTTCTTCTCTCTTAAGGACGTTCAGATCCATGCCGACGCTCCTTACAGCATAGTGGCTGATGACTGCAAGTGCAGCGAAGTGCATACGGAAGGTCATATCAAAGTTACGCCAGAAGAGGCGGCAGCTCATCCTGAGTGGATGTCAGATGCAGGAGAGATCAGCTGGAAATTCGACATCCGCAAGGAGATCGCATTCCATGTAGGTTATGGTGCAAGCAAGTTCTTCAGAAAGATAAACGCATTCGAGATGTTCTGGCACGCAGAGGGCATGAAGTCCGCATTCAAGGGTGAGATAATACTTAACGGTGTTAAATATCTTCTGAAAGAAGAGACCTGCAACGGATACTCCGACAAGAACTGGGGCGGAGACTTCACGAGTCCTTGGGTATGGCTTTCATCAAATAACCTAAAGAGCATGATCACTGGAAAGAAGCTTGAGAACAGCGTGTTCAACATCGGAGGCGGAAGGCCGAAGGTATTCTTCCTGGCACTCAACAGAAAGCTTCTCGGCGAGTTCTACTACGAGGGGAAGGATTACGAGTTCAACTTCTCGAAGTTCTGGACTCTGTCGCGCACAAAGTTCGACTGCTGGGAGACGGATGACGAGATCCATTGGCATCCAAGGATCAGTAAAGAAGAAAAGTTTTTCGGTCTTCTTCTGAATGTCGTTGGTCTTAATGTTCTTAAGCTTTGTGAGCGGCTGCTTTTCCGTTCTCAAGCTTATGATGCCATTATAGCACAAACG
>JAFWMD010000051.1 GCA_017510725.1 Mogibacterium sp. | reverse complement strand
CGGCTTTCTTTATAGCTTCATAATCCGGAATCATTGTTATCTACCTCCGTGTCTTTAATGAATTATTTTTATTGTGTAAAAATTTTTTTGTTGATAAAATAATTATTAATATTAGTCAAAGCGTCATACGAAAGAGAGAGCATCATATGAAGCCTGATAAACGATTTGAGTTTGCTGCTCATGTAGCCAAAGGTCTTGCAGGCCAGTTCGGCCGCAACTGCGAAGTTGTTATCCATGACCTCAGAGGCGACAACCATGAGCACACCATCGTAACGATCGAGAACGGTCATGTTACCGGCCGCTCCATAGGTGACGGTCCGTCGCACATAGTGCTGGAGTCTCTGAGGGAAAACCCTGAAATGATCGAGGACCGCATCTCCTACCTGACGAAGACTTCTGACGGAAGAGTCCTGAAGTCCACCACCCTCTTCATCCGTGATGACGATGAGAAAGTGATCGGACTCATGGGCATCAACTACGACATAAGCATGTTTGTTGCAGTGGATGATGCCATCCGCGCCTTTACCGGCCAGGATCAGCCTGCCCAGGAGCCTGAATCGATATCCGGAAACGTTTCCGACCTGCTCGACGAACTGCTCGACCACAGCGTAAAGCTTGTTGGCAAGCCTACAGCCCTCATGAGCAAGGATGAGAAGATACGCGCCATAAGGTTCCTCGATGAACGCGGTGCCTTCCTGATAACCAAGTCTGGTCCTAAGGTCTGCCAGTTCTTCGGCATCTCGACCTACACACTTTACAGCTACCTCGACGAGATCAGATCATCCGGCGAGTGAAACTGAGTAAAGCTGCGCGCCTCTGAGAGGCGCGCTTTTATTATGCGTGAATGCGGGTTCCTGTCTTTCCCTGTATGCCTTCTCTTGCTTTTTCAAGCAGCGTGATAAGAGCTACTCTGCCAGGCTTTGACTCTGCGAACTTTACAGCCGCCTCTACCTTCGGAAGCATTGAACCAGGAGCGAACTGACCTTCTGCGATGTACTTCTTAGCCTCTTCAGCGGTAATGTCACCGAGTTTCTTTTCACCAGGCTTTTTGTAATTAATCATCGCATTCTCAACAGCTGTGAGGATGATCAGGAAGTCAGCGTCCAGCTCTTCTGCAAGAAGCTCCGATGCGCGGTCCTTGTCGATTACTGCAGGTGAACCTTTAAGGTGGTTGTTCTCTGCTTTTGTCACAGGGATACCGCCGCCGCCCGCAGCTATAACTATATGGCCTGCGTCAGCAAGTGTTCTGATCGTATCGATCTCGATGATCGCTTTCGGTTCAGGACTTGCGACAACTCGTCTGTAGCCTCTGCCTGCATCCTCGATGAAGACGTGATTTCTCAGCTTCTTCTTGGCTTCAGCTTCCTCCTTGGTCAGGAATGGGCCGATAGGCTTTGTAGGATTATCGAATGCAGGGTCGTCAGGATCTACCAGTACCTGAGTAAGGACGCTTGTAACATCCTTTTTGATGCCCCTGTCAAGGAGCTCCTCTCTCAGTTTGTTCTGGATATCATATCCTATATAGCCCTGGCTCATGGCCGTGCATACGGACAGAGGGAAATGCGGATGCTTCTCAGGATTCTCCCTTGAGAGAAGTGTCATTGCATCCTGTATAACTCCGACCTGCGGACCGTTTCCATGGGAAACGACCACTTCATACCCTTCTTCTATGAGATCAGCGATAGGCTTGACAGCGTCCGTCACGGATCTCATCTGCTCTACAAGATTGCTGCCCAGGGCGTTTCCGCCGAGCGCGACTACTATTTTCTTCGTACCCATTTGAATCCTACCTTCTTTTTAGAATGATCTTCTTGGATTTGCTTCCTCATCAAGCTTTTTGAGTGCAGCAACCGGATCCTTGACCTTTGCAAGGAAGATCATGGCTGCAATGATGTATGGCTTGTTGGATGCCTCTTTGTAGAGGGAGTCACGTGCGTGATCGAATACCTTTGCAGTTACTTCACCATGCTCACAGGAGATTCCCTGGATGTCCGCCGGAAGCGGATGCATGTAGATAGTATCGAGGCCGTTCTTTGTCAGCTTCATCATTTCATCATCTACGAGCCAGTCCTGATGTGTTGCGTTCTGTGCAAGCAGTTCCTTCTCGAGCTTGTCAATGCCGTCGAAGTCGCCCTTACCATAGAGGTCTGTACGGACTTCCATTGCTGCGAAAGGTGCCCAGCTCTTTGGATATACGACGTCTGCGTCCTTGAAAGTTTCCTTCATGTCGTTTGTTATTGAGAACTTTCCGCCGGATTCAGCTGCGTTCTTCTTTGCTACCTCAACAACATCACTCATTACCTCATATCCTTCCGGATGAGCAAGAACAACGTCCATTCCGAAACGTGTCAGAAGTCCGATGATTCCCTGAGGAACTGAAAGAGGCTTGCCGTATGATGGGGAGTATGCCCAGCTCATTGCGATCTTCTTTCCCTTGAGGTTCTCTACTCCGCCGAACTCATGGATGATGTGAAGCGCGTCAGCCATTGCCTGTGTAGGATGGTCAATATCGCACTGCAGATTTACCAGTGTCGGCTTCTGCTCGAGCTCGCCGTCCTCGAAGGCCTGAGTAACAGAGTCTACGACCTCATGCATGTAAGCATTTCCTTTGCCGATGTACATATCGTCACGAATACCAATAACGTCTGCCATGAACGAGATCATTGTAGCTGTCTCACGAACGGTCTCACCGTGAGCGATCTGAGACTTTTTCTCGTCAAGATCTGCAACCTCAAGACCGAGCAGGTTGCAGGCGCTGGCAAATGAGAAACGTGTTCTTGTTGAATTGTCACGGAAGATCGAGATACCAAGTCCCGAGTCGAAGATCTTTGTGGACTTGTTGCGCTCCCTGAGATCTCTCAGCGCATCTGCTACAGTGAATACAGCCTCGATCTCATCATCTGTCTTCTCCCATGTAAGAAAGAAATCGTTCTCATACATGTCTGCGATGTTAAGCTTCGCGAGTTTTTCTGCAAGTTCTTTTGCCTTTGACATAGTTTCTCTCCTTGTGTTTCTCAGTTATATCTTCCTTAAAAATATTTTGCTTACCTTAATTAATTTTATTATATACCTGTCGCCAGGTAATTCAACAGATTTCGGCATAAAAACTAAAATAGTTTTAGTCTCTTCCTTATGCAGTTTCTTTATACTGCAAGTATGCTGTTTCCACGTTTCAGATACCTTCCGTCGCCGCGCTTTCCGAGGAATTCTCCTTCGCTTACGATCTCCTCACCTCTGAGGAACACCTTTTCTATGCATCCTTCGAGTTCCATGCCTTCGTAGCAGGAATAATCTGAAGCGCCTCTGATGTAATCAGCATTTATCTTTGTCTTCTTTTCAGGATCGATAATGACTATGTCAGCATCGGTACCCGGTTCAAGGCTGCCTTTCTGCGGATACATGCCGAACATGCGGCACGGATTCGATGAACTGTATTTAACAACCTGAGGAAGAGTTATGCGTCCCTTCATGAAGCCTTCCGAGAAGAGCAGCATCAGCCTCTCCTGTACTCCCGGAGCTCCGTTCGGACACTTGGTAAAGTCATCCTTTCCGTACTGTTTCTCGGCTTTTCCGGCCTTGTAATGGAACGGGCAGTGATCTGTCGCAACGGTATCTATAGTACCGTCCGCGAGAGCCTGCCACAGCTCCTCCCTGTCCTGATCCTTGCGGAGAGGCGGCGACATAATTGCCTTGAGTCCCTCCTCCGGATCCTCATATTCCTTATCTGTAAGTATAAGATACTGTATGCATGTCTCTACGCCGAGATTAGGTCTGTGCTCAGCTCTCGCTTTCAGCACCTCGTGAAGCCCTTCGGCACTGGAGAGATGCACGATATACAGAGGAGCATCCCCTGCCATCGCGGCAAGATGTATCATCCTGTTGACGGCCTCTGCCTCGCACCTGTCAGGTCTGCTGAGAGGGTGATATTTCGCCTCGGTCTTTCCTTCTTCAACGAATTCCTTCCTTAGCTGCGTGATAACCCCGTGGTTCTCACAGTGAACGGTTATTACGATTCCTGCCTCCCTAGCAGCCCTCAGCACCTGGAAGATCTCATCATCCTGCAGCCTGTAGTCGTATGTCATGTAGACCTTGAAGCTTGTAATGCCTTCCTTCTCGCTGATCTCCTTCATCTCATCAAGAGTTGTGCCGTGCAGGTGCTGAAAGACTCCGTGGAATCCGTAGTCTACGACTGCATTGCCGTCTGCCAGGCGATGATATTCATTCACCTGATGCCAGAGGCTGCAGTCTTTGGGGCCGAAGGCCATGTGGTCCACTATGGTAGTAGTGCCTCCACAGGCCGCCGCTACAGTGCCGTCATGGAAATCGTCAATTGCCCTTGCAAATCCGACGTCAAGATCCATGTGCGTATGTACGTCAACAGCGCCTGGGATCACATATTTGCCGCTTGCATCGATTATTTCGGCACCGTCAGCAGATATATCCACCCCAATTTCAATAATCTTTTCTCCGTCAATCAGAATGTCGCCATTGAAAACTTCCGTATCCGTAGCGATCCTTCCGTTTTTAATGAGTTTCATGCTGCTCCTCCTGTCAGTGAAGGACTATTATTTTTTAGATTTTGTGTAATATGTGTTTTCGAGCGGAAGCTTCGTTCTGAGGACTCCGTCTCTCGCGTAATATGCGCCGGCGATCGCAGGTGCCGCAGGTATCGATGTGATCTCCCCTACGCCCTTCGCGCCGTATGATGCTTCCAGAAGCTCATCCTTTTCTACATGTATCGCATGGAGTTCCGGAATATCAGTCGCACGCAGCAGACCGAGAGTTCCGTACTTAGCCGTAGGCACGCAATCCCTGAGAGGCCAGCTCTCAGTAAGCGCATATCCCATGCTCATCAATACTCCGCCCTCTATCTGACCTGACATTGACAGCGGGTTCACTACCTTTCCGGCATCAAATGCCGCATATATATCGGTTACTTTTCCGTCTGCATCAAGCACCGCCACGTTTGTAGCAAAGCCGTATGCGATATGGCTCTTAGGATGAGGCTTGTCTGAACCAAGCTTGTCTGTAGGCTCAAAGTACTCATAGAAGAACTTTCTGCCTTCCAGTTTATCCAGAGTATCCTCAGTAACACCCTCTTCATCCATTGCTTTCCTGAGCATCAGCGCGGCGCCTCTTACTGCCTCGCCCGTTACCAGCGTCTGCCTGGATCCTGATGTGGTTCCTGAATTAGGTGCGTTCTCCGTGTTGCTGTTACCGATCCAGATCTTTG
>JAFWMD010000050.1 GCA_017510725.1 Mogibacterium sp. | reverse complement strand
TGTTCAGGACAAACTCAAACAGCCTCCTGGACGACAGCGGGAAGCACAAGCTTCTGATAAAAAGAGTCATCGGAGTGCCGGGAGACAAGATTCGTATAGTGCACGGCGAGGTATATATAAACGGAGAGCCTGACGATCAGAGCTACACGAGAGACGGAGATACGACAGGCTATATAGAAGATGCTGTCGTCCCTGAAGGGAAGCTTTTCTGCATGGGAGACAACCGCGAAGTGAGTATAGACAGCAGAAGCGGTGAGGTCGGATTCATCGATCAGGACACGATCATAGGGAAAGCTGTGTTCAGGCTGCTTCCGCTCGGCAATATGGGCGTGATACATAACGTGTACGACGGTAAAGAAGGGTAATTGGATATGAACAGGATAATAAGGAATCTCACGATACTGGCATCCGCGGCGCTTGTGGCGAGGCATTTCTTCCAGGTGACCAGAGTCTCGGGAAATTCAATGTTCCCTGAGCTGCATCCGGACGACAGGCTTCTTATCGACAAGACGGCTTACGAGAAAAATGACCCTGAGCGCGGGGACGTGGTCGTGTTCTCTGAGCCGAACACAGGCAGGATGATGATCAAAAGGATCATTGGAGTTCCGGGAGATCATATAGTGATAAGGAACGGCGAGCTGAAGGTCAACGGAGTTACCGGAAACGACGACTATACGGCAGACGGAGCGACAGACGGGAATGTGGACATGGTGATACCTGAGGGCAGATACTTCGTACTCGGGGACAACAGGCTGCACAGTAAGGACAGCAGAGCCGCTATGGTAGGGTGTGTTCCCGGAAATTCGATCATGGGTAAAGTCAACATCAGGCTGTATCCGCCCGGAAGAGTGTTCTCAAGGAATGTGCTCCCTGAAGAGGAAGATAAGGAGCCTCAGGAAGCTGCGCCGGCACCTGCATCAGCGGTGACCGCTGAAGAACAGGAGTGATACGCATGGCGCAGAAAACGATAAAGCTTGTCGCCAACAACAAGAAAGCGCGCCACGATTATTTCATAGATGAGACATACCAGGCAGGCATTTCGCTTACCGGAACTGAGATAAAGTCAGTCCGCGCAGGCAAGGTGAGCATCAAGGAAAGCTACGCCAAGGTAGAGCGCGGAGAAGTAATACTGTATGGAATGAACATAAGTCCTTATGAGCAGGGCAACAGGTTCAACGTCGATCCACTTCGGCCGAGAAAACTTCTTCTGCACAAGCGGGAGATCAGGAAGATACTTGGCGCGACGACTGAAGAAGGCAAGACAGTAGTTCCGCTTCAGATGTATATAAATGAAAAAGGCCTGGCCAAGGTAGATATCGCGATCGCGCGAGGCAAGAAACTGTACGACAAGCGCGACGACATGGCAAAGAAAGATGCCGACCGTAAGATGGAGCGCGCGCTGAAGAGCAGAATGTGACTGTTGGGGACGGTTCTGGGGGTGACGTGAATGCGCCACCCGGGGACAGAGATGATCCCTGCATCAAGGGGGTGTAATGGTTTCGACGGGGGTATAGAAACAGTATAAGCGGGCAGTGGCGCCGATCCACTATAATAGCGGCCGTTAAAGAATAAACGACAAAACTAACAACAATTTCGCAATGGCAGCATAGCGCTTGCCGCGATGTCAGCTCACATTCACCTGCAGGCGTGAGTACTGGCAACGACTATGCAGGAAACCTTGCGCGGGACTCCCGTACCGCGTGAGGACTTACGGGATAGCGAAGCCTGAAGTCTGCTGACGGACGTCAAGACGGGCGAATCTCCAAAACATCAGCTGCGCCCGGAGAAAATACTGCAGAAATATTTTCGGACAGGGGTTCGATTCCCCTCATCTCCACCATTCCGGAGACAGTGACATAGTTCGCTGTCTCCTTTTATTTGCAACGGTTACAGCGATTCATCACTCTTTGAAAAAACTATCAAAACCTCGTTCAATACCCTTCGGACAGCACCTGATCTTGCCGATTCTGGGAGAAATACTGGGATTCAGACGGTTCCCGTATGGGATAAGGGGAGCCGAAAAACCATCGCATAATTGCAAAATATTTTTTCTACGTTCTATTTTTCATTTTCCACCTTTGCCGATATGAGCGTATCATATCAGGGGGCAGGCACAAAACGCATAATTGTGTCTGCCCTGTACATTACGTAAAATAGAATCAGGAAAAGTAGTGTTCGATATCACGCTTTGTGATTTCATAATAAACTGGAGGTGACAGACATGTTCGGTGATAAGGTAAAGTTAAAGATGACACCGGAAGAGATTAAGATCATGGTATACGCTCTGAATGAACTCAGAAACAAGCTTATAGAAGAGAACAGATATACAGACGCAGTGGACGATCTGCTGCTGAGGCTTTGTGACTGCTAAAAGACCGAGATGACCATTTCTTTACGCCGCATCTTACACGAGATGCGGTTTTTGTATTATTCGGGTGGTATAATAAACCTATACAAATCGGAGTTTGGGGAGGTATGACAATGAAAAGAATAGTTGTAATAATGATATGTGCTTTATTAACCATTACAATTATGGGATGTACAAAGCAAGCAGGTGTCAAGAACACTATACAGGGAAATATGAAGACTTACTATGAAATGTCTGACGGGACATGGAAGTGTGACGACTATTTGTATAAATACCGACTTGAAATAAATGGTAGAATGCCGAATGCGGCTGTGGATTCATCATTTGTGTATTTAAGTAATTTAGAGGAAATAACTTTTGATCAGGCATATATGGCTGCGGGAGTAAGTAGCGATTCGAGTGACTATTTTACCCCAAAAGAGGCAGTTTTGGTGGAAATGAATTAAGCGATAAATTCGAGTTTACCGACATGGTAGATGTTGGTATGAATATCGAGGATCGTGGCTGTATGACGATATGGAACAGGGACTTTTTGCCGCGGCATCGGAGTATGAGAACCTGATCGAGGAGAGAGAACTGATCAGACTGCTGAGCGAGAAACTCCCGTGTGACGGCAGCCGGGTCATGAGATATGAAGGATTGCATGATTATATCGCCGTTCATGTCTGGGGGACGCTGCCGCGGGACCTGGATAAAATGACCGGCAGACTGGACAAAGCAATAGCTGAATACAGAACGAAGCAGGATGTCAAAGCGGTGATCGGACCCGGCAGTACGTTCGAATTCCCGACAACAATAGATAAAAGCATGTAGTTACAAGGAGGATGACTTTATGAGTTATTATCTTCTGGCTGATACAATACAGCCCTGCACAGAGACAGTGCTTCACGGGCAAACGGATTATAAATATGTAGCTGTGTTAACGACACAGGAATGGGCCAAAGAGCGCGAGCGTTTTGACATGGGCATCGAGCTCGAGCAGGATCCCGGAGATATTCACAATACGAAGGCAGAGGTCAACTATGACTCGCTGACCGGCACTTTCCAGCTGCCTGACCGTGAGGATATAGGTGGCAAGGATTACCGCTTCGCTTTCGCGCTGGATGAGAAGGGCGTCGTGTTCATCGATGACAGCGGCAAGGCGGAGCAGATGATCGCTGCGATCAGGCGTACGAAGCGCTGGCGTGAACCGAGCCTGGAGCGTTTCCTGTATGACTTCCTGGAGCAGATTGTTGAGGACGATCTGTCGATCATGGAGCGCTATGAAGCGGAACTGAACGGGATCGAGGATATGATCCTTAATTCGCATGAGCAGGGCGACATCGCCAGGGTCAACGAGATACACAACGATATCCGCAAGCTGCTGGTGCATTACGAGCAGATCATCGATATGACTCAGGAACTGGAGGAGAATGAAAACGGATTCTTCAAGGAAGAGAACCTCCGTTATATCCATCTGTTCATGAATCTGCTGGCGCGCCGCCACGATTCCGCCGCGTCTCTTCGCGATTACACGATGCAGGTCAGGGACCTCTACCACGCGCAGCGGGAGGAAAGGCAGAACAGGGTCATGACACTCCTGACCGTTGTTACCACGATCTTCATGCCGCTGACCCTGATCGTCGGCTGGTACGGCATGAACTTCCGCTATATGCCGGAACTTGAATGGCGCTGGGGATACCCGGTCGTGATCGCGGTGAGCGTCATCATCGCGATAGCCTGCCTGATCTTCTTCAAGAAGAAAAAATGGCTGTAGTAATAGATACAATAAAAAAGCTTAATGCGGGTGCATTAAGCTTGCGGCAGATATGGCAAATGCAATTAATGAGCGTTATAAGAATTTAAAGTTCTCAATACCGAAAATCACTATTCCGCGAATCGAAATACCTGAGGAATTACTTGAGGCCTTTAGACGCTATAGATATTTATACTTAATATAATAAAACCAACTGGCCGTTGTTTCTAATAGACAACGATGAGTTAAGACAAGCGATGACACCGTTCCTCGAGAAAGAGGACCCTGATCCAATTCGAGTTAAAGACGCTGTTTTGGACTATTTTGATTATGTTGGAGTTGAAACAATTACATCGCTATGGAACGTGTCTCCAGGGGTAGAAAAGGACAGATTGTTAGTGTTGCAAGAAGCCGTTGATATGTATAATCAAGGGTTTTACTATGGCTGCACATCCACACTGATGTGCCAGATTGCAGGTATTAGGCCAGAAGAATGGACCCCGTCATACGCGGGGAAATCGGCGCGAATGGATTTTCTATTAAAGGGTGAAGGTATCGTTATCGGGGAGCCGAAAAACCATCGCATAATTGCAAAATATTTTTTCTACGTTCTATTTTTCATTTTCCACCTTTACCGATATGAACGTGTCATATCAGAGGGCAGGCGCAAAACGCATAATTGTGTCTGCCTCGTACATTACGTAAAATAGAATCAGGAGAAGTAGTGTTTATTACACATTATGTGATTCCAATAGAGGAGGCAGTAAAATGTTCGGTGATAGGGTAAAGTTGAAGATGACACCGGAAGAGATCAAGATCATGGTGTACGCGCTGAATGAACTAAGGAACAAGCTCATAGAAGAGAACAGATATACAGACGCAGTAGACGATCTGCTGCTGAGGCTCTGTGACTGCTGAAAAAGCAGCCCTTTCCGTTACATGCTGCATCCAATCCGGGATGCAGTTTTTTATTGCCAAAAATGGCGGAAAGGAAAGAGAAATGAGTACGACTAAAGAAACGATCAGAGTTATTGCCGGGGGAGCTGATGGTCACAAGGTCTGTCCTGTGATCGAGGAGATCGCAC
>JAFWMD010000049.1 GCA_017510725.1 Mogibacterium sp. | reverse complement strand
CCAGGGCAAGCTGAACACAACGCTGCCAAAGCTGACGATCTCTAAGCCTGCAGCAGCCAAGAAGGCGATCACGGTCAAGTGGAAGAAGCTGACATCAGCTAAAAAGAAGAAGGCACAGAAGATAGAGATCTGGGTATGCCCTAACAAGGCATTCGGCCCTAAGGACACAGTCATCAAGACAGTCAGCAAGGGCAAGTCTTCATACAAGGTCAAGGGCCTCAAGGCAAAGACGAGATACTACATCAAGGTGCGCACGATCAAGACCATCAATGGTGTAAAGAACATAAGCAAGTGGTCCAAGACAAAGAACATTAAAACTAAATAGTAAGAGTAGTAAGAGGGACAGTCCCCGTTAGAACTGATTAACGGGGACTGTCCCCCTTTTGTTTATGGTATAATTCATCAAACGCATTCACAGCATAAGCCGGAGGTGCTTTATGAAAAAGAAGTTTTATTTGAGGATACTGCTGCTGACTTTTTGCTTCGTGCTCGTACCGGTTTTCGGTTTTGCCGAAGATAAGGCGGGAGCAGACGCAGATAATGATGAACTGTTCAGAGGCTACATCGAGCAGCAGTTGAATATCAATAAGGCGCCTCAGAAGGCGATGCTCAGATCAAAAACGGCAAGCCTCACAGATGCCAATCTTGCTGTTTACAACTTACTGAAAGAGGACATCCGCAAGGTGGCTGCAGGCGAGTCTTCAGGCACGGTCTTTGAGATCCCTTTAGATGCTCTGGGTCTTGAAAAGACAGAATGGACTGCCTCTGAGCTTGGACTGGAAACGATATATGATGGCGATTCTCTGTCAGATGAGGCTTTCACTGCCGTCAACGAGGCAATAGGCTTTGATTTTGAAAAAGTGTACAACAATCTGCTTGCAAACTGTCCTTATGATCTGTACTGGCATGACAAGACCGCAAGGACTGATTTAGCCGGTCCCAGAGTAGCGTACTGGTCATATGGATCAGAAGAGTACATAGAACTGGTTGGCGGATTCATTTTATCTTTCCCGGTTGCGGAGGGATATTCTGCCGGTGATTATACTGTGGATACTTCAAAAGGCCAGAGGGTGCAGAGTGCCGTAGCGAAAGCAAATGCAATAGTTTCGAACCACGCTGCAGCGACTGACTTTGAAAAGCTGGATTCATACAGACAGGAGATATGCGGTCTGGTCGACTATGACCGATATGCAGCTGAGGATGACAGCACTCCATATGGCGATCCATGGCAGATCGTTTCGGTCTTCGACGGAGATGACAAGACAAACGTAGTCTGCGAAGGATACGCGAAGGCATTCCAGTACCTTTGCGACCTGACTGATTTTACGAGTGACAGGATAACATGCTCATCTGTTTCCGGAATCATGTCCGGAGGGACCGGAGCCGGCAATCACATGTGGAATGTCGTCACGATGAACGACGGAAAGAACTATCTTGTCGATGTGACGAACTGTGATGAAGGCGCTTTCGGCGCACCTGACCAGCTGTTCCTAAGGGGAGCCTCGGGTTCTGTATCATCCCGGTATTCGATAGCCTGTGACAGGGGAACCGTTTTATATAAATACGATAATGATACCCTGATGATCTTCGATTCCGGAGACCTGGAGCTGGCGGATTCGGATTACGACAAGACATACACAGAGACCGTAACGGTCACCATTGGTGTCTATGACCAGACGAAAAATGTGTGCAGCCGGGGCGGCACATATACTTTCAATGCGGAAGACATGACTCATACCTCCGGCAAGCATATCGTTGAAACAGGCAGTCAGGTAGAGCTGGTGGCGGCTCCGGCTAAGGGATATGAGTTTGCAGGCTGGTACGAGGGCGTTGTTGTTGGAGGCGACAATCTTATGGTAAGGCCTGTCGGTGAGGTCGGCGATACAAATCCGGCAGCACGCTTTACTGCCAGAAAGGATGTGGTGCTGTGCGCTGCGTTCACTGAGATAGAGGATGTGACAAAGCCGGAAATCGACCTGTCAACGCTTGCTGCGACAATAACTGACGAAGAGGGAAGCGTGAAAGATATCGCTGAACCGGGCGATACGGTTACGATATCAGTCGGAGTCACGGATGATTTAGCCGTCAAGGAGGTCTACATGGTAGTAGACACGCCGAACGGCGGCAACTTCGGCAGGTTAATGTCATACAACGAAGAGAGCGGATACTACGAGCTTGCATATAAGATCGAAAAAACCAACTTGCCGGGAGATTACAAAATATATTCCATCCAGGCGGAAGACCTGAGGGGGAACCTGATCCGTTACTACGGAAGCCAAACGGATCTTACAGCCGGCAAATTTACAGTAAAGAATGATGATGCAGATCTGGTGGAGCCGGAGATAGACGCGGATTCGCTCAGCATGACCATATCGGGCGGAAAGGATCATGCGGACGTAGGCGATACAGTTACCATTTCGATCAGGGCGTCGGATAACGTTGAACTCAGCAGTGTCAGGATCACGATTAACATGCCTGGCAGCGGCAGCCTAGTCAGTCCGATGTCATATAACGGAGCTAGCGGGTGCTACGAACTTGCATATAAGATCGACAGCAAGACCCATCCGGGTGAGTACACTATAAAATCCATAACGGCAACGGATACCAGTTACAATCAGAAAACTCTTACTGAAAACAACGCGGATCTTACAGCAGGAAGTTTCACCGTGGAGAATGATGGTGCCGATACTGTTCCTCCGGTAATCGATCTGTCAACGCTTGCTGCAGAGATATCAGGCGGAAAGGATTACGCTGAAGCGGGAGATACTGTTAGTTTGTCGGTAAAGGCGACTGACGATGTAGAGCTCAGCAGTGTTTATATCGTCGTAGACACACCAGATGGAGGCAATATCGGACGCTCAATGACATACAATTCTTTAAGCGGCTGTTATCAGTTTGTTCTGACGATCGACAACAGGAGTCCGCTCGGGGAATATAAGATATATTCCATCAGTGCAGAAGATACAAGCCATAATATGACACGTTACTATGGAAGCAGCACAGACCTTACAGCCGGCAGCTTCAAGGTGGACAAACCGGATCCAGGCACAGATCCTGGCACTGACCCGGATCCTGGTACGGATCCGGATCCGGAACCTCAGCCTCAGATCGTGAAGGCCAATAATCCGCTTGCTATAGCCGGCAGGACGGCAAGTGTAAAATACAAAAAGCTGAAGAAAAAGACGCAGTACCTTGCGGTCACCAAGGTGATCAGTTTTACAAAGAAAGGCGAAGGCACGATGAAATATTCGCTGACTTCCGCTAAAAAGGGCAAGAAGTCATTTAAAAAGTACTTCAAGATCAATGCCGCAACAGGCAAAGTGACCGTAAAGAAGAAGCTTAAAAAAGGAACCTACAAGGTTACAGTCAGGGTAATGGCGGCAGGCAATTCAAAATACAAGCCGTCAGCATGGAAGACCGTGACGTTCAGGGTGAAGGTTAAGTGATATTAACGGGGACTGTCCCCTTCTTGTATTATTCAGCAATGAGTGGTATAAAAACTATATCAGTGCATTTAGTATTCTGAATGGAGGGAGATTTAGAAATGAAGAAATTTCTTGCTTGCACAGCTATCATCGGCGGAGTTGCCGGAACAGTCGCATACATGAATAAAAACGGTCTGCCTATACTGGGAAATCTGACAATGAACATCCCTGTAAAGCTGCCGATCGACTTCTGGGATATTTTCACCAAGGGAATCGAGATCGCAGAGGGACTGACAAAATAAATAGACTGAAAGATCCTGCAAGGTGTCAGAGGGCCAAACCCTCTGGCACCTTTTTCTAACGGGGACTGCCCCCTTTTTCATTCGCTTGTTTGCTGCGCTTCTGATACAATTTCAATTAACAGTAAGATAAATACAGGGACTCTCCTGCACGAAAGAAGTGAAATAAGTAAGAAGTAAGAAATATGAAGATTCTGATCATAAGACACGGTGAACCGGATTACACGATAGATTCACTGACGGAGAAGGGCTGGCGCGAGGCAGAATACCTCTCGGAAATGCTCGTCAGGCAGCTGGGAGAGGAGACGAAGAACGGACATGTGCACTTTTACATGTCGCCTTACGGAAGGGCTAAAGATACCGCTTCGATTACGCTGCAGAAGCTGGACCGCATGGCTGAGGTGCTTCCGTGGCTCAGGGAATTTGACGTATTTATAGACAGGCCGGATGATACGACCAGAAAGCGCATTCCGTGGGACTGGCTGCCGGAGGACTGGATGCAGGACCCGCGTTTGTTCCAGGAAGATCACTGGTTTGAGAATGAGCGGATGGCCACAGGCAATGTCGGCGAAGAGTTCCGCAAGGTGACTGAGCAGTTCGATGCCCTGCTGGCAAAGCACGGTTACAAGCGCGATGGAAGATATTACCGCGTGGAGCGAGCAAACCATGATACCATCGTGCTGTTCTGCCATTTTGGGGTTGAGAGCGTGCTCCTGAGTCACATCTTCGGAGTGTCGCCAATGCCGGTGTGGCATGGATTCTGTGCGCAGCCTTCGACGGTGACTACGCTTGTGACCGAGGAAAGGCGCAAGGGAATTGCCTCGATCAGGATGCTGGCGTTCGGGGATACGGCACACCTGTATGTTCATGATGAGGAGCCGTCATTCGCAGCCAGATTCTGCGAATGCTTTGAAGATGATACAAGGCATGACTAGGGAAAGGGGACTGTCCCCTTTTTGCATTTTGTATATGATATAATCTTTCCGGAGGGGAAAGTTATGAAAAGAAGCAGCGGATTTTTAGCCATTTTTCTGGCGTTTGTAATGGTTCTGTCGGGCTTCGCTGCCGCAGGGCCGGTTTTTGCTGATGATGGAGAAGGTTCTTCCGGTGACACACGAGTGCCGAACCCGTCTTATACTCTGATAGATTATTACACCGGCAAAACTGTTTCTACCACCAACAGCGGAGCCAAAGCGAAGGTGGTGATTTTCGGGCGGGTTGCATGCCCTAATACACAGTCTACTATGCGGAGCCTTTCAAACAGCAGCTATATGGCTGATTCCGGCTATGAGGTGATGTTCATCGAGGAAGGTACTGCGACCGATGAGGCAATGGCAGAATTTGTCGATACATACTGCAGTGATTACATGACCGTCTGTGCTACATCGAATGACTTTGGAAGCCAGCTGATGTGGAATTATATGTATTCCTGGCAGGGAAGCACTTCATCCGTGGTGTATCCGGTTATTTTCTATATAGATGAGAATGACAACATACGTAAGATGACTACAAGGGCTGTGTCTGCTTCTTCGATCATTTCTGTTCTGAACAGCTTTGACGGCAGCGGCGGAGGAGAAGACACAGGCATCCGTACGGCTGTCATTACCGCGAATTGCGGCCAGTCAGCCGGGCGTGCAATGCTCAATGAAATGAATGCAAGGCGTACCGGCAGCAACGGAACGGTCCCATGGTGCTGGAATAAAGACAATACGGAGAAGGTTGAGTACAGCGGGCTTAATGAGCTCGTGTATGACTATGATCTCGAGAAAATCGCGACTCAGAGAGCTGCAGAGCTTGCTCTCTAGTATGCCCACACCAGACCTGACGGGGAGAGCTGCAGCAGCGCATATACGGAATTCTCATATTCCTGTTTCGCGCAGGGGGAGAACATTGCGTTAGGACAGAAAACCTGGTCCGCAGTGCTCAATGACTGGTGGGAAGAGAATGAAAACTACAGCGGCCAGGGGCACA
Source organism: Mogibacterium sp. (assembly GCA_017510725.1). GTDB lineage: Bacteria > Bacillota > Clostridia > Peptostreptococcales > Anaerovoracaceae > Crickella. The sequence continues at coordinate 182,894 of JAFWMD010000049.1, read as the reverse complement.
GGCGCAATATTCTCAACAGAGATTTCACAGCTGTCGGCATCGGTCATGTAGTAATTGACGGCACGCATTACTGGGTCCAGGAGTTTTCTGATTCTCCAGGCAGCACGGAATATACCGAGCCTGATAATGACAGCAAAAGGTTCAAAATTAAATTCGATAGCTCCAAGCTCACTTCCGATGTGCTTAGTGCGTCTGACTCATCGCTCAGCACATACGTCGATTATGGAGTTCCCCTGCCGGAGGTCACCGAGAAGATAAGGCTTAATGATACATATGCTGACGATGTGACAGTTGAAAACACTCTCTACTGGTATGTCAGAGATCCCGACATTGCTCGTATATCAAGTGATCTGATAGTAGGCAATATTGTAGGGCAGACTGAGATAGTGCATCCGGCCACGTATGGCGGTGATCAGCTGGAAATACCGGTAACGATCAACGAAGGGAGCCCTGAGGGCCCGACAATTCCTGACGATCCTGATGACCCGGACGATCCTATAGGTTACTTTACCACTGTCACTATTCCGGTCCCGCTGACATACGGACAGACCGAAGCACGTCAGGTCTTCGAGGAGCTTAATGCCAGACGTACCGGCAGCAACGGCATTACACCTGAGTGCTGGAATGAAGATTCTACTGAGATGGAGGACTACAGCGGCCGGAGCAAACTCAAATACAGCTATGCCCTCGAGGAAGTAGCGATGCAGAGAGCGGCGGAAGTTTCCATTCACTATATACAGAGCCGTTCTGATAATCATCCGAGACCTGATGACACCAACTACTCAACCGCGTTCGATGAGGTCCAGGGAACAGGATATCCTCTGGGCGAATTGTTCCTTTGCGACTGTGACAATGCAGAGGAGATACTGTCCGAATGGTGGGAAGAAAATGAGACAACATATGAGGACCAGTACGAGCGCAGATTCGTGCTTAACAAGGATGCGGAATATGCCGGTATAGGGCATGCGATCCGCAACGGACATCACTTCTGGGTGCTCGAGCTTGGTCAGAGCGGAAGCGTGGGCACCGCTGCTGAAGCCTTTGATGGAGACACTGTGCGGAACGTCAAGGTGATTCCATTCATCATGGCGCATGATACCCTGTATTCGGATACGGAAAGCATCACTCTGAAGCCGGGTGAAACTGCCGAAATTCCGGACTGCAGAGAGGTCCTGACGATGCAGATGGACTTCAGCGACGGCGGCATTCCGCTGGAGAATAAAAAAGCGTGGGTAATCGAAGACCCATCGATAGCTGAGATCTCCGGAGGGAAGATCGTGGCAAAGGCGGCGGGTTCAACTAATATCACGCGGAACGTGACATACCCGATCAAAGGCAGCGCGATAAGCATCCCGATCACGGTTTCCGGCAATACTCCGGTCGACCCGGATGATCCGGACAACCCGGACAATCCGGATGACCCTGATAATCCCGACGATCCGGATGACCCGAGCGGCACATTCGATCCGTATAATCCTGAGGGCGCAACAGAGAGACATAATAAAGTTAAATTCGAAAAGCTGGAATCTGCCCATGACTATGGCAGTAGCATCGATGAGTACTGGTATTACAATGCAGTCGATTCCGGTACGAGATCCATACAGATAAGATTCTCAGATAAGACGGAAACTGAGGATGGATACGATTTTATTTACATATATAATGCTGCGGGTAAGCTTGCAGGCCAGTACAGCGGAACAAGTCTCGCAGGCAAGACTATCACTTTAAAAGGAAACAAATTCGCAATAAGAATGACTTCCGATGACAGTGTCAGTTATTATGGTTACAGGATCACAGAACTGAAAGAGCTCGGCATCTCGGGAGAGGTATTAAGCGTGAAGAGCTCAGCGATAAGTCTTAAAGATGCTGCAGTCACTGGCATAAAAAATGCTGTCTACAGCGGAGGTGCCATAAGGCAGAGCTCGCTCGCGGTTTCCCTGGCGGGCAAATACCTTACGGAAGGTGTGGATTACACGGTCTCGTACAGGAACAACGTAAATGTAGGCATGGCAAGTGTAATTATCACGGGAAAAGATGATTATACCGGTACAAAGACGGCTTATTTCACCATCCTGCCTAAGCCGACAAAGCTCAGGAGCGTGAAGGGCGCAAAAAAGAAATTCACTGTTAAGTGGAATAAGCAGGCTGCTCAGATCACCGGTTATCAGATCCAGTACGGCACCAGGTCCAGCTTCAAAGGGGCAAAGGTAAAGACCGCCGGTGCCGGAAAGACCAATCTGACCATAAAGAAGTTAAAGGCAAAGAAGACCTATTACGTAAGGATACGTACATACAGAAAGGTCGGAGCACAGACATACTACTCCGCATGGAGCGCTAAAAAGAAAGTCAAGACCAGGTAAAGGGAGGGATTAATAATGAAGGCAATTGTTTTTCTGGCTGATGGATTCGAAGAATGTGAAGGCCTGATAGTCGTAGACATTCTGAGGAGAGCAGGAGTTGAAACTGTCATGGCGTCGGCCATGGATGAGCTGCTGATAGATTCCTCGAGACATATAAAGGTGATGGCAGATGTTATGGCTGCTGATGTCGACTTTGATACTGTCGACCTGATCGTTCTGCCGGGAGGACGCCTTGGCACCGAAAACCTCGGAGCCAATAAGATCGTGGTTGAGAAGTGCAGGGAGTTTGCGGAAAGCAAGCATCTTGCAGCGATCTGCGCTGCTCCGTCTCTTCTGGCATCTCTGGGCCTGCTTGAGGGCAAAGAGGCTACATGCCATCCTGATTTTGAAGGCCACATGGCCGGAGCTAAGCTGACCGGCACAAGCGTGGTCGTTGACGGTAACATCATTACAGGCCAGGGGCTCGGTGCATCGTTCGATTTTGCATTCGAGCTTGTGAACATACTGGTCGGCTCCGGTATGACAGAGCAGATCAAAAGGGCGATATGCTATAAGCAGTAGCGTGTCGTGAAACTCTCAGGCTTTCTTTATAAAATATATTTGATTTGAGATCTTTAACGGCGCAGAAAGGTTAACAAATGACAACAGCGATAATAATAGCTGGCGGATCCGGCAGCAGGATGGGACAGGATATACCTAAACAGTTTATCAATGTGTATGACAAACCGGTTTTGATTTATACACTTGAAGGTTTTCAGAAGCACCCGCAGATCGATGCGATAGAAGTAGTATGCATCGATGGCTGGCATGATGTACTTTGGGCTTATGCCAAGCAGTTTGGCATCACTAAGCTGAAATGGGTCGTTTCCGGCGGAAAGTCCGGGCAGGAATCCATAAGAAACGGAGTCTATAACCTTGAGGGAAAGGCGAGCGATGATGATATCATAATCATTCACGACGGTATCAGACCTCTTGTAGATGAGACGGTTCTGACTGATGTTATCTTAAAGGCTCAGAAATACGGCAACGCTGTCACATCTCTTCCTTACAATGAACAGATATTTGTAATAGATGATGAAATCAGCACTACAAAGTTCATCCCTCGTGAAACTCTGCGCAGGGTATCCACACCACAGGCATACAGATTCGATCTGCTGGATTCCAAATATCATGAGGCCTTTGAGAAGGAGATAGGCATTTACGGGTCGCATTACACGAATACCATGATGGTTGAGCTGGGTGTAAGACTGTACTTTGCTGCAGGCTCTGATAAAAACATCAAGCTTACGACTAAAGACGATCTGGAGATGTTCAAGGCGTATCTGAAATCTGATAAGGACAACTGGCTTAAATAGTCAGGACCACAGGAAAGGATTATATATGGATCTATATAGCAATAAAGTATATTGTCAGGATCTGGCAACTGTAGCAGCGATGGACCTGCCATGGGAAAAGCTGCAGGGCAAAAGCATATTGATTTCGGGAGCTACTGGCCTGGTGGGCAAGTTCCTGGTCGATGTGCTGATGACGAAAAATGCCGGCGGCCTGGGCTGCACTGTATATGCGCTCAGCCGCAACGCACAGAAAGCGCAGGACAGGTTCTCTAAATGGAGCGGCAGCCCGCTTCTTCAGTTCATTTCATATGACATCAACAAGCCTTTTGTGCGCGACGATCTTGGAACTGTCGATTTTGTTCTTCACATGGCATCCAATACCCACCCGATGCAGTATTCAACAGATCCGATCGGCACGATCACCACAAATATCATCGGTGTACAGAACATGCTGGACTTTGCTGTAGAACATAATGCCGAACGCTTTGCTTTTGCTTCTTCAAACGAAATCTACGGTGAAAACCGCGGGGATGTGGAGCTGTTCAAAGAGGATTACTGCGGTTACATCAACTCCAACACGATGCGCGCAGGTTACCCTGAGAGCAAGCGCTGCGGAGAGGCTCTGTGTCAGGCATATAAGGCACAGAAGGGTATAGATGTAGTCATACCGCGTCTGACAAGAACTTACGGACCTACCATGCTGATGTCCGATACAAAGGCGATCAGCCAGTTCATCAGAAAGGGAATTGCTGCAGAAGATATCATCTTGAAATCAGCCGGGACTCAATACTATAGCTATACATATGTTGCGGATGCAGTGAGCGGATTGCTGTACGTTCTGCTGAAGGGTGAGAACGGCGAGGCTTACAATATAGCAGATGAGCGTTCAGATATCATGCTGAAAGATCTCGCTGCGATCATCGCAGATATAGCAGGCAAGAAAGTTGTATTCGAAATGCCTGATGCTGTGGAAGCCGCCGGGTACAGTAAGGCAACAAAGGCAAGGCTTGATGGCAGTAAACTTAAGGAACTTGGCTGGAACGCACTATATGATATAAGGGAAGGACTGGAAAGAACAATAGACATTTTAAAAGTCTGAGAAGTATGGCTCAATAACATAATAACAAACGTACATAATCAGCAACAATCTGCCACAAACCACCAATGACTGCCAAACAAAGTAGGCTTTTGATAGATTGTTTACCTTCTTTATGAATATCGTATATGATAAAATCTCTGTGGTATGTGTGTTGATGTGCCTAATTTGGACGGCACAGGAAAGGAGAACTGGTTAATGAAGAAATTGGTTATTTATTTACTGATGCTGATGATGGTACTCAGTCCGGTAACAGCGTTTGCGGGTGAAGGAGACCCCGTAGGAGATGAGGGCCAGGGTCAGGTTCCTGCAGAAGAAATGCAGGATCAGGATTCAGAAGTTCCTGAAGAAACAGCGCCGGCAGAAGATGCCGAAGAAGTTAAAGAAACAGCTCCGGCTTCAGAGAAAGAGGTTGTAGAAATCGAGAAAGCAGAACCTGCTGTACCGGTTGCAGAGGATGCCGATACTGAAGAAGTGCAGGAAGTATACCTCAAGGCAGCTCCAGGAAGCGATGATTTGGATACCTATGAATGGGAAGATGAGACTTATACCAAAGCCTATAAGCTCAACGGACAAGGTGAAAAAGAGTATGCGAAAGGCGTTTTCAAGGCAAAAAGATATAAGACAGGGGAGACAACCCCTGACGGCACAAGCCTTTTCTATGCTGACTCAAACGGAAATGTAGCTCACGAGGAGAAACTTGTTGACGGAAAGAACTATATCCACGAGAAGGACAACGAAGGAGAGGCATGGAAATATTCTGAAGGCAGCTATAAATATCTGGTCACTTATCATTCAGGATATAAGAACGGCTTCTTTGTATACTGGCAGGAAGATATTAAAGATCTCAATGGAAAGACATATTATATTCAGAGCAACGGAACTGTCAGGACAACTGCCGGTCCTCAGGCTTATAAGGGAAACAAGTACTATGTAAAGAGCGGCGGCGAAATCCAAAAGACAGTAGGCTTAACACCTGATAAGAAGTACTATGTCAATGATACAACTGGTAAGCTGCGTATAGCTCAGGGCAAGTTCACGGCTAACGATGGCAAGGTGTATTACACAAAATCAGGCGGTGAGATTCCTAAAACAGCAGGTCTGTATCCTGACAGCAGCTATCAGTACTATGTAAATGCAGACGGTACAGTACAGACTGCTGCAGGATTCATAACAGTAAGCGGAAAGAAATATCTTGTCAATGCCGGAGGCGCAATAAGCAAGAAGGCAGGCCCTATCGGCTTCGGAGGCAACTATTATGTTGCTGAGCCTGACGGTTCGATTCATACAGCTGTTGGTTTCTACACAGCTGCAGGAAAGAAGTATTACGTCAAAAACAGCGACGGAATACTTAAAGTCAATGTGTCATTTAAGGTCGACGAAAAGAGCTACCATGCAACATCGACTGGTGCCATGGCTGTAGGCGCACACAAGTGGAAAAACGGTTATTATTATTACTCGTTAAGCTCTGGATCACTCCGGAAAACAGCTGGTGTAGTTAAGTGGAACAACAATTACTACCATGTCAAGAAGGGCGGAAAAATTACTACCAATAAGAAGGTAAAATTCAGAGGCAAGTATTATATCGCAAAGAAGAACGGCGTTCTCTACAAAGGCATTTTCACCTGGAAGAAGAACAAGTACTTTGCAAACAGCAAAGCTGTTCTGAGGACAAAAGCCGGATTGTTCAAGTATGATGGAAACAGATATTACTCGAGAAGTGGCGGCAAACTCTATAAGAACACGCTCTTCTCTGCTGGTGGAAATAAGTATATTGCAAATAAAGATGCCAAGATTCAGTATGGATATCTCACCTGGAACGGCAAAAATTATCTGACTAACGACAAGGGTGCTATCTACACGAAGGAAGGTATCTATACATTCAAAAAGGTTCAGTACTTCGTAAAGAGCGGCGGAGCCATGGCAAAAAATGAGTTTGTCACATTGAATGATAATCATTACTATACTGACAGCAAAGGTGCGATCGTAAAGAAAACATTCACATACAAGAAAATCAAGATCACACCTAACTCGAGAACCGGTATCATTTCTCTCGAGGATTACTGGAAGGTATTCCCGAATGAGAAGCCTGCAGCGGAAACGGACAACTAGTATATCAATGATAACTAGTCTGGCTTATACGGCAAATATTGATGGGATCAGATCAAAGAGCTGATCCCATCATTTATTATACTCATTCTTTAAAGATATTGAAGAAACTGTGAACACCTTGAATAAGAGCCGGGTTTCCTTTAGAATTAAACCAATTAAGGAAAGGAGCATTAGTGCCGATACAGAATAAAAAGTAAAGGCGCTATTCTTTATTTTTGAACGGACGGTGCGCCCGGCTTTTGAGGTGCCAAATAATGCATATGAAACTAAAGAAAAGATACAGCACAGCTATTTTTATCTTGATAGACATAATGATCGCTATATTTAGCACTATCATGCCATTTGTCTTCAGATTTGGTATTTTTTCATTCAACACAGGGATTGCTGAAAGGTTTTTCCTTGTGGCGATGAAATGGCTTCCTCTCGATATATTAATTTTCATGGCTGTCAATACTGTACTGAGACTCTATAATAGAGTGTGGACCTATGCAAGTGTAGGCGAGATGTATGACTGTGCCAAAGCGGCGGTAATCACTGAAGCTATTTATATGGCTTACAAGATGCTTTTGGGAATTAATATGTTCCGCAGCTATTATCCTTTTAACTTCCTGATAATGGGCATGCTGCTCGGATTATCAAGGATATCCATCAGGGTAATACGCGGCATCGAGAAGAGAAAGAATAAAAAGGGTGATACACGCAATGTAATGATCATTGGAGGCGGTGCTGCTGCTACCATGCTCATAAAAGAGTATCAGCTGAGCAACAGACGAATCAATGTATGCTGCATCATAGATGATAATCCGGAGAAGAAGGGAAAACGGCTAAACGACATCCCGATCATAGGAGGCAGAGAACTTATCGTGGATGCTGCTGAAAGATATAGTGTTGATGAAATAGTTATTGCCATTCCTTCCGCATCACCTGCAGAAATAAAAGATATAATACAGATCTGCCAGGAGACAAGTGCCAGAGTCAGAAGGCTACCGGCTATAGCGAGTACTATTACAGATTCGCTTAGTTCTGCCGTACGTGACGTCAATTATGAGGACCTGCTCGGCAGAGAATCGGTGATAATCAAGAATCCTGAACTGCATGACTTTTTGCACGACAAGGTTGTAATGGTCACAGGCGGCGGCGGATCGATAGGATCAGAGCTTTGCAGGCAGATAATCGCGAACGAACCGAAAAAGCTTGTAATAGTCGATATTTATGAGAACTCAACTTATGAACTCGAAATGGAGCTCAGGAGATTTTATCCTAATGCACAGTTCGAAGTGCTTATTGCATCTGTCAGGGATTATGACAGACTAGATACAATTTTTGCGAAATATAAACCTGATGTTGTTTATCATGCAGCTGCGCATAAACATGTTCCTCTTATGGAGACATCACCTAATGAGGCTATCAAAAATAATTGTCTTGGCACCCTTAATCTGGCAAAACTTTCAGACAAGTACAGTGTTAAGCGCTTCGTGATGATATCGACGGATAAGGCTGTGCGCCCAACAAACGTTATGGGTGCGTCCAAGCGTATCTGCGAGATGATAGTGCAGACATACAATAACAGATCAAGCACTGAATTCGTTGCAGTAAGGTTCGGAAATGTTCTCGGATCGAACGGATCGGTAATACCGCTATTCCTGAAGCAGATAGAGGAAGGTGGGCCTGTAACGCTCACACACAGGGAAATAACGAGATTTTTCATGACTATTCCTGAAGCGGTATCACTGGTACTGACAGCAGGATTGCTGGCAAAAGGCGGGGAGATATTCATTCTAGACATGGGAGAGCCGGTAAAGATATATGATTTGGCATGCAACCTCATCAAAATGAAAGGTTATGAGCCTGAAAAGGATATCAAGATCGAGGTAGTCGGACTCAGACCGGGAGAAAAGCTTTACGAAGAGCTCCTTATGGCAGAGGAAGGATTGCAGGAGACCAGCAACAAAAAGATACATATCGGTAAGCCAATTGAGCTTGATGAAGAGGTGTTCCTTTCAAAGCTCGACAGACTGATCGATAAAGCTGAAGATAATATGGCGGATATCCGAAAGGATATAATGGATATATGCCCAACTTATCAGCCAAGAGTTTAGAAAATACGGTTTATGCTTATGAAGAGAATGGTAAAGACAGTCATAAAATCCACACTGGCACTTACGGGCGGTGCGTTTGTCGCTTTAAATGCCATTGCCGGACTTAAAAAAGCAGACAGCATTTATGAGAATGAACCTGAACAAAAAAATAGCCTTGAAGGCAGGAAGGTCATTTTTATGGAAAATGAAAGTGATCCTGAGAACGCGGACGGTGTGAAAGGACATCTGGAGGACGTAGGCGCTGCTGTTCAGAAAGCCGGGGTTTATCAAAAATATGTAAAACGGGGAATTGATATAGCTCTCAGTTTCGGGGGGCTTATTGCTTTGGGACCAGTCATTGGAGCCACAGCTATTGCGATAAAAATCGACGACCCGGGACCGGTGTTTTTCACGCAGAAGAGGATCGGACAGAATAAACAGTACTTCAAACTGCATAAATTCAGATCAATGAAGATGTCTACACCTCACGATGTGCCGACACACATGCTTGGCGATCCCGATCAGTATATAACTAAAGTGGGCAGATTCCTTCGCGCTCACAGCCTTGATGAATTGCCTCAGATCTGGGACATATTCATTGGTAATATGTCAGTAATTGGCCCAAGACCAGCTCTCTGGAATCAAGATGTACTGACTGCTGAGCGTGAGAAGTATGGTGCTAACGAGCTCAAACCGGGACTCACAGGCTGGGCGCAGATCAATGGACGCGATGAGCTTGAATTAGAGGAAAAGGCAAGGTTCGATGGTGAATATGCAAACCGGATGAACGAAGGAGGCTTAAAGGCATTTGCTTTTGACTGTAAATGCTTCGTAGATACAATTTTCTCTGTAGCGCGCAGTGAAGGTGTAGTTGAAGGCGGCACAGGCGCCATGCATGATGCTTTCAGGTCGGGAGTGCCGCATGAGGATCCAGAGACAGTTCTGGGATGCGATCTTGATTTACAGATAGATGAGATTTCTGAACTTCATGTACTCATAACAGGCGCGGGCAGCTATATAGGTGAATCTGTCAGGATGTATGCAGCCGAACACTATCCGAACCTTAAGGTCGACACTGTTGATATGCTCGATCCTTCCTGGAGAGAATGCGATTTTGGCCTTTATGACTGTGTATACCATGTTGCAGGTATCGCTCATGCAGACGTAGGTAATGTTTCTGATAAAGTCAAGGAGAAGTATTACGCTGTCAATACAGACCTGGCGATCGAAGTGGCGCGAAAGGCAAAAGCAGAAAAGGTAAAGCAGTTCATTTTCATGAGCTCCATGATCATTTATGGAGAATCTGCTCCTTATGGAAAAGCGCGGATGATAGACCGTAATACCAAACCTTCTCCTGCGAATTTCTATGGTGATTCCAAATGGCAGGCCGACAGAGGCGTCAGAGCTCTCGCCGATGACAGTTTCAAAGTAGCGGTTCTCAGGCCTCCGATGATATATGGCAAAGGCAGCAAGGGAAATTATCCGACCCTGGCAAAGATGGCCAGGAAGCTGCCACTGTTCCCGTGCGTAGATAATAAGAGATCAATGCTCTATATTGAGAATCTATGCGAATTCGTCTGCAAACTGATTTTGACAGGCGAAGGCGGTATTTACTTCCCGCAGAACGCAGAGTATACCCGCACCAGTGATATGGTAGGAGAGATAGCAAAAACAAGCGATCATCGGATCGTTGTCAGTAAGCTTTTCAATCCGGCTGTTTCAGTAGCAGCAAGAGTACCCGGGAAAATCGGAGAGCTGACAAACAAGGCTTTTGGAAATCTCAGCTATGATCAGAGTCTAAGTAAGTATACTTTCGACTATGCCGGGATAAGTCTGGGAGAAAGCATCAGAAAGACTGAAGACACATCCTTTCTCAACAGGAAAGCAGCGGAAAAAATAGAGAGCATCGAAGGCAAAAGAATCCTTCTGATATCAGTAACGGGCTATTCAAAGGGGATTGCCGAGCAGATGAGAAAGCTCGGAGCCGAAGTTGATGTGATAAATGACAAACCAAATGAAGGCTTCCTGTGCAAGACGCTTGGAAGGATACAGATAAAAGCATATCAGAAGAGGATCAGCAGCTATTATTCATCGATGCTGGCAAAGACTGATGGCCAGTATGATTATATTTTAGTCATCAGAGGAGAGTATACGCCGATCGATACGTTGAAAGAGCTGAGAACCAGATATCCTGATGCAAGGATGGTCTTATATATGTGGGACGGGCTGCACAAGCTCAATACAAGGAATATTGATAAAAAGTGGAAATACTATGATAAGGTGTTCACTTTTGATCGCGTCGATTATATGGCTGACAAGGATAACCTGCACTTCCTGCCGTTGTTTTACTACGAAGACTACCTGCCGGATTCTTTCAAGGAACAGGGTGAGGCGAAATACGATTTGAGTTTCATCGGGACAGGGCATCAGGACAGGATAAAAATCGTTAAAAATGTAATGAAGACGTGTGAACAGAATAACAGAAAGTGCTTTGCGTACTTCTTCCTTCCACATATAGCGATTTACATTAGAAATAAATTGCTTAATGAAGATTTTGAAAATGTAACAATCGACGATGTCCATTTTGAACTGATGCCTTTTGAGGATCTGTATAAGATATACTCCGACTCCAAGTGCATTATTGATGTGGAAAATTCAGGTCAGCACGGACTCACCATGCGCAGTATCGAAATAGTCGGACTCAGAAGGAAGCTTATAACAACCAATAAGGATATAGTCAATTACGATTTCTATGATCCGAATAATATAATGGTGATCGATCGCGACAAACCGGTCGTTGATGATTCATTCTTTGATAAGCCGTATAAGATGCTGCCTGAAGAGATCTACAAAAAGTATTCTCTCAGCAACTGGATATTCAATGTACTGTCGTAGCATTAAACTGAAAAGGAAAGACCATGAGAGCAAAGTATAGTTTGTCAGAAGCTCTTGATAATGCATGTTCCTTATGTATTACAAAGATTGCCATGAAACAGGCCCGGCTAATAAGAAGACCGGTCTACATACGCGGGCGCAAGTCGTTATCAGGCTGTAAAGGCCTTACAACGGGCAGATTCTGCAGATTCGATCTGGAAGGAGAGAAAAGCACGCTTCATATCGGGGATCGGTGTGAAATGGGCGACATGACCCATATTGTGGCCTACGAAAGGGTCAGTATAGGCGATGACGTGCTGATTGCGTCAAAATGCTTTATAAGTGATACCAACCATGGATCATACAGCAGCGATAAACAGAGTTCTCCGGATACTAAACCAAATGACAGAGCACTATATACAAAACCCGTAGTAATTGGAGACCGGGTCTGGATAGGGGAGAACGCAGTAATACTCGCCGGGAGCAAAATCGGTAATGGCTGTATAATAGGTGCGAATTCTGTAGTGTCGGGTGAGTTCAGAGACAATACCATAATAGCCGGATCTCCGGCAAAGGTAATAAAAGAATGGGACGCTGCAGTTAACAGCTGGATCAGGGTAAAATAATCAGATAATGCATACTAATAGAGGAGGGAACTGTCTGTGAAAGAGAGGGCTGTTGATTTAAAAAGGATCTGCAAGGATTTTAGGAAGTACTTTAAGTGGATTATTCTGAGCGTATTGGTTCTGGGAATAGCATTCTATTTCATTGGTGGATTTATAGGCGGAACTACGTACTCTTCATTTATCAAATTCGCTGTTGCAAACAATACGGCTGCAGACAGTGAGATAGGCTTGAGTACAGGTGTAAATGAGGAGATGAAATCGATGCAGGAGACCTGCCTCTCCATACTTAACACCGAAAGCGTTATAAATAAAGCGGCAATGGAAGCCGGCTTTGCCAACCAGGAATTCAATGTTTCAACCGAAAAGAAGCAGGGTATAGTTGTCGAGATCACTGTAGAATCAAATGATGCGGAAAAAGCAGAAAAGATGCTTGCGAGCCTGGGAAAGGAACTTGAAGAGACTGTAAAGGAACTCTCCGGCCGATATACCATAGTGTTCATTGGTGAACCGGTAACCGTTGCAGATAATAATAAAAGGATAATCTTCGGAATTCTGGGAGGAATATTCGGATTACTTCTATCCGTTCTTGCTGTTATTATCCACGGACTGCTTTCATCCAAGATCAGAGAGCGCGATGATATCAAGCTGATAGCAGGCCTTCCTGTTATCGCTACGCTGCCAAATGCAGGCAAAGGTGCTGCCTCTGATGAAAACCCAGGCAATGAATATGTCTATCTGAAGAACTGTCTGGAGCTTGAGATGGATAAGACTAGGAAAAACATCATTGCCTTTGTAAGCTGCAATGCAGATTCATGCAGGGATAACGCGTGCATCAATACGGCTGCACTTTTTGCCAGAACAGGCGAAAGTGTACTTGTTATCGATGCTGCTGGTGATGAATCAGCTTTGTCAGAACTCTTCAATGCGGGAGGTGCAGGTCTGGCAGACTTCTTCAGGGGTGAATGCGACCTTGAAAGTGGCACTGTTGAGGTCAGTCAGGCAGGACAGACTTTATCGCTGATACCAAAGGGAACGGGTTCTGGCGTCAGGCTTGTTAGAGTAGAAAAGATATCGGATATGCTCAGCCAGGTTGCTTTTAGGTATCATTGGGTTTTCATTAATGCAGGAAATACAGAAGGCGATGCCAATGCAGTTCTTTACGCATACCTGGCTAATACAGTAATTGTTGCTCAGACAGAATCTACAACTTTTGAATCTCTTGAAAAGACTTATGACTTACTGAAACATAAGGCGGATAATGTCCTTGGAGTAGTTTTGTACGAATAATAAATATCACTAATGAAATCCATCAAGATCGACAGGATACAGATCGAAAAAGTCTTTGTATTATTTGTCATTGCAGAATTAATACTGGGTGGATCCGGACGGCTTATTATGCTTGGTCCGCTGAGCCTTAGGATATTGATTCTGGCCTGTTTGCTTGCTTTCGATTTTGTACTGCTGATCGAAAAGAAAATCAAAGCTAACAGCAGCAATGTGGTGCTGATAATTCTGCTGTTTTACTTTGCATGTATATTGTGCTACAGCATTGTTATCAATAACAGGGCCGATGCCATTAATTCGTTTACAGGCTATCTCGTTATCTCAGTATGTCCGGCTTTCATTTACTTTTCCAGCAGAAATAAAGATTTTCTGCCTGTGCTCAGAAAAGCGATCTATGTCTGCACAATATTACTTAGCTTTATAACGATCGCATTGTGGCTGTTCTGCATCGTCAGTGTAGGAACCGCTTATTCATTTCTGCGGCAATTTCAATATGGAGCCCTCGCTTATGTCGGTCCGATACCAAGGCTGTTTTTAAAAGGATCAATTTTTGTTTGCTGTGCGCTGTTTTTCGCAGTCACGGACTATCTGGAACAGCGCAAAATCAAATACTTAATAGTCTCCTGCCTGTACCTGGCAGCGATAGCAGTGACCTTTACAACCTCATTCTATGCTTTTACAGCCGTTATATTGCTGTTTGTTTTTTACCATTACTATGGGAGAAAGCATTTTGTATACGCACTGATATTACTGGTCCTGATTTGTCTGATTGGCGCATTGATAATGTATAAAGCGGGCATATTCAGTATCTTTGCTCAGCGCTTCTCGGGAGACTATGATTTCAGCTATAAAGGGACCCAGTTCAAGAGAGTCCTTGAAGAGGTTGCAAAAAGACCTGTTTTCGGATATGGATTCGGTTATCCTATAACGATTGATTACGGCTATACGGTTGTTACTGCATATTCATTTGAAATAATGTGGCTTCAGCTGCTGCTGGATACAGGCATAGTCGGTTTTGCGTTATTTGCGGGCCATGTTCTGCTGACGTTTTATCAGCTGCATTTACAGTACATCAATTCAGGAAATACGATATATATGTCATTGGCGTGCGGGCTGATGATGTTTTGTCTGGTATCGTTTACCAATCCATTTATGAATAATGCAATCGGGCTGCTGTATTATGCAATATGTGTAGGCGCAGCGTTTTCTCCGTGCAGGAGTATCAATGATGAAAAAGGTGCTGCATGATGATTGAGAACTTATACATTATATGTGTGCTGTACAACAACACAGTCGATAACATTGAGTCGTTATCCAACTTTAAGGAAATTAAAGCAAAGCACCCGAACGTTAAAATAGTTGTGGTCGATAATTCTGAATCTGCTTATGTAAAACAGCAGTCACAGGAATGCGCAGAAGGCCTGATATATATCGATAATGACGGAAATAAAGGCCTGAGCAAAGCATACAACAAGGCTTTTTCCAATATAGAAGACGCGGCATTCTGGATAATGCTTTCCGATGACGACACCTTGTTCTCCATGGAATATCTCGAAAACGCATATAACAATGCTATGAATTTCAGCAGTAAGGTGATCAGCGGAATAGTAAAAACATCCGAAGCAGGAGTACTGTCTCCATTAAGGTGCAATTCTATCCGACCAAAGGCTAAGGACTTTATCAGTACTGCGGGTAAGTATTCCGATATCTATTGCATCAACAGCGGCTTGTTTATCCATAGCTCAGTGATAAATGAAATTGGAGGGTTTGACGAAAGCCTTTTCCTTGATATGATCGATTACTGGCTTATGGATAAGCTGACAGAGAAAGACGAAAACAGGATAGAGATTGTAGAAGGGGATATTCTGCAGCAGTTCTCGGGCACAGAAAAGAGCAGCAAAGAGGCGCTGAAAAGAAGGTTCAATATCTATAAAAAAGACTTCCTGAGATATTGTGATCTGACAGGAAAGAGCTTTATTTACAAATATGGCATCATTGCAAAAAGATATGCCAGCATTCTAATAAAATCCAGATAATATAATCTGTGCTAATTATTCAGTAGGAGGCAATATGAAAGTTTTAGTTACCGGGGCAAACGGCTATCTCGGAAAGGGAATCGTCAAGCAATTACTTGATGATGGAACGGAAGTGATTGCAACAGATGTGAAAGACAACAACATTGATCGCAGGGCAAAAGTTGTCGTAGATGACCTTTTCAGTCTTGAAGATCCGTATTCATATTTTGATAAACCGGATGTTTTGCTTCATCTTGCCTGGAGAAACGGGTTTGTTCACAATTCATTGACCCACGTGACAGATCTTCCTGCACACTATGAATTTATCTGCAAAATGATAGATGCCGGCCTCACGCGTATTGCTGTTATGGGGAGTATGCATGAGATTGGTTTTTACGAAGGAAGCATAGATGAGGAAACACCTTGCAATCCGCAGAGCCTGTATGGCATAAGCAAGAATGCTTTAAGGCAGATGACTCAGCTGAAATGCAAGACTGCAAACTGCTGCTTCCAATGGTTGAGAGGTTTTTATATAGTAGGGAATACTCTGGACGGAAGTTCAATTTTCTCCAAAATTGCAGCTGCTGAAAAAGACGGTAAAGATGTTTTCCCGTTCACTTCCGGTCTCAACCAATATGATTTCCTGGACTACGAAGATTTCTGCAAGTATGTTGCTCATTCTGTTGAACAGGCTGAAACTGCAGGAATCATCAATATATGTTCGGGCAGACCGGAGAAGCTGGGTGATCGGGTTGAAAGATTCATTTCAGAGAACGGTTATTCAATCAGACTGGGCTATAACCAGTATCCGGATCGTCCATATGACTCAAAGGCCATATGGGGAGATGACAGCAAGATCAAACTCATAGAGTCAAAAGCAAAGAAATAAACAGGTGAAACTATGAACAGCAGTGTGTCCGTAGCAATGGCGGTATACAATGGAGAACATTTCATCAGACAGCAAATAGACTCCATTCTGGTACAACTTAATGAAAATGATGAACTCGTGATTTCATATGATAATTCAAACGATAATACGTTGGAGATCATCCGTGAGTATGAATCAGAGTGCCCTAATGTGAAAGTGGTATTAAACAGTGACCCGGGTGTTTTCGGTAATTTTGAGAATGCAATCAGCCACTGTTCCAAGGATTATATATTCATTTCGGATCAGGACGACATCTGGGATCCCAGGAAAATTGAGACGGTCGTGGAATGCTTCAGGAAGACCGGAGCGGACATGGTGATCCACAGCGGGAAGCATATCGACAAAAACAATGAGATTATTTCGGAGTCCTTTTTTGCCCTTTACAATATCGGTAACAATCTGATCAGAAATTTTGCAAAGCCAAGATACAGCGGCTGCTGCACAGCGTTTACAAAAGAATTTAAAAGAGTAATCCTTCCTATACCGAGAGACGTAGGCGCATATGACCATTGGCTTGGCATGACGGGAGAAGTGCTGGGGAAGCTGGTTTTTCTGGATGAAGACCTTATTATGCACCGCCTCCACGACTATAACGTTACTCCTACGAGTAAGAGGCCGATGAAGGTGATCATTTCAGCCAGATTCAATCTGGCCCGCCATCTGGTCGCACGCAGATTTATAAAAAAGAATGTCCGGTAATAAGTATTTAAAAGCAGGAATAGGATATACATTGGGTAATTTTCTTCTGAAAGGCATGACTTTTCTGACATTACCTATCTTTGCACGTATCCTCACTAAGGCTGATTATGGACAATACAGCATATTTGCAACATACGAAACCATGCTTTTTGTCATAATCGGTTTTGCAATCCATTCAAGTTACAAGAATGCTTATTATAAGTTTCAGCATGAGGGGAGCAGCGACAGATCAGAATACAACAGTTATGTTACATCTACTTTCATTTTAATTCTGCTCAGTACGTGCGTGTGGTTCGTGCTGTCTGTAGTATTCAGCAAACCGCTTAGCAGACTGCTGGGTCTCGACACAAAGTGCCTTCCGCTTCTCGTACTGTTCAGCGCCGCATCTGCGATCATAACATGCTTTAATACTGATGTCGGCATCAGATATGAATACGGGAAGTTTCTGGCGGTTTCATTTTTTAACGCAATCAGCAGCATAATCCTGTCTATTGTACTGATTTTTACAGTATTCAATGATGAAAGATATATGGGCCGAATAGTAGGATGCACTGCACCTTATGTCTTTGTAGCGGCATTCCTTTTCCTGAGCTACTTCAGTAAGGCCAGACCGCAGAAATCCACTAAACCAATAAAGTGGGGACTTAGGTACTCTCTTCCGATCATACCTCATGGCCTGAGCCAGATCGTGCTGAATCAGTTCGACAGAATTATGATCATGCATATGATTAATTCTGCTGTCGCAGGTGTATATTCATTCGCCTACAACGTTTATATGATCATCACGGTTACTGCTACATCTATCGACAATGTCTGGTCTCCGTGGTTCTTTGAACGAAGGAATGAAGATAACTTTAAAGCAATAAAAAGAGTATCGAGTTATTACATGCTGCTGCTGCTGGCGATGTGTGTACTTGTAGCATTGGCAAGTCCGGAACTGATACTGATTCTCGGAGGCGCAAAATACAAGGAAGCAGTATACTGCGTCATTCCAATCGTTACATCAGGCTTTTTTGCCTTTTCGTATAATATTCCGGCAGCAGTGGAATACTACAATGAAAAAACAGGCGGCATAGCTTTAGCCACTGCTTTTGCAGCAGTCATCAACATAGTTCTGAATTATTTCTTTATTCTGAAGTATGGATATGTTGCAGCTGCATATACAACGCTGGTTACCTACATCCTGTACTATACTGTACATATGATACTTGCATACAGAATTGAGGGAAGGATGCTGTTTGACGTGAGGACAGTTCTTCTGGCGTCTGTTGCTGTTATAGCAAACAACTTCCTGTCACTCAGACTGGTCGATCATGCGTTGATAAGATATGCTGCTATTCTCTGCATAGGGAGCGTTGTGCTTATGCTGGAAGAAAAGCACTTTGGCATTATAAGAAAACGCATCAGAAAATAATTACAGGAGAAGCGAATGGCTAAATTAGCAAAGGCATCGCTGATGCTAAAGAGAATAGCAATAAATTATAAGTATAAACACAGCAAAAGGGATAAAAATTGCTGGGCCTTTGGTGAGTGGTTCGGAGACAGATGCAATGACAATTCCTTCTATCTGGCAAATTACGTTGCGAAGAACGAACCGGAGATAAGTATCTACTGGATCGCAAAGAAAAACTGCTCTGGTACAGAATTGCTTGACCCAAGAATCAAAGTGGTCGAAATGGACTCTGCGGAAGCAAAACAGATCCTTTCCAGGGCAGGCGCGGCATTCGTCAATGAGGGCGTACAAGATCTTTCGGGCGATTTTCTGAACTACTCATCCGGAGCGGTTATAGTAAACCTGTGGCATGGAGTTCCGTGGAAGAAGATCGGTATGGATTCCTATTCCGGTGTGGCAGGCAAACTGTATTCTAAGCTTGTGCTGTCCCTTCAGTCGTATTCATACGTGGTAACATCTTCAGAAGTATGCTCGAATGCGCTTAAATCAGCCTTTCTGATCAAGGACTCTGATAAGCTGATTCGTTCCGGCCTTCCGAGGAACTCGCTGTTTTACGACCCGAAAGAGACCGCAGCATGCAGAAAGCAGCTCATATCATTTCTTGACGACAGGTATGGCGGCATTGATGACGAAACAAAAATCATAACATATATGCCGACGTTCAGAGACCGAAATGAAAAAATAGTTGATCTGAAGAGTACAGACATAAGCCGGCAGTTGAATGATTGTCTCAGGATGCATAATGCCGTATTGTTACAGAAAGCACATTACGTTTCGCAGAAGAGGGATTCCAGGGAAAAACTCAAGGATGATCTAGACCGTATCCTTTACCTGGATGAGTATGCTTCTCAGGAGCTCCTGGCTGCAAGTGATATTCTCATTACAGACTATTCAAGCTGTTTTTTCGATTTCCTGATACTCGACAGACCTATCATACATTTCCTGTATGATTATGATTACTACGCAAATAAAGACAGGGGGCTATACTATACCTGCGAAGAAGCAGCCTGCGGAGATATAGCTGCAAATGTTGACCAATTGCGGGATTCCATAGTTGAGAATCTTGAAAATCCTGATAAAAACAGAGCATTAAGAGACCGGATGAGAAAAAAACATATTATCTATGACAGCAAAGACTGCTGCCGTATCATCACTGATGTGGTTCGTGCAGCCGCTGGGCTAAGGTAACACAGTAAGGATTGACACATATATCGGCAGATGGTTTCCCATACGTTAAGCAAAGTACCAACGGAGGTTTTTTTGTCAATAATAAGCGGACTATCTTTTTCATTCCTTTTATCGACTGTTGCTTTGACAGCGTGCGGTATTATAGTATGTACATCCTGCTCGATAGTTGTTGAGAAACTACTTGGAGAACGCTACTCAGCCTGTGAAAGACCGGCAGTAGGGTTTATGGGCCTTATTGCTATTCTTGAATTATGCAGCTGGTATATGGTTGCATACAGAATGCGATTCGCAGGGTTTTTCATCTTAACGATACTGTTGATTATTCTGATATTCCTTGCTGCGCTGTTTTTGCTCAGGTATTCGGGAGATCAGATTCAATTATCGATAGAAAAACAAAAAAAACACTTCAACAGACATGCAGCTTTTGCGTTAATGTTAATAATTGTCCAGATCGCTTTCACCTGGATTTTGTATCACGCTGATGCAGATGACTCATTTTATGTAAGCAATGTCAATCTCTTCATGGCGAGTGAGCACCTTAATCCATATGACAGCAGTCTGGGAGACCCATCGCTTGGAACGGTTCCGATGTATGATTTTCAGATATGGGAATCATTTCTGGCAGTATTGGGAAAAGTATTTGGCATTTCTGCGCCTGCATTATGCCATACAGCAATTTTGCCGGTTCTGATATTGTTATCAGCATCTGCCTTTTACAGGCTGGGAATGGCTTTTTTTGACAGAGATTCAGACAAGGCGTTTCTGTTTTTATCGCTTGTTTCGGTATTCCATCTGTTCAGTGGGAGCTCAGGATACTCTGAAGGTGCTTTTCTGCTTGGGCGCATATGGCAAGGGAAGGCTGCAAGCCTTCTGATAATACTCCCTGTTTTGTCCGGTTTCATGGTTGATTCAGCCGGAAAAGAAGAAGCGGATAAAAAAATATGGATCAAAGCACTGCTGTGTATTGCTGCAGCAGTAGGTCTGAATCCTACAGGATTATATACTGTGGGGTTTCAGACAATGTTCCTCATCATATCCCTGATGGCGATAAAAAGGCGCAATTATTTGCCGCAATTATTGCCTGCACTGGGGTTTGCTGCCATATTTACTTTTCAGATATGGTACAGAACACGGGACTATTCAGGACAAATAGAGGCAGCAAGCAATGCGGATCCGGAGTTTATAGTTGAGACCATGAAGACCTTCTTTCATGGCCAGGCATTATGGAACATCCTGTTTGCTGCAGCTCTCGTGTTAATACTTAAAGAGAGAGAAAGAAAGGCGGTATACTACTTTATTGTTAACAGCCTTTTGCTGCTGGTTTTCGTATGGAATCCAATCAGCGGAACATATATTGCCAGATTTGTTACAAAGGCACCTGCCTACTGGAGAGTTTACTGGCTGGTTCCGACAGTGGTTGGGATTTCATATGCTGTAGTTGTAATTGCAAGCAGGATAACAGCTGAGCGATACAAAAGTCTTTTATTAATCCTCAGTATTCTGGTGATATCTTTCACAGGAAAGTGGATGTTCAGCGCGGATTTTAATGGAATCAGGTTTGTTAAAGCAACTAATGTGGAAAAATTGCCGGAAGCGACACTTTCTTTTGGAGCACAAATAAATGACGATACTGACAGACCAACCGTATTGGCTGATGGCAGTATTTCCTCTACACTTACACAGGAATTTACCGGAGTACGACTTATCGCTTCAAGAGAGCAATATGTAAAAGATTTATTGATATACCGGGGCGAAGAGGAGCGCGGAAACAGGTATTTAGAACTGTTCCGGTATGTACAGACAGATGATTATGAAATGGAAGATGTCAGAGAAGCGATTTTAACAGAAACCATTGACTATATTATAATAAACAAAAAGAACAAAAAACATATTGGGCAGCTAGTAAAAGCAGGCTACAGTCAGCTTTCGGAGCAGGATGGATTTATTCTCCTGGGATTATAGAATGAAAAATGAACATATTATAATTGTTATTCCCTCTTATGAGCCAGACACGAGACTTCTGGAGCTGCTGGATTCCTTTTGTGCGGCATCTCTGAAGAATGTAATAGTGGTTAATGATGGAAGCAGCGAAGCCTATGATAATATCTTTGCTGAGGCAGAGTCAAAACTCCACTTTCTGAACGGAGTTCTGCTACGGCACGATATCAACAGAGGAAAAGGCGCGGCCATAAAAACAGCCATTAAATATATTATTGAGAACGAAACTGATGTGAAGGGAATTATCACAGCAGACTCAGACGGGCAGCATGACGTTGACAGTATCAGAGCTGTAATGGAAGCCCTTTCAGAATCGCAGGACGCATTGATACTGGGCGTAAGAGACTTTAATATTGATGGGATCCCGTGGAAAAGCTATGCGGGAAATACGATTACACTTGCTGTTATGAAGTATCTTTGCGGGGTGAAAGTAAGCGATACTCAGACCGGCTTGAGAGGGATTCCGGCATCATTCTTTTCCGAACTTCTTTCCATAAAGAGTGACAGGTTTGAGTTCGAAACAGAAATGCTGCTCAGAACAAAGGACAAGGTCGAGATTGTTGAGGTTCCTATAAATACAATATATGATTCAAAGGAAAACCACAGTACTCATTTCGATCCATGGAAAGACTCATTCCGTATTTACAAAATTCTGTTTGCGAGTTTTATAAAATACACTTTTTCATCACTTTCATCATGCGTTATTGATTTAGTATTATTTTCGGTTTTTTGTCATTTCCTTAAGCCGGCATACCCGATGTCATATGCATTTGCATCTACCGTGATTGCGAGAGTGATTTCTGCAACTTACAATTTTACACTTAATTATAAGCTGGTTTTTCAGAGTAAGCAGAAGGTAGGCTCGTCGGCAATCAGGTATATAGCGTTGGCGATTTGTCAGATGACATTAAGTGCTGCACTTGTGACGTTTGGCATATGGATATTCAAAATGCTGCCTGAAGTAGTGATAAAAATCGTGATAGATTCGCTGTTGTTTATTGCAAGTTACTATATACAGAGAAAATTTGTTTTTTAAATATATATATAATTTTGGGGGTCTGTAAATGAAGGTATTTGTAACCGGCGTTGGTGGCCAGCTGGGTCATGATGTTATGAATGAGTTGTCACGCAGAGGTTATGAGGGCATAGGCTCGGATATACATCCGGTATACTCGGGTATTCAGGATGGAAGTGCAGTGACCGCTATGCCTTATATAGGACTGGATATAACTGATAAG
This sequence comes from Mogibacterium sp., assembly GCA_017510725.1. GTDB lineage: Bacteria > Bacillota > Clostridia > Peptostreptococcales > Anaerovoracaceae > Crickella. The sequence goes on along the minus strand of JAFWMD010000049.1, from coordinate 159,611 downwards.
GACGCAGTACTGGCAGCTGTAGAAGAGTCGGCCCCTGATGTTATAGTGCACTGTGCTGCATGGACTAATGTAGACGGCGCGGAAGATCCCGTAAAACAGCCTCTCGTGCATAAGATAAATGTTGAAGGAACACAGAACATGGCAGATGCCGCAAAGGCTGTGGATGCAAAGATCATTTATCTTTCAACTGACTATGTGTTTGACGGGCAGGGCGAAAGGCCATGGCAGCCTGATGATAAAAATTACGCGCCTCTTAATTACTATGGGCAGACCAAGCTCGAGGGTGAGCTGGCTATCTCAGAGACTGTAGATAAGTACTTCATTGTGCGTATCGCATGGGTGTTCGGCCTGAATGGTAAGAACTTTATAAAAACAATGGTTAATGTGGGAAAGACACATGACACGGTGCGTGTAGTCAATGATCAGATTGGTACACCTACATACTGCTATGATCTCGCAAGACTTCTTGTTGACATGGCAGAAACTGATAAATATGGATATTATCACGCAACCAATGAAGGCGGATATATAAGCTGGTATGATTTTACCAAGGAGATATATAAACAGGCAGGAATGGACACAAAGGTAATTCCTGTTACAACCGAGGAATATGGACTGAGTGTAGCAGCCAGGCCATTCAACTCACGGCTCGACAAGAGCAAACTCAAGGAAGCCGGATTTACATCGCTTCCGGACTGGAAGGATGCAGTAGCAAGATATCTAAAGGAGGCAGATCTATAATGGGCCAGATAAGCGTAACGTACAATCTTGGGGGGATAGAGGGACTTTGCCTGATCGAATCAACTGTACATGGTGATTCAAGAGGGTATTTCATGGAAACTTTCAGCCAGAAGGACATGTATGAGGCAGGACTTTATTTCTCGTTCGTGCAGGACAACCAGAGTATGAGCACAAAAGGAGTTCTTCGAGGGCTGCACTTCCAGAAAAAATTCCCGCAGACCAAGCTTGTCAGGGTCATAAAAGGAACCGTATATGATGTGGCAGTTGACCTGCGGGCCGGATCACCGACCTTTGGTAAGTATTACGGAGTGATTCTTACCGAAGACAACAGGAGACAGTATCTGATTCCAAGGGGATTCGCACACGGATTCCTGGTACTGTCAGATATAGCAGAGTTCTGCTACAAGTGTGATGATTTTTATCATCCGAATGATGAGGGCGGTCTCGCGTGGAACGATCCGGAGATAGGCATCGAATGGCCGGAAGTAATAGGTGAATATGCAGGAAATGCAGTTGCTGACGGCTACAGACTTAAAGATGGCTCGCCGCTCGTCTTAAGCGACAAAGACCAGAAATGGCTGCCGCTGAAGGACACTTTTGTATTCAGGTAAAATATGCATTAGGAAAGATTCAAAGTTGATACTGCTTTAGAGACACAGGAAAGAGGTTCATAAACATGAAAGGAATCATTTTAGCTGGAGGAGCCGGCACAAGACTATACCCGCTTACAAAGGTTACATCCAAGCAGCTTCTGCCGATATATGACAAGCCTATGATCTATTATCCGCTTAGCACACTGATGCTGGCTGGAATAAAAGATATACTGATCATTTCTACGCCTGAAGACACACCGAGGTTCGAAGCTTTAATGGGTGACGGATCGCAGTTTGGAGTATCTTTCTCATATAAAGTGCAGCCGTCACCGGATGGTCTGGCACAGGCATTTATACTTGGTGAAGAGTTCCTGAACGGTGAGCCGGGAGCAATGGTGCTCGGAGATAACATTTTTTACGGCAGGGGTTTCAGCAAGCTGCTCAAGGATGCAGTTGCCAATGCAGAAGAGAACAGCAGGGCTACCGTATTCGGATACTACGTACCGGATCCTGAACGTTTTGGTGTAGTAGCTTTTGACGATGAATGGCATGCCACCAGCATTGAAGAGAAGCCGGCACATCCAAAGAGCAATTACGCAGTAACCGGACTGTACTTCTATCCTAAGGATGTAAGTAAACGTGCCAACAATGTGAAACCTTCAGCAAGAGGGGAACTTGAGATAACAACTCTGAACGAGATGTACCTGCATGATGGGCTGCTTGATGTCAAGCTGCTGGGGAGAGGATTTGCATGGCTCGATACCGGTACGATGGATAGCCTGCTTGAAGCAGCCGAGTTCGTTCAGATGGTAGAAAAGAGACAAGGTATCAAGATCAGTGCTCCTGAGGAGATAGCATATGCACAGGGATGGATCGATAAAGATCACCTGCTCGAATCTGCAAAGGCATATGGCAAAAGTCCATACGGCCTGCATCTTAAGGCTGTGGCAGATGGTAAGCTGAGGTATTAAATACTATTCAGAAGGAATATAAAAAATATGTATCAATTACAGGGGTTGTATTCCCTGGTGTTAAATCAAATATTTAAGGTTACAGAGAAACTGGATGAAAGGGTTCGAAATGCAGTCATAACTTTGTGCTGCATTTTTCTGACAGGATTTTTTGTAGCATATTATGATGCTGACAACAGGTGTGGATTTTATATGGATCACACCAGGAACAGTTTGATTTGTGGTTTTGTGCTTGTCATTTTAGTGATCTGCAGCATCAAAGCTCCGTTGAAGAAAGTCAGATGGGATCCAATTCTGTTTTACCTTTTCTTTATCGCAGGATTAGGTATAGTAGCAATCAGTTTTCTGCACCCGGTCGGCAAAGGGTACAGGGCGTTTGGGCTCATGATGATGGTTGGGTTTCCATGCCTGTATTATGTGTGGAATAACAGGGGAGATTATGACACCTTATATAAGAGGTTATCATTTGCGACATGTTTTGTAGGCCTGTTGTTTTTTATTTATTGTATGAGACTGGCGGCTAATAGAGAACTGCATTCCCTGTTTGGCAGGGTAGACGGATTCCTTCGCAATGCGAACATGTTCAGTATGATAGGAATGGTAATGGTATGTGCATCTCTGTACATGTTCACCGTCAATAAAAAAAGCGTACCATGGTTCATTTTTAGTGCGGTATCATTTTCCATCGGTTGGGAAATCATTCTTCTGGGAGTCTCAAGGCTTTCGATACTGGTGGGTGCAGGCGGTATATTTTCGTTTATCATATTTGGCATAAAAACGCGTATTGATACAATGGAAGAACGCGGAAGGTTCGGGACTGTGTCAAAGATAGCAATTGTTGTAATCTCTATGATTGTTTCGATTGCTGCCGGCTCATTAATGCTAAGTATCAATAACAGACCGATTGAGGAATCAGCTGCTACATCTTCCGGCAGTGCTGTGGCTGAAGCGCAGGACAATAGTCAGAAACCTGCAGATGATACAGTATCCGTTGCAGACAGATTTGATACAACGGGCATGGATGCAAATGCGTATACTGCAGGAAGGATCACCATCTGGAAAAGTTATGCAGCTCATCTGAATATGTGGGGCAATTCCTTCGACAGAAAAAAGATCCATGAAATCACCGGAAGTGTTATCGTTCATGCTCACAACAATTTTCTGGAGCTGGGATATAGATGCGGAATCCTGGTCGCATGTATTCATATTCTGCTCGAGTTGTATGCAGGCATCATCTGCGTAATATTTTTGTTCGGAAAGAGATACAGGGAGCCATACTACTTATTTGCGATAATATTTATGATTTGTTATGCGGTTGAGTCGATGTTCGACATTGCAACCTTGCCATTTGAGAGACACGCGCCGTTCTTTTTCTATATGGCGCTTATAACTGTATTTGGAAGGAATGCGGAAGAATTTGCTGCACCGCGTCATATGCGCAAAGATTAATAAAGAGAATTTAAAATGCTATTCAGTGATTTACAACACAAAATGACTGAGCTGTTAGTAGAACTCGATGGGTTGCTCAGGGAAAACAATATATCCTATATGCTTTATGCTGGTTCACAGCTTGGCGTGGACAGACATCACGGCATGATACCTTGGGATGACGACATTGACATCATGATGTCGCTCGAAAATTACGATAAGTTTATTGAACTTGCCCGCAAAGGTCTGCCTGAAGGCCGGAGTATTAACGCGCTTGAGCTGTCAACTGAATATCCGTTTTGTTATGGAAGATATGTGGATTTAACGACGACAGCGTTGCAGAGACATACTATTTTTGGTGGCAGTGACCCGGGGGTAAAGATAGATGTATTCTTCTGTGTTCCGACTCATCATAACGAGAGGAAGGCAAAAAAACATCAGCTCGAGATATTGGCATTCAACGAAGTGCTCGCTGATAATGTATCAATGATATACAGAAGGCCTGAAGAATTCTTCCCATATTATGAGAAAGAAAAAAGACTTTTTGAAAGGCTGGGCAGGGACGCGTATGTCAGGAAGAGACTTCCGGAGCTTAAGTATAAATACACGAGGAGATTCAAAAAACCGGAGCAGTATGTGTTCTTTTCGGGTATGCTGGGAAACTCACATTTCTTCTCTGCGGCCGAGATAAACAATATAAAAGAAATCAAATTTGAAGGGCACAAGGTGCTTGCTGCAGCGAATGGCCTTTATTACAATCTGGAAAGCTATGACGAGTCGTGGTATCAGATACCTGGTAATATATCTAAACCTCATCACACCTGGGCAGCAGATATAAACAGGCCTTTCAACGAATATATGGCGGCGATAGGCGACAGCTTCGATCTTGATACAATTCTTGATGTACAGCGTAAAAGAAAAAAGCTGAAGCTTGAAGAGCAGGTGAGATTCAAGGATGCTATTGTTTTAAGAGAGCGTCTAAAAAATCTTGCGCTAGGCATGTCGGTCGAAAAAAGCTATCGTGAAAAAGCGGGTGAGTTATCACTCCCGGAACTGTTTGAATTGTTCAGACCTTATTATAAGGGGCAGATCAGCAAATCAAACAGATGGTATTCTCTCGAGGTACCGCTGCCTGCCGAGATTCTCTCAAAGGCGTTGAAAACGCTTGTATCTATGGGCGACTTTGCAAAGGCTGTCAACATACTGAACATAGTCGATAAAAACAGGATTGACTGCGTGGACGAACTGAAAAAGCAGATAGAGCTCTCGAGAGAGCTGCTGTACGCGATTTACGTTTATCCGGATGAGCTTGAGTCTAAGGAGAAACTCATAAAGCAGAATGAGAATGTGCTCAATCTTAGCATTCCTGAAGCCAGGGGCCGTCTGATGCTGAAAAGGATGAGGTCCTCAGCCAGGGAAGAAGAGAGAAAAGCGCTCGCAGAAGAGATAATAAAACTGGTTGATTCCAACATGCAGATTTATGGCGAGAGAAGTGAGCTCAGAATACTCAAGGCTTTTGCAGTTAAGGAGCTGGAACAGCTGGGCAGCTGGCAGAAAGACGTGACATCAGAAGCCCTGTTCAGAATGGATGTCGGCAATATAGTGAACGCTTTCATTTTGCAGGAGATAATCGATGAGGGTTTCGACATTATCCACACCGAGGATAAAGATGACGATGCTGAAGATGAGCCTGCGGGTGGATCTGGAGTTACGCACTGCTACCTTGAGGAGCATGATTACAGCGAAAAGAAGCGTGAGCTTGAAAAAGCAGGCAGCGCAGAAGTCAGGGGCAGCGGAGCAGATGAGTATATTGTTGCTTATAATGATGTGGGCATTGCATCTTCTGTCTGGAGTGTCCTGAAAAAGAAGAACAGCGATATAAAATCCAGAACATATTGGCATAAGTGTGAGGCCGGTGAGTCTCGCACAGAGCTAAAGAAAACAGCGCTGTTTGCGGACAACCTCGATGCAGAAGAATACCTCATCCGTGCGGAGAAAGAAGGTCTGCTAAACGAACGCAATGCTGCAAAGTTTGCGGAATACAGAAAGTGGATCAGAGAAGATTATAATGAGATCAACAACCAGTATAATCAGTACAGCAGGGAATTCCGGGAATTCATGTCCAGAAACGCACAATAGACTGTAAGAGGACATCATGATGAAAAAAATAATAACGATACTTATTACAGCTTGTTTGATAGTCCTTTCACCTTTGTCGGTGTCTATACTAAATGCTGAAGATGATACAGGTATTGCCAATAATGTAATGACCGAAGAACAGGGACAGTCGCAAGAAGAAGGAATAGAATATTCGGAGTTCACTGGAGAAGAACCAGAAAATACTGAGTATCAGGTGGAGCCTGAAGAGTTCTCGGTGGAGGATGAGCCAGTAGCAGAGCCGATTTTCTCTCCGGGTGATACCGCATATGTCGACACACACGGGGCTGATGCAATACAAATATATACGCGTGAAGGAGGTAATTCAGATTCATTGCCTGACTATGCATTCTATCTTGAAAAGGTAAAGATAGTTGATATTTTCTCGTCCAGTAATCAGGCTCTTATTCAGTCAGCAGGACAGTACTACGTCATTTCCCTGGAAAACCTGAGGGCAGATATGCCTGTTTATACTGCGAGGACAGGCCTGCGGCAGACGATAATAAACAATGCTCTGAAATACAATAAAGGCGTTACCAATACCTGCTATAAAAGGAAGGATTCCAACGAATACATGGGACAGTTCACTCCTGACAAAGCAACGTATTTTGACTGTACAGGATTTGTCCGCAGTATGCTTGAAACTGAGATAAAAAAGTACGTCCCTACATATGATCTTCCGCCGTCATCAAAGGAGTTCTATGCATCCATGAACAGCGGTGAATACATATTCAACAAAGGGTACAAAAATGCCTTCAAAATAACCAGGGTGAATGAAAACACTATGCAAGCAGGCGACCTTATAATGTTTGATAAGACGAACGCCGGATATGCAACCCATATGGGAATATATCTCGGATATGGCGACTATATACACTGCACCAATGGATGGGGATCCCTTAATTCCACTGTTGGCAGTTATATACGCAAAGCAAAATACGGTGGTGTGGTAATTTCAAGATATGAAAATAGCCGCAGTCAGGTAGTCGGCATAGTACGGGTTATACCGGACAGTACAGCTGCAGCTGACATAACCTTGACAGCAACAGCAAATACAAAGCTAAGAGCTGCAGCCAGCGATACATCCACAGTGAAAAAAACAATTGAAAAGGGGAGTGCTCTTACCCTGAAATATACTGACAGAAGAGGTTTGTGGGCTTATGTGGTGTATAAAGGAACAACAGGCTTTGTTTCTCAGAAATGCATATCTGTAAGCACGGCGGCGCCAAAGTCAACGTCTGTCATGTCCGTTAAAGGCGGTAAAAAACGATTTACCGTCAAGTGGAAAAAGGTATCAGGCGGAATCAGCGGATATCAGATACAGTACGGAAGAAAGAGTAACTTCAGTGATGGAAAGATAGTTACTATCTCAAAGAAAACAACCGTATCAAGAACGATCAAAAAACTAAAAGCCAGGAAGAAATATTATGTAAGGGTCAGAACCTTCAAAGGGTCAGGCAGCAGCAGAACATACTCTCCATGGAGCAAAAAAAGGAGCGTCAAAACACGCTGACATATGAACATAGAATATAGAAAGGTAGATGACTGGAATGCTGAAACAACTTAAAAGGATGTTAGCACGAAAAGTCGGCGGCAGCATCAAAAGAAAATGTGAAGCAATGGCATCAAAAGAATGCATATCTCAGGGAGACTTAAGATATGTAAAGTCGGCTTTTGGCCTTATGGGCGCCATCCCGGGACTGAGCCAGAGCCTTGCGAGGCTTAATGATGCTATCGATGAAGCGATGAAGGCAGGCTTCTCTGAAAGCGAGTTAGCGGATAAAGACAGAATGAGGAGGGTGCGTGAAGACATTCTCTTCTGTAATAAAGTATATGGATTCAGTCCGCAGGAGTACTTCACCTATGAGCTCGAAAAGCTGTCACATGCCGGCCGCAAAACATTTGTAACTACAAGAAATAAACGCGGCTATTATTCAAAGCTGAACAACCAGAACTACAATCTATATCTCAATAAAAAGACAGAGATGTATAAGAAGTTCAGTGAATTCTACGGCAGGGATGCTTTGCCGCTCTATGATGAAACAGATAGGGAAGCATTTATTGAGTTTGTAAAAAAACACCCTGTATTTATTTACAAACCATCAGATGATTACGGCGGCAAAGGAATAACGATCATTGATTCTGAAAAGACAACCGGCATAAATGATACTTTTAACATCCTGACTTCACAGGGAGCAGGTATCGTAGAGGAGCTGATCGAGCAGGGAGATGCTCTTGCACAGTTCCATCCTGAATCGGTCAATACAGTCAGGGCGGTGACTTATCTGAACAGCAACAATGAACCGGAGATCCAGTGGTGCTTCCTCAGGATGGGTATGGGAAGCAGCCATACTGATAACGCGAGCAGCGGTGGCCTGTCTGCGATGATAGATCCTGAGACCGGGATCATCTGCTCAATAGGCAGGGACTGGAAGGGCGATGTACATATGACTCATCCTGATACAGGTGTACAGCTGATGGGCTTTAAAATGCCGGAGTGGGATAAAGCCATGGAGCTGCTGAAAAAAGTCTCGAACGTAATACCTGAGCTAAGACTTGTCGGCTGGGATCTCGCATATTCAAAAAAAGGGTGGATCCTCATAGAGGGTAATTCGCGTCCTCAGTGCGTGTCCGCACAGATTTCGAGCTATAATGGAAAGCTTTATCTTTTGGATAACATGATGGAAGAAATGAAGGCAGAAAAAAATGGAAAGCAATAAGACGAAAAGAAAAGAAACAGTCATAGGGTTTTCGGGCGATCTGTCATTCAGTTCGAAACTACAGAAGCAGTATCTTGCTGAGGAGCCAATCGAACAGGCTCTGCTTGACTTTCTGAACACCGCTGATGCAGCAGTAATCAATCAGGAAAGCCCGGTAACCTCATACAGGGACATTAGGAGTAAAAAGACCGGTCTGATGCGACGCATCTGCCACAGGTCAGATCCTGAAGTGCTCGGATATTTCAAAACTGCATTCAAAAACCCAATCCTGAGCTTTGCAAACAATCACATGAACGACATGAGCGATATTGGTATCATCGATTCGATTGAGAATTCCGAAAAATATGGCGTGAAGTTCATAGGCATCGGCAGGAATAAAAAAGAAGCATTTAAATATGAAATAGTCGGTGAAGAAATCAAAGTAGGAATTTTTGCTGTTGAATATAAGGATTTCAAGAAAAATAAAGAAAGATCCTTCATAGGGCCGGGACTTGATACCATGACCGGAGACATCAAAAAAACCATCGATGAAATCAGAGAAAAAGCTGACTACGCTGTTTTGGTATATCATGGCGGAGCAGAATTTCTAAGAATACCAGATCCTGACAAACGGAAACTACTGAAAAGCTTCCTGGATATGGGCTGTGATGCGATCGTATCACATCATCCTCATGTAGTACAGGGTTATGAAATGTTTGGCTCCAAGCCGGTGTTCTACTCGCTTGGCAATTTCATGTTCGATACAGATTACCAGCGTTCGCAGGAAGGGACGGATAAAGGGCTTCTCCTAAGGCTGGCATTTTCGGATGATGGCATAAGCTTTGAAACAGCAGGCATAAATATCGACAGAGATACAGAAAGAGCACTTAAAGGAGAAATTCCGGATACTTTCCGTGAGATCACCGATGCCGGATATAACGATTTATGGAAAGAAGAGCAGAAATATATTTCCCTGGTAGATAAGCGCAAAGAAGAAAACAAGGACGAAATGTTCGGATCTATCTATTACCGTGAATATCAGAAAGCAGGGGATGTGCTCAATCTGATCGCCATGAACAGACTTCTCCCATACTTCAGGCATATGACACAAAAGCCTGAAGAGAAGAGAAATTATATAGAGAAGGATAAAAAACTTACCGGAATAGGACAGAAGGAAGATAAATACTATATTGCATATCTTATTGGAAGCGAAAAGTGGATCGACCATAAGGCCGCACTTAAAGAACTGGAAGACTTTTGTACCGGGACGGGAATAGAGCCTGGTGCATATTACAAATACGGTCTGTACAGGATGCCATACGAAGACGCCCTCAGAGAAGCAGGTCTGATCAGGGAGAGCTCCGAAAAATACAATATAGCGTGGCTGATTTCTGTTGAGACCGGGGACAGGACTGATTCTGTAATGAATAAACTCAGGGATGTATGCAGGCATTCGAACATAGACCCGGAACTTTATTACAGGAGAAAACTGTACAGGCTGTCCAAGGTAGGAGCCGTACTTGAGGCAAAAAGGCTGAAAAGGGCAGCTGACAGACTGAATGACATAAGAGAAATCGTGTGCTCACACACCGGGCAAACCAGGGAAGAGCTGGAAAATGACAAAAAGGCTAAGGGAGTAAAAACCTATCAGTACTATCACTACGGGATATATGATCTCTCCGGAGAAGAGCTTAAAAAAAGAAAGCAGGCGATTTCAGAGATACAAGAGCTTATTGAAAGGGTAAGAAAAAACACCTATGCCGGGAACACAATTTCTCCGGAGATACAGGCAGACATAGACAGAATCTATGAATTAATGAGAGAGAGTCTGTCTGAAGAGCGGATCGCCGAAATGGCTGAATCAGTGCCTGCTGATGCTTCCGGCAACAGGGTTCCAAAGGAGACCGCGATCGATATTCATATAATGCAGCAGGTGTGGGGATACACTCCTGATGAATATAATATGTTCAGATTCGAAGACAAGACAATGGCTGAACGTCTGAAATTCGTTTCAACAGCTCTTAAGAATGATGTTATCAATGAGATAAATCCACCGGAAGCATGCGACCTGCTTAATAACAAATACCTCACATACAAGCGCCTTGGAGTGCTGTTCGGCAGAGAAGCTGTCCTGTACGACGGAACCAATCTTGAGGAACTTAAAGAGTTCGTAAAAGGAAAAGACTCTATTGTTATAAAGTCTCTTTACGACTCCATGGGTAAGGGCGTAAAACTTATCCGACTGCCTCTGGATGATACGGAAAAACAGCGTGAAATAGAAAAATTAGCTGATGAGCATTATGAATCCGGCGGAGATTTTATGGTAGAGGAGCTGATCGCTGCACATGAGTCGATCAGAAAACTGAATTCCACTTCGGTAAACACTGTAAGGATCTGTACCTATAATGATAACGGAACCGTTGTGATTCATGACAGCTTTGCAAAGATCGGCAGAGAAGGGTCATTTGTAGACAATGGCGGAGCCGGTGGTATTTTTGCACACATAGATATAAATACTGGTGTTGTGGATAGTGATGGAGTTGACGAATCAGGAACTCGTTACACGGCTCATCCGGACAACGGAACGGTCTTTAAAGGCTATGCATTCCCTGAGTGGGACAAAGCTCTCGAAATAGCGAAAAAGGCATCTGCTGCAGTTCCGGAGATGGGCTATATCGGCTGGGATCTCACTTATACGGAAGACTGCAGATGGATCATTGTGGAGGGGAATGCACGTACGCAGTTCCTTGGTCAACAGGCTGCGTCCGGAATCGGAACGATGGATTCATTCGCTAAAGTCCTGGGCGGTTATGACAAGCTCCGCAGTTATTACAAAGGCGATAAGTGATGAAAAAGAAATCAGTTCTCACCAAAGCAGTTCGATTCCTAAAATCGGCCGCCGGCGGCGGCCGGGCTTCGCGTGAGCAGAAAGGAACAGCTGAGCAGTTGCGGCACTTTGAAGAACTGGGTCTTGATGCACAGTTCTTCAAACCTTACCGTGCGTGGGAGCTCAGTGATGAGGAATGTCTTGAGCTGAAAGCTGCGCTTGACAGCAGAGCGGAATATACAAAAAAAAGAGAACAGGATGTATGTGAGCATATTTCCCGCAAATTCGGAATTGATGCTGAGGATGTAAGAAGAAAGTACAGACTTGCTTCTGAGTACGGATATGAAGAGTTCTGGTTCCTGGCAGACGGTATATTTATGCTTTCCGATGATGAGATAAAAGCAAGAAAGAATATACGCATTTCTGAAGCTGAAGACGAATGGCAAAAGGAAAAGAAAAAGAGGTTTGCGGAAATCAGAAAAGAGGTTTCAGAGAGAAATCATTGGAGCAGGGCTAAATATTCTCTTGAGCAGCTGAAGGCACGAAACAACTGTGGCTGTGCTGCTGATGAATTCATCCAGTTCAGGGTCTGGAACCGGTCTCCTGAAGAAGCAAGAAAACTGCTCACTGCTGAGATAAAGCACAAGGCATGGCTGCTGAATGCAACAACATATGAAAGCGGCATGAAACTTCGCAATAAGATTCGCTTCAGTGAAGATCTCGGAGAGTTCGTAAACCGGACAGTCTTTCCAAACAGAGGCTTATCATTTGAGGATTTTGAAGCAAAGATCAATGGTCTTGAATATATAGTATACAAGCCTGAAGAGGGAGATAAGGGAATAGGCATGGAAAAGCTGCGCGTGAACGAAAGTGCGCAGAAGAACAGGGAAATATATGAACACCTTTGCTGCCTGGAGCCCGGCATAGTCGAAGAGTTTCTTTATCAGCATCCTGATATCGCAGCCTTTTATCCGGGATCGGTCAATACCATGCGGGTGATTACCGCCATTAAGAATGGTGAAGCTAGTGTGGTGATCGCTGCATTGAGAACGGGACGCTATGGAAACACAGATAACTGGTCGCAGGGCGGGATCTCTGCAGGCATCAATGTTGAGACCGGTTTGATAGAGACTGATGGAGCCGATTATCACGGCGAACGATACAAAGAGCATCCGGTGAGTGGTAAGACATTCAAGGGTGCAGTGATTCCTGAGTGGGACAAAGTTGCCAGATGCTGCTGTGAAGCAGCAAAACAGTGCCCTGATACACCTTTTGTCGGTTGGGACGCTGCTGTACTGAAAGACAGCAGGGTAGTACTCATTGAAGGGAACCAGTCTTTCGGAACAAAGGCGATACAGACACCATATTCGCTTGATGATACGGGCCTGAGGGAAAGATTTGAACAATTTCTGTAACGATACAGAGAACGGAGAGGTATATGGTAAACAATAAGGATAACGAAAAGGATCTGGTGATCGGCTATACCACGGGCGTGTATGATCTGTTCCACATTGGGCATCTCAATCTGCTGAAGAACGCCAAAGGAATGTGCGACAAGCTGATAGTAGGCGTAACGGTTGATGAGCTCGTGGCATATAAGGGAAAGCAGGCTATGATACCTTTCGAGGACAGAATAGAGATAGTCCGCAGCATCAAGTATGTTGACGCGGCTGTTCCGCAGTACGACATGGACAAGCTGACGGCCTGCAAAAAGCTTGGCGCGAAGTATCTCTTCGTAGGCGACGACTGGTACGGAACCGAAAAGTGGAAGGAGTATGAGAAGGAATTCACCAGGGAAGGCATACAGATCATCTACTTCCCATACACCAAGGGCGTGTCATCGACAAGAATCTCAGAGGCGCTCAGATCCGTACGTAAACACATACTCAACGATGTGAAATAGAAAGGAAAGCTTCAGATGAAAGCCGATGCGGTTTATTGTGCCAGCTCATTCTTTGAGTTTCGCATGGTTGAAGATGAGAATTATACATTTGCGGAGGGCGTTGTTCCGCGCAGATTCAGGATACCAGAGAACAGGACTCTCATTCACGACAGCTTTGAGCTGGAGGAGGCGCTGCGCAATGAGACGGAGAAAGCCCTGGCAGAGGGAAAGTGCGCGCTGATGCTCAGCAGCGGCATCGACTCGGCAATACTTGCCAGGATGATGCCTGAGGGTACAAAGGCGTATACGCTGCGCTGCTGTGCTCCGGGTGCGGTCGACGAGACCTCGCAGGCTGCGAAATATGCGGAAATCTGCGGGCTCGATCACGAGATAATCGACATTACATGGGACGACTACATCAAGTACACACCGCAACTGCTGAAACATATGGGCCAACCGGTGCATTCGATAGAGCCGCAGATATACAAGGCAGCACTCACAGCGGTAAACGCAGGCTTCGACAAACTCATTTTCGGTGAGACGGCGGATATAATCTACGGCGGACACAGCATACAGCTCTGCAGGGAGTTTGGCCTTGATGAGTATATCGATTATCACAACTTCATTGACCCAAGAGAGGTGCTGAAAGAAGGCGTCATTATACGCGAGCCTTACGAAAGGCATTTTAAGGACGGAAGGATGGATGTTTACGGATTCCTGAACGATGTGCATCTGAGACAATCGCCGAATTCTTATATAAATTCATGTACTCTGGCGAATATCGAATTCGTGGCACCTTATCTGACCACGAAGCTCGGCATCGAACTCGATCTCGACCGCATACGCTCGGGAGAGAACAAGTATCTGGTGCGTGAGGTGTTCCACAGGCTTTATCCGGACATGGGCCAGCCTAAGAAGCTGCCTATGCCAAGGGCTTTGGCTCAGTGGATGGCGGATTTTGAAGGCGCGAAGAGACCGGAGTTTTATCCGGGCGTCGGAAGGGACATGACGCCCGATCAGAAGTGGTACATATATATCACAGAAATGTTCATGAATATGGTTTTGGATAATCAGGAGTGACAGCCGTTTTGGAAAAGTGGGAATCAATATACTTTAATATTCTGAGCAAGGCGCAGGATGTATGCGCGCGCGAGGGCATCGGGCTCTGGCTCGCCGATGCTGCCGCCCTCAGTGCGTTCAGGGACGGGCGGCTCACGTTCACGGATGTGAACGTTTACGCGCGCGCCCAGGATGCGGTCAGACTTGAGAAGGCTCTCAGGGGCGAGACCACCGGGTCATTTGGTGTGGAATCGATGATCACCAACGGCGATTATCCAAGGTATGAGATAAGACTGTTCGATCCTTCCACCATCGACTGCGACACGAATGATTTTTTCAATATTGAAAATAATTGCATGCATGTGACCGTGCATCTCCTCAGACCGTCGGATGCTGCAAAGGGAAAGGCAGCCGGATACCTTAAGAGGCTCGAAAAAAAGCTTCTCAGAGCGGACAGGCTTTTCGCAAGATGGTCTGCCGAGGCTTCGAAACAGGAGGGCAGTTTAAAAGCCGCGGGCTGTGTATTCGAAAGAGGCCTTTTTGAAAAAAGCAAGGAGCTGTCCCTTTACGGCAAGGCCTTCAGCATCCCTGAAGATTATGATGCTTTTTTCACGGCTCAGTTCGGGCCGGGCTGGGAGTATGCGGAGATTGCTGAGTTCACGCCTGACGATGACCGATTCCTCAGCACGGATATCAGCTGGAAGGAATGGAAGTCACGCGTACCGGCAGAAGACATAAGCGCGTACGAGAAGCTCTTTAAGGAGTATCGTACGGAAAGTGCAGAGTTCCGCAAGACTCACAGAGAGATAGAGAAGTGCTACCGCGTGAGTGATCAGGCGGCAGACAAGATATTTTTTTACAGAGAACTCAGCGGACGTGAGGATGAGCTTAAAGCCATGCTTGATAAAGGCAGTTATGACCTGCTCGAAGCTGAGCTGAAGCCTTATCTTTACGCAATCAAGAAGCACCATGATGCAGGTCTCGATCTGTATATAGATGAAAGGCTCACGGATATAGTAACCGCGCTCCTGGAGCATAAGGGCATGACAGCCTTCGTGAAGGACATCACGAAGCTAATCCCTCAGAACAGGAAGCCTGTGGCGCTGACCGATTACAGCGGCAGACCGCTCGAAGTGCTTCCACCGAGGACTGATCCGCGCGACAGCGAAAAGGACCTCGAAAACGGAGTGCTTTCCGAGACGCAGGAGAGACTCCTTACACTGATGAAGAAAGTCGATGCCTTCCTACGTGAGAAGGATATCGAGTACTTCCTCTTCGGAGGCAGTCTGCTCGGAGCCATCAGACATGATGGATTCATACCGTGGGATGACGACATCGACATCGTTATGAGCAGGGATAACTACTACAAGCTTATAGCCGTGTCTGATGACTTGCCTTGGGACGACATCACCTTCGACTGCTACGAGAAGAATCACGCGTTCCAGAGGCCTTTCGGCATGTTCACACAGCTGAGTGACACTCGCTTCGTTAAGACTCGAATCTTCATGGGCGGAGTCGGCATGGGCACAGGCATCGATGTATTCGTCATGGACAACGTTCCGCGCGAGCATCTCGATGAATACCTGCGCGACAGCCTGCTTTATCAGGAGATACTGTCCGACGTATTCATCAACAATGCAAGGATACTCGAGTACAAGGACGAATACTACGCATGCAAGGAGCGCGAAGACGCAACCAGCAAGGCAGAGGAGACCGCAAGACGCATAGAAGCGCTTGAAAAATACGGATCGCGCAAGCCGGATGACCTGCAGGTGGTAAGGCTTTGGGCAAGACGTCCGCGCATATACGAGCCGGGTCAGATGGACGATCCGGTATATCATAAGTTCGAGGATACCGAGTTCCCGGTTCCGGTGAGAGCCGTTGAGTGCCTCGAGATGCAGTACGGCAGCGACTGGAATGTGATCCCTGAAGGTGCAGGCCGAAAGAGCCATGCGTTCAGGGTGGATTACGAGATAAGTGCCAACAATTACTACAGGCTTATCGATGAGAGCGTGGACTGGGACCGTGTATTTGCAGCTCTTGACAAGCGCAAACGTCTCAGACTCAAAGTCTTCGACAAGAAACAGAAGCTCGATGGATACCGCAAGGCATTCGCACGGTCAGCTTCAGAACATGACTAAGATATGAAGCAAAAGTATGAGGAATTCCGCAAGGAGCCAATCAGAGAAAACTGCATAGTGTTCGAATCTCTCTGGGGACGCAGCTACAGCTGTAATCCCGCAGCTTTGTATGAGTACATTATTGAAAACTACCCGGAGTATGAGTGCGTCTGGTTCCTGAATGATGTAAACACGCCAATCAGGGGAAACGCAAGGAAGGTAGAGCGAAATTCTGAGGAGTATTATCATTACCTGGCGACCGCCAAATACTTCATATACAATGCCAACTTTCCGGTGTCGTTCAAAAAACGCGAAGGGCAGATCATAGTGCAGACCATGCATGGAACACCGTTCAAGACCTTCGGCCTCGATGTCAAGGAGGAGCTTCCGACAGAGAAGGAGGAACTCCGTGTCGTGAGCCGCAGTATCATCTGGGACTACCTGGTAGCCCAAGGCGAGTTCACGAAGAATATGGCGTGGAGATGGTTCCGCTTCGACAATGTAGTGCTCGAGACAGGTTATCCGCGCACGGATTCTATCTACAGGCAGGATGAAGAGACGGCGAAGGAGCTGAAAGCTGAGCTTGGCATACCTGCAGACAAGAGGGTGATGCTGTATGCTCCTACATGGAGAGACATGGACCGCTTCGATATGATGCTCGATCTCGAAGAAATGCGCAAGGCTCTCTCTGACGAATACGTGATCCTTGTAAGGCCGCACTATTTTGTGGCTGACAAATACGATATGCCTGATGACGGCAAGTTTATCTTTGACGGCGGCAGGACGGGCAAGATAGAGGACCTTTTCCCGATAACGGACATACTGATCACTGATTACTCCTCGGTGATGTTTGATTTTGCTCTGACAGAGAAGCCAATGGTATTCTTTGCCTATGATCTGAAAGAGTATACAAAGGATACTCGCGGAGCGTATTTCGACATCTCCACCGAAGCGCCCGGTGCACTTGCGGAGACCACGGAAGATGTCATCAGAGCGGTCAAAGACATAAAAAGACACTATGAGATCAATGGCAGGCGCATAGAAGGTTTCCGTGCAAAGTACCTGACATATGAGACGGGTACTTCATCGGCTCAGGTTTATAAGGCTGTCTTCAAGGATGATCTGAGGAAGCACCATAAGCCATTTAGAAGAATGATGTTCTCTGTGATAAGACAAATCGTACCAGAAAAGAGATATAACAGATTGAGGAAGAAGTATACCAGAAGACTGCTGTATTCCGATAAGTAAGACATAAGAAAAATGATTAGCTGGTTAATAACAATCATCAGAGATAATATAAAATGCCTGAGGTCAACGCTATGCCTTGCCCGCAAGGATATTAAGAGAGCGCACATGAAGTCCGATCTTGGTTGGTTCTGGGCGATCGCAAAACCGCTCTTTTATATTATGATGTTTTATTTTGCCATATCCACTGGATTCAGAAATGCCCGTGACATAGAAGGTTCTGTATGTCCGTACTTCATCTGGCTTGCATCAGGGATTGTTCCATGGCAGTACATCTCTGACCTGTTGGTAGGAGGTGCAAACTGCTTCAACAGATACAAGAGCATCATCAAAGGCACAAAGTATCCGGTATCAGCCATTCCGACGATTCCTGTAATATCCAAGCTGCTTATTCATTGCATTATGGTGGTCATACTGATGTTAATCGCAGTCCTTATGGGGGTAAAGCCGAGCATCTATTGGCTTCAGCTGCCGATATATATGCTTCTCACAATTATATTCGTATATGTGTGGGTCATGATGACTGGTCTCATGAACGTGATGAGCGCAGATATACTTGAATTCATAAAGACAATAAGGACGGCATTCTTTTGGCTGTCCGGTATTCTGTTTAACTCACGGGGGAAGAAAAGTCTTTTCTTCACTTTAAACCCGATTCGTTTCATAGCAGAAGGCTACAGAAATGTCTTTGCTTACCATGTCTGGATATGGGAGCAGAAGAGACTTTTGTTCAATTACTGTGTCGTTATGCTGATAATGACTTTTGTTACATTCCTGCTATATAAGCGCATGGCTAAACGCATGCCGGAATTCGTTTAGGGAGGTGGATAAATGAGCGAAGTAGTAATCAAAGCTAATCACCTCAGAAAAACGTTCAGGCATTATAAAAGGAACATACAGAAGATGCAGCATATGCTGCTGCTCAGGCGCACAGGAGATATTAGGAACGTCTTCAGTGATGTCTCATTCGAGATATGTAAAGGCGAAAAAGTTGGAATCATAACAAAACCCGGAGGCGGCAAGACTACGATGATGCGTCTTCTTGCAGGTATTTTAACGCCTGAAAAAGGAAGCGTCGAAGTCAAGGGCGATATTACTACTCTTCTTGATTTCAGATATGGTTTTGACAACAGCCTTACTATAAGAGATAACTATGAGATCAGGTGTACTCTGCTCGGCTGGTCCCGTGAGAGCATGAAGGAGCGTGAAGAGGAGATACTGAATTTTGCCGGCCTGAGTAAGGCTGCAGATCAACAGTTGAGAAGTGTAAAAAGCACTGGAGCAAACAGACTCGGATTTGCAATTTCTACATATGATAAGCCCGATATCATGCTGTTTGATGAAAAGCTAACTTTTGGCGGCAAATCGTATACCCCGAAATATATGGAACATCTGAAGGCTTTGCTTCTCGATCCTGAGGTCACGCTGGTTATGGCCGTAAACAGACTTAGCACGGCGGCAAATTACTGTACAAGAGGAATAATTCTTAATGAAGGCAAGGTGGAGTTTGACGGCAGCTATGAGGAAGCGTCTGCTTATTATGTGGAAAACCTTGGTGCAACAGCTGCGAGAAGAAAGAAAGAGGCAGAAGCAGAAGCGGAGATATCTGATGATGGCTCCGATGATGGAGATGAATATTCCGACGATGGAGGCGGACTTGATTAGAATGCAACTTTTTATCCTGCATGGGATACGATGCGGGAGGCAATAGATTCATAGATTCAAGGGAGAGAATGTGTTATTATAGTATAGAATAGTGCATTCTTTTTTTATGTAAGTATTATTACAGACATCATCTGAAAGGACGGTTTACAGATCATGGCAGAAGTATGGATTGCAGTTTTAGCTACCGTGGTTATAGTCGGTGGTATTATTTTTGCGGTGATTAGCGGAAATAAAAAGAAAAGTAAAACTGACAGTGCCGGCAGCAGCCCGTCCGACGTCCGCGCTGAAGCATACAACCAGGGACCTGCAGTGACACCTCAGAACATGGTTCTGGTCCCTGAAGTAGATGATGATTTTTACGATGAGAAAACCATTGCTTCGTATGATGATGCAACTGTACCGGTTGATGACGATGATGATGATAAAACGCTGCCGTTCTTCATGGAAGAAAAGCCGCAATGCAAAGTAGTACTGACAAGATGTTCTGATGGATACAGGATAGAGTGCACAGGAGATCTGTTCTCTGTAGGCAAAAGCCTTAACAGCTCTAATTACATGATTCCGGGTAGTCAGAAGATCAGCAGGCTGCATGCGACTTTCTATGAAAGAGACGGCAATTATTTTATAGTAGATAACTCCAAAAACGGAACCACCGTGAACGGAGTACCAGTACCTAAGACTCAGCAGATGCCTGTCAATGACGGAGACAGGATAAAATTTGCCGATGTAGAGTTTACTTTCAATATTGAAAAGTAGGCATGCATCGTCATTAAGCGATAAAAGGAGTTGTACATATGCTTGAATGGTTCAAAAAAGAAGACAGCGTAGCGGAACCAGAAGCTGAAAAGACCAGCAATATGTCCGACACTCAGGAAGAAGAAATGCTGGCAGTCCTTTTCAACAAGAAGATCAAAAGGGGTATCAGCAAAGTACCTGCAACTATAGGGAAAAACCCTAATGCGGCAGATGTTTCTTTTTTTCACAACAGTGTTGATAATGTCCACTGCACCATAGACTGCCATAACGGACAGTTCACCATCATGGACAATGGATCAAGAGAAGGAACAAAGATCAACAGGCAGAAGATCCAGTCCGGAGTTCCTTATAGTGTGAATAACGGGGACAGCATAATACTCGGCAAAGTTGAATTTGAGTTTGTTATAAACTATCCGGTGCTTGAAAAGAGAAGCCGGGAAGCTCTGCAGGTGCAGGAAGCAGAAAAACCTGAGCCGAAGACTTACACCATAAAGGCAAGACCTGTCCTGCCTATGGAGTATGATGAGCCGGAGGTTGTTTATGTTTCGTGCGGCCTTGAGCCTGAGAAGAAAAAAGCTGCATATACACAGGAAATAAAAACCGAACAGATTCGCGAGGCTCTGAAAGCAGCAGAAGAGAGAAAGGTGGAAGAAATGCCTGCCGCAGGCCCGGTGTACGACGTACCGGCTCCTGCACAGGAACGTCCTTCCCTGCAGAATTCGATTCCTGTTTTTATACCTGAGCCTGATGACGGACCAGCCGAATTGGAAAAAACGGTAGCAATGCCGATAGAAGAAGTAAAGCGCTTAGCAGAGAAACCTATGAGTCTTACCTGCATAAGGGGTGTCGGAGTAGGAGAAGAGATCCTTATAGATCACTTCCCGTTCAAAATCGGCCGCAGCAAGGCTAATGATTACATACTGAAAATCGACAAGATAAGCCGCGAGCATGCCATCTTTACAGAAAAGGGAGGCATGTATTATGTAACCGATGCCAATTCAACAAACGGCGTCAGGGTGAACGGCATCAGGATAGATAAGTCGGTTGAGTACCGCATATCAGAGGGTGATACCATTAAATTATCTGATAATGTTTACAGAATAGGGTTTCCGGAAAAGCGCTAAGCTGCATACGGAGCACCAGGAGGTTAAGAGATGCGGCAGAGATTTTGTATTAAATGCGGAGAAAAAATAATAGAAGGCGCACTGTTCTGTGCATATTGCGGAGCTAAACTGCTCGTTCCGGAAGTAGAGGAACCGGTGGTGACTGCAAAGCCGGAGCCGGAACCTATTCCTGAACCTGAACCGGTGATCGAAGAGCCGGTATATATGGCAGAACCTGAACCTATACCGGAGCCGGAACCAGAACCAGAACCGGTGATCGAAGAGCCGGTATATATGGCAGAACCTGAACCGATACCGGAGCCGGAACCAGAACCAGAACCGGTGATCGAGGAGCCGGTATATGTGCCAGAACCAGAACCGGAACCAGTGATCGAGGAACCGGTATATATGGCAGAACCAGAACCGATACCGGAACCAGAACCAGTTATCGAGGAACCGGTATATGTGCCAGAACCGGAACCAGTGATCGAAGAGCCAGTATATGTGCCAGAACCGGAACCAATACCAGAAGCGGTACCGGTGATCGCAGAGCCGGCAGCAGAACCTGCACATGAGCCGGCGGAGGCTGCTCCGGAGGGAGAGGTCCATTTCGATAATAATATAGATAAAAAAGTCGACATAAATGACAATATGTTCGACATGTATAATGGCCTGAACGAAGGAACCGTCTTCCTGGTCGGACAACATAGTGCCCATCCCGGAACTGTAAAAGAGAAAAACGGTATATTTTACCTCAGTGATTCTGAAATGCAGAAAGGGGTTGTCAGGATAGTTGATTTCGGTACAGGTGAGAGGTTTGAAATCACCATTCCTGCAGGAGTGAGAGAGGGCGATTGCCTGCTCATCACGGATACCGGCCTCAGGGATCATGCAACAGGCTCTGCCTGCAATATAAGGTTAAGAATAGTCAGGATCTGACTTAAAAAAGAAGATATTTCTGTTATAAAGGAGAAACAGGATCACCTCATGGAAGAACAACTCAAGGAAATATTCACATCATATTATTTCTGGCTTGCGGTTGAGGTCGTTGTCGCAGCAGTTCTCATATTTTTTACCGTAAAATTCTCACGTCTGAAAAAAGCCAGGGTAGCTGAAATCAACAGCAAGCAGGAATTAAGCAAATTCAATATGCTTGATGAACAGATAACAAATAAGAGAGGAAATAACAGATGAGCCTTATTCTGTCGATCTATTCAAAGGAAGCTTTCAAAGAATTCATTCTTCCTTCAATCAACAACTCAGACTGCGAGATAACCATCCTCAAGGATCAGTTCAAGCTTTCTGACGACCTCGAACTTTCACTTGAGGTCATGAACAACGTATGGAAAATCAAGGAGCGTCCGGAATACAGCCTGACGGTACTCAAAGACCGCTACAGCGAGGTCGAGCTGTCTGACAGACTTATGGTGGGAATTTCCACGATCAAGGGAGACCTCCTGTCACTCATCGTGTCGGATTCAGACAGTCCGTTCCATTCGATGTCCAAGTACAGAATCAGTAATGTAGATAGTATCACCATCGGAAAGGACCCTTCGAACGATATCGCATACAACTTCGGAGGAATGGTATCGCGACATCATGCCGAAATCACGTCAAGCGGAGGCGAAACATACATAAGGAACATGAGTGACAACGGTATTTATGTCAACTCAGTCAAGATCCAGGATCGCATCAGGCTCGAATTTGGAGACTACATCAACATCATCGGCCTTCACATGGTGTACCTCGGATCACTCCTGGCAATCGATACCAAGAATTACAAAGTAACGATCAATGAGGCCAAGCTGAAGAGACTGATAACACCTTCCGCAAATGCAAAGAGACCGACCAGAACCAATAAAACGTTGTCTCAGGGTAAAACGACCTACAGAAGAGCGCCTCGTTATGTAGAGAGTATCCGTCATGAGAAAATCGAGATCGAAGGACCACCGCCGCTCCCTCAGGAGAGGAACCAGTCCCTGTTCATGTCTGTCGGCCCGGCCCTGACAATGTCACTGCCTATGCTGCTGGGATGCTCGCTCATGATCATGTCGTACAGATCTCAGGGAACGATGGGTGGCGGAGGAAACCTCTTCATGTTCTCCGGCCTTGTAATGGCTGTTTCGTCTGCCTTCATCGGAGTCATGTGGACTCTTATCAACCGCAAGCAATCAAAGAAAGAGCTTGCGGCGCTTAAGGAACTCCGACTCAATAAATACGGCGATTATCTGATCAAAAAGAGTGAAGAAATCAAGAAAGTATATGAAGAAACGACTCAGAGCCTGCATGAGAACTATCCGGAAGTAAACAAGTGCCTGCAGTACGATGAAACGTCGGGTTCTCTGTGGAGCAGAAACGTATCACACAGAGACTTCCTTGTTCACAGGCTTGGAATGGGTAATGCACCGTTCAACATGGAGATCGGAATACCTTCCAGCCGGTTCTCGTTGTATGAAGATGACCTTGCAGAGAGACCTGAGATGATCAAATCATCATACAGGACGCTCAGCAATGTTCCTATAACAGTAGACCTCAGCGAACATCATATTATAGGTATCGTTGGAGGTGAAATGAAGAAGGGCGCTATCGACATAGCAAGAGTACTCAGTGCCCAGATCGCAACCAACAATTGCTATACGGATGTCAAGCTGGCATACATTTATGACGGAAGCAAATCTGCCGACCATGATGAGTGGGGCTTTGCAAAATGGCTGCCTCATGTCTGGTCAGAGGACAGAAAAACCAGGTATGTAGCATCCAACCGTGATGAAGTAGGAGACATCCTGTATGAAATGGGTAATGTCATGCGTGCAAGGGCTGAGGAAGCCACCAGCAACAATTCCTCTCCAAAAGCGGCATTCCCTAAACCATACTTCGTGCTCTTCATATCAGATCAGTCTCTGATTGAAGGCGAGATGTTCTCAAAATACATATTCGAAGATAACGCACTGTACGGCCTGACAACAATCATGCTGGCAGAAAGATATGAAGAACTTCCAAACAGCTGTGAGTTCATCATAGAAAATACTAATAATTTCAGAGGTTACTATGAGACGACAGCTGAGTCGGATCAGGATGCATCCATAGTATTCGACCAGGTAAACAAGGACGATCTCGAACAGTTTGCAAGACGCGTATCCAAACTTAAGGTTCTTGAGATCGAATCCGGAGGCGAGATCCCTAACTCACTCACGTTCTTCGACATGATGGGTATCAAGAAGCCTGAAGACCTGCCGGTTGAAGAACTCTGGGCAAAGAGCAGGGTATATGAGAACATTAAAGGCCTTGTCGGACAGAAAGCCGGCGGCGTGCCTTGCTATCTGGACGTACACGAAAAATACCACGGACCTCACGGCCTGGTTGCGGGTACTACCGGATCCGGAAAGAGTGAGACGCTTCAGACATACATCCTCTCACTTGCTATCAACTACAGCCCGGATGATGTAGCGTTCTTCATCATAGACTATAAGGGCGGTGGAATGGCCAACCTCTTCGACGGAATGCCTCAGATGGCAGGATCCATTTCAAACCTGTCGGGCAACCAAGTCAAGCGTGCGATGATCTCCATCAAGAGTGAGAACAGGCGCAGACAGAGGATCTTTACGGAGAACGGCGTCAACAACATAAACGCATACACAAAACTGTACAAAAACGGAGAGGTCACGACTCCGGTTCCGCACCTCTTCATCATAATAGACGAGTTCGCCGAACTGAAGCGCGAAGAGCCTGAGTTCATGCGCGAGCTCATCAGCGTAGCCCAGGTAGGACGAAGCCTCGGAGTACACCTGATACTCGCCACACAGAAGCCTAGCGGTACAGTAGACGATAACATCTGGAGTAACTCCAAATTCAGACTGTGCTTAAGAGTACAGGATAAGCAGGACAGTAACGACATGCTGCACAAGCCTGATGCTGCTTACATCACACAGGCCGGAAGATGTTACCTGCAGGTAGGTAATGACGAGCTGTACGAGCTGTTCCAGTCAGGATACAGCGGAGCTGCATATGATGAAAGCTCATACGAGGGCAATGCTGACGTCGCCAAGCTGATCAGCCTTACAGGAAAGGTCGACATGACCGGTAACTCGATCAAGCAGGCCCGCAAGAAGACAGCGGAAATCAGATGGGCGGAGAAGCTCATAGACATGCTGGAACAGACTGCAGCAGCAGTACTCGCGGAATCTGACGGAAGCCTCGGTGATCCGGATAACGTACAGGCAATTATCACTGGCATGTACGACATCATGGCCAGGAGCAACATTGACTATCAGGAGAGCAAGTTCAATACTGCAAGACTTCAGGACCTTGTACGCATGTACGCAGAGCTCAGCGCAGAGGGAGACATTCCTGATGCAGAGGGCCTTGTAGCATATTCTGCCGAGACCGGAAGAAAGCTGCCGCAGCAGAAGGAGCACACAGAGCTCGATGCCATCAAGGAATACCTGGCTGTAGTTGCAAAAGAGAATGGATATACAGCCAAGCACCAGCTGTGGCTGCCTGTCCTCAGAGAGAGGATATTCCTGGAGGAATTCCCGGCATACAGAGACAATGCTTTTACTACAAACGGGTCGTGGAAACCGGCTGACAGCAACTGGAATCTGGCTGTCACCATCGGACAGATGGATGACCCTGAGAATCAGGCACAGATGCCATTCGACATCGACTTTGCTGAAGATGGCAACATGGCGATCTGCGGATCCATCGTCAGCGGTAAGAGTACCACGATGCAGACGATCGCATTCTCGCTGATACAGAGATACTCGCCTGAGGTGGTGAATATCTACGCACTGGACTTCAGCAGCAAGATGATGTCTGCGTTTGAGAACGCTCCTCAGTTCGGCGGAGTCATGTATGAAAATGACAAGGAGAAGATCGGCAAATTCTTCAACATGATCAACGGCATACTTGAAGAGAGAAAGAAGATCTTCCGCGGCGGAAGCTATAAGCAGTACGTCCGTGTAAACGGAGTAACAATGCCTGCCATCTTCATCATGATAGACAACTACGGTGCATTCAAGCAGAAGACCAATGAAGCTTATGAAGAAGATATGATCAGGCTGTCAAAGGAAGGCATCAGCAATGGTATCTTCCTGCTCGTATCCGGAGGAGGATACAGCGCCGCAGAGATCACCTCCCGCGTAGGAGAGAACATGAGCACAGTGCTTACTCTGTCGCTTAAGGATAAGTTCGAGTACGGCGACCTGCTGCATACAACACAGATAAGCGTTCTGCCTGAGAGTGGAGTCAAGGGAAGAGGCCTTGCTTACTATGGCACCAGGATCCTTGAGTATCAGACTGCACTTGCGGTCAGAGCAGACAACGACTATGAGCGTATGGAAGGTATCAGAGCCATTTGCGACAAAATGGCAGAGACGTGGACGGGAAGACTTGCTAGACCGGTACCTGAGATACCTGAGAAGCCGGTATGGCAGTCGTTCTCAAGACTGGAAGAATACGAGAACATGATTGCACGCAAGGATCTGCTGCCAATCGGATACGATGCCGCAAGCGCTGCGGTATACGGAATACCTCTGAACGAGACATTCTGTTATGGTATCTACGGCGCGATGCAGACCGGCAAGACAAACCTGCTCAAGATATGCGTGCTTGGTGCACTTAAGAAGGGTGCTGAGATCTGCATAGTGGACAATGGTGAGAACGATCTCAGCATGTTCAAGGAGTCTCCGGGAGTCACGTATGTAGTGACAGAGAAGGAACTCGAAAGCTACCTTGGAAAGCTTATTCCTGACTTTATTGAGCGCAGAAAACGCAAGGATGTACTCATTAGCGAGGGCAAGGAGGCTGACGAGATATTCGAGGTGATGAGCAGCGAATTCAAGCCGGTATTCTTCTTCCTGCCGCAGATCGACCAGTTCATCAATCTGATTTACAAGTCGACTATCAATCTTGCACCACTGTTTGAAAACATAATCGCCAAGGGCAGTGGAAACAATATATACTTTATTGGAGATCTTTCGATCAAGAATAAGGCAAATGCGAGCGGATATGCTGCATTCGACAGCTTCACGGGTTACAAGAAGGGTATCCACATGGGCGGCAATGTCGCAGCCAACACATTGCTCAATTTTGAGTATATGCCTTATTCCGAACAGAACAAAAACGCCAAGGTCGGCGTGGGCCAGCTGCCTGATGTATATGATGAGAACGCTACGCGTAAGGTAGTAGTTCCGCTTGTTAAGAAGATTGAGCAGGAAGACAAGAGCAAATGATAGATCTGCTGATTTATGACCGTGATAAAAAGGAAATGGAGCGTGTTGCCAGGCATGCAAGAGACATGGTCGCTTACATGTCTGACGACAGCCTTTCCTGCAAGGGGTTTCTGGATGCCGGCGGGTTATATAAATACCTCGGCAAGGATGATCCGTTTGATCTCTCCGTGCTTGAAATCAAAGATGATGGGGATGTAGATCTCAGCAGAACGGTGAGATCCGGCAGGACAGACGCTGATATCATGCTTGTAGCCGACGGGACTGTTTCACCCATGAAATATCTCACGCCGGACATACGGGCATGCTCACTTCTGCTGCGACCATATCAGGAAGAAGCGATGCGTTCGGTCATACGCGAATTCCTTTCATCTTATTTCCGTAAAAAGGATGTACCGGATGAAGGAAATTCCATAGTTATAGAAAACAGGGACGGCAAAACAGTCGTACCGTATAATCAGATATATTATATAGAGGCACGAAACAAGAAAGTTTATTTCAGACTCCGGGACAGGGAATACAGCAAGTATGATACTCTGGATAATGTGAGAAAGGATCTGCCGCAGACATTCGTGCAGAGCCACCGCAGCTTCATGTTCAACTCCGGATTTCTTGAGCGAATCAAGCTTTCAGATAATGCGGTATACCTGGAAAACAACATAATAGTGCCTCTGTCAAGATCATACAAAGCGTCAGTAAAGGAGTACCTGCGTGGAATTTCGGGCAGCAGAAACATTGATACTGAATAATGAAGAGTTCATTCTCCTTCTCTCCGCAGCAGGAATCAGCGGATGGTACGGCATAGAACTCAGCGGAGATACAGGCTTTGCAAATGATGATATAAGGCTCAACGGATGTATCGCCGGGCTGTACCGCAAAGGCCTGATAGAGTGGGGAGAGAGCAAGGCAAGGGTATCCGACAATGTAAGGCCGGTGTTTGATGTCCTGAGGAGCGCTCCGGTATGTATTACAAGTACAAACTTAAGAGAGCAGAATTCCGACATCGGGAGTTACTGCAGCGATGGCAGGGTAGTTATCAGCGAGAGAAGCCTGCTGGGAACCGATGAGATCAAACTGACGCTGATGTCCGCAGATGAATGGATCTCAATGTTCGAAAAGGGAGGATACCTCCCTAAGGTAATGGAGGCTCCTCCGGACATGGACGCGGAGCACATGTTTCCCGAGAATGGCGACCTGATATCAGAGTTTGCTGTGCGCAGCATTCCGGACGGGAAGCTGCTGGAGAAGCTTATGCTTTTCGACTGCGGCACATATGGGATGATTATACAAAACAGCCGGACATTTTCAATGAGAGAGATGTTCACCATGGAAAGTATAAAAGAAATTATGAGAAGCTGGGCAGGAGGTAAATCACAATGATAATGGTAGACATATATATGCCTGCGTTGGACGAGAGTTTCGACTTTATGCTCGATGAGAATGCGGACCTTGAAGTCGTCATACTTGAGGTGACGGAGATGATCGCGAGGAGGACCAAGAGCGAGCTCAAACCGGGCGATGACGGATTTGTTCTGTACTACACAGACAAAAGAATGCCACTCTCAGCTGACCGAACACTGTACGAAAGCGGCGTGAGAGATGCCGACAGACTCATCCTGGTATAGAAATGTGCATTTCGGGATGAAATATATGCATTTTATGCAGATTGCGTTATAAGTCCCGGATGCGTGCTATACTACAGACAGAAAGGATGAGACAGACAAATGATAGACGTAAATCCAAACAGATGCATAAGATCTGCGGAAGAGCTGTCAGGGACCAGACGAGTACTTCTACAGCAGGCAGACATAGTAACAGAGGTCTGCAGCTACCTGAGGAGTGACCCGGATGAGGCGATGCACAGTATAGCAGAAAAGCTTGAACGGTATGTATCAGATATCGAATGGGAGAGCCGGGTATCCGAAAGCATGAGCCTGATGCTTGAGAAGGTAGCAGAGGAATACCTGAGAACAGAAAGAGACTCCCTTGAATACGGCGATCAGATATATATAGCTCCGGTCACATATGGAACGATTTTCCTCGGAGATGTGACGGTAAAGGCAAAAGAGCACTTCGAGGAATATTAGGAGGCAGATATGGCAGATTTAATTAAAGTCAACACAAACAGACTTGATACAGACCTGAAGGAATTCGGAGATCATATCAAGGCGATCCAGAAGGCGATTACCGATCTGAGGAACCACAACAGAGTACTTGACGGAATGTGGGACGGCCCGGCCAGTGAGGCATTCAAGATCAATTTTGAATCAGACATCAAGGCGATGGAGGAAGTGGTCAAAACCCTCGAGGGAATCAACCGTTTCGAAGAAAACGCCAGAACCAAATATAATAACTGCGAAAGTAAGGTCGGGGACCTTGTCAATCAGATACATGTGAGATAGGGGGATAGACATGAGCATCAATCTTAGAGTAGACACCAACGTCATGAAAGATCAGTCAAACCTGGTGAGAAATGACGTAAAAAACATAGAGAGACACTGGAAAAGCATCTGCCAGCTGATAAAGAACACCAAAACCTACTGGGAAGGAGAGGCGAGCGATGCACACATCAAAATCTTCAGGGATATAGAGCCGGATGTAGAAAAGGTTCTCAAGAGACTGAATGAAAATCCTGTAAAACTTCAGATGGAAGCAGGCGTGTATGAAGCAGCAGAACAGGAAGCAGCAGCAGTAGGCAACAGTTTACCGGATGATATATTCTGATAGGAGGCAGAAATGGCTAAAAGTAGTTTTCAGATAAACATGGACTTCCAGAAGTCCAAAAACCAGGCAAGCAGACTTGAAGATGCAGCAAGAACCCTTAGAAAGGAAAGTAATCGCTTCAGCAGCTGCAGAAGCGACGTAGCATCCGCCTGGACAGGAGACAACGCGTCAAAGTTCACCAATAAGATGGGCATGGTCTCCGAAGATCTTGATAAAATAGCAAGCAACCTGGAAAAGACAGCAGCAGCTATAAGGAAAAACGCCAAGACCATCTACGATGCAGAGATGGAAGCCAAGAGAATCGCCGACATGAGAACTTACAGCGGCGGTGGAGGCGGCGGAGGCGGCGGAGGCGGCCGCAGGGGCTAACACCAAAAAACGATATAAAATTTAACTTAATCCATAAATCTAAAACTAATTAACAGGAGGAAAAACAAATGGCACTTATTCAGGTAACATCGCAGCAGCTCAGAGACAAGGCAGCAGATCTGAGAAGTCAGAACAACAATGTCAGAAACCAGATCGAAAATTTGAGAGCACAGGAGAATTCACTCAGCGGAATGTGGGAAGGTGAAGCACGTGACTCGTTCAGAAACGCATTCTCAACAGACATTGCTAAAATGACAGAGTTCTGTGCAGCTATAGATCAGTATGCATCAGCACTTGATACAATTGCAGACAAGTATGATGTGGCTGAGAACAAGAACGTAAGCACAGCAAATGCAAGAACCGTATAAAACCGAACTTAAAACCGGATAGGGACTTAAATAAAAAACTTTCAGGAAACAACAGACCTCACAGTCTTGAAATAGAAAAGGAGACAGAAAAATGGCAAATACAATTAAGGTTGAAACCTCTAGACTCAAAGCAGCAGCAAGTGAATTTTCCAACACAAGCGCACAGATCAAGAACGCTACAAACACTATGACACAGACAGTCGGGCAGCTTTCAGGCTCCGTATGGTCGGGCGATGCAGCAACTGCATATGCTAACAAGTTCAATGGCCTCCAGGATGAGATCCAGAAGATCGATAAAATGATTCAGGAACATGTAAAGGACCTCAATGAGATGGCAGCAGAGTATGAGAGAGCAGAAAATGAAGCAACTCAGACAGCTTCTTCACTGAATTCAGAGATCTTCGCATAAGACAAAGCAAAAGAAAAACCAAATACTTATTCAACAATAAGTACCCAAAACCGCAATTATGATCGAAACAAAAAGAATCAGAAAAAGAATAACGGGCAGCCTTGCGTTTATGATCGCGCTGATAATGATCATCATGCCGCAGGCTGCCCTTGCGGCATCTTCCCACAGTGAGATGAACGGACTGGCAGAGCCACAGACGGTTTCTGATGTAGATGCTGCAACCGGGGTAGTACGGATAGTGACCGGAATCAACGATACAAATGGAAAGTTCAAAGCTGATCATACCTTCAGCGGATTTGTTGTAGGTGATACCGGAAACGGTGGCGTATACATAGTCACTACATGGCATAATGTCAATCATGGACAGGACGCGGCCATCCATGTAATAGTCAAGAACGATACAGCTGTTGACGCATTGGTAGAATCATACAGCGTCGAGCAGGACTTCTGCATAATCAGTGCGGGAGGTTTGAACGGCAAGACGGCATTGCCGCTCAGAATAACGGAATATGACGAAGAAGGCGATACACTGTCAGAGGGTGCAGAGGTCAAAGCTCTAGGTTTTAATTCCGAAGCTGCCTCGGGGACAGAGTTCAGTGCCTCAGATGTAAAAGTGAATACAGGGACCATAAAGTCCATGGCGCTCAAAAAAGACAGCGCAACATATATAAGCCATACTGCAGACATCAGCGGAGGCCTTGATGGAGGCCCTCTCGTAGATGAGCATGGCTACGTAATCGGTATTAACAATCCAAAAGCTTCAGGGGATGATGGCAGCTGCGCACTTCTGATACAGGAAGCAGATAAACTTCTTGACAGTGCAGGCATACAACATCAGACCAAAGACAAAGACGCTCTGTATGGCAAACTCTATAAATTATGCGATCAGAGCATCGGAACTTACAAGAAGGTCAAAAAAGAATATAAGGACGATTTTAAAGATGCGATACAGAATGCTATCAAAGTCATGGGAGAATCGCGATATAACCGCAAAGCCCTTCAGGGTGCTTTCAGTAAGCTCCAGACCACACTTGATACTTCCGAACTCAAGCCATCAAAGCTGCTATACCTCATAATTGCACTTGGAGCGCTCATTGCCTTCCTGGTATTCAAGCTTGTCACACTTGTGATATGGAACAGGAGATATGAAGCAGACAATCCGGGGGCAGCACCTCAAAAAAAAGGAAAGAAGAACAAGCCGGCAGAACAGAAACCGGTAAAAGAAAAAAAGCAAAAGGCGGCAGCTAAAAAACCTGAGAAGGCTGCACCTGTGAAAGCGACACCGGCAAAAGCGGCACCGGTAAAGGCTGCACCTGATAAGGTAATGCCTGCAGCTGTTCTTCGACCGGAGCCGGATAATGGCAATAATGAAAATGTACCAAGAGCAATCGTAAGACGAACAGGCGCGGTATACGAACTTAAAAAGAATATCATGACCATCGGCAGGAGCCGCGATGCAGATATCTGTATTGAAGGTAATGAGTATGTTGCAAAAATGCATGCAATGATCGAGAACCGCAAGGGAACATATTTCATTCATGACATGGGCTCGATCAACGGAACCTACCTTAACGGTCAGAGGGTCACAGGCAATGGTATCAGACTGATCTCCGGAGATTTGATCAGTGTAGCAAACGAAGAAATAACTTATATCTGAACTGTATAATCCGAGAGGACGGCAACTATGGAATTCAAAGTCAGAACGAAGAAGCTTAAAGGATCGACGGGCGATATCCGCACCTCATGGCTGGGGCTGAAAAAGGCCAGCATGGAAATTACAAGTGTAATGAATAATGTCAATATCGGAAACAGCACCGGCCAGATCAAGAGCACCCTGAAAAAGAGTAATGAAAAGCTTGAAGTGATACAGGGAGCTACAAGCAAGATCCGCACCAATCTTCAGGCAATAGCATCGCATTATGAGATAACTGAAATAGCTATCAAGAATCAGCGCAATAAAAAAATGAGTCTTGGCGACCTGGCCAAGATCATAGGTGGCGGGCTGGTTATAGGCGGAGCAACTATTCAGGATATTTGGGGTAAAGGTAAAAAATGGTGGAATAAGTATGTAGGAGATCCTGTTGCAGTAGAATCAGGTAACTTTATACTGGAAATTGATGATCTTCAGATGGGAACAGAAACACCGTTCACACTGACACGTTTCTATAACTCAAGTGATACAAATAACGGTGCATTTGGTCTGGGCTGGACTCATAATTACGAGATGCAGATCAGTATCAATGAACAAGGTGCCGCTGTAAGACTTGGCGACGGCTCGGAGGAAGTCTTTACGAAAGACAATAAAAATTATGTTGCTCTGGGTGGTACAGCTACACTTGAAGTTATCGATGGGAAATATCATTACACAACGATCGACAATGACCTGTCCATTTTTGATGAGCAGGGAACGCTTCTAAGAGCAGAAAATGCCAACGGATTCGGATATGATCTCGAATATGAAGCAGGAAAACTTATCAAAGTTATCAGAGATAATGGCGATTCATTTGAGTTTACGTATTCTGAGGAAAACCCGGATCATATAGAATCTGTAACAGACCACTCAGGCAGAAGCATACTTTATAAGTATAATGGGAGGAATCTGACATCTGTTACCAGCGGCGACAGAGTCGTTAAATTTGATTATGATAGTTCAGGCTGCTTAAGTGATGTAGTAGATTCAAGAGGCGTAACAGTTGTTCACAACGAATATGATGATGAGGGAAGAGTATCAAGGCAATTTTTCCCTGATGGCTCAGAAATGAGATATACATATGACAAGGAGAATGCTGCTACGACCATAACAGAGAAGAATGGCAGTGAGAGCTATCACTTCCATGATGAGCTGTTAAGGAATACCGATAATGTATATACAAATGGTACAGAGTCATTTGAATACAATGACAAAAACCTCGTGACATCCGAAAAGGACCTCAATGAGAATGAGATCAAGTATCAGTATGACAACCGTGGCAATATAAGTAAAATAGTAAGGCCAGATGGTGTAGTCATTAATATGACATACGAGAAGCATAACAAACCAGTTACGATTTCAGTTAATGGTGTCCGTAAGATCAAAAATGCTTATGACAGCAAGGGAAATCTGCTGGAGGCTATAGATGCACTCGGAAGAAAGGTCTCATATAAATATAATGAAAAAGGGCTTCCGACTGAGATGAGACTTCCAAGCGGAAGAACTGTTGAACTGAGCTATGACGAAAAAGGCAACTTAAACTGGTTCAAGGATCCTCAGGGTGTCAGGACATCTTATGAATATGATGAACTCAACAGAATTATTAGCAGTACAGATGCCACAAACAATACCAGCAATTATGAGTATGACAGATATGGAAATCTGACACGCTTCACCGATGCAGCAGGAAACTCGAGACGTTTCAAATTTAATGAAATTAATAGTATAGAAGAATTTACCGACTTTAACGGGGCAACTACACGACTCTCGTACAACAAGCTGGGCTTTGTAAGCAGAATAACGGATCCGTTGGGCCGAATAACGGAAGAAGAGTATGACGACATGTGGAATGTCTCATCCCATAAGCTTCCAAATGGTGCAACCGTTCACTTCGAGTATGATGAAAACGGCAATGTTACCAAGGAAATCGATCCTATGGGTAATGAGAGCACTTTTGAGTACGACGGTAACAACAATCTGAAATTCAGCATTGATCCTGAAGGAGCTGTGGCAGAATTCAGGTACGATAATCTTGACAATCTGATTTATGTCAAGGATCCTGAAGGTAATGAAACTGAATATGAGTATGATGCAAATAACAACCTTGTACATATCAAAGATGCAAACGGCGGAGAAGTGCATCTGGAATATGATGACGCCGATCAGCTCATCTGCGAAAAGAATGCACTTGGAGAAACAAGGAAATATGCATATACCCCTGACGGTGATGTTTCAAAAGTTATCGATGAGGCAGGCAGAGTAACTACAATCGAATATGATTCGATCAGAAAGCCATCAAAAATCGCATATCCGGATGGCAGGGAACAGTATTTTACCTATGATATAAACGGAAGACTCGAATCTCAGGGCACAAACAGAGGCTATACTGTCAGATATGAATACGACGCGGTAGGCAACGTAATTGCAATCAGAGACAATAATGGTGCAAATAATACATATACATACGATGCAGTAGGCAATATGACATCATCCTGCGACTGCAATGGCAATAAGAATGTATATGAATACACACTGACAGGTAAACTGAGCAGCGTTACCGATGAACTCGGATGCAGAACTGAATACGTTTATGATGCACTCGACATGCTTGTCGAAATCAAAAAGATTGGAGAAGGCGAGATCCACAAGACAGAGTGTGTCAGAGACCTCTGCGGAAACATCGTATCTGTTACGGATCCTCTCGGGTATACAGAAAAGTTTGTGTACAATGGCAGAGGAGAGCTTACTCAGGCAATAGATAAAGACGGCTACCTTACACAATATGGATATGACCGTAACGGAGAACTCAATTCTGTAAAGTATGATGACGGCAGAGAGATCATGATGCAGCATGATGCTCTTGGCAAGCTTTCAGAGGTCAGTGACTGGACTGGAATAACCAAAGTTGAAAGTGACATCCTCGGCAGAATAACTAAAGTTATATATCCGGATAACAGATCCGCAGAGTATACATATGGCAAGGCCGGTGAGAGGCTCAGCGTAAAACATCCTGACGGCAGAGTCGTATCATATGGTTATGATAAAGCAATGAGACTGACATCTCTGAAAGAGGGAGATACAGATGTACGCTATGGATATGACGATTACGGTTATCTTATAAGCAAGACTGTCGGAACAGGGCTGGCAACATCGTATGCATATGATAACAGAGGCCTTCTTACTGAGATCAAAAGCATGCAGAACGGAAAATTGCTGGATTCTTCCCGTATCACTTACGATTCAAACGGAGAGAGAACATCGATTGAGCGCTTCAGAGAAGGACTGCCTGAAGAAAGCGGACTGTTCGAGTTTGGCTACGATCCGACCGGAAGACTTGCTTCTGTAAAGAAAAATGGGGCAGCGCTTCGCTCATATGAGTATGATGCGTTTGGAAACAGAAAATCGTTGGTATCCGGTGGTGTCAGCACCAGTTATACATATGATGCTATGGACCGCCTGCTGGAAGCAGCCGGCCCGGTAAAAGAAACTTTCAGATATGATAAGAGAGGTAATGTCATCGAGAGAGCCATTGATGGCAAGACCTGCAACTCCTATGTTTATGATCCTGCAGGAAAACTGGCAGAGGCAGCTAACGGCTTAAACAAAGCATCCTATACATATAACGGATTAGGACACCGTATCGAAGAAACGATTCTGGGAGGCGCGGATTCAGACAGGAAGATCAAGTACACAGTCGACATGACTAAGTACTTCAACAACCTGTTTGAGAGAAGCATTAACGGTAAGTCGGAAGCATATATCTTTGACGGCACATTTATAACACTTAAAGGTGAAACCGATTACAATGTTATAAATGATGATAAAGGCAGCCCGATAAGACTTCTCGGCATGGATGGAAGCAATGCGGAGACTTACGGATACGATGAATTCGGTACATCTCTTTACGAACCAGAGAACAGCATCCAGCCACTGAGATACATAGGATACAGGAATGATCCGACAGCAGACATGTATTTTGCTCAGGCCAGAGAATACATGCCTGAGCATGGACGCTTTGCCGGACAGGACCCTGTTAAGGGCGATATCGTCAGGCCGATAACTCTGAATCCGTATCTTTACTGCGCGAATATGCCTTTTACATACTATGACCCTGAGGGCAGATTCCTTGCACATTTAGCTGCAGGAGCCATCGGCGCAATTGGAGGAGCAGTTGTTGGCGGAGGCATGGAGCTCGGCAAGCAGCTTATCGGACAGATCAAGGAAGGCGGATTAAGCAATGTAAACCTGAAGAATGTAAATTGGGGTAAAGTTGGAACATCTGCACTTGGCGGAGCTGTTGAAGGTGGTGTTTTGGGCTTAACCGGAAATCCTGTTTTAGCTGGAGCAGCCGGAGGATTTGTCGGAGGATTTGCCGAAGCAAAGTTCGTAGATAAAAAAGGCTGGGGAGAGTCCATCGCCTGCGGTGCAGTCGATGCAGCTATTGGAGCCGCGGTTGGAGCCATCGGGAAAAAGCTTAAGACCTTTATGCCTAAATGGTACCAGGATCTGACAGCAAATCCTGCGAAGGACTTCTATGAGGGACAGTTAAGTAATTTGGCTGGTGTTATTAAAGTGTGCAGCCCGAAAACATGGGGGCCTGAATTACTGCATACTTTCGGGCAGCATATAAAAGGTGCAGTTGTAAAAGAATTCATAAAAAAGATACAACCAAGTGCATATATCAAAAAATTAGCCGGTGGTTTTACAAAATGCTTACTTCGAATTGCATAATGACTAGGTGAAATAATGAGCTTAATAACAATACTTATAATTGCACTTGTTGTTCCGGCATTATTGAGCTGGTTGTCCGGAAAATCAAATGCAATTAATACCGATTCGACCCAACAATTTGATATGAGACCCGGAAGAGCCATTTCGGTAATAGGCATTATCGGAGCAGCATTTTTCCTGTTCTGTATTATCGGGGCGAGTATTGCCGGTGCTTTGGAAGGCTATCTTATAGCTATCTTCGGAGGACTGTTCCTGCTTGGGATTTTCGTTATCCTCCTGCCGGTTAAAGGCTTCTGGGAGGTTACAGTTAATGGCGATAAGGTGACATCCTCCAGATTCTGGATATTCAGAAAAACTATTGATATACATGATATCGACTTCTGCGTTGATGACCGGGGCGGATATGAGATTTATGTTAAAGGTAAAAGACGCATGGTTATTGACAGCATGAGCGGCAATATTATGAACTGGGTAAACCGCATGGAAGAAGAGGGTATCGAGATAAGGGTGAAGTAAGTCTTAGGACGAGCAATTATGGATAATCTGAGACTCAGATGGGATAATTTCTTCCTGAAAAAAGTTAAATATGAGATCATCATGAAAATAGTCTGCGCCGCAGTATGCGGTGCAGGCGTTTTCAGGATGCTGAGTTTTTACAGCAAGCTTGGAGAAGTACCTCTGCCGGGCCTGGTAGAGGGGCAGCTGGTAATTCTTATATCGCTTGGATGTGCTGCCCTGACACTGTTATCCCCTGGACTGGGTGTTGCCTTGTCGGGAGCCGCATTGTTCATAACGATAGGCGGGACCGCTCCGATTCTTGTTACAGTGGCTGCGGTTCTTATGATTTTTGAAGGAGTCATATCAAAGTCGGTCCACTGCCTGATACTTATGCTGATCCCATTATGTATGATGACTTCGAAGGAAGGCTCACCTGCAGCAGCATATCTGCTGTTTACCCTGATAGTTTTTTGCGGACATAAGATGAGCAGCTCCCCAAAATATACAGCGGCGGTAGTTTTTTCAATTATGGGATTTGTGTCAGGCATCTACATAGCTAACGAGGAGCCGCTAAGCATTTGGAATCAGCAAGGCATGAGCATGAAATCAAACCTGGAGAATGTTATCGCAGGTATTGATCTGGGGTTCGGAGCCACTCAGGCCGGAAGCATGCTGCTGCCGCTGATAGTAGTCATTGCAGTTAACCTGATCATTGCCATAATAGCCGGCAGACTGCTGATATCCGAAAATGTGAAGATCACCAGGATCCCTCTTGATATTCGTGAAGGAGTGATATTTGCTCTTATGGCAGCGCTGCTGACAGGCTCGGGACCGCTGCTGAACCTTGTCGACGGACTTACTGTGAATATTTCAGTCGTTCAGGTCCTGATACAGACCATCCTGGCATATGTGATCACAAGACCGTTCTCATCATTCAAGGTCTCAAATGCAATGTCACAGGCGGATCTTGAAGCAAACACAGGCCAGCTGATCATTTCTGCGATAGATGTAGAAAGGAACTTCTCTGAAGAAATCGAAGCAATTGCCGGCACACTTTCCAGCGAAAAGAGCTACAGCAAAGTCATATTTACGGGGAAAAAACCGGTAAAAACGATACTGCTCTACGGCAATGCTGAAATGAATAAACAGTATGTAGTAGAGAATCTTTCCTCTTCGCTCAGTCAGGAAATAGAGTATCTGGATGCATCTGATCTCATGAGACGGATGGCGGACAGTGGTGAAATAGAACTGAAATGCGACAGCAATAAGCCGACATGCTTCTTCATCAATCATTTTGACTCGCTGTTCGGAAGTGATCCGGGTAAAAAAACAGCTCAGAAACTGATGGACTTTATCAGCAATACAGCTGATGACAGAAATGCAATGTTTATTCTTGCAGCTGACAATCCTTCTGAAGTTCCTGACGACTGCTTTGGTGAGAACGGGATCAGCAGAGTCATCCATGCAGGTATCGGGGACAGTATAATCTACAATGATACATATGCTGTTCTTGATGTGATAGGCAAGGGCGGCTTCGGTGAGGTGTTCTCGGCATGGCACACAAGGCTGAATGAAAAGGTAGTTCTGAAGAAGGTAGCTGCCGACCAGAAGACCTCCGTGTCGGGCAAACGCGAGGTAGAATTGCTAAAGAGAGTCAAGCACATGTATCTGCCTAAGATATATGACGTGTTTGATGCCGACCAGGCTCTGTATCTTGTTACTGACTTTGTCCCTGGGAAGAGCTTTGCTGACTATCTCAAGGAAGGGCGCAGGTTTGAACAGAAATACGTCCTCATATGGGCAAAGCAGCTGTCTGACGCTGTCAGATACCTGCACAACATGCAGCCTGCTATCGTACACAGCGATATCAAGCCCGGAAACATAATGCTGACACCTGATGGGAATATATGCCTGATAGATTTCAACATCTCGGCTATTATTGACAAGGGGACAGTGAAGTCGGTAGGTACTACCCCTGGTTACTCACCAATCGAACAGTATGGATTTGTAAAGAATTACCTGAATCTGCTTCAGAAGCGAGGCGTTGATGTAGAGGCATTCAGCAAGGCCAAAGTAGAATCAGGATATCTCAGCAGCAAACTGTCGGACGAACTCAGCCGAAGTCTGCTCAACAGCGCTAATACTTCGCCGCCGGCTGTTTCTCCGGTACAGAACAATCTGGATAAGGCCTTATCCGGCGATATGTGGAGTGAGGAATGGGATGAACCTACAGTAGCCGGAGACTGGGATGAGGCAACCGTTGCGGCAGAGTGGGATGATGAAACATCCGCGATTCCGGATGAACAGACACTTCCACAGGATCAGCTGGATCTGGTTGTTGATAACAGGTCATTCCTCATAGACTGCATACAAAAGGGGTATGGTCCTCGATCTGACATATATGCGATAGGGGCAACATTGTATCATTTGCTGACAGGGGTAAGGCCGAGTCTGAATTTCTTTGCCATAAAGCCTGCACACGAGTATCATAATGATATATCATCTGATTTTGCGGCCGTTATCGAGAAATGTATGAGGATAGACCCTGATGAAAGATATCAGGATATCGAAGAGCTCTGTAAGGCTCTCGAAGCGGTCAGATTATAAGTTTTTTACAAGGAGAGTTAATTAAATGAGTCTTTTCAACTCATGTGATTACAATATTTCAGCTGCATGTGCCTGCAACAGAGGCCTGCGCCGTGCCAACAACGAAGACAATTTCTACTTTGACGGCAAGCTCATGGACTCTGATAACAACGGCCTTGAATACGTGCTGACCTGTACCCGCAGGGTTTCGGGACACGGGGAAGACGACGGTTGTTTCTTTGCTGTTTTTGACGGCATGGGAGGGGGTCAGTATGGCGAAATAGCTTCTTATACGGCAGCGATAAAGACATATGAATTCCTCGACGAGCATGTTCCGGATGACTATACGGATGTCGCGGAAATGCTCACGGATATGACTCTGATACTCAATGATGCCGTGTTTGCCGAGAGCAGCGAGAGAGCTGTAAATCAGATGGGCTCCACGATGGTGGGGTGCTACTTCTATGATGGAGATGTCTGGTGCTGCAATACAGGAGACAGCAAGTGCAGCAGGCTCAGGGATGGAGAGCTCGAGCAGATCTCCGTGGACCACACTGACGCAGAAACCATGAAGCTCAATGGGATCACGGGAAGAAAGCCTTATGTGACCCGTTACCTCGGTATTGACGGCAGAGAGATGAGAGTCGTCCCTGCAATATTCAGGGACAGCTTGAAGGACGGAGATACACTGCTCATTAGCAGCGACGGACTTACGGACATGGTGACACCGGAGAAGATCACTGAGATCCTCATGGGAGATGAGGACGAAGAGGAAAAAGCACAGGCGCTTCTGGTCGAGGCTCTTAAGAACGGCGGCCGTGACAACGTCACGATACTGATCTGTAAAGTTACAGCTGATCAGGGAGAATGAAAGATTTCAGCAATATCACCAATCCATGGAAAGACTGGAAAATAATAAGGCGCATCGGACAGGGATCGTTCGGAAGCGTATATGAGATTGAGCGCAACGCTTACGGGTTTACGGAGAAAGCTGCGCTCAAAATTATTAGTGTGCCATCCAGTGAAGATGAGCTGGAGACCCTGCGCAATTCAAATTATGATGTCAGCAAATGGTGCCGTTCGATAATCAGCGATATTTTCAGGGAATATGCGCTGATGTCCCAGCTGAAGCAAAACCCTAACGTAGTGAGATGCGATGACTGCCGTGAAGTGCCTCATGAAGATGATGAGGGCTCGGATGTCTGCATCAGGATGGAGCTGCTCAGCTCCCTCTACAGGATGCGCAGGGAATTAAAGGAAGAAGAAGTAATAAAGCTCGGAAAGGATATTTCGTCAGCGCTCGTTTTCTGTGAAGAAAAGGGCATAATTCACCGTGATATCAAACCGGATAACATCCTTGTTTCAGACGAAGGAGTATACAAGCTCGGAGATTTTGGCGTAGCGAGGGAGATGGACCATACTACAATGGCATCTCTCAAGGGTACGCCTACTTTTATGGCTCCGGAAATAGAAGCCAGAAAAGAATACGGAATGGATGCAGATGTTTACTCGCTCGGGCTTGTAATGTACTGGCTGCTCAACAAAAGGAGGCATCCATTCGTACCAACGGATGATACGCCGCTGGCTTCAGAAGTGCAGGCAGCAAATATCAGGAGGCTTTTAGGAGAAACACTTCCGGATCCTGTCAACGGAAGCCGCAGGCTGAAAGACATCATACTGAAAGCCTGTGCCTATGACAGAAAGGACAGATATAAATCCGCGAGGGAACTCCTCAATGACCTCAACGCTCTTGAGAATAGCTGTAAAGACAGCAGCAAGCCAAAAGCCGCAGAAGTAAAAAGCGCTGAGGAAACATCTCAGGCTGTATCTACTGCAAAACCGGCTGAAGAAAAAGAATCCCGGGTATTTGTAAAAGAAGACAGTCTGGATGAAACCCTAGGTATGTTTGATATCCCGACGGAGCAGGAACCTACTGTCATGGACGAGACGCTGGCAGGTAGTCCTGATGAGCCGGAAGCCGGTTTATCAGGTGATGAGCATGCAGGCAGTAATGGCTCAGGGGGTAAAGTCAGGAGCAAAGCATTCAGCGATCGGAAAAAGAATAACAGAAAGCCTAAATGGGTCGTTCTGGCAGTTATAGCCGTAGCCTTGACTCTTATTGCATCCGTGATCAACATGCTCGGACAGCAGAAGGCTGAAGAGATGGTATCAGGAGAACAGTCCTCAGAAGAAAAGGCCGCAGAAGAACAGACTGCTGATGAACAGACGACTGAGGTGCGGGAGACAACGTGGCCGCAAAGAGATCACGGCCTTAGCTTTGATTTACCTGCAGGATGGAAAAGCTCTGAAAGTAATATCGAATCTGAAGATGAATCACTGGGATGGTACTGGGCTTCGGATGATTCCACAAACGGAGCAACTTTTTGTATATACCGCTGGGACCGGGACTCGAACGAATCTGCTTATGAGATTTTTTATAAAGAAGGTCTTAAAG
Source organism: Mogibacterium sp. (assembly GCA_017510725.1). GTDB lineage: Bacteria > Bacillota > Clostridia > Peptostreptococcales > Anaerovoracaceae > Crickella. The sequence continues at coordinate 116,308 of JAFWMD010000049.1, read as the reverse complement.
GACTTGTGAATGAATACCATACGCCTAATAAAGATAATAAAAGTTATGATATTCTAAGTCAGGGAAATATAGTTATAGACGGAACGGAGTCTTGTTATCAGGAATTCATTTATGATTCTGATACCTACTATTATCACATTATGATCCCGGTAGCCGGAGGAGAATGGATCGATGAGTTCACATTCTATGGCCCTGACAATGAGGAGAACAGAAAAGTCTGCAAGGCGTTGATCAGAAGCATCAGGATAACAGCTGAGCCCGGGAAGGAGGCCATATTGCCTGAGTATAAGGAAACTACTGAGAATGTAGCAGGAATCAGCCTCACATTTCCGGCTGACCTTGAGACAAAAGGCTGGGATGAGGAATATGATTCTCAGAGATGGGCTTACGGTAAATGGTGCAGCATGACTATCGTGGTGGATGAGTATAAAGATGAAGACTATGTCTATATAAAGGGTGCGGAAAAATCAGCTGATTACGACCTTTTCAAAATGAATAATTCTGACAGGTACACAGGAGCAATCAAGGAACAAATAACAATCGATGGTATAGATTGCTGGTACAGCGAAGGAACCATGCTGGATACTGTTGGAAAAGGAGTACTCAAAAATGACAGACATATATATACACTATATATCCCTCTTGACAAAAAGAAGGCGCTGATCAGAGTAACATTAGATTATGAAGATAATGGTATATACACAGACCGGGATAAATTGCTGCAGGAGAAGATCGTGAACAGCATACACATTGAATGAGGCTGTATACACAACTGACAAACGTGAAAAGATAGAGGAGGGCAAGTACCCTCCTCTGTTTTGTTTGATCAGAATGTCGTTGCTGCGGATATGCGTGTAGGAGCCTGGAATGTATTATTATTTACTATTTCCTGAAGGTCTTCCTGAGTCATTCCGCTCGAATCGCCAAATACACTCATTCCAAGATCGTTGGAGATAAATGTGTTGCCGCTGGCAGTGAACTTGGTGTTAGCGCCAACAGCGACATTTCCGTTCGCACTATGGCTGACATCTACGCTGCACCCTGACATTACAACAGGACTGTAGACCATGACGCCATAAATGATGTAGTCCGTATCGTAACTCAGGTCAATGTCAGTATTCTTTATATATGTCTTTCCACCCGGGGACTGACAGAGAATGCCGTTGTTTTCGGTTTCTTCAGATGTTGCAGTCGATTTTGGATCCTTTATTTCGATGCTCAGATTCTCTATCATTACATTGTTTGCATCGACCTGGATCATGAATCCTATTACAGGCTTGCTGTCGCCGACACCCATGAGTTTGATATCAGATGAGTTTATTATCAGCGGCTTGCCATCATTATAGACGCCGGGTTCTATCTCTATTGTTCCTGAAGAAGAGCCGCTGAGACTTTGTACGGCATTTCTGAGCTCCTGAGAATTTGTAACCCTGATAACTTTGCCGCTGTAGTCCGGATATTCAATTCCATCAGCTGACTCATCCTGCTTCGCTGCTGTCTGCTCCGGTACGGCATCTTCTGCTGCTCCCGTTATCTTATCATTTGCCCAGGATACGGTATTACCCAGAGCGGCATCACTCACGGAATCATCACCTGGCATTGTAAAGATTGCGATGACAACAATGAGCAGGACAGCCAGAACTGCGCCGCCAATTGCCAGTTTTTTCTTTCCCGTACCGGAAGGCTTTTGAACCTCTGCATCGCTGATAGCTATAGTTTCCGTTTCACGAAGAGTCTTGGTCGTTTCGGTAGCAGCCGATTGATCAAGATACAGCTTGAGGGATTCTTCGTCCTCAGAAACGATAGATTCAATAGCTTGCCGCATGCTCCTCGCATCAGGAAAGCGGTTGGCCGGATCGTAGGCACATGCCTTGAGTATGACACGGGCAAAATCTTCCGGTGCACTGATCGGCGGAGGCAGAGGCTCACCGCTCATCCGCCTCACTCTTGCTTCTTCTCTGTGGTGATACTGGATACGCTCAGGGTAAGGCGGCATAAACGGATTCCTGTTGTAGTTGAGCAGCCTGTAGAGGACTATTCCCAGCGAGTATATATCAACAGAAGCAGTGTATGGCTGGCCTTTGTATACTTCAGGTGCCATGTATGAAAGGGTACCTTTTTTCGTAAGGCTTACCGAAGTGTTTTCAAGCTTCTTGGCTATGCCAAAGTCTCCCAGCTTGAAATCTTCGCGTGAAGAAACGAAGATGTTCTCGGGCTTGATGTCGCGGTGGATTATTTTTTCTTTCTCACATACCTCGAGAGCCTTGCATATATCTATGCCGATTCTGGCTACATCCTTAACCGTAATTTCTTTGTTCGCTATGTATGATGTCAGTGGAGTGAGAAACTCCATCCGGATGAATATCTCCCAACCGAAATCGTCAGGAACACGGACAACTTCATAGTCTTCGAAACTTACTATGTTAGTGTTGCCCTTAAGGCGTGACATCAGTGCAAATTCATTGGAAAGCTCGTTTACTATGCTCTCAAAATAAGCGCTGACACTCTCGTCATCCATGCCCTCACTCAATGCAGACTGATAGTCAGATGCATTCTGCGGTATTCGTATGACTTTAAGAGCGGACTCTTCAACAAAATTGTTTATGCCGGTACGCCTTATCTTAAAGACTTTGCCGTACGATCCGGCACCGACAAGTTCTGTTATTTCCCACTCTCTCCAGTAATTTCCTACATCCATATACTGTTAATTGAACTGTCAAAACTTCAAAATGAAAAATCTGCTGTTCATATGATAGCACACCTATATGCATTTCAGGGCGGTATATCTGCATGTTAAGGGAATACAGGAGAATTGCGAAATCTGTATGCTACGATATTGATAACAGATCAGAGCAATATGAAAAAAGCGAGGTGACCGGATATGAATTTATCGCAAAGAGCAATCGCACTGTGCAGGATGAAATACGGAAAGGGTGAACTCATAGGGTTCGAGGATATAGATAATGACATACTAAATGACCTGACAGAAGATGAGGAAGAAAGCGTGATAAGGGAGCTGGCAGAAGCGGAGTTTCTCGAATCCACTGACGGGAACATACACCTTGGAGCTCTTGCACATCACCTGCTGAACATGATGATAGAACCTGAGCAGCAAATCAGGATAGATAATGAATTAAACAGCGCAGGACTGACTGTATATATAAGGAATGCATACTATCTGTGTGTAATAGACGATAAGAACATAACAAAAGCAGATGATCCGGGCAAATATACGATCGAACTGCTGCCGAGGCTGGACCTCGTTGTAGGAGCATTTACATATGCGCTTGGATCCATTACACCGGAGCATGATATAAACAAGTGCTTAAAAATAAGCGGAAGAGCCTGGGATAAGGATAGATCATTGATCTCAGAGATCAGCCTGCCAGACGGCGCGGAGGATCAGCCGGATGTAAGCAGCCTGATCAATACCGCAACAATATGGATGCTTGAAAACATCGCTGCCGGTGAGCATGACACAGACATATATGAAGATCAGATAAGTGACAGCCCTGAAGTATAAGAGGTGACAAAATGACAGATATCAATGTAAATACAAATAATATTATTTCCTACTCGATGGAAATACACCAGACTGCAGTAAGACTGAGCAGGCTTGGAAAAGAAATTGAAGCAGTTAAGAAAGCGGGATTCTTCAACAGTGCTTATAATACTATGATCAATGCTTCGATCATGAATCTGTCAGAGAGTGTTCTGACCAAAGCCGCCAAGATGGATTCAATGGGCAGCGCGCTTGAGACGATCGCAAATTACTACAGAAGGGCCGAAAAAGCCATACTTTCAGGTAAGAGCGGTATAATAATATCAATAGCCGATATTTTCCCGGTACTTCCGGGAACGGATAAGAGAAATCTATGGGAAAAGATCGTAGACTGGTTCAGGCACAAAGATCCTGACATGTACGACACTACAACAAGGGCGCAGGAGAAGGCTGCTGATGCCATGATGAAGAAGGAGCTGTGGAAGATCCTTCAGGATGAAAAATACTCTCCTGAGCACTGGGACAAGGCATCGATAGAAGAGCGCAAGCAGATACTTCAGGATTACATGAATGAAGTGATAAAGGTATATGGCCTGAAGGATGTGAATGTGAATATCAACTGGGATCCGGATGCGAAGTATACAAGTAAGAGCATAACCTGGGGATACTATACTCATGGCACACATACTGTTACACTGAATGAAGCAGCTCTCGCAGACAGTGTGGGTAACTGGGATTCATATGATCTGCTCGAGACAGTCAGCCACGAGCTCAGACACGCATATCAGCACGAAGCGATCGATCACCCTACACAATTCATGGTTTCTAAGGAAACGATAGATACGTGGAAAAACAATTTTGATAATTACATCAATTCAGACACGGACTATGATGCCTATCGTGCTCAGCCTGTTGAGGTCGATGCAAGAGACTTCCAGGTAAACAGAAATTCCAGAGTAAGCAGCGGGCCGCAGGTAATCAGGGTTTTCCCATCAGGCGGATTCGGCAGATTAGCATAATAACCAAATGGCAGGCGATATTGAAAAGATGGTGTTATAATGAAAAACAAAATAGCAATCATATATATACTAATAATGTGCCTTCTGCTATCAGCTTGCAGCAACTACAGCGGTGAAGAGGACAGTATTGCCGGAGCAGATACAACAGTAAGCGGGACTGAAGAACAGATACCTGCTGATAACGATGCAATGGAGGAGACTGGCGAGATGAGTGAAAATAACAGAGCAATCATAGCGGAAGCGCTTGGAATCGATGAAGGCAGCAGAAACATCCGCTTTATACTTAAAACCCTTGATACTATTGGCGCGGGACAGATAAAAAGTGCAGAGGCTGGAATGGATGGAGGAGACAGTTATCTTGATATAACAGCGGAGGATGATACTGTGTATCGGATCTATCTAACCGGCAGCGGCAGCGTCGATGCTGTGAAAAACATGGACACGGGAGAGTGGCCAATAAAGTCCGAAAGGTAGTCTTTCAATGAAATTTATCTTAGGAGGATATTCATTATGGATGAAAAAAAGAAAGAAATGCTGATGGAACTTCTTTTTAAGGTATTCAAGGCGATCGCTGTGCTGATCGCCGTTTCGCTTTTGCTGGGATGGATGAACAGGTAAAAACGGGAGTATGGAGTGAATTATTCAGATGTTTATGTTCCCTGGACCGGATGGCAGCTTGTAAAACTGCTGGGACAGGGCAGCTTCGGAAGAGTATATGAAATAGAAAAACCATCTGCCGGAGGTAAGCAGGCTCTGAAAGCGGCGATGAAAGTCATTTCAATTGGGGCAGACATGCTTGATGACATATATGGATCAAGCTATGATGACGCTTCTGCGCGCAGGCTGTGTGAAGAGAGAGTCAACAGCATACGCAGGGAATATGACATCATGTATGAGCTGAGAGGCAACCCGAATATCGTCAGGTGTGATGATTTTAAAATGGTTGGTCACCGGGACGGAATCGGCTGCGATCTTTATATAATGATGGAGCTTTTGACTCCATTGCAGCAGATGTGGAAATACAGAGACATCACTGAAGATGATGTGCTGAGACTGGGAGAGGATATCTGCAAAGCCCTTGTCGCATGTGAGAACCACAAACTGATCCACAGGGATATCAAACCTCAGAATATTCTGGTAACTGACAACGGTGCATATAAGCTCGGTGACTTCGGAACAGCAAGGCCCTTTGAGCATACGGTAAGTGCAACTGTTGCAGGCACTGAATCATACATGGCTCCTGAGGTCATAATGAGAAAGAAATATGGCAGAGATGTGGACACTTATTCTCTGGGGCTTGTCATGTACAGAATGCTGAATAAGGGTAAACTGCCTTTTCTTGATCCTGACAGAATACCTACTGCCAGTGAAAAAGAAGCATCTCTGCAAAGAAGGCTGAATGGTGAAATCATACCGGCGCCGGTTTCAGGAAGCCTGCCGCTGCAGGCAGTGGTCCTGAAAGCATGTTCTTATAACAGGAAAGACAGGTACAGATCTTCAAAAGACATGCTGGAGGACCTTACTCTTGCAGGCGAAGGAACAATGCCGATGTTCGATGTCGCTGATGATGAGAAATCCACAGTATATGAACAGACTTCACCAGGATCATACACAGGCCGCCAGACGGCATATACAGGCTCAGCCAGGAGCAGAAATAGCTTAAATAATACCGGCTATGCGGGAAAAACAGGTCGAAATAAAAAAGTGTTTGCCGGTATAGCGGCTGCTTTGCTTGGGGTGATCGTATTGATAGGGGCGCTTAATGGTTTCTGGAAGGGAGACACTGCCGCTCCTGCCGCTCAGAGTGAGAACACCGGCATGCAGGATACGGGTCAGACTGAAGAGTCTCAGGAGATCGATGAACAGACTGTTTCGTCTGATACCGCAGTCAATACTGAAGGAATAAATACAGAGAATTTCCTGACCGCATTCCGTAATGGAAATTATGATGAGGCTGCAGAATGGGGAGGTAAGAATCCGGAATACGTCAACGAAAGCGTAGTCCTGAACATGCCGACAGATATCGCAGCAGCATACAGTGCCGTAGCAAAGCAGTATGCAACAGATTCTGACGGATTTACCGGAATGTGCGGATACACAGATATAGATATAGATGGGGTCCCGGAACTGATCGTTTACACACCCGGGCCTGAATCAGATATGAAGCTGAAGATATTCACATATAAATCCGGAGAAGTGACCGAGGCAGGGGAGCTCAACGGAGGACATTCAGCAGTATATGCCTATCCCGGTCACAACGGTATGGTTGTAGGATGGGGACATATGGGATCACAGACATATGCAGTAGTTTCAATCGAAAATGGAGGGATAAAGATGGAAGACTTCGGCTCGATGGATATCAGCGAGGGCGAAGACTACATTTATCCCGGCAATATGGTCTGGCTGAATAGCTGCGAAGAAATATAGAAACTACTGCAAATCACTTGGTGATCATCAAAAGTCGGAGTCTCCGGCTTCAAAGAGAATAATAGTGACGTTGTCCTTGCCGCCGTTATCAAGAGCCAGCTCCAGAAGCTGGTCTCTTTTTTCCTGTATGGAGGATGAAGAGGTCATCACTGCAGTGATGTCTTCGTCGTCAACCAGGTGAGAGAGGCCGTCACTGCAAAGCAGCAGTAAATCCCCCGGTTCCAGGGTGTTCCACTGGGAAACATAAGGCTCAACGATGAAATCATCCGCCGGGATGCCCAGGTGCTGCGTCAGGCGGTTCTCGCTTCCGAGGCGCACAGCGGCATCGCCAAAGACAGCGCGGTAAGAGGATGCTTCAGTATGATCTTCTGAAAGCTGCTCCAATGCGCCGTCATGTAATATGTATGCCCTGCTGTCTCCGAGATTCCAGCTGCGGCACTTGTCACCGTCAAACTCCAGATAGACACATGTGCTGCCCATGGTGCACATGCGGAGATCGATCTCATCGCACAGCTTTGAGTTTATATCGTATATAAGACTGTTAATGTCATAAGGCGGCTCCGTCATGGCGCAATACTTCAGTGTGGCTTCAGCAGCAAGCAGAGAGGCTATTTCGCCGAACTTCTCTCCGCCCATGCCGTCAAAGACAGCTGCCAGCCAGCCTTTGTCTTCATTCACTTCTCCATCAAAAGTCAGTCTGTCAAGTATAAGATCGCGAATGCGTCCGTCACAGCAGAAATTGTCCTGGTTTATTTTCCGGAGCTTTCCCGGATCAGATATTCCCGATATTGTAAATTTCAAAGCGCTATCCTCCCTTAATTATTCCTGCGCGTATTCGCAGGAGTCTATCAGTTTATTGAAATTGGTGACGCTGTAGTTATCTCCTATTGCGCCGCCGCCTATCCAGTACGCCTTGCCGTTGACTATCACGGCAATCGCCTTGATAGTCTCACCGTCAAGGTTTCTGAAACTCTTGATGGCCCAGGCATCATCGCAGCCCTCAATGTCTTTTGACTTTCCTTTAAGAAAGAGCTCCTTGCCCGTATCACTTTTCCGCAGCTCTTTTATTGAGGAGAACTCGCCAAGATATTCGATTTTGAACCAGGCGAGCCTGTTGCCGTTAGCGTCATCTATTTCTGCGTATCTTCCCTCGGCTTCCTTACCGTATATACCCATGTCGAGGAAGTACCGTCTCCAGTTGGAAGGGACATAGGCCGTAACGTCACCGTACTTCAGCTTTTTGACTTTTTTCTCATTATAGCCCCATGATCCGTTGAACCCGTTAGCCTGATCTTTTTCACTGATCGGGCCGTTGTCATATTCAGGTGTGAAGTACGTCAGGTAATAGTCGGTAAAGTAGAATGCTGCACCGCCTGCGGCTGCTGCCAGCAGAAAGAGCACCAGGAAGAAGATAAGGATGATCTTGCCGATTTTCTTCTTAGGTTTTTCCTTTACTGTCTTCTCTTCATCATCGGATGCAAAAGCTGATGATGAAACTGATGATGAGGCTGATGCAGAAGCTGATATTGCTGATGAGCCGGTGCGGCTGTATTCATCTTTTGGCTGCAGAACAACGTTTGCATTGTCCGGATCGATCATCTCGAGAGCCTTACGCATCTCCGTTGCGTTGCTGTATCTGTATAAAGGATTGTATGCACAGGCCTTGAGGACTACATCCGCGAGTTCTTTTGAAGCGTTGCATGGCGGCGGCATTGGTTCGCCCCTCATGCGTTTTCTGTTCGCCTCTTCTCTGTCCCTGTGCCTTACAGGTTCCGGGTAAGGCGGGGTGAACGGCAGCCTGTTGTTGTTAAGAAAACGGTACAGAACCAGACCGAGAGAGTAGATGTCTACGGAAGCGTTATACGCAAGGCCTTTGCTGATCTCAGGAGCCATGTATGAGTACGTACCGACACGTGTCATGGCTGCGGTAGCATCCAGTTCACGGGCGATACCGAAATCGCCAAGTTTATAGTTTCCTGTTTCAGAATAGAATATATTCTCTGGCTTGATATCCCTGTGGATGATGTGATTGGCCTGGCAAAGCTCCAGAGCGCTGCAGATATCGATGCCGAGCTTTACAACATCTTTGATAGTGAAAGAGGACTTGCGGACGTGCTTGTTGAGAGGTGTCAGCAGCTCCATCCGGATAAAGATGTCCCAGACCGGCTCACCGGGATGCTGGATCACCTGATGGTCCTCATAGCTGACGATGTTGCTGTTTCCTTTGAGCTCAGACATCAGAATGAACTCGGAAACAATATCCTCAACTTTGCTGCGGAAGTAATTGTAGACGCCTTCCTCGTCCTGGACCTCGTTTCTGATTGTCTCCAGCTCAACATCGCTCTCAGGGATCCTCATCTCCTTGAGAGCAGATTCGTAAACGTTGCCGAAACTGTCACGCCGGACTATTTTAAAAACTTTTCCAAACTGTCCTTCACCGAGAAATGAATCTACTGTCCATTCATTCCAGGTATCTCCGGGGTTTAACATAAAAAGATCTCCGTTTATCCGATGCTTACTGTGACTCTAACGAGCGAATTTTCATCAACTTCGGTTCCAGGAACAGGTTCCTGGGTTATGATCTGACCGGAAGGGACTTTGTCGCTGTGCATGGAGGTTACCATTATCCTCAGTCCTACCTCCTGCAAGGCGGCTCTTGCCTTGTCAGGCGTCATTCCTGTCACGTCAGGGACCGTCTTACTTGCCGGGCCTTTGCTGAGCCATACTTTTATGGTCTGACCGGCTTCACCTTGTTCACCCGGACCCGGTTCCTGCCGGCAGATATATCCGGAGGTAACTTCATAGGAATATTCTTCTCCGCCGAACTCATAGGCAAAGCCTGCCGATTCTATAATCACCTGAGACCTTTTCTTTGGTGTACGCAGGGTATCCGGCACTTCCAGAGGCTCACCGCGGCTTACAACTACTGTGACTTCAGAACCCTTTTTCAGAGAACCTCCTTCGGCAGTAGACTGGGATATAACTGTACCCTGATCAACGTCTTCAGAGAATTCACGGTTTTCGGTATATATAAAGCCGGCTGACTCTATCGCAGTCTGTGCCTCATCTTCATTAAGGCCGACAGCGTATGGAACTTCTACCTTGCCCATGTTGCTGTATATGAGATAACCGGCAAGTATAACGATTACAGCTGCTGCTGCGATACCTATGATCTTACCGTAGTTTTTCCTGCCTTTGCCGCCGGATGCAGACGGTTTTTCAGGAACTGCATTCCATGGCAGTGTCACTTCATCGGAATCATCGGAAGCCGCATCCCATGCAAGAGTAGGGTCGTCGCTCAGGTCCATTTCAGTTGTCCCGGATAAAGTCCTGAATTCGTCAGGATAGAGGGATTCAAGAGCCAGACGCATATCCCTGGCGCTGCTGTACCTGTCTTCAGGGGCAAAAGCGCAGGCTTTGAGTATGATATCTGATAGCGCAGGCTGAGCTCCGGAAGGAGGAGGCAGAGGCTGGCCCAGCATTCTTTTTGCTGTTGCCTTGTCCTTGTCCTGGAAGCGTATTGGCTGGTCGGCAGGCGGCATGAACGGTGTACGTCCGTCATTGAGGAATCTGTACAGAACGATTCCCAGTGAATAGGTGTCGACTGTAGCTCCGTAAGGCTCCTCGCGGTAAACCTCAGGTGCCATGTATGTATAGGTGCCTTTCTTCGAAAGAGCCTGGGTGGCTTTGTCGAGCTGCTTGGCGATGCCGAAATCTCCCAGCTTGAAAGTTCCCTGTGATGAAACGAATATGTTTTCAGGCTTTATATCCCTGTGGATGATGCTGAAATGCTGGCAGACCTCGAGAGCCCTGCAGATATCGATTCCCAGTTTTACAACATCCTTCTCGGACATCGGGTGATCCTTTATATACGTATACAGAGGAGTCAGCATCTCCATGCGGATGAAGATGTTCCACCCGAAGTCATCCTCAAGTTCGACTACCTTGTGATCCTCGTAGCTGACAATGTTGCTGTTGCCTCTGAGCTTTGACATGATGGAGATCTCAGATACGATCTCTTCAATCATTCCCTGATAATACAAGGTAATGCTCTCATCGCTCATGCCCTCTTCCCTGAGGGAAGCCAGTTCGGTGCTGCTCTGAGGTACTCTGATGACTTTGAGAGCCGACTCATATACATGACCGAACTCTTCGCGCACTATTCTGTAAACTGAGCCGAACGTGCCTTCTCCGATGACGGAGTCGACAGTCCAGCCTTTCCATGTATCACCTATATTCACTGATCCACCATTGTCCGTATACTGTTAAAAATTGCTGTCTGATTATTATATCATCAAACATTATAACAATAAATAAAGGTTAGCCGAATGCCGGACCGGGCTGTGCTATAATTACGCATCAAATCCGCAGCAGGACAGGCATAAATATGCCGTTCAGGCGTATAGACGTGCAGACTGTCAGTTTTGGCCATTCCCCGCATACGGATGTTATAAAATCATAATAGAAAAACAGGTACAGACATATGGAAGAGTACAGAAAATATGAACCGTTTTTCGGGTCGTGGTATCTGAGCAGACTTATAGGTAAGGGCAGCTTCGGTAAGGTATTCGAAATCACCAGAGAGGAGTTCGGAACGACTTACAGGGCAGCTCTCAAGATAATCACTGTTCCTCAGGATGAGGAGGATATCAGGAGTCTGCTAAGTGAGGGCTCAGATCTCGCATCGATCTCGGATTATTACAATACAGTTCTCAAAGAGATAATCAATGAGAACGAGATCATGGCTCAGCTCAAGGGAAACAGCAATATAGTGAGCTATGAAGATCACATGATCATCCCTCACGATGACGGCATAGGCTACGACATCCTTATAAGGATGGAATTGCTCACGCCGCTGATCAGCCGCATGATCGAAAGAAAGCTCGATGAGAGTGAAGTGGTAAGGCTGGGCACAGACATCTGCAAGGCGCTCGAAATATGTCATAAAAAGAACATCATACACAGGGACATCAAGCCCCAGAACATCTTCATTTCGGATAATGGAGACTTCAAGCTAGGAGACTTCGGTATTGCGAGAACGATGGAGAAAACAACGGGAGGCATGTCCAAAAAGGGAACGTATAAATACATGGCTCCTGAGGTGTTCAGGGGAGAACGCTATGATGAGACAGTGGATATCTATTCGCTGGGCATAGTACTGTATTCATTGCTCAACGGAAACAGGGCGCCGTTCCTGCCGGTGCCTCCTGCCAAGGTGACATTGCAGGATGAGGAAGAGGCAAGGGTCAGAAGGCTCAGCGGAGAAAAGATCCCCGCGCCTCAATATGCCGGAAACAGGCTGTCTCAGATCATACTTAAAGCATGCGCGGCCGATCCGGCAGACAGATACCGTACTGCTTCTCAGATGCGCCGTGATCTTGAGGCTTATCAGCAATACGGCGATCGTCCGGTCTATGACTTTGCGGATGAAGCAACTGTAGCAGATGAAGCAGCTGCGGCAGATGGAACGACAGCTGCAGCGGCAAGGGATGTTCCTGTTTCACACAGCAGAAAACCGCTGATCCTTATAGCTGCTGCCGTAGCCCTGGCTTTTATAGCAGGAGGGGTCTTCCTGGCAACGAAGCCTGCTGAGAAGGCTGTTCTGGAATACCTTGAAGGGGCAGCAGCGTTCAACGGCCACTATTATAAGCTCATTGATGAACACCTTACCTGGACAGAGGCAAGGGCGGCATGCGAGGAAAACAGCGGACACCTCGCCACAATAACAAGCGCAGAGGAGCAGAGCTTCATCTCAGACCTGATAGAAGAGCATGATACTCAGAATGCAAATGTCCATCACTATTGGCTGGGAGGTACCGACGAGGAATCAGAAAGCAGATGGAAATGGATAACGGAAGAAGCCTGGGACTACTCAAACTGGGGCGATAACCAGCCTAACGACGGTGTAAACGATATCAAGAAAGAAGGGCAGGATTACCTTGAGATACAGCTGACTAAGGGAGACCAGGGTGCAGGCGAATATCTGAGGTGGAACGATATAAACAATGCAGGCACATCCAATGTTAACGGCGTCAGTCATGAAGAAGCGCCGGACTACTGCTCCACGAAATATTTCGGATATATATGCGAATGGGATGATGACACGGGCAAATAATATGATATAATAATTTGCTATTTATGTTGAAACTGAAAGGAAATTGGCAAACTAATGAACATTGGTGATAAATGGAGAGACTGGACCATAGATTCACTTCTCGGTGAAGGCGCGTTCGGAAGCGTATATAAAGTAGTCAGAAAGGAATTCGGACGTACTTACGAATCCGCGCTTAAAGTCATTCGCATCCCTCAGAGCAAATCAGAACTGAATTCTGTAATAAGCGAGGGAATGGAAGAGCACAGCGTGACCGAGTATTTCCGCGGCATGGCAGATGAGATCGTTGACGAGATATCCCTGATGTCCGAACTTCGCGGACACAGCAACATAGTCAGCTACGAAGACCACTCTGTTACGCCTATTACGGATTATTACGGCTGGGAGATCTGCATAAGAATGGAGCTTCTGACTCCGCTTTATCAATATATCTCGCAGCATCCTCTGACTATCCGTGACGTCATCAATCTCGGTATTGACATGTGCAAGGCACTTGAAGTGTGCCAGAAGTTCAACCTGATCCACAGGGACATCAAGCCTGAGAATATTTTCGTCTCCAGCATCGGATCATATAAGCTCGGAGACTTCGGTATCGCAAGGCAGATGGAGAAAGCCAGCGTCGGAATGTCCAAGAAGGGCACATATTCGTACATGGCTCCTGAAGTCTATAAGGGGCAGCACTATGACTCAACGGTTGATATCTATTCACTGGGCATAGTTCTTTACCGTTTCCTTAACAATAACAGGACTCCGCTGATGCCGCCGTATCCGCAGGAGATCAAATACTCCGACCGCGAAAAAGCAAACATGCGCAGGATGAACGGAGAACAGCTTCCTCCTCCATGCAATGCGCATGGACGCCTTGCAGAGATCATTCTCAAGGCGTGTGCATATGATCCTAAGGAAAGATATGAGCGTCCGGGAGACATGCGTAAGGCTCTTGAGGCGATCCTGTACAACGACAACGAAGCAAGTCTGATTTATCCATCCGGCGATTCGCTGGGCAAAATGGAAGCAAGCACCGGATCAGCCATGTCGGCAGCCGTTCCTGAAGATGCCACGGTATCGATATTCAGTTCAGCGGCTGCAGGCAGAGAGAGGTCTATGGGTGCATATTCGCATCCGGAACCTGTCAGGGTGTCTGAGCCTTCAGTACAGGAGATTTCCAGACCAGAGCCATCAAGACCGGAACCACCGGTACATGAGCCATCCGTGCATGAACCGTCAATGCCTGAAATCGAATTGAGCACGGGCGTAAGCGACGACAGGTTCAAGCCTGAAATAGAGGCTACTGAGGATCTGGATGATGTCATGGTGCCGATCACTGATTCGCAGGAGCTCGAAGACGAAGAAACGATGGGTGATCCTGCTCTTATGGCAATGAATGCAGGAATTCCGGCTGCGGCTGATACTGCAGTCGAAGAGAAGAAACCTGCTGCTGCCGGCAAAAAAACTGCGGTCCGCAAGCCGGCTGAAAAGAAGAAGACACCTATAATACCTATCATAGCAGGTGTGGTGGTTGTTGCTCTGGGTATCTTCGCATTTACCTACTTCAATCACACTGTGCCAGATGTTGCCGGCCTCGGAGCTGACAGCGCAAAGGCAGCGATAGAAGATGCGGGCCTTTCATATTCAGAAGATCGCCAGTTCTCGGATGATGTACCTAGGGATACAGTAATTTCTCAGACGGCTGAAGCCGGATCACACCTCAAGAAGGGATCACCGGTTGAGGTTGTTGTCAGTAAGGGAAAACCAATCCCTGCACCTGAGCTCGTAGGGCAGAAACTCGGAGACGCTGAGAAAGCAGCTAAAAAGCTCGGACTGGTCATTGAGGTAACAGGAGAAGAATTCTCTGACACACTTGGCAAGGACATGATAATCAGCCAGGAGATCGAGAAGGGCACCGACTGTGAGGAAGGCCAGGTCATCAATGTCGTTAAGAGCAAGGGCATCACACAGGTCGAAGTGCCTGATGTAGTCGGCAAGGGAGCCGATGAGGCATCCAAGGCGCTTAAGGATCTTGGATTCGGCGTAGAAGTCGTAGAAGTTTATAACAGCGCTGCATCGGGAACGATCGTAGAGCAGTCCGTAGCAGGCGGCAAGACCGCCAACAAGGGTTCAACCGTCACTATCAGCAAGAGCATAGGACCTAAGCCTGTCGTAAGCAGCGGCGGTGGCGGCGGCGGAAGCAAGAAGAAAAAGTCGTCCTCTAAGAAGAAGAAATCAAGCGGCGGCGGAAGCAGCAGCTGGGGCGACGGAGACTGGTAGAAACCGGATGCGTAGTTGCTATCAGATACCTGGAATTGCAAGGCAAGCCGGATATTGTTAACTAATTGTTTAATAAAAAAGAATCCGTCTGTATGGTAAAATAATATGAACGGGCTTATTGCATAATATGCCTGCAACAAGGATTGAGTATTAATAATACATACTGATATAGAGAAGGGTGGATACTATGAAAGCTGATAAAAAAGCGAAGGGGAGAATAACCAGACGCGTACTTACGGGTATGCTGGTATTCATTATGGCGTTCACAATGATCCCTGTGGTAACAGGCATCCAGCTGCAGGCAAATGCTGTCTCGGCAGCAGATGTTTGCTACTATGATAATTCCTGGAGCGACTGGACAACAACGGTGCCTGATGGAAGTATTCCTTATGAGTCCAGAACAGAGTACCGTTACAAGGACAAGAGCACTACTTCCAACAGAACAAACACAAGCCCGGGCGCAGGCTGGGTTTATGACAGAAGCGTGCTCGACTCAAGCTGGACATGGGGTGCCTGGTCAAGCTACTCAAGAACAGCTGTCAGTGCTTATGAGTACACAACTTCAAAGAGAGAAGTTCAGACGCAGAATGTAGCAGCTACATATACGACTCAGTATAACTATAGCAGATGGGCTTCAAACTCCAACAATACCGGTACATTGGGGCCTTGCAAAGGCACCTGGAGTGGTGTCTACTGCCAGTATTATTTTGAAAGAGGATGGGGCGCAAAGCTTGAGGTATCCAGCACTCAATACAGCAATCAGATGGGTGGAAACTTCAATCTGTATGGCAATAACCAGTGGTTCAATGAGACGTCGAAACAGGTTCAAACTGCGGCTGCTTATACCAACTACAGATATCGTGACGGCACCAAGGGTTACACATATTACTACTATAAATGGGGTGACTGGTCCGGATGGCAGGCAAGCGCCGTGTCTTCATCAAGCTCACGACAGGTAGAGACCAGAACCACATACCGCACAGCGGGATATGTAGGACACAGCTGGGACCGCGGTAAAGTGACAAGGGCTGCAAAATACTATACGCCGGGAGTCAAGACATATACCTGCAGTCACTGCGGATCAACAAAGAATGCAAGCATTCCTAAGCTCAACCCTGCACCGGTAACACCTGCAAGAGCAAAGATCGTTTCGGCAAAGGTCAAGAGTAAAAAGGTTACTGTAAAATGGAACCGTATCAAAGCAAAGACCAAGGGATACCAGGTTGCAGTCAAGAACAAGAAGACTCAAAAAGTCACATATTATAAGGTTAAGGCAAGCAGCAAGTCCAAGATCACCAAGACGCTCAAGCTCAAGAAGGGAACGTATGCTGTAATGGTACGCGCATATAATGTGATAAACGGCGAAACCATCTACGGCAAGTGGTCAAACGTCAAGGTCGGCAAAGTAAAATAGCCTAAACCAAACAGAAACTGAGGTGCTCAGCAAGGGAGCATAAAAATGTTGGGCACCTCGTTTATTATGCTTTAAACCAGCAAAAAAGCATCCAAAAAATTAAGAATTCATATAGAAAGCTTATATTTTTAGTGATATATTTACCATGTATAAATGCGCAACAAATCAGCAATATGCGTGAACATAAAATAATCCCGAGGGATATTCAGCAGAAGGGGTGAAACTAAAGATGGAAAGAAAAAAAGAAAGACGCATTCTGACAAGAGGTTTAACGGTAATGCTGTCGTTCATGATGGCGTTCGCAATGATGCCGTGGATCGCTGCTGACAACAGCGGAGTTGCGTCGGCAGCTGTAGAGCCTTGTGATTCGACAGGTACATGGGGAGACTGGACAACTACCAAGCCTGCAGCAGGCAAAGTATACGATTCAAGGACTGAGTGGCGCTACAGAACCAGAAGTAAAACAACAACATCCACATCTTCGAGCTCTGCTCCTGACAGCAGCTGGAACGCTAATGGCTCAGCACGTGACGGTGCGTATGGAAGCTGGAGCTCATGGAGCAAGACGAAACCGACCTCGTATTCTTACAGAGAGATCGGGCAAACAAATGTCTCAGACAATAACGGCTATACAAGGTATAACTGGTATTACGGCACGTACATGAATGGCTCGAGATGGTTCACATACTCAGTTGATTATGCTAAAAATCATGGCGGTGAAAAGGTCACAATGTGGACAAAGGGAAATACGCTGACAAAGGAAAAATCCTATGACGGTCATCAGGCGTATAAATATTCGAGCAAAGTGAAATATGCTAATGAGCTGTGGTGGCTTGAATCAACACAGGCTGTGGCAGCAACTACTCACGTAGAGTACCGCTATCGTGACAGAGCATGGGTTTATTACTGGTGGAAATGGGGCAGCTGGGGCAGCTGGTCGTCCTGGGGAACAACCTCGTATACCAATGCAGACACACGCCAGGTAGAATCCAGAACCACTTACCGCGTATGGACACCGAATGCTCATACATGGAACGGTGGTGTAGTTAAAAAGGCTGCCGGATACACACATACAGGAGTAAAGACTCATACCTGCACAGTATGCGGAGCTACCAAGTCGACAACCATTCCATCGCTTAATCCTGCCCCTGTAACACCTGCAAGAGCCAAGATCGTTTCAGCAAAGGTTAAGAGTAAAAAGGTTACTGTAAAATGGAACCGTATCAAAGCGAAGACGAAGGGATATCAGGTTGCTGTTAAGAACAAGAAAACAAAAGAAGTAAAGGTTTATAATGTAAAGGCAAGCAGCAAGTCCAAGATCACCAAGACACTCAAGCTCAAGAAGGGCACATATGCTGTAATGGTACGCGCGTATAATGTGGTAAACGGCGAGACTATCTACGGCAAGTGGTCGAACGTAAAGGTCGGCAAAGTAAAATAGCCTTAAAACAGAACAGTACAAGGTGGGCTCAACAGAAGTTGAGCCCACCTTTTTCTCTGTTGCGTTGTTGTTGCTCCAAATATGTCCATAAGGTAAAATAACTTTAATAAACACTAATATTATGTATTGATGGAACGGACCCATCCGGGCCTATTCCATTACTGATTAATAGGAGGAAAATATGAAGAAGCTGCATAGAGCACTGGCGCTAATGCTTACGCTGATGATGGTGCTCACCTACATGCCTGCACTGGCATTTGCTGAAGACGAGAATCCTGATATGCCACGGTATTGGTATGTAGAAGGAGATGATGTTGTTCTGGCGCCGGGGCAAACCTCGTGTGACTTGAAGGCAATCATGGATTTAAACCAGATGGACTATTATGAGGAAGAAGGATATGCGCTCCCTACATTCAGTTACAGATGGGTCGAGCGGGTATATGATGAAGACGCAGGGGAGACTGTGGAGAAAGACGCTGGGTCAGGATCCACTCTGAAAGGGGCTCATGCCGGGTCTTACATTTGCTATGTTACCGACTCTTACGGATGTGAGGATTATAATTTCTACGATGTATCTAATGCCATGCCTACAGGTCTTACATTTACTCCTGCTAAATCCGGCGTAAGAGAAATCTGGAAATATGACCAGTTCATGGACGGAGACAAAATCACACTGGAGTATAGTGGTTTTAATGATGCGACGTATATATACTCTTCCGGAAAGTGGCTGTATAAGAACACTGAATTACCTTACGTTGTTGATGCTATTTACGAAGATGGAACCTTTGATATCGAGAATGATGACAATATCGGCAAGAGCTTCACATATGAAGTCAGATGTGATTATGATCCTGCCTTAAAAGATGGTCCTTTTAATGCCAAATGCATAAGCGGCGTAGCAAGTGTCAGCTTTACTCCCGTAACCATAAGTGTATGGGGGCCAGATGTTCAGGTATCGAATCAGCACGGGTCATTTTATGATATCGACAGAAGATATAAATGGACAACACATGATGGTGTCGAATACACATGGTTCGCTAAGGGCGATTCCCTGACGGTAAAATATATAGACGGGAAAACCGTTACATACAAAGCGGGTCTTTTTGATATCACAGAAACCACCAACTCTCCGTATTTCATAAATGGGGACGATTTTATCTTGCTGGACCTTGAATATGACAATTTGCTGCAGCCTGGTAATAACAGCGCAAGCGTAAACTACAGGAAGGTAAAAATACCAGTTACCATATTTGTCGATACTCCGGCACAGAAAAACCAGAGAGATCAGGCTGCTGCTGCCGCAAAGGCAGAAAAGGCACGCCAGGGTGTCGCTGACAGCAAGATCCCTAAAGTTAAGGGTGCTAAAAAGTCAAAAGTAAGCAAGTCTTCAATTACTTTGAAGTGGACGAAACTGACAAGCAAGCAGCTGAAGAAATCAAAAGTTACGAAGTATGAGATCTGGGCCTGCCCTAACAAGAACTTTGCTAAGGCAGATACTAAGATGAAGGAAGTCAGCAAGAGCAAGTCTTCCGGGAAGATCAGCGGTCTGAAGAAGAAAACAAATTACTACGTAAAGGTACGTGCAATAAGATACGCTAGCGGCGTAAAATATGTAGGAAAATGGTCTTCAACTAAGAAGATAAAAACAAAGTAATGGTACCGACTGAGACGGTCATTACTGAAGAATTGTGAAAAAAGCGATGCGGGATGGCGCCTGTGCGTCATCCCGCTTAATTTGTGCTTATTGCTGACAATGAGAACCGTGTCTGCCGACAATAAAGGCATTTTATGATACAATAAAACATCAGGGTCTCTCAGTAACCGTAATTCAGGTAAGGGCAGAAAGGGACCGGACAAAATAAGAAATATGAAAGAACGTAAAAAAAAGATTTCAATAATAAGCCGTGAGAGCAACAGCAAGACGCTCGATGTAGCAATGCTCGAGGCGGAGCTTCTTAAGAGAGACTGTGATGTAACGGT
Source organism: Mogibacterium sp. (assembly GCA_017510725.1). Taxonomy (GTDB): domain Bacteria; phylum Bacillota; class Clostridia; order Peptostreptococcales; family Anaerovoracaceae; genus Crickella. The sequence goes on along the minus strand of JAFWMD010000049.1, from coordinate 96,145 downwards.
TCTCAGCAAGCTGCTGACCAAGGAGAAGTCGCTCAAAGCGCTTGGATATATCGGTCATGTGGCTAAGCAGGAGGCATCGATACTGGCATCAGATGTTGTGGTGCTGGACACGTACTGCATACCGGCAAGCATGATCCCTCATCGCAGGGGCACAAAGGTGGTGCAGATATGGCATGCCCTTGGAGCAATCAAGAAGTTCGGCTGGCAGACTGTAGGCAAGGAGGGCGGCTCATCAGAAAAAACTGCAAAGCTCATGAAGATGCATCATGGCTACGATTATGTAGTCTGCGCGAGCGATGTGACTGCAGAACATTTCAGTGAGGCTTTCAGGACAGACCGAAATAAGATCGTTAAGTACGGCCTGCCGCGTATCGATTATATAAACAGTGTAGTCAGGGGTGAAAGACATGACGACACAGCCGGTAAGATACTTGCAGCATATCCTCAGCTGAAGTCAGACGGAAAGAAGACGGTACTTTATGCACCGACATTCCGCAGGGGCAAGGCTGTCGATGTTCAGGGCCTCATAGCGGCCTTCGATCCGGATAAGTACAACATAGCAGTAAAGCTCCATCCGCTGTACAGGGGAGAGGCGATGTCGGCTGCGAAAGCAGGCTCCAATATCATCTTTGATGAAGAGTTTCCGTCGTTCGACTGGCTTTCAGTTGCAGATGCAATAATCAGCGATTATTCATCACTTGTGATTGAGTCCACCATCGCAGACAAGCCGCTGTTCATATATGCCTATGATCTCGAAGAGTATGAAGCCAACACGGGCCTCAATATAGATTTTGACAGCGAGCCGATCGCACCGTACGTATTCCGCGATGCAGGAGCTCTCGCTGAAGCTGTGGGCAGGGATGATTATGACAAAGATGCCCTGAAGGGATTCCGCGACCGTTACATAGACATCGATACCGGAGCAGGGAATACCGAAAATTACTGTACTGCCGCGCTGGCAGACTTCATAATATCACTCGCAAAATAACCGGGGAACGAAAGATGAGTATCACAACAAAATTCAAAAAAGTCGTATTCGACATCGCAAAGAAGAACAAGACATTCCGCCTGGTCTTCAGGGGGAGCAGGGACGCCGCTTACCGCGCCAAGATGACACTTGATGATCCGTTCGGAAAGATCGATGACAAGCTGGTCTATTTCCGTACGTTCTCAGGCCGCGGATACAGCGACTCGCCTAAGGCCATGTACCAGTACATGCTGACGGCACCTGAGTATAAGGACTACAGATTCATCTGGTGCTTCAAGGATCCTGATGAATACAGCTTCCTGCTGCAGAACGACCGCACCAGTCTGGTGAAGTTCAGAACAAAGGAAGATAACAAGGCGCTCCGTACGGCAAAATACTGGATCACCAATTACCGCATGCTGAATTACCAGTTCCCGCGCAAGGGACAGGTATACCTGCAGTGCTGGCATGGAACACCGCTCAAGAGACTCGGCTACGACATCATCGAGAGCGACAATGCCATGAACTCGCTCAACGAAATCAAGGAGAAGTACAGAACTGACGCTGAAAAGTTCTCCTATATCCTTTCGCCGTCGCCTTTCGCGACCGACAAGTTTGCCACTGCATGGAACCTTAACGAGACCGGTCAGAGAGACAAGATCATCGAAGAGGGTTATCCGCGCAACGATGCTCTCGCCGTCGCCACGGAAAAGGACCGCAAGAAGTTCAGAAAGCAGCTCGGAGTGGAGGGTAAAAAAGCCATACTTTATGCTCCTACATGGCGTGACAACCAGCACACAAGCGGGCAGGGTTACACATACAAGACGGAAGTCGATTTCGACAGGCTGCAGAAGGAGCTCGGAGATGAGTACATTATCCTCTTCAGGGCACATTATCTCGTGGCGAACAGCTTTGACTTTGAGAAATACAAAGGCTTTGTCATGGACGTATCGTCGTATCCAGACATCAACGACCTGTATATCGCAGCGGACATACTCGTGACAGACTACTCGAGCGTATTCTTCGACTACTCGATACTCGAGCGCCCGGTGATCTTCTACATGTATGACCTCGAGCATTATGCCAACGAGATGAGAGGCTTCTACCTGTCACTCGATGAACTGCCTGGACCGATCGTAAAGGATGAGACGGCACTCATAGAAGAAATCAGAAAGACGGATGGCTGGACAGCAGATGAAAAGTATAAAGCGTTCGTAAAGAGGTTCAATCCTTATGAAGACGGCAATTCGTCAAAGAGGGTGCTGGCGCGCATAATTAAATAATTAATATCCATACAGATTGATTGAGTCGATCATCCCCGGCATATAAAATTTCTAGTACTATAAGGTATTATTGGGGGAAATGTCGGGGTTTTATTATGTACATTTTCAGACGAAACCAAAGAGTAATGGCAGTACTGTTATCGCTGGTGATGGTATTCTCACTGGCGGTCACTGACGTGCATGCTATAACCACAAGTGTAGGAACAATTACGTTGAAGAGTTACAATGTTCCGTCCACTATTGATCTGGGCAAATCATTCAGCATCAAGGGAAAGATCAAAGCAAAAACTAAGATCAAAAAAGTCGAGATTGGTATCTATAATCCTAAGGTAAGTAAATGGAAATACAAGTACACAAAGTCTGGCATAAACAAAAAGACATTCAGCATCAAAAAGGCAGACTCAAAGCTTAAATTCGGAAATCTCAGAGCAGGGACTTACTATTACAGAATATATGTTCAGCTGAAGGGCAAAAAGAAAAAAAGAGTGCTTAGTCAAAGGTTTACTGTTGTAGACAATAGGGCTGAGACAATAGCTTTATCCGTAGCTGAAAGCCCTAACATCACACTGAGCGGCGTCAGAGCGCCTGGAACGTATCAGTGCGGCAAGGTGTTCAACACTACAGGTGTAGTATCTTCCTCCAGTAAGATTAATAAGGTTGAGGTCGGCATTGTTTTTGCCCCAACCAACAAGTGGACAGATTACAAATATACCGCATCGGCAAGTACTTATAATTATGATTTGAGTGTAATTGCTTCAAGGCTCAGGTTCGATTTGCTGCCGGGTGGTAATTACAGGTACAGAATGTATTTACACACAGATAAAGGCGTTGTAATTGCATTCAACAAAGAGTTTACAGTGCTCCCTAGTGCTAAACCAAAGGCAGCTGTCAATTGGGCGATTAGGATCGCTAATGATGATAGTTTTACCTATGGAGAAAAGCCGATAGCTAACCAACAAGGTTGCTTCTTCTGTGGCAACAACGACAGGAAGGTCACTGCAGCGATAAAAAAGAAAATGGAAGAACCTGAGCGCTATGAGAAGACCTATGTCTGCCTTACATTCGTAGGAGCGGCATATGCTCATGGAGCGGGTGATCCGGAGATCCTAAAGGCGTGTCAGAAGCGCTACATGACCATGTATGAGACAAATGACAACTTCAGAAAGTTCTCATGCTGGATGAAGATAGGTGCCTGCAAGGACCTCACGGTCAATGACCTGCAGCCGGGCGATGTTATCATCAAATGGTCTGACCACAACGACAATAACGGTCACGTCTGCATGTACATCGGGGGCAATGATCTGGTAGAATCGAGCGGCGGTGGCTGGGGCGCCAATTCCATCGCTGTCAAACGTGATGCAGTAGCAAAGAGGCTTGCAAGCCTCAGCAGCAGTTCCAAAAACTATGTAATGAGATACAGACTCCCTTAGGGTCAATAAACAAACAATGAAAAACCGGATACCGGGCAGATGCCTGGTATCCGGCAATTTTTATATTACCGGTTTATTTGATTGTGATGCTGTGGATGCAGTTGTCCATGATCGTTCTGAATTCCGCATCGCGCTCAGGGTCGAGACACACACCTTCCAGCACGTATGTGCTGATGCCTTCTTTATCCTTTACTGCGAAATAATAGCTGAAGTCGTTATACTCGCTTGCGGTTTCACCGTCTGCAGGCGGCTGCGGGAATACGTAAAAGCCGTTTATGCTGCCTGACTTGAGCGGTACCTGAAGAACGTCTCCTTCATTCACGACTGCCCAGTCATCGAACCAGTTGCTCGCCTTTTTGCCCTTCTTCACACTCTTTGACGGTGTGATATCGTTGCGGTAGAGCGAAATACTGTAAAGTTTTGCAGGTCCGCTTTCTTCTTCGCCTTCCTCCTCACTTTCTTCAGCCTTTCCGGAATAGATCGCGGTGATCGCGTGAGGAACGGAAGGGTACTTGTCATCATCTTCAGCCCATGAATATGAGATGCTGTATTCTTCAGTACCGTCAGTAGGGACCGATACGCTCACGTTGTTTACGTTGAGCGACCCTTCGTCAGCGGATATATCGTCGATGCTTTCCGAATACTGTATCGGGGCGTTGGTGTTTATGGTAACACTCATGAAAATCTTGTTTACAGCCGCTACAAGAAGAATTATGCCTATAAAAATCAATACGAAAAGAAGGCGCCTCTTCGCTTTGCCCTTGCGGCGAGGCTTCCTGCCGGCAGCAGGGGCCTCTGCCGATGCAGAATCCTTTTCTCCGTCTTCCTGTTCATCATCGAGCGCGTTTTCAAGATCCTCTTCCGTAAGGCCTGCACTTTCGAGCATGTCTACGATGATATCATCACCGAGAACTTTAAGAAGATGCTCGATATGCTCAGGGGTCAGACTGGATGCTTCAGGGACCTCCGTAATTGCGGGGGTTTCCGCTTCTTCAGACTCTTCCGGCGTGTCTTTTGCGAGAGCTTCGATTTCACTATTAACTAAATCCTTCAGTTCTTCACTCATGTGGCAGATTATACCATAATTGTATGTGAAATTACGCTATGTTTTACGTTGTTAACACATGATTATTGTGATAAAATTTTAGAGCTGTGAAGAAGAAATTTAGAATCGCATTATTAATATGTTTTGTCCTGCTTATAGGAACGCAGTTTGCAGCGGCCGGGGAAAATCAGGGACTGACTGTATACAACACCAGACTCGTCACCAACGATAAAGAAGCAACGTTTATCGAAGGAGAGGTATCTGAGGCGAATGGTCAGTCGATAATCCTCAAGGCCGGTCTTCGCGTGCTTGCAGAGAAGAAGCTGCCTGACACCGGCATGCCTTCAAAGTTCAAGATAAAAGTACCGGCTGAAAACATCGGCGAAAAGAGCGCTTCGATCCTTTACCTTGTTGAGCGCAAGGACGGCAAAAATCTCAGCAAAGGTGAGCGTGTCGAGATCGAGTACATCGAGAGACAGAAGCAGACTATCTCAACGGACAGCACTGAGTATGCCATGACCTATCCGGGACTTGATGCATGCATCAACGCGGAGTCTACATCGGGCGAAAAGCTGATTTATACTTCGAGCGATCCTAATGTAGCTGAGGTCGATGCGGACGGCAACATAACGGCAAAAGGAGAGGGAGAAGCTGAGATCTTTGTTAAGCAGATCGGAAGCAGTGCCTATGAAGAAGTTGAAGAGAAGGTCAGCGTCTCTGTTGAAGCCATTGACGCATATATCGTCAACTTCCATTCAAGCGACGATGAAGATGCTGTTACGACACAGATCATCGAATCGGATAAGGCCGTGAACCTCGATGCAAACACATTTGAGAACGGATCTCATAAGTTCCTCGGCTGGGCGACTGAAGATGGCGGCCTCAGGGAATTTCATGACGGAGATACAGTTGAAGACCTTGCGGAAAAGGGCGAGACTACGGATCTCTATGCTGTCTGGACCGGAGACGGAGCTGCGGCAGCCATCGCATGGGCAGTCGATATAGCTGCTGACGATTCGTTCGCATACGGTAAGAAACCTGCCGCAAACGCCATCGGATGCTATTTCTGCGGCACTAACTGCGGACCTGTCAAGCACAATAAGCCAAAGGGCTACGAGAAGACATACGTTTGCCTTACATTCGTAGCAGCGGCATATGCTCATGGCGCGGAGGACCCAGAAGTCTATTACGCATGCTCACACGGCAAGATGCCTCTGTATGAGAACGACAAGAACTTCTCTCAGTTCTCATGCTGGACCAAGATCGGAAAGTGCAAGAACCTGAGTGTCAACGATCTGCAGCCGGGAGATGTTATCATCAACTGGTCTGCACACAGCGACAACAGCGGTCATACATGCATGTACATCGGCGGCAATGACATAGTCGAATCCAGCGGCGGCGGCTGGGGTGCAAACTCCATTGCAGTCAAGCATAACGCTGCGTCCGGAAGACTGAGCCGCTACGGCAGGGACGGAAAGAGCTATGTAATGAGATACACCGGACCAAACGCATAGAACAGATAAGAATGCTGCGACCCCGCACCGTAAGGGCGGGGCCGTTTTATTTGCCTGTAAATACAGGCAAAATAAGCATTTGTTTTGTTAATTATGGTAAAATGTAAATAACTATGAGCAAGTTTAAACTGACGCAAACAGTGAAAACCATAAAGGAGAAGTCCGGTAAAGTGGCTGGCAGGATAAAGGCAGCTGTAAGGGACTTCCTTGTTAAGGTGAATCCGGGACCATAGAGATAATCCGTTATTGCTGCATGAGATTTAAATACTATCAATGAAAAAAAGAATCCTTATACTTGGCGCAGGAAATGCGCAGATTGATGCAATTGAATACTGTAAGGCTCACGGCTACGAGGTAGTAGGCTGCAGCTACACGACGGTGGACTGCGGCATTCCGCATCTCGATATTTTTGAACAGGTAGACATAAAGAGCATAGAAGGCGTAACGGCCCTGGCAGAAAAGTACGGTGTGTCGGCCATATATTCGGTCGGCTCAGACCTTGCCATGCCTACAGTCATGCAGGTAAGCGAGAAACTGGGCCTTCCTCATTTCATCACAGCTGAAGCTGCAGAGATATGCCACTCCAAAGGAATGATGAGAGAGACTCTGGGAGAGGGCTTCGCAGGCAATGCTGCTTTCAGGGTATGCGGTACGCTTGAGGAAGCTCTTGAGTACAAAGACTTTCCGGCCATGATGAAGCCGGTCGACTCCCAGGGACAGAGAGGATGCTTCAAGGTAGTGTCATCTGAGGATATAAAAGAGCATTTCGCGGCATCTCTGGACTATTCCTTCGAAGGAAAGGTAATAATAGAGGAGTATATAGATGGCCCTGAAGTGTCGGTCAATGCCTACATGCAGGACGGTAAGATGAAGTTCGCTCTGGTGAGCGACCGCTATGCGTTCGACGAACTGCCGGGCGGCATCATCAAGGAGCACAGAGTTCCTTCGTCGTTTGCAGACAGGGAAGCACAGGCAAAGACTATGGACCTCGCCGCAAGAGTGGCGGCAAAAATTGGCATCAACAACGGCCCGTGCTACTTCCAGATAAAACTCAAGGACGGAAGGGAGCCGGTCATCATCGAGGTGACACCGAGACTCGACGGATGCCACATGTGGAATCTGATCAGGCACTACTGCGGAGCTGATCTGCTCGAGGCGTGCTTCAGGCAGCTGCTTGAAGGTGAATCGGTGCTCGACGGTGAGTATGAGATGCCGTGCGAAGAATACAGCCTTGTGTTCATGAGCAAGGAACCTAATACAAAGTTCTCAAAAGCGGACTTCGATACAGAAGGCGCGGAATATGTCTGCTACTACTACAGCGACGGAGACAGAGTACTGAAGATCAACGGCTACATGGAAAAATGCGGATATATCATCCGCAAAACAGGCCGCACTATATAACCGGGAGGAGAAAATGGGCATTCAGAAAAAGCTAAAAAATGTTTATACAGTCTGGTACCTGCTGACACTCAGAAAGACGCTCGACGGAGATCCAAAGAAGATCAAAGGCGATCAGAACCGCAGGATCTATAAGCTGATGAAGAAGGCATATAAGATCCCGATGTACAGGGAGAAATTTGAGAAGTCCGGAACGACGCCTAATGATTATCATTCGGCAGAGGATCTCGTAAAGTTCCCTCCGCTTACAAAACCGGAGCTCCGTCTCTGGATGCAGAAGGAGTGGGACGATCATCCTGAGAAGCACGACGACATCAACATTCTCAGCACGAGCGGATCATCGGGAACACCTCTTAAGATGCTCTACACACAGAAAGAGCAGGCATGCAGCGACGCCAACTGGGCGAGAGCCCTCAAGGCAGCGGGCTACAGACCGCTGTTCGGCAAGATGTATTCCTTTTCAACGAGCCATAAGGGTCCCCGTAAGAAGAACAGGGACTCCATCATACAGAAGTTCGGGCTGATGCGCCGCAAGGTAGTAGGCGAAGATCATATCGTGGGCGACGGCATTGCCGATCTGATCGCGGATATCAATGATTACAAGCCTGATCTCATCTGCCTGCGCCGCAACGTAATGGTGCGCATGGTACAGTATGCGGAAGAGCACGGACTCAGCATATACAAGCCTAAGTTCTATGCCCCGATCAGCGAAATGGTCGACGGCGTTACGCGCAGAATGCTCGCCAAGACTCTGGGCGACGGACTTATCGACGCGTATGGCGTATCCGAGATGGGAAGCTTCATCTATGAGATCCCTGGAAAGCCGTACAGACTGGTCGCGAACGATATAGCAGTCGCAAACGTATACAACGACAAAAACGAGCTTGCAGACGACGGCCGCATACTGGTGACATCGCTCTACAAGCAGACATATCCGCTCATCAACTACGAGACCATGGACCTCGGAAAATCGTTCGTCAAGGACGGCATCCGCTACTTTACGGATATCGAGGGCCGTGTGAACGACCTTGTTAAGCATGAGGGCGGAGCTGATTCGTCGGCTCTTCAGCTGATGAGAATAGCGAACCATACGGTAGGACTCTCGCAGTTCAGGTTCATTGAGGAAACATATCACGACATGAAGATCCAGCTCGTCGCAGATCCGTTCAACGAGTCGATGACGAAAGAGGAGATCGAGGACCGCTTCATTACCGAAGTGACAAAACTCTATGGCGATGAGTTCAAGATCACCATCGAGTGGCTCGACGAGCTGCCTCCTGATCAGACAGGCAAGCAGAGATGCTTCGTCTGCAAAGTAAAATAATATGAAGATCGCAGTCACCGGCGCGAGCGGCTTCATAGGTGCGGAGCTGCTTGCCTTACTGAATAAGAGAGAAGATATCAGCGTCATAGCATTGACCAGGGATGCCTCCGCCTGTGAGGATTCCGGGCGCTGCGAGTGGCGCAGTACGAATTACTCACTCGAAAGCCTTGAAAGCGCACTCGAAGGAGCGGATGTGATCATCCACCTTGCAGGCGTGCGGGGTACCGAGAACGACCCGGCTAAATTCATGGTAAACGAGGCAATGACCGACAGCATTGTACAGGCGATGCTGAGATGTCACGTAAGACGCATCGTATTTGCATCGACAATGTCGGTCTATAACGATGACAGCCTTATGCCGTGGACCGAGGATGCACCGCTGAAAGGACGCTCCAGCTACGGCGATTCCAAGGCAAACTGCGAGCATACCATCAGGGAATACGCAGAGAAGAATGAGATAACATACGGCATCGCGCGCATAGCACAGGTGCTGGGCGAGGGCGAAAAACGCCGCGGCATGATGAACGTGTTTCTCGACACTGCGCGCGACCACGGCACCATCAAGGTGATGGGCAAAAGCGTGCTGAAGAAACAGTACGTATACGTAAAGGATCTGGTGAAAGTGCTTGCCATTCTGGCGCTGGGCAATGAGCAGTACAGTGCTGACAGCAACATTATAGTAAACGTTGGCATGCCTCATGCGTACAGCAATCTAGAGGTGGCGCAGATAGTCAATGAAGTGTACGGAAATCCTGTTCCGATCGATTACGATGATTCGTATCCGGAAAAGGGAAGACCGTTCCACATGGATATAACTAAACTCAGAAGCGAGCTCGGCTACGAGCCGCTCGACATGAAAGACGCAGTCAAAGCGTTCAGGGATCACAAGGGATGAAAAAGAGAAAAACACTGAAGACATTGATAATAGTAATGCTCATACTGGTCGTTGCTGCAGTGGCGTGGATACTCCATCTCGGCAAGGCCGCCAATACCGCACGTGAGCCGGAACAAGCTCAGAATGAGCAGGCTTCACAGGAAACCGCACAGGAAGAAGAGCAGAAGAAGGAAGAAGAGCAGTCTGCCATGAAGAAATCGACTGAAGAGAAGCTGGCAGCTTCGCATGTATACTCCTACCGCGGAACTGAGGGCCCAGAGGAACACAGCTTCAAGGCTTATGATGCGGCGATCGATGCCGGATCGCAGTACATAGGCGTGGATGTAGTTATCTCATCTGACGGCGTGCTCTATGTTTCAAGCGAGCTCAATGCCTATACGATGACCGACTATAACGGAATGTATGAGTATATAAGCTCCGAGACCGTTGACGGACTCAAAACAGCGGCGGGCAATAAGATACTGCGCCTGAGCGAGGTGTTCGAGCATTACGGCAAGGATATCAATTATGTGATCGAGATCAAGGATAACAGCGACAAGTGCCTGCTGGCTTTTGAAAAGCTGGTGGACGATACCGGATTAAGCGATGTTATTACAGCTGCATCCATGAAAGCTGATACACTTGACATACTCGACAAGAAGTATCCGGACATGCCGAAGCTGCTGGTATGCTGGAACCAGGGAGACTTCGATTATGCATTGGATCAGTCGTACATCGATACCATTTCCGTAAGAGCTACTGTCGAAACCGGTATTTTAACGGAAAGCAACTGTAAAGCGGCTCACGATGCAGGCAAGAAGTTCGGAGCATGGACAATCAACACAGAGGATGAGATCAAAAAAGCGATAGACATGGGTGTCGATAATTACTTTACCAATGACACGCCGCTGGCACTGTCGGTCGAGAAGGATTACGGACTGAAAGTGCGCAAGGATAGCAATGAAGAGTAAAGAAGGGTCCTGAATTTTATGTATAACGACAGTGCAATGCCTCCGGTTGCTGTTCTCAGCAACCGCAAAATGAAGATCGAAATCACGAATATACCTTCAACGCTTGGCAGAAACGAAGGCATGGTAGATATATATCTTTTCCATGAAAGCATAAGCAGGGCACATTGCGTTTTTGAGTGCATGGGCGGAAAGGTCACGGTCAAGGATCTTGGTTCAACAGCAGGCACTTTCATAAACGGTGTGCAGCTTGAGGCAAACGTGCCGTACAACCTTGAGGAAGGCTGTAAGCTGACGATAGGAAAGGTCAAGCTTTCGGTTCACGTGGATTATGATGAACTTGCCAGACGTGAGCAGATCCAGTCCATGAAGAAAATGGCCTATGAGTCTGAAATGCGTTCAGAAATGGAGAGCCGCAGTAAATCGGTAACGATCGATGCAAAAGAGCTCAACATATACGAATATGATGAGAGCGAGGTCGTGTACATAGACTGTGGGCTCAGGCCGAAGAAAAAGTCCCTGAGCTATACTAACGAACTCAGAAAGAAAGAGATCGAGAAAGCGCAGGAGGACGAGCTTAAACAGACGAAGCTGCTCAGAAAAGAAGAAATCGTAAATACCGCAGAAAAAGCGAAACCGGCTGCGCCTGTAACTCCTGTAACTCCAGTGGTACCGGTAACGCCTGCGGAGACACAAAAGGCCGCTCCTGTAGTTGTGCCGGTCGAAAAACCTGAGCCGGCTGCACCTGAAGCACCGGTCAGGAAGCCTGCTGCAGTACCGGAGACAAAAAAACCTGTACTCATGCTCAGCTGGATTGACGACGAAACAGGTGACACAAAGAAACTCAGGATCGACAGGTTCCCGTTCTCGATCGGCCGCAAGTCCGATGAGAATGACTATGCTGTCAGAAGAAGAGGCATGAGCCGTAAACACATGCACTTCGAGGAATCAGGCGGCTCGGTATACCTCGTAGATGACAATTCTACCAACGGAGTCAGCCTGAACGGCTCAAAAGTTGAAGCCGGCAGAAAGTGCGAACTCAAGGCGGGCGACAGCATAAATGTTGCAGAAATAACGTTCAATGTCAGCATAGACTGATCATGGATTCGGAGGAAAACGATGCAGGCAAGGTTTTGCTCAAAATGCGGCAATACAATAAAAGACGGGGACAAGTTCTGCCGCAAATGCGGATCACCGGTAAGAATGCCGGGCTCTGCAGCCCCTAACAGACAAGCCATGCAGCAGGTGGAAGCGCCTGCAGCACAGGTGTCAAGAGCACAGGCAAACATTCCAAGCTATGAGGAAATAAAGAAGCGCTTAAACGCGCCAAACAACAATGTATATGAATCTGATGACAGCCATGAGGGCACGGTTCTTCTCTGGGGAGCAAACGACGCAGGCCAGCAGAGAAGAAAAGATTTACAGGCCAATCTGACGCTGTCTCTGGATGAGATGCTCCGGGGCTGCCGCAAAGTGGTGGACTTCGGAACTGGAAAGCGGTACGAGATCAACATTCCGGCCGGACTGTCTCCGGGCGATAAGGTGATTGTCAGGAATACGGGCATTACTGACGATACTACCGCTGAAGCATGTAATATCGAACTTACATTGGGAATCGGATAATCAAAATGAACGAAATAAACAACGATTACGGATTGCTTATGGAGGACACTGCCAAGCTCATGACACAGGCAAAAAAGAGCGACGGCGGCATCCGGGCAGCAATGATAGGTGCATCTGTTCTTGGCGTAGTTCTGATAGGACTCGGTATCTGCCTGATAGTACTTTAAAGAGACCGGGCGTCGGATGTATATGGAAGAACGTGCAAAAGCAAGATTGAATGACAATTATATATCAGGCATACTCTACTTCTACATTCACTTTGTAACAGAGGTTGCCTGCTTTTTTACCCTGACAAGGTATGTAGGGGACAGGCCTGCTATATGGCTGATATTCCTTTCCTACGACATGCTTGCGTTCGTACCGCAGGCAATCATAGGCTACTTCAGCGACAGGCATCCTAAAGTGCCGCTCTGTGCCATCGGACTAGGCATGATGGCAATCGCCCTGGGAGTTTTCGAGATATCGGATAATCCCTATGCATCCCTGATAGTGCTCTGCCTGGGCAACTGCTTTGTGCATGTCAATGGTGCAGAGACTACCCTGAGAACTGCAAAAGGCAAACTTTCGGGCAGCGCAATTTTTGTATCGGGAGGCTCTTTCGGAGTTGTAACAGGCAGACTGATGGCAAAAGCCGGATTACAGTGCTGGCTTCCTGCCGTGCTATTAGTGACAGCGCTTCCTCTTGCCCTGTATGCCCAGAGGTTCATAAGTGACAGCGAAGTCCCTTATTCACAGCAATGCAGGGACTTCAGATATGCTAAAGCGGGAATACCTGCCGGCATCATAATAATCATGGCTGTGACGGTTGTGGCTGTCCGCGGGTTTATGGGCTACGGCATACCGACATCATGGAACAAGACCGTGATACAGACTGTCATGCTGTTCTCGTTCATGGGGATCGGAAAGGCTCTTGGCGGCATACTTGCCGACTGCTGCGGTTTCAAAAGGACAGCAATCATCAGCGCGCTGCTCGCGGCCCCCTTCCTGATGGCTGGAGATAATCACATGATAGTGTCGCTCTTTGGCGTGATGCTGTTCAGCATGACCATGGCGATAACGCTGGGCATTCTTGTATCGGTCATGCCGCATACACCAGGACTTGCGTTCGGATGGACAACGATAGGACTGTTCATCGGCACTGCTCCGATATTCTTTTTCAAGTTTACTACGACAGCGGCAAACTGCATCATGATAGCAGTGCTTACAATTGTCTGTGTCGTTTTTATGTGGATCATTATAAGCGGGGACAGGAAAAATGAATGATTTCTTCTGGCATCAGGACAGCGCCTTCATGGCCCTGGTAGAAAAGCCGTTAACGGCCCTCGGGATCGTATTCGCCGCCATGCTGATAATAACGATAGTACTGGTGATCCGCTCGAAGGGAGACTCCGATGACGCTTGAGCAGCTGCCTCTGATAATGCTCAGAGCTCTTGCTCTGACAGTAATTATCGAAGGCATTGCGGCCTGGATCATGGGGGTAAGATCCAGGCAGGAGCAGACAACGGTAGCTCTTGCCAATCTCCTTACGAACCCGATTGTGGTATCGACCGGAGCTGCGGTGCAGTTCTTCATAAGCCGCAGCGCATTGCTGCCCATAACGCTGGTGATGGAGGCAGCAGTCGTATTGATTGAAGGACTGATATATAAGAAGCACATGAAAACAGACATGAATCCATTTTTATTATCATGTGTCTGCAATCTGGCTTCATACGGTATAGGAGAGATCCTCAACAGATTTGTATTCTGAAAAGCATATATGGAGAGTGTTATGAAAAAAGTATTGTCTGTATTGATAATGGGCTTACTGATAATTATGAGCAGTATCCCGGTCTGCGCAGATATGGGAGCTCCGTCAGAGCCGGAATATACCGCTGTGCTTAAGATTGAAGGTGTGCCGTTTTATATTGACTATGAAGACTATCAAAACGGAAAATCTTCCGGTACTCTGACCGGAGGTCAGGCCTTCTATGTGTGGGACACTTTTGATGAAATCTTACGCGGTACAACGGATCCGAATGCAGGGCCGGACCAGTTTCTGGACTTTGTGTACATCTACAACGGCGACATAGTGTCTGCTGCTGACATGGTATCGCCTGCTGTCGGTACAGAAGTGGCGAGCACCACTGCGACAACTACGGATGCACTCAACCTCAGATACGGTCCGGGTACCGGTTTCAAGATCATCAAAACCCTCAATAAGGATACAGAGGTAACATATGATCATACTTATAAAACCGATACGACATGGATGTATGTAAATGCCGGAGGTGCTTCAGGATGGGTAAGCGGAGATTATCTGAAAACAAAGACTGTTGCAGCTGCCGATAAAAAGACGGAAAGCGAAGACGAATCAAAACTGACTCCGGTCCAGGAGCCCGACACAACAGGATCCCTGCAGAGAAATGAAGGCGCAGTTGTTGAAGACAAAAGGCGCTTTATTGCAGGCATAATATGCATATGCGCAGGAGTCGGTATTCTGATCACCGTGCTGGCAGCATACCTGCTGAACAGAAGAAACGCCTGATAATGGGAGGCGATCGCTTATATGAACAACTTTATAATAATAGCCATTTGTGTGGCTGCTGTAGGCACGGCATATTATCTGAAAAACAGAGAAAAAACCGGGCTGCTCCAGGAAGGAAAGATAATAGAAAGAAATAA
This sequence comes from Mogibacterium sp., assembly GCA_017510725.1. Taxonomy (GTDB): domain Bacteria; phylum Bacillota; class Clostridia; order Peptostreptococcales; family Anaerovoracaceae; genus Crickella. The sequence goes on along the minus strand of JAFWMD010000049.1, from coordinate 81,057 downwards.
AAGTTTCTGGGAGGATAAGCAGATATTTGAGCTTGATGCTCCTTATGAGGCTGTAGTAGCTGCAGCAAAGAACGTTAATTATGCCGGCAATGCTGTGGAAGTTACTTACAACTTTGATGGGAAAAAGATCATCTTTTTCAGATCAAGCCATTCATGGAATGCGGCTCTGCAATATCTGGGAACATCTGAAGAAAAGTATCTGTACAGTTTATCCTTTACTAATTGGAAAGGCAGAAATGGAGTGCCGAATTTTATGACCATGAATATTTTTCTGACACAGACGGAAAAAATGCTCCTTTCACTCGACCCTGAAACAATGGTAGAAACACATATGATGGAAATTAAAACGAAAACACGCTTTTAGGAGATCATAAAACATGGATGATGCGACAGCTTTATTGATCCTTTTGGCAGCTGGTGGTGCTGTCGTGGTGGTGAGATACCTGCTCAATGTTGTAGCAGACAAGGGACGGGACTCGGTCAGGAATGCCTATGTAAGAAGTAAGGAAGCAAACAATCCGCCCCCAAAAGAAAGACTTGCAGACAGATACTATGGCACTCCGGCCGGAAAATCCCTTAATCTGCCGGAAAGGCCTGCAGACAGCCCGGTAAACACAGCAGAAAGACCGGTACCGGAAACTGTAACTGTAAGCGCCTTTAATGATACAGAAGAACAATTACTGTTTTGTCCTTACTGCGGAACGAACTTATCCCAGATGGAAAAAGATGACCGTTTCTGCCCGAATTGCGGGGCACAGCTGCGGTAGAAAAACAGAAAACGAGAGGAAATTATTATGGAAGTGATGAATGGAATCCGCTGCCCGAATTGCGGAATGATGAATGAAGCAGACGATCTGTTCTGCGGAAATTGTGGAACTAAACTTGATGCAGGGCCTAAACAGACTCCTGCCTATGCTCCTCCACAGTCTGCATCGCATATAGCTGCACCGGTATCAGCATCAGCCGGCGCAGGAGCCAACCCTGAAAAGGGTAAGGGCCAGGCCACTGCAAGCCTTGTTTTAGGAATAATCGCAGTTGTTTGCTGGTTCTTCGGATACTCAGCAATTGTTTCCGTCGGATGCGGAATTGCAGGCCTTATCCTTGCCGGAAAAGCTAAAAGTGAGGGCTTTGAAGGAGGAATGAGAACAGCCGGGTTTGTGCTTTCACTGATCGGTCTGATTGGCGGGGCGGTAGTACTGGTAGCCTGCGTGGCGTGCGTCGGATCTTTAGGCATGCTGGGAGCTTCATTATATTAGAGGACGAGGATGTTTACTCAGATCAGCCTATTGGGAAAAACTATTCCGACATATAGTCTTGCTGCAGCAGTTGGAATAATTGCTGCAGTTTTTTACACGAAAAAACGTGTAAGGAATGAGTACTATATTGACCTTGACAGACATCTTGAGCTTGAGCTGGTATGCGCTCTTGCCGGCACTGCAGCAGGAGCAAAAATCCTGTATCTGCTGATCGAATGCAGACATGTTATTGCAGATATCGGAGAGTATGGACTGGCAAAGGCAGGATATTCATATCTGGCTGGCGGATTTGTTTTCTACGGCGGACTGCTGGGCTGCATGATGGCTATATATTTTTACTGCAGATCAGCAGACGTATCATTTTCACACTCCCTCCAGCTTGTACTGCCGGCATTCCCTCTGGCACATGCTTTTGGCAGAATAGGCTGCTATGTTACAGGATGCTGCTTCGGGAAGGAGACACACGGTTTGCTGCATGTCATATACAGCAATTCCGCATTTGCGCCTAACAGTGTTCCTCTTGTCCCGGTTCAGCTGATTGAATCAATATATGAGTTTGCGCTTTTCTTTGTCCTTTATGCAGACTCAAAACATAAAGTGCCGGGCTATGTGATGCTCAGCAAATATGCAGTTCTGTACGGGACTGGAAGGTTTGTACTGGAATTCTTCAGGGGCGACGGATACAGGGGGTACATCGGATTGCTTTCGGTCTCCCAGGTTATATCGCTTGCATGCGTAGCTGCAGGGACCGTATATATCACGTATTATTCAAAACAGAGCGTTCAGCGTAACCGGAATGCCTGATTTTTATGATTTTTGACAGCTGCATAAAGTATAATAACTATAAGTGGGCTTTGCCCGAAATTAGGAAAACCTGGTAAGTAAAGAGATGGATGAATACAGAAAATACGAGCCGATCTTCGGGTCATGGTATCTTAAGAGACTGATCGGAAAAGGAAGCTTCGGTAAGGTATATGAAATAACAAGGGAAGAATTCGGAACGACATACAGGTCGGCTCTGAAAATCATTACAGTTCCTCAGGATGATGACGACGTAAAAAGCCGCATGTCCGCAAGCAGAGACATAAGGTCGGTCTCTGAATACTATGAGGGCATACTGAAAGAGATCATAAATGAAAATGAGATAATGTCACAGCTGAAGGGCAACAGCAATATCGTCAGCTATGAGGATCATCAGATAATCCCGCATGATGACGGTATAGGCTATGACATCCTTATCCGCATGGAGCTGCTCACGCCTCTTCTCGACCGCATGCTTGAAAGACCGCTTACGCAGGAAGAAGTGGTGAAGCTGGGCATAGACATATGCAAAGCCCTCGAAGTATGCCACAGAAAGAACATCATCCACAGGGACATAAAGCCTCAGAATATATTCATCTCGGATAACGGAGATTTCAAACTCGGAGATTTCGGCATCGCGCGCACCATTGAAAAGACAACAGGCGGCATGTCAAAAAAAGGTACCTACAAGTACATGGCGCCTGAAGTGTTCCGGGGAGAAAACTACGACTCAACTGTAGACATCTACTCACTCGGTATCGTGCTGTATTCTCTGCTGAACGGAAACCGCGGACCGTTCCTTCCGGCGCCGCCGGCAAGGGTGACCCACAATGATGAAGAGGAAGCGAGGATGAGGAGATTCAGAGGAGAAGCTTTTCCTCCTCCGAGAGACGCGAGCCTGATGCTGGCACAGATCATACAGAAGGCCAGCGCAGCAGATCCGAGGATGAGATACCAGACTGCAGATCGGATGAGACGCGATCTCGAGAGCTATCTTTCGTACTACAGAGAAGCCCCGACAGAGCCTGTCATTATTCCGCCACGTACACCTTCTTCTCCTGTTCAGCCTGCTCCAAAACAGAGCGGAAACAAATCAGCAATCATCGTCGTATCGATATGCCTCACTATTGCCGTTATCGCAATAGCTGCGGCAGCGGTCATCATAACCGGACGGGGAGACGGTAACACCGGAACGGCAGAGACAGGTGATGGCTCTGAAGAAGTTGTCGAAACAGTGACGGATGAACCGGCTGTTGCTGAGGACACTCCGGTCATTGAAGAGCCTATTAACGAGTATGGGTTTATTAAAAACCATACATATACGGTCATATCTCCTGAGGGAGTTGCCGTGAGGTCAACACCTGAACGGCTGAAAAAACGCGCTAATCAGATCAAGAGAGATGATCTGTCGGATGAATACAAAGCTCAGGCAGAAGGAAAATCCGGAGATTACGCAAGCCTTAAGAAAGGCGCTAAAGTACAGTGCCTCGACATGTCCGGTGAGTGGATGAGAATCACGGACGGCTGGATCTGCACCTACTTTGAAGGAGAAAAGCTTGTAGAGTAGCCGGAATGTCGGATGCAGAAAAACCAAAGAAGAAAAGAGCTTATATGGACGAGTACAGAAAATACGAGCCCATCTTCGGGTCATGGTATCTTAAGAGACTGATCGGAAGAGGAAGCTTCGGCAAGGTATTTGAAATAACAAGAGAAGAATTCGGAACGACTTACAGGTCGGCTCTGAAAATCATTACAGTGCCTCAGGATGATGACGATGTAAAAAGCCGCATGTCCGAAGGCACGGACATAAATACGATCTCCGAATACTATGAGGAGATACTGAAACAGATCGTCAATGAGAACGAAATAATGTCGCAGTTCAGAGGCAACAGCAACATCGTGAGCTATGAGGATCACCAGATCATCCCTCATGATGACGGTATAGGATATGACATCCTTATCCGCATGGAGCTGCTCACGCCGCTTCTCGACCGCATGGTACAGAAAAGGCTCGATGAACAGGAAGTTGTCAGACTGGGTATCGACATCTGCAAAGCCCTGGAAGTCTGCCACAGCAGGAACATCATCCACAGGGATATAAAGCCTCAGAATATTTTCATTTCACCATATGGTGACTATAAACTGGGAGATTTCGGCATAGCACGCACTATAGAAAAAACGGCAGGAGGTATGTCGAAGAAGGGTACCTACAAGTACATGGCTCCTGAGGTGTTCCGTGGAGAAAATTACGACTCAACTGTTGACATATACTCGCTCGGTATCGTGCTGTACTCTCTGCTGAACGGGAACCGCGGACCGTTTCTTCCGGCTCCGCCTGCAAGGGTGACACCTCATGATGAGGAAGAAGCGATGATGAGACGCTTCAGGGGAGAGCCTATACCGGCGCCAAGGGATGCCGGCCCAATGCTGGCAGGCATCATACAGAAAGCATGCGCGGCACATCCTGCATACAGATATCGGACTGCAGAGGAGATGCGCTGCGATCTTGAAAATTATCTGATGTATTACGGCAGACCTTCAGGCAGAGCTTATACGGGAAACATACCGGTCGAACCAATGAGAGCAGTGCCGCAGCCTGCCGCGAGACCAACGCCGCAGCCGATGCCGCAACCAATGCCACAGCCTATGCCTCAGCAGGCCCGGAAATCATCCGGCAATACTGCGGTAATCATTGCTGTGATATGTCTTGCTGTGGCTGTTATTACCGCTGCAGCTGTTATCCTGATAAAGAGAGGCAATGAACCGAAAGCTGTTACCGTAGTACCTGAGCAGCCTGCAGCAGAGACTGAAGCCGGAATTGCTGACGAGCAGCAAAACGATTATAAGCAGGCGTACGCAGAAGTGCTTAGAGAAAACGAGACGACCATAAAGCAGTACTTCTGGCAGAAGACTGTAGATGGAGACATGTATTACGATTACGGTGAGTATGAACAAGGAGATGTGGTAGATGATGCCGTAAACAAATGTGTCGCACTCGCAGACCTCAACAATGACGGAACCCCGGAACTGCTATTCATGTCCTTCCATGATGATGACGGGAGAGCATATCTGCATATATACACATGCAAGGACGGACAGGCAGTGGAGTGCGATTATGGAGAAATGCTGTCGGATTATAATGTGGCGGCAGGCGCATGCTATATCATCTATACGGGTAAGTCCGGCTCGTTCTATATTGCGACCCGGGAGGGCGATGACCACGATTACTACTGCAGCAAAAAATACAGCATGGATCCGGAGGGATACATTTCTACAGTGCAGACGATAACGAACCGTTACGATCATGCGACGGATGAAACAAAAGCAAGCGATGTCTATAAGATAAATGAAAATACAGTAAGTTCTGAGGAAGGAATCAAAGCCCTCGGAGTGCACAGAGAAGATTTCAGTAAACTGCTGATGTGCGCCGGATACAGCGATGACTTCCTGGTGTTTAAATACGTAAAGAGCAAAACTCCGGCGGCAAAATGCTTTAACGATGCTCTGTACGAACTTGAAAAATAGTTGCGAGGCAGCTGAATGACAGCCAAAACAAGAAAGCTGACAGTATTTATAGTTATAACAGTACTCCTGATAGCGGCCGGTACGGTCTTTATCGTCCGGCAGGCAAATATGAGACACAGCCGGGAAGAGGAGGCAGAGGAGATGGCCGCTGAGCCCGAAGCTCCTGCTCCGCAGACAGAAGAAGAGCAGGATGCACCGGATATAGACTATCTCATACTTGTGGACAAAAACCACATGCTTCCCGATGACTGGGAAGAAAAAATCAGTCTGGTATCCACTGTGAACTCCGTAGGCGATGAAGTGTGGACAGAGGAAACAGCTTATGATGCGTATCTGAAACTCAAGGACAATTTAGCGCAGGAGGGCATATATGTAGAGCTGGATTCCGCCTACAGGAGTGTTGCGGACCAGCAGAAGATCATCGACGATTTCACTGAAAAGTACGGAGAGGCTTATGCTCATACGTATGCTTCAGAGCCGGGAACGTCAGAACATCATACCGGACTGGCACTGGACCTTTACCTGATAGTTGACGGCAACACTGTCTATGAGAATGAGGATCTGGTCCAGTATCCTGAGATATGGGCAAGGATACATGAAAAACTGCCTGACTACGGATTCATACTGAGATATCCGGAGGGGAACAGCAGCGGCTATCCGTATGAGCCATGGCATATACGTTATGTAGGTATTGAGGCGGCAAAGGAAATGACAGAGAACGGGCTTACTCTTGAGGAGTATCTGAACTGACCGCTGATAAAAGCCTGACAGAAAAAGAATTATGGATGAATACAGAAAATATGAGCCGGTCTTCGGCTCGTGGTATCTCGGAAGACTGCTCGGAAAAGGCAGTTTCGGCAAGGTATTTGAAATAACAAGAGAAGAATTCGGAACGACTTACAGGTCGGCTCTGAAAATCATTACAGTGCCGCAGGATGAAAACGACATCAAAAGCCGCATGTCAGAAGGCTCGGATCTCGCTTCTGTATCCGCGTACTATGAAGGCATCCTCCGGGAAATCGTCAATGAGAATGAGATCATGGCTCAGCTGAAGGGCAACAGCAACATAGTGAGCTATGAGGACCATCAGATCATCCCGCACGATGACGGAATCGGCTACGACATCCTTATCCGCATGGAACTCCTCACGCCGCTCCTCGACCGCATGGTTGAGAGGAGACTGGATGAGAGAGAAGTCGTTAAGCTGGGCATCGACATGTGCAAGGCTCTTGAGACATGCCACAGAAAGAACATAATCCACAGGGATATCAAGCCGCAGAATATCTTCATCTCGGACAACGGGGACTTCAAGCTTGGAGACTTCGGCATTGCGAGAACGATGGAGAAGACGACGGGCGGGATGTCGAAGAAGGGTACATATAAATATATGGCGCCTGAGGTGTTCAGGGGAGAGCATTATGACTCGACTGTAGACATCTATTCGCTCGGAATCGTGCTGTATTCTCTTCTGAACGGGAACCGCGGACCGTTTCTGCCGGCTCCGCCCGCGAGGGTGACTCCTAATGATGAGGAAACGGCGAGAATGAGGCGTTTCAGAGGAGAACCATTACCTCCTCCGAGAGATGCCGGGCCTATGCTGGCATACATAATACAGAAGGCAAGCGCGGCTGATCCGAGAATGAGATATCAGACTGCTGAGCAGATGCGCAGGGATCTTGAGAACTATCAGGCGAACTACAACATGCAGGCAGCTCCGGCGTTTGCACCATATCCGGCGGGCATGCCTGTATATGATCAGGGCATGAGGCCATACACGGGAAGCATGCCTGCTGCACAGATCAATGCAGCCTCACCGGTAAATGCGGCTTCGCAGATCAACGCAGCTCTGAAGAAAAAGAAATCAAATAAGGGTCTGATCGCGGTAATTGCGGCTGTTGCCATTGCCCTGTCTGCTGTGGGCATTTTCCTCGTTACACGCATGAGTGCAGGGCCGGTAGAGTTAAACCTGGGCGATCTGCTGGCGGATCCTGCTGTCAGCGGATACGATGGCGAGGGTGTCATCGCAGGGACTCTTACCGTTGACGACAGCAAAAAAATGGAATGCCTTGCGGGCATAAAGAACGACGAAAAGAGAGCCAGGGCGGAGAGCCTTATAAACAAAATCACATTTACCGCCGTGCCATCCGAAGCTCTGAGCAATGGAGACACTGTGACTATAAAGGCGGCATATGATGCGGACCTGGCGGAATCTGCAGACATCGTGGTAAGCGGTACGGAGACCAGCTTTGAAGTGAGCGGGCTCAAGGAGTTCCCGCAATACCTGAGGGATGCAATCGAGTTCAATGGTCATTACTACAAACTGGTGAATGAGTCCATACTGTGGACTGAAGCCAAGTCTGCATGCGAGCAGATGAACGGTCATCTTGTTACGATAACAAGCGCTGATGAACAGAAATTCATAGTTTCCCTGATAGAAGACTACGGCACTAAGTACAACTTCTGGCTGGGCGGCACGGACGAAGGTCATGAAGGCACTTTCACGTGGATCACCGGAGAACCGTGGGGCTATGCCAACTGGCGTAAGGATCAGCCTAATAACAAGGACAGCAGCTCCGACGGCGATCAGAATTACTTGCAGCTCTGCTGCGTATCAAAGGCAGATACCGGCAGATACGGAAAGTGGTGGGACATGTCAAATTCAGGCCTGTCAGTAGGCTATGAAAGCCATCCGTATTACAAATCACCGGACTATTCCGGGTATATATGTGAATGGGACGGCCTGGAATAAAGGCCAAGGAAAAGAATAATAATACCGAACATGAAGAAAAGACGGTTTCTGATTACAGCAATAATAATAATGCTTGCCCTGATAGCAGCCTCCGGCGCATATGTGTTCCGCAGAGCAGAGATGCTGAATCACGGGAAGAAAGCACGGGCAGAGCTTGAAGAGGAACTGAACCACAATCAGGCAGGAGAGACTATCGCTCTGACTGCCGGGAGTGCACAGGACAAACTGATAGCATCGCATGTCTATTCTCACCGCGGATCCGCAGGTGCATATGAGCATTCCTTTGAGGCTTATGATGACGCGATTGCGGCAGGTTCGGAGTACATAGAGCAGGATCTGGTGATTTCCTCGGATGGAGTGCTGTTTGTTTCACATGATCCGACAGCAGGAAGGCTTACAGGAAACAGCCTGACATATTCCTCAGCAAGCTCGGAAGAAATCGAATCGCTCACGACACACTCAGGGGGTAAGATACTCCGTCTCAGCGAGGTGTTCGACAAATACGGAAAGGATATCACCTATGTGATAGAGCTGAAATCATCCGATCAGGCGACCATAAACGCCTTTGAGGAGCTGGTTGATGAGTATGACTACAGCGATGTGATCATAGTGCAGTCAATGTCGACTGATGTATTGAGCATACTGGAAGAAAAATTCCCGGACATGCCTAAGCTGTATGTATGCAAGAGCCAGTCGGGATTTAATGACAGCCTCGAAATGCCGTATGTGGATATCATTTCCGTAGATATCGACAGAGGCCTCATGACGGAGAGCAACTGTGAAGCGGCGCATGAGCACGGCAAGCTGTTCAGCGCATGGACACTCGACTATGAGTCATCCATCAGGGAAGCGATACGAATTGGTGTGGATACATACTTCACTAACGACACACCTCTTGCACTTTCTCTTGAAAGGGAATACGGTTTACAGGAGAGATCCGGAGCGGTGGATGCAAGTGACGCAAAAGGATAGTAAAAGCACAGTATAAAAGATCAAGGCAAAGTAAGCAGCATGGACGAATACAGAAAATACGAACCGATTTTCGGATCATGGTATCTGGGAAGACTGCTCGGAAAAGGCAGCTTCGGCAAGGTGTTTGAAATAACAAGAGAAGAATTCGGAACGACGTACAGGTCGGCTCTGAAGATCATTACAGTGCCTCAGGACGAAGACGATATCAAGAGCCGCATGTCGGAAGGTACGGATATTCATTCCGTTTCCCAGTATTACGAAGGCATACTCAGGGAGATCATCAATGAAAATGAGATCATGGCTCAGCTGAAGGGCAACAGCAACATCGTGAGCTATGAGGACCATCAGATCATCCCTCATGATGACGGAATAGGCTACGACATCCTTATCCGCATGGAACTGCTCACGCCGCTCCTCGACCGCATGGTCGAGAGGAGACTGGATGAAGGAGAAGTCGTAAAGCTGGGCATCGACATGTGCAAGGCACTTGAGACATGCCATAAAAAGAACATAATCCACAGAGACATCAAGCCGCAGAATATCTTCATCTCGGACAACGGAGACTTCAAGCTTGGAGACTTCGGCATCGCGAGGACGATGGAGAAGACGACGGGCGGAATGTCGAAGAAGGGTACATATAAATACATGGCGCCTGAGGTGTTCAGGGGAGAGCACTACGATTCAACGGTGGACATCTATTCGCTCGGCATCGTGCTGTATTCCCTTCTGAACGGAAACCGCGGACCGTTTCTTCCTCCTCCGCCTGCGAGGGTGACTCCTAATGATGAAGAAGCGGCAAGAATGAGGCGCTTCAGGGGAGAACCATTTCCTGCTCCAAGAGATGCAAGCCCTATGCTGGCATACATCATACAGAAGGCAAGCGCGGCGTATCCGGGGATGAGATACCAGACTGCTGAGGAGATGAGGAGAGACCTCGAGAGCTATCAGGCTAATTACAACAGCCAGGCGGCACAGGCATTTGCGCCGTATGCAGCGACAGCTCCGGACCCGATGAGGCAGTATACGGGACAATATACCAATCCGGAGCAGGTCAGACAGTATACGGGACAATATGCGGCTCCGGATCCGATGAGGCAGTATACAGGCCAATACACCGTTCCGATGCAGCAGCCTTATGGGCAGGGGAATCCTGCTGCGGATACGAGGGGCAGTCAGCCCCGGAAAAGCAGCAGCTCAAAGCTGATCCTGATAGTAGCAGGAATTCTGCTTGTTGCTGTAATCAGTGCGCTGGCTGTTTTAAAAGGCTTCGGCAAAAAACAGATAGATCTGTCAGAATTGATGGCAAATCCTGCTGTTGCCGGTTACGATGGCTATGGCAAGATCGCAGAGGCGATCACAGTAGACACAGATAAAGAACTGGACATTCTCGCAGATATTAAGGATAAAGAGAAACGGGCCCTTGCCGGAGCTCTTATCGACAGTGTTGTATATACAGCCGATGTAAGCGAGGGACTGTCAAATGGCGATATTGTGGTCATCCGCGCTGAGTATGATGAGGCAGCCGCTGCTGAACTTGGCATGGATATTACCGGTCAGGAAACGGAAGTCAGTGTTTCCGGGCTTGAAGACCTGCCTGATTATCTCGCAGATGCAGTAGAGAATAATGGCCACTTCTATAAGGTCGTTGATGAGCCTATGTTCTGGACTCAGGCAAAGAAGGCCTGTGAAGCACAGAACGGGCATCTGGCAACAGTGCTGGATGCACATGAAGAAGCTGTAATTGAAGATCTCATCGAGTCCCGCGGCACTTTATACCATTACTGGCTTGGAGCCTCAGACTCAGCTTCCGAAGGAAACTGGAAGTGGGTGACAGGCGAAAAAGTTCCTATGAAAGGCCAGAGCGGATATCAGAAATGGTGTGGTAACCAGCCAAACAACAAGGCAGATTACGAAGCCGTTGGCCAGGACTTTATGGAAATACAGAAAACAAAGGGAGATCAGGGCCCGGAAGAGTATCTTACATGGACCGATATCGGTGATTCCGGTGAAGCGGGGGAAAGATTCCACGGAGCTCCTGACTATAACGAAACAAGATATTACGGATATATCTGTGAGTGGGACATGCAATAGGCAGGACCGACTCATATCTGAAAATGCGTGGAGGAAAAGATGATTTGTCCTAAATGCGGTAAAGACAATAAAGACGTCTATAGATTTTGCGTCATGTGCGGAACAAAGCTGGAGATGCCACCTGAAAGGCCGGAAGCTTACAGCATGCCTCCGGAAGATAATATGGTGAAGGAGCTTGACTTAAACGGCTTTGAGAATGAAGAGACAATGGATCTCGACGATAAGGCAGCCTTCGAAAATGACGAGACCGTGATGCTCGATGATTTCACAGCCTTCGAAAATGACGAGACGGTGATGCTCGATGATTTCACGGCTTTCGAAAATGACGAGACGGTGATACTCGATGATGTGGCAGCCTTTGAAAACGATGAGACGGTGATACTCGATGATGTGGCAGCCTTTGAAAACGATGAGACGGTGATGCTGGTCGATGACAGGGCCTTCGAAAACGACGAGACCGTCATACTGGATGAGCAGGAAGCGCCTTCTTTCCACTTCAGATCGATTTATAAGGAAGAGCCCGCACCTCCTGCACCTGCATATACTGCTCCTCCCGCAAAGGATGATATGGCATATATTGAACATCTGAGAAGGCTCAAGGAACTTCTGGATGATGGCATCATTACAGAGGATGAATTCAGGAGAAAGAAAGCGCAAATACTCGGTATATAAAGAAAAAAGGGTGTAAAATGAAAACAGAGGCATGTGGAGCAACACATAAAGGAAATGTGAGGGGACATAACGAAGACAATATCTATGTGGATGGATCGTACAGAAACGATCTGGAGCAGGATAATGTCATCATTCACAGCAAGCGTGAGAGCGGACCTTATACATACGCGGTTTTTGACGGACTGGGAGGCGAAGCCTGCGGCGAACAGGCATCGATCATGGCTGCAATCGGACTCAGGGCTATGGAAGACAACGGCCTGGTAGGAGATATCGGAATGTATATATCTGCAGCTAACCGGTCTATAATACAGGAGTCGATTCGGAAGAAAGCTCACAACATGGGCACTACAGCAGCGGCAGCAATCGTTTTTGAAGGGCATGCTGTTGTTTTCAATGTGGGAGACAGCAGGGTTTACCTGTTCCATGAGGGAGAACTTAGGCAGATATCAAAGGATCACAGCATCACGCAAACCATGATCGACAGCGGTCTGCTGAAAGAATCCGACAGGAATAAAAGCAGGTTTGCAGGGGAAATCACGCAGTATCTCGGAATGGTAACTGAAGACGATATCGAGCCTGAAGCGACTGTATCGGATATTGAGGTCCGGAAGGGAGATATTCTGCTGCTGTGCAGCGACGGACTGACAGGCGAACTGAGCGACGATGAGATCAGGGATATAATAGCCAATAATATAGAAGACAGTGCATCATATCTTGTAGCAAGGCTGCTTAAAAGGGTAGTAGAGGGACAGGCAAGAGACAATGTATCTGCGATAATATGTAAGATAGTTCAGTAGAACCGCCCGCTAAAGGATCAACAAATGGACGAATACAGAAAATACGAACCGATCTTCGGATCATGGTATCTGGGAAGACTGCTCGGAAAGGGCAGCTTCGGCAAGGTGTTTGAAATAACAAGAGAGGAATTCGGAACGACATACAGGTCGGCTCTGAAGATCATTACAGTGCCTCAGGACGATGACGACGTCAAGAGCCGCATGTCGGAAGGCACTGACCTCGCGTCTGTCTCAGAGTACTATGAAGGCATTCTCAGAGAGATCATCAATGAGAATGAGATCATGGCCCAGCTCAAGGGCAACAGCAACATCGTCAGCTACGAGGACCATCAGATCATCCCTCATGATGATGGAATAGGTTACGACATTCTTATCCGCATGGAGCTGCTCACACCGCTTCTCGACCGCATGGTTGAGAGGAGGCTCAATGAGGAAGAAGTCGTGAAGCTGGGTGTCGACATGTGCAAGGCGCTTGAGACATGCCATAAAAAGAACATAATCCACAGAGACATCAAGCCGCAGAACATTTTCATATCTGACAACGGAGACTTCAAGCTTGGAGACTTCGGCATCGCAAGGACGATGGAGAAGACGACGGGCGGCATGTCGAAGAAGGGTACATATAAATACATGGCGCCTGAGGTATTCAGGGGAGAGCACTATGGTGCAACGGTGGACATCTATTCGCTCGGCATCGTGCTGTATTCCCTTCTGAACGGAAACCGCGGACCGTTTCTTCCTCCTCCGCCTGCCAGGGTGACACACAATGACGAAGAAGAAGCAAGACTGAGGCGCTTCAGGGGAGAACCTTTTCCTGCTCCAAGAGACGCAAGCCCTATGCTGGCATACATAATACAGAAGGCATGTGCAGCGGATCCGGGAATGAGATATCAGACTGCCGAGGAGATGAGGAGAGACCTCGAGAGCTATCAGGCTAATTACAACAGCCAGGCGGCACAGGCATTTGCGCCGTATGCAGCAACAGCTCCGGATCCGATGAGGCAGTTTACCGGACAATATGCAGCTCCGGATCCGATGAGACAGTATACAGGCCAATACACCGTTCCGATGCAGCAGCCTTACGGGCAGATCGACACGGATCCAACATCTCAGGGCAGCATGCAGTCTGAGAGCAAGAGCAGTTCCAGGCTGATCATAATAGTTGCAGCCATTCTTGTCGTTGCAGCTCTTGCAATCGCTGCGGTAATGCTGTTCGGCGATAAGGGCGGAAGTTCATCTGAGGCGGAAGGCGAACCTGACGGCACAGGTGCGAATCCTGCGGTACTCGCCGATGCTACGGAATTTAACGGGCATCATTATCAGGTGTTCGACGAACCGATGCGCTGGGATCAGGCCAGAGATCTTTGCGAGAGTAACGGCGGACATCTTGCAACAATAGCAGATGTTTCAGAGCAAAGCTTCATAGAGGACCTCATCCGTTCATCCGGAGAAAAGAGGTATCATTACTGGCTGGGCGGAACCGCTGAAGACGGCAGCTGGAAATGGATTGACGGTGAACTGATACCGGGACCTAGTGACAACTGGGGCTACGAAAACTGGGAAAAAGGAAAGCCTAACAATAATACGGATGCTGCCGGATATACCGGACAGGAGATGTGCCTTGAGATACAGACCACCAACAGCGGCAGCGATTACATGAAGTGGAACGATATAGACATGGACGGCATAGCCATCGGATATGAGGGTAAGCCTGAATATAACAGCACTCAGTATTTTGGCTATATCTGCGAGTGGGACGAGTAGACCTTCGCGCTTCAGGACAATAAAATGAAGAAGAATGTAAGGATAATCTATATTATAATAATTGGAATACTGCTGGTGACCAACGCTTTTGCGGTAGTCATGTATCAGCACGAGAAAAACAGTGCGGATGCAGCAGGCACAGCGGAAACCGCGGACTCTGCTGACACGGAAGCGCCGGAGGCTGAAGACACTCAGGAGCAGGAAACGGAAGAAGTATACGTAGAACCGCTGATCGCCGTTGTTGATTATGATACCGAAGATGCAGAACGTGTAATGGACAGACTGAGCAGGGCGGGGCTTGAGTCAGAGCGCGTCGGAGCAATCGAAGAGCTTGATGCGGACAGGTTTGATGCGATCATAGTCCCGGGCGGCCACAGCGTTACTCCGAGCATGTATGGTGCCGAGAGGCAGCCGGAAACAAAGGACACCGACATAGAAAAGGATAAGTTCCAGTTTGCAGCTGTTCAGATGTTTATCGATGCGGAAAAGCCGGTGCTTGGCATTTGCCGAGGCGAACAGCTTGTCAATAACGTGCTCGGAGGAACTACCATCCAGCACATGGATGACGGATGGCATAAGAAGAACAGGGCGGTGAAAATCGCTGAAGGAACATGGCTGTACGACATGTATGGCACGGAAGCGGTCACATATCACTATCATCACCAGTGTGTCGATGAACTCGGAGACGGGCTTTATGCCACACAGTGGGATGCCGAAAGCGGATGCATCGAGGCATATGAACACAGAACACTGCCTGTATACGGCCTGCAGTGGCATCCGGATGCCACTGAGATGGGAGATGAAGGAGTGCGGGTGTTCGAAGAGTTTGGAAAACTGGTCAAGGAGAACATGACCAGGCAGCAGATAAAAGGATAACAGTAAAACAGGGACATCATGAAATATTCGATAGTAATACCATGTTATAAATCATCGCATACGATCAGGGCGGTGGTCGAGGAGACCGCGGCAGAGATGGAGAGGCTGGGAAACACGCCTTTCGAATTCGTACTGGTCGATGACTGCTCGCCGGACGGAGGTGAGACTGTAAAGGAGCTCAGGGCTCTTGCGGAGGATCATGATTACGTAACGGCAGTGTGCCTTGCGCATAACGGCGGTCAGCACAACGCTCTTATATGCGGACTGAATTACGCAAAAGGCGATGTAATCATCTTCATGGACGATGACGGGCAGACGCATCCGTCCCAGCTCGAAACGATGCTGGGCGGGCTTGATGACGATCACGATGTCGTCTACGGCTATTATGACGATAAGAAGCACTCTGGATTCCGCAATTTCGGATCCTGGTTCACTCATACGACCGTCAGGATACTCATCGGCAAGCCTAAGGACATGAGGACTTCGAGCTTCGTGTGCATGAAGAAGTACGTCAGGGACAGCATCATAACATATCCTGCGCACTATACGCAGATGCAGGGACTGATCCTGAGGACAGTCACTACCGACCGCATCGCAAGCGTGCCTATACAGCATTTTGACCGCGCTTACGGACAGTCGGGCTATACACTCAAAAAGCTGCTGAGCCTGTGGTCCAACATCGCGGGATTCTCAGTGGTGCCGCTGCAGATGGCGCAGAGATTCGGAGTGTTTACGACAGCATGCGGAGTCCTGGGACTCATATGGCTGCTGTTCCGCAAGATAATCAGCAAGACTAAGATCGCCGGCTGGACATCCACGATGATGACCATGATCATTCTGGCTGGCATCATAATCCTGACCCTCGGAATTGTAGGTGAATACGTTGGGCGGGTGTTCCTGACCATGGGCAATTACCCGCAGTACGTGGTCAGGGAAGTATACGGCGCAAAGCAGGAAGGAGACGAATAAATGCTTATATCAATAGTGATCCCCTGCTACTATTCAAAGGATACGATCCGCAAGGAAGTCGAGATGATTCTCGAAGAGTTCGATAAGAACGAAGGCTACGAATGTGAATTCGTGCTGGTCAACGACGGATCGACGGACGGAACATACGACGAGATCAAGGCGCTGCACGATGACTATCCGTGCGTGAGAGGTGCCAACCTGATGCACAACTTCGGTCAGCATAACGCCCTCATGGCTGCGCTCAATTTTGCGGAAGGCGACTATGTGATGGGCATGGATGATGACCTTCAGACGCATCCGTCACAGATGTTCAAGCTGATCCATAAGATAGAGGAAGGCTATGACATGGTATACGGCGTATATCCTGTCAGGCACAATTCACCTATAAAAAACCTCACCTCAAAGATCAACAAGGTCACCTCGAGAGTGATGCTTGAGAGGCCTAAGGAAATAGAGTCCAGCAACTTCTGGATCATTACAAAGGCAGTAAAAGACGAGGTCATAAAGTACGACACCTTCAATCCGTACGTGGACGCGATCTTCTACAGGGTGACGCACAATATCGGAATGGTGGAGATAGAGCACTTTGCGAGAGAGACCGGACATTCGGGCTATACGTTCGGCAGGCTTCTCAAGCTGTGGCTCGCATACTGGAACTTCTCTGTTGTACCGCTGAGAATATCGTTCTTCGTAGGAACATTCTCGTTCGTAGCCGGCATACTGTTCATAATTTACATAATCATCAACAAGATACTGTCGCCTGACCTGCCGGTCGGCTGGTCATCAACGATGTGCATCATGGCCCTGTTCTTCGGAATAGTGCTGATGGTGCTCGGTATCGTAGGAGAGTATCTGGGCAAGATAATACTTATACTGAACAAGACACCGCAGTACATAATACGTGAGACTGTGGGGTTCGAGGACAAAAAAGGGGTAGACTGATGAAGAAGATCATGATACTCGGCGCAAGCGTGTATCAGGTGCCGCTGATAAGAACAGCTAAGCGCATGGGACTTTACACTATCGTATCGAGTATACCGGGCAATTATCCGGGGTTTTCGGATGCAGACAAGGTCTGCTACATCAACACAATAGACAAGGAAGCCATCCTGAATGTCTGCAGAGATGAAGGCGTGGACGGAATCTGCACTTCGGGTACTGACGTTGCGGTAGCAACGATTGGTCATGTAAACGAGGCGATGGGTCTTGCCGGAATCTCCGAAGAGGCAGCCGTAAAGGCGTGCGACAAGTACGAAATGAAGAAAGCCTTCGCAGCCGGCGGAGTTTCTGCATCGAAGTTCATCAAGGCTGAAAGCCTCGATGAGGCATATGCGGCAGCTGCAGAGATCGGATATCCGGTAGTTGTTAAGTGTGTTGACAGCTCGGGAAGCCGCGGTATTAATGTGGTAGATTCCGAGGAGGAGCTTAAGGAGGCTTATGAAGCTGCTGTCGGATACTCCCACAAGAGCTATGTGCTCGTTGAGGAGAAGCTTAACGGCAAGGAGATAGGTGTAGACGGAATGGTGAAGGACGGAGAGGTAATGCTTATTGCTCCTCACACGAAATACACCTATAAGTTCAAGGGCGCCACTATCCCGGCAGGCCATTCATTCCCGTACCGCAACACTGAAAAGGTGCTTGCGGAGATCGATAAGCAGGTGACGCTGGCGGTAAAGGCGCTTGGGCTCAATAACTGTGCGTTCAACTCCGACGTGTTTGTAGACGGAGAGAATGTATATATCATCGAGATGGGCGGCAGAGCCGGTGCTACAGGCATTCCTGAACTCATATCGATTTACTACGGTTTCGACTTCTACGAGAAAATGATAGAGAATGCCCTTGGAAAGATGGACGATCTGGGCATATCCGATCAGAGAACTTCGTGCATGTCCAAGCTGCTTATGAGCCCGGTGGATGGCACAATTACATCAATTGACGAAGAAGCCATTGACAGAATAAGAGCACGCGGATATGATATCGTTCTCGATTACAAAGTGGGGCAGACCGTGGAGCAGATGCATAACGGAACTACCAGGATAGGACACCTGATAGCGAGCACTGACGACGAGCGGATCGTAAACGGAGTCATGGATGAGATCTACGCGGCGATCTGCGCTGACGGGACCCCTATGAGGGAATTATGGAAAAAGTAAAGACATACGGACTTCTTCATTTATGCATAATGGTGTTCTCATTTACAGGCGTATTTGCCAAGGCGGCCGCCAACGCGTATAACGCGGGCGGCTTCACCAATCCGCGCCTGTATATTTTTGTATTTGCGATGCTCATGGTATGCGTGGTATACGCACTCGCGTGGCAGATAGTCATAAAGAACATAAGCCTGCATGTAGCCTATGCCAACCGGAGCGTTTATCTTATCTGGGGGCAGATCTGGGCGGTAGCAATATACAGTGAACATCTTAACCTGAAGAATATTATCGGCCTTATTGTAGTGCTGCTCGGAGTCATAATAGTGACTCTCAACACTAATTACGACGAAGAAGGGAGGGAGACGGCATGAACATCTACCTGCTGATGCTTTTCATTGCGACCTTCTTCTCGGCGGGTTCGCAGGTGCTGCTCAAACAGAGCGCAAAAATGGAACACAAGAGCTGGATTTATGAGTACCTCAACTGGCGAGTGATCACAGCATACTTCATCGCGTTCTCCGTGCTGTTCGTCAATACCTGGGCGTTCACGAAGGTCGACATGAGGTACGGCTCGGTCATCGACACATTCACATACGTATTCGTCATGCTGCTGTCGTATTTCCTGCTCAAGGAGAAATTCAACAGAAAGCAGCTGATAGGCAATCTGATTATTATCGCCGGTGTACTTATTTATACTTTATAAATAATAAGCGGACTCAAAATTGTCCGAGCGAGGGGCCAATTTGCAGCCGGTTACGAGGGGAGAACGAGCAGCGTGCTGCGAAGTTCGAGCCCGAAACCGATGCGTCGCAAATTTTGAGCCGGGAGGCGTACCCGAGCGAGGAAATTTTGAGTCTATATAGAATTAAAAATATGAGTAACAATAACTACATAGAAAAGCATGGTTCGAATACTGTTGTAGAAGAGAAGAAGACCGGTGCATGGGTATTCTGGCTGGTTTCGATCGCCGTCAACCTGGCGATCCTCTTTGCAGTGCTGCACTTCGCGCCAATGTACTATGAGACCAATGACGATTATTCTATCGCATGCAAGATAGCGGAAGGCTACCCGTACGTGGGATTCGTAAATTACTATCTGTGCAGGGTGCTTATAGTGCTGCAGAAGATGTTTACAGGCGTGAACATTTTCATGCTTTCGCAGATAGTCATGTCGTGTATTGCGTTCACCGCTGTATTCAGAGTACTTATCGAAAGGAGCAGGGAGATCACCGAATGGCTGCTTGCGGCAGTCGTGATAGCGTTCTTTGCCTTCGATCATTACAGCGCGATACAGTTCACGAAGACATCTGCACTGCTTATGGCGGCAGGTCTGCTTTATGTTGCTGATGCCTATACGAGGCGTAAAAACATCCTGGCGTATATTGGCGGTTTTCTGCTGTACTTCGCGGGAGTGTGCTACAGGCAGATGGGAATGTTCCCTGCGCTTTCGTTCGTGTTCCTGTTCATGCTCGTATGGTGGATACTGAACGGCAGGGAGTATTTCAAAGGGAAGAAACCGGTCCTGGAGATCGGCCTGGTGCTGGTAATAGTGGCACTTCTCGTTGCTCCATATGCTTTCGACATGCAGTCAGACCGCATGAACGCGTCCACTCCGGAGCTCGCTCTTGCGAGGGAGTATCAGGCTGAACGCATAAAGATCACTGATTATCCGCTGGTCAAAAACTACGATAAGTTCAGGGCCGAGTATGATGCTGCGGGCATCAGTGAGAATGATATCATCACCATCGACAGGTTTGTGCTCGACTACGACGGAGCTGCTTCGCTCGAGAACCTCAAGACAATAAACAAAATAAATGCACCTGCTCTTTCGACTTACATGACGGTGGAGAAGGCTGTCAAGAGGTTTGTGAGGAAGACTGTGAAGGCACTGAAGGAGCGCAGCTTTACCGGCATGCACATAATAGCGCTTGCGTTTATCTGCGTATTCATGCTGCTGACGGTCAGACCGAAAAGCTGGATATACATACCGCTGTTCGGAGCGCTTACTGTCGCCCTCTACATAACCATTTACTACATGCAGAGGACCAATTACAGGGCGTTCTACGTGGCTGATGTGAGCGCAGCGTTCTGGCTGCTATATGTCATAATGGCCGAGGGCAAGGAACCTGACCGGAAGGCATGGCGCAAATGGACAGGACGCCTGCTCTGTATACTTGCGGCCGCAGCACTGCTGACACTTTTCCCTAAGGCGGTAAAGATTGAAAGCGCAAAGGCAGCTCATAACAACGACGTGGTTGCAAGCGAGGAGGTCGCGGCTTATCTCGAAGGATATCCGGATAAGTTCTACATCATGCCTACGCCTATACAGAAGTGGCCGGCTACGTACATGGACCCGCTTGCCCCGGCAAAGATGCAGGATAATTGCACCAACACGGGAGGCTGGGAAGCCATGACACCATCGAGACTCAATTTCCTTGCCAAACACGGTATAAGCAATCCGGTAAAGGACCTCATTGATAATCCGGGCGTTCTTATGTTTGGCAAGTACAAGAAGGACATGCTGCTCGAGTACTACAACAAGTGGTACGGAAGTGATGAAAAGAAGATAGTCTTTGAGCAGGTGGATGAGGTCGCTGACATACCGATTTACAAAGTGGTCTCGGTTGACTAGCATATTTGTTAACTGTTATAATATGTTAGTTTAATATGTGCTAAGAAATTTGAGGATAATTATATAGAAAGAGAAGGAATTGAACATGCGTAAAAGAATAGCTGCAATATTTCTGATCATGACTCTCTTCGTAACCATGAGCTCTTTCGAGATGTTTGCTGAATCAGGTGAAGAGCAGCCTGAAAACAGCAACGACCAGATTGTACTCGAGGAAGGCGAAGGACAAGTTGAAGAAACTGTTGAAGAAGTAACCGAACCTGAGGAGACCCCGGCTGAAGAAGAACCGGCAGCAGCAGAAGAAGAGGAACCGGCACCTGCAGAAGATGCTGAGGCACCTGCAGAAGATGCAGCCCCTGCTGAAGCTGAAGGAAGTGCTGAAACTGAAGCTGAAGCCATGCTGGCTGCTCCTCGTGCAGTCCCTTCCGTAACAGAACTTGTTAACCTGGCAGCAGGCACAGCCACACAAAACGCCATCCCTCTGACATGGGCATTCAAGCCTGATGAATCACTTGCTGCAGGCGAGACTATCACGATTGCTTATGAAGGCAAGGAGATCCCTGGCATCACCGGCACATCCTATACAGTTGCAGACCTTGCTGCAGGAACCTCCTATACATTCACATTCAAAATAGGTGACAGGGTAGTCGGAACTGTCAGTGCTGCAACCCTTCCTGGTCCGGTACCTGGTTTCAGAAAGGTATCGAGCTATAAGACTGTTATCCTCAAGTGGAATCAGGTTCCTGGTGCGGCAAGATATTTCATCAAGGTCAATGGCCAGGACTATGGAAACACAACAGGACTTACACTGACACACAAGGTCGGCACAGAGAAGGATATCATTAACCTTTACAACAAGAGCTCCGGCTCAAAGTTCTCAGGAAACATCGATGGCAAGGACCGCTTCACCTATACGATCACTGCCAAGGATTCCAACGGAAAGGTTCTCGCAGAGTCCACAACAACCGGCGATATCGTAAAGACACTGTACTACAAGCTCAAGTTCAAGGCAGGCGCTTCGCTTACAAGCCACTCAGGCGGCAAGGTAACGATCAATGTAAAGAAGGGTGCGATAGTGTACGCCAGAGGCTTCAGCGATGGTAAATACATTTTCGACTATAAGTGCAAGGACGGCAAGATCAGAACTTACCACACAATGAAGATCAGAGTAAAACCGACCCTTTCAAAGCACATTACTGCCATAAAGAACAAGAGAGGTGAGAACACACAGCCGCCTTATACAATCGAAGAGGCAGAGCAGTATGCTCGCGACCGCGGAATCAAGAAGGCTACTACTAACTACATGATCTGGGTCAACCTGTTCTCCCAGAAAGAGTATGTCTTCCAGAAGAAGTCCGGCAAATGGAGAATCGTGACTGCGAATGAATACGGACTCAAAAATAAGCAGATGGCGATGCTCCCTGTATCCACAGGAAAAGCATCAATGCCTACAGCTACAGGGTCCACAAAGATCAACCGCAAGCTAAACAGCCAGCACGGCACACCGCTGTGGAACGTTACAAAGTTTTTCTCAATCCACGGTGTTCAGAAGAAGTGGCCGAAACCGGGCTGGCCTGAATCAGGTGCATGCGCTAGAAACCAGTCCAAGAATGCTGTATGGATCTACAAGAAGATTCCTAAGTATACAAGAGTATTCGTACACTAATGACAGCGATATAAAAAGAAACGAAGAAGCGTCTCCAATGGCGGGACGCTTCTTTAATGTAAAGGACAGGCATAAATGTAATGAACGGACTAAAGCGACTGTTTGTAAACTCTAATAACATAACGCGCGACAGCTACATCTGGAACACGATGTCAGCATTCCTTTTTGCGCTTCAGTCTGCAATAGTCCTGCTTGTTATCACCAGGACCAATGGCCTTGAGGATGCGGGTGTCTTTTCGATCGCATACGCAGTCGGCAGCCTTATGTACTACGTCGGAGAATACGGAGTAAGAAAGTACCAGGTCAGCGACGTAAATGAAGAGCTCAGTTTTACTGACTATCACTCACACAGAGTGGTTGCCTGCGCCATAACTGTGATCGCGAGCGTGGTCTATACGATTGTCTGCTATAAGTGGCGCGACTATTCAGCATATAAAGCATACATAGTATTCATGGTGTGCATGATCAAGGTGGTAGAGGCGTACTCTGAGGTATACTTCGGAAGATACCAGCAGGTCGGCAGACTCGATGTCTCCGCAAAGACCAACCTCTACAGGACGTTCATCGGCATGGTCGTGTTCATGATCGCTCTTGCGATAACGCACAACATGGCGGTCTCGATGACCATATGGCTGGTTGCAGTGATACTCGCGTTCCTTACATCAAGCCTCGCGGTCATGAAAGACTTCGCTGAGCTGGAGTTCAGATTCAGGTGGAGCAGGATTTTAAAGATCTTCATCGACTGCTTCCCGCTGTTCGCCGGATATTTCATGCTGCTGTATGTGAGCAACGCTCCTAAGTACGCTATCGATGCCTGCATGACAGACACAGACCAGGCTTGCTACAATTTCATATTCATGCCTGTCTTTGCGATCGGACTGTTTGCCAACTTCATCTTCAACCCTATACTCGTTGATCTCGCTCATAAGTGGGACGACTCTGAGATAAAGGGGTTCACTAAGATCGTGGTAAGGCAGATATTCGTCATACTGGCGATAACTCTGCTGGCGATAGCCGTGGCGCTCACGATAGGCTGCCCTGTTCTGGGTATTATGTATAATGCTGATCTTTCCGCTTACAGAATCGACCTGGCGATACTCATGATAGGAGGCGGAATGCTGGCATTGGTCAACTTCTTTGCCGTTGTCATCACCGTCATGAGATTCCAGAAGCACCTGACCTCCGGTTACATAGTGCTTGCGATCCTGGCGGGGCTGACGGCAAACAGGGCCGTATCGACTTACGGAATAAGAGGTGCATGTGTACTGTATACCGTACTGCTCGCAATACTGTCAGCTGTATTTGCAGTAATGACATTCTATTTCATTAAAAAGCGGCATCCATAAACGCCTCTGACAGCTATGCTCCGTCGTCGTGAGTCTCTGTTCGTCCGACTTTGCCGGCTGGAGAGCTGTGTCGACGCGCTGCGCTTGCGACCGTCAGCTCTTAGCCAGCCGCCTTCAGTCTCCTCACGAGACTCATAGCGACTCCTACGCAGCGCTGTCATCGGCCTTTATGGATGCCTTTGTTATTACCTGACCTTATAAATATCTACGTCTTTATTCGAGAAGACCTTTTCGTAATCTGCCGAGCTCAGATCAGGAGTTGGGTAGATTTTTTGTGTTACCATTACGTACTCAACTCCGAGCTCACGGGCGTCATCACCGCGGGCCTCGTTTTCAGGGTCATACAGTTTATCGGTATTCTTTATCATCTCGCGGCGGTCCTCCGCCTCAACGTCCGTGAAGGTGTATCCGGAACCTTCCAGATAGTAATTCCTTACTGAATATGCCGCATACAGGAAGTGGCAGTGATGCCATCTGTTTTCGACCGAGTAGCCCTTGTCACCCATCGACTTGTACATCTGCGTTGCAATAAGAGTGTCCTCAGGGGTGTTTTCCCTGATCCACTTTACAGATTCGTACTCCTCTGCCGACATGCTCTTATACTTGTTGTATTTTGAAGTCGGATCAGCATGCTTCATCACTGTCGGGAATGTGTCCCTGTAGCACATGGCCAGCGTTGCCGTCGTCAGAATGAGGACTGCAAAGAACCATACCTTTGAAAGCACGAACAGGGCAGAGACAGCCTTGCTGGTGATGTCCTCCTTGTCTTCAAAGAACCAGAAAACTATAAGCGGAGCGAATATGAGAGTCGCAACTCCGAAGTATACCTGGCTGTGACCGGAGTACCTGAGGAGCATCATTGCGACGAAGCCGACGAAGGCCGAAGCATAGACTGTTACTTTCGCAAAGTCGTACTCCTTGTCTCCCTTTACGACGAGAATGAGCTCACGGATGTATCCGATTGCAAACGGCAGGGCGTATATAGTGAAGAAGACCACCAGGAAGAGTCCCATGATGATCACGAGTCTCAGAGATGAAGGTATCCCCATGCCTTTCAGTATCTTCGTTACACCGGACTTCCAGAAGCAGACTCCTACGATTTTTCCAAAGCCGAAGATAGATTCGCCGCCGACACCATTAGATCCGTTAAGTGCAAGCAGGAACTGATAGACAAAGAAGAATCCTGCTGACGGTAAGAGTGTTGGCATCAGAGCTTCCATGAAGGAGACCCTCCTGAGTATGATGCCGAGAAGGAATGTACCGATAAGGCCTCCCGCAAGGACCAGTCCGAGAGGGGCCTTGATGCCCGTGAGAAGCATGGTCAGTACGGTCAGCAGCGCGACTGATGCAGCCTTCTGTCCGGTGCCGGTCTGTCTGAAATAAACACTGAGCACTATGACGGCAGCTATGAAGCAGGCTGCCGAGAAGCCGGCGTAGTTCTCGTTTATCAGAAGCATTCTGAACATGTATGAGGCCGATATGCTCCTGCCTATGAAAACATTGGCAAGCAGGAAAGACAGCGAATAGACGCCGGCTCTGTCCTGCCTTTTGCAGAAGTATCTGAACATCGCGTACATGGAAAGACCCATGAGAGCTGTGGTCAGATACGGCGTGCATGACATAACGAGAAAGTCCGGGGTCATGCCAAAGAGCATCACAGGCACAGCAAGCAGCACCTGTGAGAATATGTGATAGTGGACGATTCTGCCTGAAACCAGAGGGTCGACCAGAGGATATCCGTGCGAGAGTGAGCCGATGAGGCTCATCTGATATGTCTTGTCCAGACTGGTATAGATGCTCTGAGTGTGCTCCGGCGAAAGGTACTGGAACTGTGTGAACATGAAGACGTAGCACATGAGCAGCGCCATGAACAGATAGAATGACGCAGGTATGTCCGCAAGGGATACCTTGCGGATAAGCAGCGGTCCGCGTTTGCCGCCGGCTATAAGGCATATGTAAAGAGCGGAAAGTACAGGCCCGAGAGCGTACAGCATGATCTTAGGCCCCGTAGCCTGTGTAATGAAGTATTCGAACACCACGAGCGACCATCCGGCAAGGAAAGATACCAGAAGATCGGCAGATGCGTGCCCCGCACTGAACCTGCAGAGCCGTACTATCAGCAAGCCCGGCAGCAGCACGTAGAAAACGATGAACGCGAAAAACAGCAGCAGACCCAGTATGTCCGCGCGATAAACCACAAGCGAAACAAGTACCACCGCGAACATCGCAATGGTACTCAGGATTCTTACTGTATTGGAGAGACCTTTGGAAGATTTCAAGAATAGTCCCCCTTTATTGCTTTTTGGTCAGAACCGTATATATAGGATCTTCAGAATCGGTATCTATCATGACGAGGTTGCCGCCGCTGCTGAATGCCAGGTCAAAACTGAAGAGATCGTTATTCATGTGGAGATGATCGCCTTTGTCTTCCCATGTGCCATTCAGAGGTTCGCCTGTGATTGCACCTTCCCATGTGCCGTCTTCCTTGACGGTTATATCTACGCTGCCGTACAGGTAGAGACCCTGATCGGAGGTCGCCTCCCACTCACCAAAGAAGTCAGAAGCTTCCTTTTCAACTGTTTCAACAACCGCGCCGTCACTTTCCTCTTCGAAAACAATGCCGTTGCCTTCTTCCCTCTCCTCAAGTTCGAAATCATCGGAATCAGTGAGATCATCAGGGTTAACTTCCTCTTCTGCTACGATTTCTGTTTCCGGTTCGCTGTTGTGATTTGCTACGATCCATGCTCCAAGGACTGCTATAAGTGCGAGTGCTATGAGAAGGATCGGAATGTGTTTTTTCTTCATAATGTTAAGCCTCTTTTTACTGTGATCCGGCAAATATAGCATATATAGTGCTGTGTCGCCTGTATCAATTGAAAATATTGGTGTAATTAAGTATAATATATTGAATGTTTTTTGTAAATTCAAAGGAGTTTGTACGATATGAAAATTCTTGTTACCGGAGCTGCCGGATTCATCGGAAGCAATTTCGTTTTTCACATGCTTGAAGCGCATCCCGACTACGACATAGTTGGGCTTGACGCTCTTACTTATGCAGGAAATCTGGAGACACTTGCTCCAGCAATAGATGAGCCTCATTTCAAATTCGTGAAGGCAGACATAACAGACGCGGAGGCGATCGACAAGCTGTTCGCTGAGGAGAAGTTCGACGTGGTAGTCAACTTTGCCGCTGAGTCGCATGTCGACAGATCGATAGAAGATCCGGGCCTGTTTTTGCGCACCAACATCCTTGGCACTCAGGTGCTCATGGACGCATCCATAAAATATGGTGTGAAAAGGTTCCATCAGGTAGGAACAGACGAAGTCTACGGCGATCTGCCGCTCGACAGGCCTGACCTGTTCTTCGTCGAAACAATGCCGCTGACAGCTTCGAGTCCTTACTCGGCATCCAAGGCCTCAGCAGACCTGCTCGCGATGGCATATCACCGCACCTATGGACTTCCTGTCACCATAAGCAGATGTTCTAACAACTATGGACCTTACCAGTTCCCTGAGAAACTGATCCCGCTCATGATCGCGAATGCAACGGCAGACAAGCCTCTTCCGGTATATGGCGAGGGACTCAACGTCAGAGACTGGCTTTATGTAGAGGATCACTGCAGGGCTATCGATCTGGTCATCCACAACGGCAGGGTCGGCGAGGTGTATAACATCGGCGGGCACAATGAGAAGGCCAATATCGATGTAGTTAAGATCATTCTTAAGCAGCTCGGAAAGCCTGAAAGCCTTATCACATACGTGACCGACCGCAAGGGCCATGATCAGAGATACGCGATTGACCCTACCAAGATCCACGAAGAACTTGGGTGGCTGCCTGAGACAAAGTTCGAGGATGGCATCAAAAAGACGATACAGTGGTATCTGGATAACGAAGACTGGTGGAAGAATATCATCAGCGGCGAATATCAGCAGTATTACGAAAAGATGTATGGAAATCGCTAATGCGCTATTTGTATAAACTCCAGCCGCTATCGCTCCGTCGTCGTGGGTCTCTGTTCGTCAGGCTTTGCCTGCTGGAGAGCTGTGTCGACGCGCTCCGCATGCGACCGTCAGCTCTTAGACAGCTGCAGCCTCCTCACGAGACTAATAGCGAGCGCGGTCTACGTTTACACAAATATCGCATATACACGAATTAGCAGTAAAAGGAGACTTAGAGAAATGATCAGCTTCAATGTTCCTCCGTATATTGGCAAAGAACAGGACTACATAATGGATGCCATCAATGCGCACAAGATCTGCGGTGATGGACAGTTCACCAAGAAGTGCAACAAGTGGATCGAAGATAAGATGGGTGCTCACAAGGCTCTCCTCACCACTTCGGGTTCTACTGCTCTCGACATGGCTGCAATTCTAACTGAAGTCGGACCTGGAGATGAAGTCATTCTGCCTTCGTTCACATTTGTTTCGACTGCAAACGCTTTTGTTCTTAGAGGCGCGAGCCTCGTATTCGTCGATATCAGGCCTGACACTCAGAACATCGACGAGAAGCTGATCGAGAATGCGATCACTGATAAGACAAAGGTCATCGCTCCTGTCCATTATGCCGGAGTCGGCTGCGAGATGGATACCATCATGGATATCGCTAAACGGCACGGACTGCTTGTAGTTGAGGATGCTGCTCAGGGAGTTAATGCATTCTACAAGGGAAGAGGCTTGGGAAGTATAGGCGATTATGGCTGCTACAGCTTCCATGAGACCAAGAACTACAGCATGGGTGAAGGCGGAGCACTGCTCATTAGGGATGAGGAGAAGATTGACAGAGCCGAGATCATAAGAGAAAAGGGTACCGACAGGAGCAAGTTCCTGAGAGGCGCCATTGATAAATATACATGGGTAGACATGGGATCATCATATCTGCCGAGTGAGATGAATGCTGCATATCTGCTCGCTCAGCTCGAAGAGGCAGACATGATCAATGAGAACAGGCTGGCAAGCTGGAATGCTTACTATGAGCTACTCGGTCCTCTCGCGGATGAAGGACGAATCGTACTTCCGGTCATCCCTGAAGAGTGTACGCACAACGCCCATATGTTCTACATAAAGACGAAGGATATTGAGGAGCGGACAGCCCTTGCATCCTTCCTCAAAGAGAACGGCATACTTGCCGTGTTCCATTATGTGCCTCTCCACAGTGCACCTGCAGGAAAGAAATTCGGAAAGTTCTGCGGAGAAGACAAATATACAACAAACACTTTTGAGCGTCTGCTGAGGCTGCCGATGTACTACGGCCTTAAAGCTGAAGAAGTGGAATATATAGCGGACAAGATCAAAGAGTTTTACAGGAAATAAAATGACCGAAAAGGCACCGAGACCCTGGATTGGGCTGGTCACAAAAAAAATAAGGGAAGAACATGGCTGTATTGTTGTAAGCGGCATCTGCTTAACAAGATTTGTCAACGGAAAGGAAGCGCTGGACACAAAGCAAGTCCGTATTGACGTGGCCTCAAAAAGGAATGCAGCTGATATAAGCTTTGGTTCAAGATATGGGATGCCTGGACCGAAGGCCTCACACCTGAATACATATAAACTGGTCATTGATATGAAGGACGCGAGGAACTTCGATATCCAGAACAAACTGCTTGTCATATATAAGGATCAGTATGAGGGCTTTATCTCCTACGAGCTCCTCGACAGGCGAACCGGCCAGAACAGGAACGGCCCGCTCTTCGTACACGATGGAGTGACGTACTACCTCAGACAGAATAAGTACAACAGGGTGACTCTTACAGTAAGGGACACCAACAGATATGATCGCCCGGAAGAGCAGGCAAGGCTCGAAAGAGCTGCGAAGAACGCAGAGAAACTCAAAGATCGTGATATCATCTTCATGTATGAGAAGCACTGCGCCAAGTATGAGGAAAGCGCATCCGTGCTTTATGAGAAGCTGATAGACATGGGTTATGACAACGCTTATTTCGTTGTTGATACATCTATTCCTACAGTCAGGGATCTTCCGGAGAGGTACAAAAAGAACCTCATAGAGAAGGATAGCGACAAACACCTGGAGTACTACTTCGCGAGTGAAAAGTTCATCTCGACAGAGACATTGGACCACGCACTGCAGCTTCGCGTAGCAAACAAGGCTGCGATGGACAAAATCACGAAAGAACCTCTTTCATATGTATTTCTGCAGCATGGTCCGACGTACATGATCTCGCTCAACAAGGAAAACAGGAGCGGTTTCCTGAAGAAGCCATGGATGAAGCTCCACAAGACCGTAGTATCGTCGGAACTTGAGGCACAGCACTTCATTGAGCTCGGAGGCATGGATAGAGAAGATCTCTATATCACCGGAATGGCCAAGTTCGATAAGGCATTTAGGCATGACGGAGCTGACAGAGTGGTTATAATGCCTACGTGGCGCAGATGGGAGCTCAATCAGGCAAGGGAAGACATAACACAGACAAATTATTACAGAATGATGCGTCTGATGTATGATTCCGTGCCAGAAGATCTCAGGGACAAGGTTGTCATTCTGCCTCACCCATTGATGGCGGAGCGGTTTGCGGACATTGCAGAAAGCGGGGACGCTGAAGACGCTGAGATGTGCAGCCGCATAAGGGTTCCTGACAGCTACGAAGGCGTACTAAGGGACACTGAGGTGCTTATCACCGATTACTCATCGATTTCATATGACGCGTTCTATCGCGGTGCCAAGGTAGTATTCTATTGGGCAGAGAAGGATGCGTGCATGACGCATTACGGCGAGGGAACGAAGCTCATGCTGAATCTCGGTAATGTGTTCGGACCGGTAGCAATGACAGGGCCTGAGATAACAGCAGCAGTAAAGGAAAATTACGGAGTTCCGCAGAAGCAGGACTACATTGACAGATACAGACAAATAATAGAGTTCCACGACGGAAAGAATACGGAACGCATAATCGAACATCTTGTTCGGGACGGAGTACTCAGACCTGTATCGGCAGAGGTTCAGTCATAAGGTCGAAAAAGGTGTTTTAGAGGAAAGCAGAGGCGCCAAGTGTTTGAAAAAGCAGCAATAAAAAGAATAATGGCAATACTGCTCGCTATGGTAATGGTGCTCTCGGTACCAGGTTATGCATCAGCATTTGAAATCGGACAAGAAGCTGACGAAGGTGCATTCGAGTATGAAGCTGATGATTCTTCCGGCAGTGAAGCCCAGGGAGATGCAGAAATAAATGCCGCTAAAGACGCTGATATTGAAGATCAGACTGAAAATGACATCAGTGATGGGAAAGAGGATCTTTTCGATAATGGAGCAAAAGGATCTGATGATGCAACCGAGATAATGGAGACAGAAGAATCTGCAGCTGCTCCTGAATCGGATGTTATTGAACCTGCTGATAATACAGAAGAAGGTATCGAGCCGGAGCCGGAATCACTTCCGGAAATACGGATAAACGCTGCAGGAGAAGACGGTACGATAGTCGTTGTGTGGTCTGCCGTTGACAGCGCTGAATACTACATTGTGCGACTTGACGGAAATAGTGACGGAACTAAAGTCATTGCTTCTGAAAATACTGTACTGAAGACTGTTTTTAAATCTGTTACAGGGACCAATCATAGTATCACTGTAGAAGCATACTGCAGTCATACATCATCGGAATCTGAAACCATTCTTATTGGCAGGGGAACTATTGATAATGTCAGCTCATCAAGCCGCAATAAGATCACAAAGAAAAATATCGCTGCTTCAAAATTAGCTATAAATCTGAGGAAACTGCTTGGTGAGCCGCACAATGGATATGCAGTTGTGCAAGGAGCCTGCACAGATGGAACATTTGCATACAGCATGATGACATCGTCATATACTCAGAAAGGAAGGATCCTGAAGACTGTTGCCGGAACAGGCACAGTAGTGGCAAGATCGAATATTATAAATATATGCCACGGCAATGGAATGGCACTCAATACGAAGGAGAGGAAACTCGTTGTTAACGGCAGAAAAAGCAGAAGAAACCAGCTGACTGTCATCAATGCTGACAATCTTTCTGATGTGTCATATGTGAATGTCGATTACAGCTATCCCGGATACTGGAACAATACTGCATCAAATGGTATTTCAAACATTGCATATGTAGAGAAGTACAATTGTTATATAACTGTTCAGAGAAAAACTCATGAACTTTTAATCCTGGACAATAAATTCCGAGTCATCGGACAGGCCGGGACAAAGATCACTGCGGATTATCCCGGGATATATCAGGCTATGGATGCAGATGAAAGATATGTGTATCTGGTGCTCAGCTACCATAGCAGCAAACAGCCATACAATATTGTGCTTGTACTGGACTGGAACAGTGAAAATCTGTTGGATGTTCTTAATGGAAATAAGGCTTATATAGGTAAAAGATGGCTTTGCAACAATAATGGAAGCGGCAAACCAGATACTGTCATACGCATAAATACTCCATACGAAGCGGAGAACATCTATCACATCAATCAGAAAGATGGCACATCCCACTTCTATCTGTCTGAATACCATAACAACCCGAAGTACCATTGGGTGACAAAAACGAAGATCATCAGGGTCAAGTGGAAAAAGGTCAAAAAGAGGGTCAGGGTCAAATGGAAGAGAGTCAGAAAAAATGGAAAGTGGAAATGGAAATATAAGTATAAGTGGAAAAAGGTCTGGAAATATAAAAAGAAAAAGAAGAAGTACAAAGTCCGCGAATTTAAATATCTCAACCGAGATAATTATGTTTATGACCTTGGATCATTCTAGCGGCAGGTAATTACAGAAAATGCTTACAGGAAACTTTTATCTAACCAGAATCATCGAAGCGCTGATCATAAGTATTGCGGTCGCATTTGTGACTGCTCCGCTTAGCATACGACTCGCTCACAAACTCGGCGTCATAGACAGACCGAAGGATGCAAGAAGAGTTCACAAAAAGCCTACACCGCGTTTCGGAGGAATGTCGATATTCCTAGGGTCAATGGCAGCCATGCTGATTCCTGCAGGAATGAACGACAAGATCAAGATCGCGATGATAGGCGGCTTGCTGATGTACCTGCTCGGTATTGCGGATGATATAAAGAATCTGAGGCCGGCGATCAAATTCCTGGGACAGCTCATCATCGCAAGCGGTGTTTATGCAATGGGCATCAGGATCACGTTCATAAGCAACTACTTCGGAGCTGCTGTTACTGACTCGAACGCAAATGTAATTCTGAGCGCAGGAGTCGCTTACATCATAACCGTGCTGTGGATCGTCGGAATCACCAATGCGGTGAACCTGATGGACGGACTCGACGGGCTTGCGGCAGGTTCAGTGGCGATCATGTCGCTCTGCCTTGCGTATATTGCGTATATACACGGAGTCAGGCTCGGTTCCATGCCGGTCTGCATAGCCCTCGTGGCAGTAGCCGGAGGCTGCATCGGATTCCTGCCGTACAACTTCTCGCCGGCAAAGACCTTCATGGGAGACGGAGGCGCCCTGTATCTCGGATACATGATAGCCGTGCTCTCCGTAATATCACCGCTCAAGCGCGCGACTGTCGTTGGAGCGCTGATACCTATGCTCACTCTGGCGGTGCCTATCTTCGACACAGCGTTTGCGATGCTGAGGCGCCTGCTCAGACATGAGTCCATCATGAAGGCAGATAAAGGCCACCTGCACCACCATCTGATGGCGGCAGGATTCGGCCAAAGACGCTCTGTGCTCATCATGTACGGTATCGTAGGCATCATGGGAGAGGTCGCGATACTGATAAGCAGAGAGCTGTACAAGGATGCAATACCGCTCTTCCTTATTGCGCTTCTGTACCTCGGCATCATCATTGTGCCGAAGAGAACGGGAAATAAGGGTATCAAGAGGATAATCACCCAGGATACGAGCGAACTCGAAAAGGAATATTTCACTGAATACCTCAACTACGAGCGTGAGAGGCGCAAACAGCTTCGCGAAGCCGCAAAAGCTGCTGCTGAGGCTCAGATGGAGGAAGAAGAAAAGGAACCGGAAGAGAAACTTGAGTAATAACGAAGCAAAAACAAAAAAGAGAAAAAAGGTGCCCGTGGATAAGCACGGGAGACCGATGAAAAGAAGGGCATTCCCGCGCAAACCTGTGTACATCATAGGTATATTGCTTATGGCTCTCGCAGCCATAGGTTTCCTTGTCATGATGATCCTCGCCGATCTGCTGCCGCCTGATCTCACCATCATTTTAACTGTGATAGTGATAGCGCTGCTTCTGCTGACATGCTTCATGTTCTCGAGCAGATACAGGTGGAAGAGGATAATAGGCATAGTGATCGCCCTGGTATTCACACTTGTCCTTGTGTCAGTCACCGGATTCATGAGCAGCACACTTAATACGATGACTACGATAAGCTCAGCCGGAATTAGAGCTGAAGGGCCGCTGGCCAGAAGCGTGAATGTAACGCAGGAGCCGTTCAACATATATATCACCGGAATCGACCAGTGGGAAGAAGAGAAGGGCTACGACCTTGAGCGAAGCGACGTCAACATGATAGTGACGGTAAATCCGCTCACAAAGAAGGTCCTGCTCACTTCCATCCCGCGTGACTCATACGTTATGCTCCATACCGCACAGGCAATGGACAAGCTTACGCATACCGGAGTTTACGGAGTGGATGAAACCATAAATACGGTTCAGGACTGGCTCGGTATCGATCTCAACTATTATGTAAAAATGAACTTCACTGCTGTGAGAGACATCATCAACGCTATGGGCGGAATCCATGTTTATTCGCCGGTCGAATTCGACAGCAGCCTGAGACCATATCACTATAAAAAAGGCTGGAACGATCTGGGAGGAAGACAGGCTCTGTTCTTTGCGAGGGAGAGACACGCATTCGAGGGTCAGGATTCAATCAGAGTTGAGAACCAGCAGAGAGTCATGAAGGCTGTCATCAAAAAGATGACTTCGTCCACAACTCTGCTGACAAGCTATGACGATGTCATGGCAGCAGCCGGTAAGAACATGTCGACCAACATGTCATCAAAAGACATGACAGAACTGGTAAAGATGCAGATCACCGATCTTGCGGACTGGGATATCCAGACACAGAAGATCACGGGAGAATACGGAGAAGACTATGTGGCTTCCTTATCTTCAAAGCACAAATACTCCGTATACTACACAGATCCTGAATCGGTCAGCAAATGTGTCAGCAAAATGGAAGCCATACAGAACCCGTCGGCTAAGGAAGTGGAAGAAGCATTAAAGACCACCAGCAAGAGCTTTGTGGTCAACTATGTCAACATGGTATCCAACAAGATCTCAGAGAAGATCAAAGGAGAAAAAGAGGAAAACGAGGATCAGGATAATTAAGTGAAACGTTTTTTCAGTAAGAACATAATCAGAGCGACAGTTTTCCTATGCCTGGCTGCTCTGCTGACAGCAGGCTGCAGCAAGGTGTTCGGCTTTGCCGATCCGGACCGCACGGACAATGTGCTGGGCCAGTTTTACGAACTCGAAGATAATACTGTCGATTGCATATTTTTCGGATCGAGTGTTGCACAGAGAGCCTATGTTACACCGATCGCATATCATGATTACGGAGTGCCTGCATACACGCTTGCAACAGGCACTCAGCCTTTTGTGTTGACAAAATATCTGATGAAAGAAGCTCTGAAGACCCAGACTCCGAAGCTCTTTGTAGTTGAACTTAAAGGTGTCAATAAAAGTGCTGACTGGGTTGGAGATGTGCATATCCGCAGAGTTGTCGATAACATGAAACCTTCTCTGAACAGGTTTCAGGCTATAAGAGCGACAATCACATATGTTCCAAAAGATGCAAACAACGTTGACTCGTCAGGTCTTTCATATTACTTCCCGATAATCAAATACCATTCACGATGGAACCCTGCAAATAAAATCAAAAAATACGAGGATGTGGATTACTATAACGGATGGTCACCGAATGCAGGACTCACTTTCAAGGTGAAAAAACTCAAGACTATCCCGTATGACGAGCACACGACTCAGATAGATCCACCTACGGAGGAAGTGCTGGAGGACCTTCTTGACTACTGCGACACTCTCGAGAATACGAAGGTCCTGTTCGTAATACCTCCGTATCAGGCGAGTGAAGAAGGCATGGGCAAGATGAACTATGCCAAGAACATCGTGGAATCGAGGGGATATGAAGTTCTTAACATGCTTCCTGACGAGAAACGCAAGGAAGCGGGACTCGATGACAATACCTGCTATTACAACAGAGAGCACCTCAATTATTATGGCTCG
Source organism: Mogibacterium sp. (assembly GCA_017510725.1). Lineage (GTDB taxonomy): Bacteria > Bacillota > Clostridia > Peptostreptococcales > Anaerovoracaceae > Crickella. The sequence continues at coordinate 44,582 of JAFWMD010000049.1, read as the reverse complement.
CTCATTTACACTGAGTACTTCTTTAACTATATAAAAGAACACTATGGGATAGAGGACCAGCGTGACAAGCCTGGCCATGAACCTTGGGAGAAGGAATACGACAGGCTTATGAACGACCTTGAAACAAAGTATCAGGTCAAATACATAGACATGATGGCCGATGTCAATAAGGCAGAAGGGAGGGATGACTGATGTCATTTACTTCTTTCGCGTTTCTTATATTTGTCGCAGCTGTCGTTCTGGCATATTACGTCACTCCTGTGAAGTACAGGTGGATCGTTCTTCTCGTGGCTAGCTATGGTTATTACCTGCAGGCGAGTGCAAAGTCATTCGCATTCATTCTGGCAACAACGGTCGTTACTTTCTACGGTGCAAAGAAGATAGACGAGGAAAACCTGCTGCAGAAGGCATATCTCGCCGAGAACAGAAGCACGCTCTCGCGCGATGAAAAGAAAGCGTACAAAGAGGCGGTAGCAAAAAGGAAAAAGCGCGTACTGACACTTGTGCTGGTGATCGATTTCGGAATACTGATACTGCTCAAGTACTTCAGATACTATCTCGATGTTCTGGGCATAGGCCTGTTCAAGGGTGACATACTGATACCGCTGGGCATCTCGTTCTACACCTTCCAGTCAACCGCTTATCTCATAGACGTGTACAGGGCTAAATACGGAGCAGACACTAATCTGGCAAAGTTCGCGCTGTTTGTCTCGTTCTTCCCGCAGATAGTGCAGGGACCTATCGCACGTCACGATCAGCTGGCCGCGCAGCTTTACGAAGGCCATAAGTTCAGATACGAGAACCTCGCACACGGAGCACAGCTCATGCTGTGGGGTTTCTTCAAGAAGCTTGTCATTGCCGACAGAATAGGACTGCTGGTAGGTGAAGTCTTTACTGACTGGGATCAGTACAGCGGATGGGTCGTTATTCTCGGTGCCCTCTGCTATTCGATCCAGCTTTACATGGACTTCAGCGGAGGTGTCGACATAGCCCGCGGAGTTGCTCAGCTCATGGGCATAGACATGACACGAAACTTCAGAAGACCTTACTTCGGCGACAGCCTTGAGGAATTCTGGCACAGATGGCATATCTCACTCAGCTTCTGGACCCGTGACTACATATTCTTCACCGTAGCGCTGTCAAAACCAATAGGAAATCTGGGTAAGAAGGCGCGCAAGGTGTTTGGCGACCGCATCGGCAAGATGGTGCCGGTGTTCATAGGAAACTATCTCGTATTCCTCTGCATCGGCATGTGGCAGGGAGGCGAGCTGCAGAATGTATGCTACGGCCTGTACAACGCTACAGTCATCTGTCTGGCCGACATTCTCGCACCGTACTTTGTCAGCTGGAAGAAAGCGCTGCACATCAAAGACGGCAGCAAGGCATGGCATGTGTTTGCGATGATAAGAACGTACTTTATCGTATCGTTCGGAAGAATCTTTTCGAACGGTCAGTCGTTCAGGGCCAGCATCCACATGATAAAGTCGCTGTTCATTCCGTATGCAGACAGCTGGAGGACAGCTTACAAGGGCTTTGAACTCACCAAGTATGATTATCTTGTGCTGATAGCTGCGATTGCTGTAGTCTTTATCGTCAGCGTGAAGCAGGAGAGAATGTATAACGAGAAGATGGCCAGGAAAAACTCAGGCGGCGGCATAATTGAGATGGCAGGCGACGATGAAGGAGCCGGCACAGACGCCGAGATGAGAGAGTACATCGACAGCAAGTCAACACTTGTCAGATGGGCTCTGTATCTGGCTCTCTTCCTGGCAGTGCTCATCCTGGGCGTTTACGGACCGGGATATGACGCTTCGGTCTTCATCTACAGAGAATTCTAGGTAAGGAGGTATCCGTATGATAAGAAACGTACTTGAATATCTTGAAAAAAGCGCAGAAAACTTTCCTGACAAGATCGCTCTTGAGGACGAGCATGAGAAGCTGACTTACAACGAGTATATTACCAGGGCGAAAACCATCGGCACATACCTGCTTAAAAACGGGCTCTCGGAATACAGTAATAAGCCGGTTGCAGTCATAATCGACCGCAACATCCGCTCCATAGTCGCTTTCATGGGAGTGGTGTACACGGGAAACTTCTATGTGCCTATCGACAACTCCCTGCCTGCTGAAAGAATAAAGCTCATATACGATACGCTCAATCCTGTAGCTGTCATAGATGCGCGTACGGATACCGGAAAGGCAGTGGAAGGAGCCATAGATTTCACGGAGGCTTCAACAGGCACTGAAATAGATGAAGAGCTCCTCAGAAAAGTAAGAAGCGAAGCCATCGATACTGACCCGCTGTACGGGATATTCACATCCGGATCGACCGGAGTGCCTAAGGGCGTAGTGATTTGCCACCGCGGAGTCATAGACATGGTGGAGGCCTTCGGAGACACATTCGGATTCGACTCGGAAATGGTTCACGCAAACCAGGCTCCGTTCGACTTCGACGTCTCGGTCAAGGATATATATAACGCCATGAAGAACGGCGCATCGATAGTTGTCGTCCCTAAGAGACTGTTCCTGATGCCGAAGCTCCTGCTGGAATTCCTTGTCAAATACAAGGCAAACACCATAATCTGGGCAGTATCGGCACTCAGAATAGTTTCAGACTTCAAGGCATTCGGCGCTGTCGAAGAAAAACCGCACATGAGATACATCATGTTCTCCGGAGAAGTGATGCCTATCAAGGCACTCAACTACTGGATGGACAACGTGCCTGAACCTATGTATGTCAATCTATACGGACCTACGGAGATCACCTGCAACTGCACTTACTGCATCATCGAGGGCAAGCAGGACGAGCTGAAGGCTCTTCCTATAGGCAAGGCGTTCGTTAACACCAAGGTAGTGCTACTCGACGAGAAGAGAGAGAAGCCTGTCACGAAGGTGGGAGATGTAGGCGAGATCTGCGTCGGAGGAGCCGGCCTGGCACTTGGCTACTGGAACAATCCGGAAAAGACGAGGGAGGCCTTCTTCCAGAATCCGGCCATCACAGAACACCCGAGTCTGCTTTACGGCACGGGAGACATGGCGTATTATAATGATGACGGCAATCTGGTATTCGCTGCAAGGAGAGACTTCCAGATCAAGCACATGGGTCACAGAATCGAGCTCGGTGAGATCGAAGTGGCGCTAAACGCGATACCGTTCATAGATACATCGTGCTGCCTCTATGACGAGGAGAGAAGCAAGATCGTCTGCTTCTACCAGTCGGAGAGCGACGATACGAAAGCGATAATCAAATTCCTGAGCGACAAGCTGCCTAAGTACATGTGGCCTAATATATTCAAGAGATATGACAGGCTGCCTATGAACAAGAACAGCAAGATCGACAGGGTAAAATTAAAAGAAGAAATCAGAAAATAGGAGGAAGCAAAATGGAAGAACTGCTTAGGATCATGAGTGAGGTAAGGCCGGATATCGACTTTGAAACAGAGACCAGACTTATCGATGACGAGATGCTCGACTCGCTCGACATCGTTGCGATCGTTACGGATGTTAACGACGAATTCGATGTTGAGATCAATGTAAACGACCTGCTTCCGGAGAACTTTAATTCAGCTGAGGCACTGTACGAGCTTATCCAGAAGCTGCAGTACGAATAAAAACAATACTCGGAATACTGGCACAGCCGGGTCGTGTGCCCGGCTGTCTGAACGTATAAACACTGATACGCAACATGAAGCAAAAGAGTTCCAGTTTTAGAATATGGCCGATCATAGTTCTGCTGCTGTGCGTCTGCGCTGCTGCCGCGGTGATTCTTTCCGGCTGCAGTGGCACAGCCAAAGAGAATGGTACAGAAGAAGCGGCAGAAGAAGCGGTCGAAGAAGTGACAGAGGCTGTGCCGGACAGCGACGCCAATGCGGTAATCTTCACCGCGTCGGATTTCCAGGCGGATTACCACTTTGATGATCCTGAGGATACTCTGGAGGGTATCCTTGAGGCGGTGGGCCGCGACGGAATGCAGCCTGATTCCGCCATCATATGCGGCGATTATACCAATGACGCAAAGCTGCATGACTACCAGCTGAGTCCTGAGGAATCAATAGAAGAGATCAGGGAAATCATCGGGGATGAGGCTCCTTCCGTGAAGTCTGAAAACATAATATTCGTGCAGGGCAACCACGATAAGCTTACAGAGTCGATCGCTGAAAGCGGTCTGCACGAGTACAGCGATTATCTGGTTTACGTGCTCAACACTGAGAATGATTTTCCGTGGAAACAGGGCAAGGTATCCGGATGTCACTTCAAGGTGACGAGAGCAGCTTCTGAGATGAAGAAGTGCTTCGACGGACTCATCGCAAACGGTGAGACACGCCCGGTGATCATAGCCGGACACGTACCGCTCCACTATACTGCGAGGACTTCCTCGAGACATACTACAGGCGACAATCTCTATTCATCACTCATTTTCGATGTGGTGAACGAAGCAGCGTCCGGCATGGATATAATCTACCTGTTCGGACACGATCATTCAAAAGGCTGGGACTGCTACCTTGGCGGAAGCTGCGTATACAAGGCGCCCGGCGACACGATGCTGATACCGGAGTTCAACGATAACGACATCAATACGGACAGCTTTAAAGAGGAGACCCTGGGGTTCACGTACATGAACGCCGGATATACAGGCTACTACATGAACTGTGCGCCGGAAGAGTACAGCAGCGATCCTGGATCGCAGTACCGTGCTGCCGACGAGACGCTTACAGGCAGCGTAATAGAGATATATGATGACAGAATAGTCATCACAAGATATGATGAGAATGGGAAACATGATCTCGGCTCGGCAGGGGAGGCGAATCCGTACAAAGGCGGTATAGACGAAGGCCTGATAGGCCCTGAGTATTACAGCAGCCCTGAAGCCGGTCCGGCGGTGATCGAACGCAGGACGATCATGGAACTTGAAGATGCAGCATAAAAAATAAGGGAGGCCCAAAGTGCAGGAAAAGACTTTACAATCGGTTTATCAGGCCACACAGGCTATAGAAGCAGAGATAGGCAAGGTGATCATCGGTAAGAGCGATGTAATTCATAAGGTGCTCATGGCCATCTTGGCAAACGGACATATACTTCTCGACGACGTTCCGGGTGTCGGCAAGACTTCTCTTGCAGTTGCTCTCGGCAAAACGCTCGGCCTGGAGTACAACAGGATCCAGTGCACACCTGATGTTCTGCCATCAGACATTGTCGGCTTCTCGGTATTCAACAAAGAGAAAGACTCCTTCACATACATGCCGGGCATCATCAACCGCACCAACCTGCTGCTTGCAGACGAAATCAACCGTACTTCGAGCAGGACCCAGGCGGCGCTGCTTGAGGCAATGGAGGAGCATCAGGTGACGGTAGACGGTGTCACACACGAACTGCCGGATCCGTTCATAGTCATCGCTACAGAAAACCAGGTCGGAGCTGCAGGCACACAGATGCTGCCTCATGCTCAGATGGACAGATTCCTCGTGAGACTTACGGTCGGCTATCCTGACAAGGAGAGCGAGATCAATATCATCCGCGGAAGACAGACTGAAGATCCGTATGCGGCATTGAGAAAGGTAGTGACCCTTGCTTCGGTCAAGGCCATGCAGAAGGCAACACTGATGGTGACCATCAAGGATTCACTGGTAGGATATATTACCGACCTGTCCGAAGCATCGCGTTCGAGCCTCAGCACCGAACTCGGCATAAGCCCGAGAGGTTCCATTGCAGTGAGCCATATGGCGAAGGCATCTGCTCTCCTGCACGGCAGGGATTACGTAAATGAAGAGGACATCAGGGACGTGTTCTGCGATGTCTGCTCGCACCGTATCCTTCTGACTCAGAGAGAGCGTGCTGCCGGCACACAGACAAGGGAAGTGCTGGAGCAGATCCTCACTAGCATCAAGCCACCATACAGCGTATAGGAGAGCCGATGCGCAAGAATGTGATCATCTGGGCATTATTAATAGTATCCGCGCTTATTCTGTACCTGTTCTCGAATGGAAGCGTGACACTCGCACTTCTGGTGGCGCTGGTGGCAGCGCTGCCGGCTTCTTATGCGTTGCTCAGACTGACTGCAGGCAAAGTCAGTCTGTCTCTTTACGATGCGGGCCTTAAGGATGACCGCCGGGTGTTTACTCTTAACTTAAAAAACGAAGGCGTACTTCCGGTCGCCATGGTTGAGTCGGCAGTTGTCTGCACGAACCTCCGCACTGGAGAAACTGAATCCTTTGCAATAAATGAGAGCCTGGGACCGCATGGCACAAAAGATGTAGGTATTGAAATAATACCCGGACATGCAGGCAGATATGAGCTGTCTGTAGATCCGCCGCTCGTGAGGGATCCCCTCGGGCTGTGGAAGAAAAAGATAGATTTTGACGGGCGGGCAGGTGTGACCATAATGCCGGAGCTGTTCGAAATGAACATCGTTCAGGCAGGGGTAAGCGCCATGCCGGAGAGTGATGCGGAGTCAGCCAGAGTCAGGGGCTCTGTCTCGGGCGACATGATAGACATAAAAGAGTATGTACCGGGAGATCCGGTCAGGAACATACACTGGAAGCTTTCCGAAAAGATCGATAAGCCGCTCGTGAGGGTGCTGGGAAGCCCGGTATCCGATCAGTACCTTATCATACTTGACAACCCGTCAGACATATCGCACGACCCTGCAGCTCTTGATGCAGTCGCTGCGGTATACGCGTCGCTGATACAAACTCTAAGGATGAATGACCTGACATGCTATACAGGATGGACGGATCCTAAAACAGGCAAGGCAGTCATACGGAGAGTTGCCGATGAAAATGAAGCTGCTGCGGCAGCAGACGAATACCTGGCTGTGCCTGCACGCATGCCAAGCGCATTTGCCAAAATAAGCAGGGACATAGCTGATGCCAGATATGCTCATGTAGTAATAGTAAGCTCACATATCCCGGGCAATATAGATGTTCTGGCAAACGGGTGCAACGTTACAATACTGAAATACGGCGACAGCGGCAGCTTTACTGAGGGCAGCATGACCGTCGCAGGATTCCAGGCATCGACGTATAAAAGCGATACGGCCGGAATAGAAATATAGGACTGATTTGCGATCTTATGAAACTGAACATAAAGGAAAAAATCAGAATAAAAGATATTATAAATAAGGGCAGGGGACACCACTTCCGCCGCAAGGCAGACGGAAACGGTGAGACGAAAGCTGAGGACGAAAGTTTTGGTGCGCTGGTTCATTCTTCAGTGCCTATACTTAAGCTTGATGAGTCAAAGAAACAGCCTGCCTGGCAGAATGATCTTGTCATCAACCTTGCCTGTGCGGCTCTGGTGACAACAGTCCCTGCTCTGTTTTGCATGAGCATAGATTCGCCGGAACTCTTGCTGTATGCGCTGACCTGTCCTTTGTTATTCCTGGCTGTCGCGACCACCGGCTCGGTGAAACCCGGAAAGGCCAGATGGATTGCAGCTGCGGCTGCTGCGGTGATACTGCTGGTTGTGGCCATCATATGGCGCAGCGGGATTTTCAGCGGTATCGGGATGCTCATCAACACGTTTTATGATGTTGCAGAAGAAGCCCAGGCGTATTTATATGACCGGATTCCTGCAGGATACGAAGCCACAGATGGGGACGCTCAGGCGGGTATGGCCTGGATGGCCGGACTTATAGGTCTGCTGACAGCACTTCCGCCTGTCAGGATGAGGCGCACGATAAGCGGTCTTATCGCAATTATTGTGATGCTTGCATTCGCGTATTACGGACTGCTTCCTTCGGCAGTATGCATCGCGGTCATGATTGCCGCCCTGATAGTGGCAGTATCGCGAGGAAACATCCTTGCATTCGTTCCTGTCGCACTTGCAGCGCTCATACTGTTCGGAGCAGTGGTGCTTGTGGATCCGGGTGAAAGCTATGGCATATCACGCATTGATGAGAACTTCAGGGACAGATTTGCACTCAGGTCCGCTCTTATCGAGAGCGAATTATCGCTCTATGATGATCTTTATGACGAAGAATATGAAGAAGACATGTATGAGGACGAAGAGGACGAGTTCGAAGACGAGGGAGACGAAGTGGATTATGCCACTTATGCTATAATCGGACTTATCATCTTTGCTGTTGCGTGTCTGGGGGCAGCCGGATATCTGCTGTACAGGCGCTTATCGAAGAAACGCGCTCAGAACCGCATGGGCATAAACAGTACTGACCCGCGTGAAGCGGTCACCGCACTGTTCCCATATGCAGTCAGATGGCTCAAGGGATACGGAGTAGAGCAGAGCGGCCCGTCGTTTGCATCCATGGAGCCTGCGCTTAAGAGCGAATTTTCCGACAGCTATGCAAGACTCTTCATGGACATGTACAAGACATGGAGCGAAGCCGCATACAGCAATCACAAGGTCTCAGAACAAAGCAGGCTGCTTATGGAGGCGTTCACCAAGGATACTATCAATCAGGTAAAGAGCAAATGCAAATTCAGGGATAAGCTGAGACTGAAACTGCGGTACGCACTGTGACGGGGAACTGAAAATGAAAAAGAACATCAGACCTTATGCATTAAGAATAATGATACTTATTTCAGCTCTCGTGCTGATGATGCTTTTATGTGGCTGCCGTACGAGGATCACCAACAATACAGAGGTGGTTGGAGTTATCAGTGATGATAACGGCATGCTGCAGCAGTCATATCAGGTGCGCAGGGACGAGCTGGGGATCCCTGTCGCCGAGCCTCCTCTGTTCACGGGGTTTGGGTCCGAAGACGAGGACTATGATGGAGACGAGGACTATGATGAGGATGAGGGCTTCGACTCTGAAGATGAAGATGTTACTGACGAGGACGAAGACAGTGATGATGAAGAAGAACCAGAACAGCAGCCTTCGACCAGTACTACACCTTCTACAACCCCTGGCACCAGCACAAGACCGGTAAGCAGGACTCCGGTAAGAAGACCTTCGACCGGCGTTGTAAGACGTCCTGCCACAACTCAGACTACATATGTAAAAGTAACTCTCTATCTGAACAGCAAGGATGCTAAATGCAGCAGAACATCACTTTCTGTCAGGAAGGGATCCACCTATGGAGCACTTCCGACACCGACAAGGAGCGGATATGACTTCGACGGTTGGTATACGTCAAAGACAAAAGGCAGCAAGGTGACTTCAAAGACAAAGGTCAAGACAGATAAGGCGCACTCTTTGTATGCGCACTGGACGAAGATCGAAGCGAAGACATATACGATCACGTTTGACGGAAACGGCGACGGAGACGAGGTCGAGCTGAGCAGCACCGAAATAACGGTCAAGGAAGGCGGGACGTACGGAAAGCTGCCGTCTGCAAAAAGAGACAAATACAAATTCAGCGGCTGGTTCACGGAACCGACAGGCGGAAGTCAGGTCACAAGCGATACAAAGTTTAAAGCCAACGAAGACCAGACCCTGTATGCTCAGTGGGAAGAAGATCTCTACAACTGGTGGAACAATGAGTTCAAGACTGCTGTAAATGATGTTCCGGAAAGCGTTGATGTCGTAATAGATGGCGGAGGAAGCACGTCAAAGAAAAAGATAGTAGAGGCCTGCAAGGGAAATGTCACAAGCGATATTACTGATGACAGTATAATCCTTAAATTCCTGGATGAGTATACAGAGGATAAAGCGATAGAAGAGGCTGAAAAAATACACGAAAAGATCAATAGCACGTCAGGAGACAGCGGATCGGAAGATGAAGGCGATGAAGGCGATGAGGGCTCCGGAGGAGAAATAAATCCGACGATCATCATTATTTCTTCTGATGCTGTGGAAGGAAGTGATGAGCAGAAGCTGGTCTATAAGATTGCGTTGCTCGACGTGCTGCACGGAGGATCAGGCATGGACTATGAAGAGGTAGCTTCTGATCTGGACGTTGATATCTATTATCCGTACACATATCAATAGGAACATAAATGAAACAAAGAATATACAGATACGACAATATTAAAGCTTTTCTGATTTTTCTTGTCGTGCTTGGCCACATGACAACAGACTACGTGTCTGATTCTCATCTGGTAAGATGGACGACGCTGTGGATCTATACGTTCCACATGCCGGCGTTCATTTTAATTTCCGGACTTGTACACAAGCACTACATTACGACGGAGAGAGCATCGCTCGGGATAAAAGGCGAGACCCGCATGCGCTGGGACAAGTTCCTTGGATTCTTCCTCTGCGGCTATGCCTTAAAGGTATTCCTGCAGTTCTCGAGGACTCTGATGGGGCAGCATCCGATATGGCACTGGACCGAAGAGCCGGGCATACCGTGGTACCTTTTCGTCATGGCGGAATACGAGCTGCTCTTCTATCTAATGCGCAGGATCGACGCTAAAGTGAAGCCGTGGATGATGATTACGGGAGCATTTGCGCTGAGCGCGGTCATAGGATACTTCCCGTCTGTCGGTGATGCATTCTGCCTTTCTAGAATGATAAACTTCCTGCCGATCTACATGACAGGCTACTACTTCGACATGAAGAAGTTCAATGAATTCTTCGCAGGCAAGCGCTGGCTCATGATAGCAGGATGGGCCGGTATCATAATATCCATGGTCGTCTGCTATCTCGGAAAGTGGGGAATGTACAGCTGGCGCAAGTGGTTCACCGGAAGGCGCTCTTATGAGTACCTGAATCAGTTCTTCAGCTATGCCTATGATAACGGCTGGTGGATAAGGCTGGCTGTGTGGGCGGTCGCAATTGCGATAACTCTATGCATCATTTCGGTGATACCGGACAAAGACCTGGGATTCATCACGACTATAGGATCACGCACGCTGAACGTGTACTTCTGGCACAGGCCGCTGTGCTATCTTTTCCGCAACTGGGCGATACTTCCAAAGCTCTTCGTGCTTTTCGGCGGCAAATACAATGCTGCAGTGGCAGGCCAGGTAAAGGGGCTCGCGTTCGTGGGGCATAATGGTTCGATGCTTGCAGCCTATGCAGTCTACATACTGATTGCGGCTGCAATGACAGCTTTTTTCAGCCTTAAGGTGTTTGAGCATCCGTGCAGCGACCTCATGAAACTTGCTAAAAATGCCGTTTCCATAAACTTCAGCCGGGATAATGGGAAAAAAGGATAATATGACAGAAGCGATATCTGTAATGAGGAGGTGGACAGTATCTGCTGACCACCTCTTTTTCGTTGAAATCAATGCGTTTGGGCACATACAAAGATTCTTTTTGGCCGTTACAAAGGCAGTTATATAGACAATATCCAGCTCCCGAATTAACTTGAGGACACAGGTTGAGTCATGAGTCAGTCAAACCTCGGGGAACAGGCATGCAAAAAATCCGGCCGGGGCGTGTTATAATCAGTGGAAATGGATATAGACAGCCGGAGGACAGATCTATGAATAAAAATGATTATCTTGACAGGATCAGGGGATGCCTGGTCGGCGGAGCAGCAGGCGACGCGCTCGGATATGCTGTAGAGTTCGATAAGCTGAGATCGATACGCAAGGAATATGGAAAACAGGGCATAACTGAATATAATCTGGACTTTCTTACAGGCTCAGCTGTTGTTTCGGATGATACGCAGATGACGCTGTTCACTGCCGAGGGCATAATCGCTGCCAAAAAGTGCGGTGTAGTAAAACCGGCGGACAAAAAGATGTATCCGTATGTGCACAGCGCATATCTGAACTGGTATGAAACACAGGGCCGCAAGCCGGGGAAAATGCCGGTAAATGACATGCCGGCAAGCGAACTCATGGATATCCCGGAGATGTACAAAACAAGAGCGCCGGGACTGACCTGCCTCAGTGCACTCGGAAGTCCGAAAAAGCGAGACCTTTACAATCCGATCAACGACAGCAAAGGATGCGGAACCATAATGAGAATGGCTCCGGTAGGGATACTGTATCCTGAAGCAGCACCGGAAGAAATCGTAGAGATGGGAGCTGAGATATCCGCAATCACTCACGGGCATCCTCTCGGCTGTTTCCCTTCAGGGATATTTGCGGAAATAATACGTCAGGCGATCTGGAATGACGAAAAGAAAACTCTTGCTGAGATCACGGGAAGCGCAATGGATGCGGCACGCAATCTGTACGGAAAAAGTGATTTGTGGGAAGATCTGGAGGCTCTTATTGACAAGGCTGTAAGTCTGGCTGGCAATGACGGAAGTGATGAATCCAACATAAAGAAACTCGGTGAAGGATGGGTAGCAGAAGAGGCCCTTGCAATAGCGCTATATTGTGCGCTCAGGTATGAGAATGATTTTTCAGCATGTCTCATAGCATCTGTCAATCACGACGGAGACAGCGATTCGACAGGAGCGGTCGCAGGCAATATTCTCGGAGCTCTTATCGGATACGACCGGATAGATGAAAAGTGGAAGAAGAATCTGCAGTTCCATAAGCTCCTGCTGCATTTCGCAGATGAGTGCGCTGCCTGGAGTGTATCTGAGTGAAACCATCAGTATTGCAGCTTGCGACTCTTTTGTACCACGTGATATAATCGACGCGATAATTGAAGCTGGCAGCACGGGGCTGATCGTCCCGCGCTGCTGTTTATGAAAGAAGAAATCATGATATTTCAGAAACTGAACGCAATGAAGAAGTCCACCGCGGCAGTGCTGGCGATACTGCTGACCGCCGCGTGTATCGGAGATGTATATCAGGCGCATCAGGCTGAGATCGCAGCCATGCAGAACCAGAGTGTCGCAAAGATGATGGAGGCTGTGGATCCGGGTGCGTACAGAGAAGCTGAACAGAAGGAGATACAGAAGATCCTCGACAGCACGGAAGCTGCAATACGCGAGTCAAAGGATCAGGCGGAGATGGATGCTCTGGTCGAAAAGGCTGTTGCTGACACCGCGGGATTCAAGACTGACGCAGCATATACAAAAGAAGAGGAAGGTATCGCAAAGCTGAAGAAGGCCGTGGATCTGGATCTTTACAGAGAGGCTGAGCAGAAAGAAATAAAGAAGATACTGGACAGCACGGAAGCTGCGATCAGTGAGACCGAAGATCAGGCTGAGATAGACGCGCTGATCGAAAAGGCTGCTGAGAAGTTCGCAGAGTTCAAGACAGATGCAGAATACTCGGAAGAAGAGGCGGTAGCAGCTGCTGCGGCTGCAGCATCAAGGAAAAAGAGCAAGAAGAAAAAATCTTCCGGAAGCAAGGGATGTGTAGGTACTGGTTCGGATGTCTTCAACTGATTTAGCATTTAAAACCAATATTGGGCAAACTGACGGATTGAGAGACTCAAAAAAACGGGTCTCTCAATTCTCGTATATAAAGGCAGTTGCATGCTTTGCAATAGTACTGCTGCATTGCTTCAACAACGCCAGGGTCTATCACTCGGAGTTGCTGACAGACGGTCAGATAACGACCGCATTCGCAGCCTGCGCTTCGCTTATGTGGGCCGTACCGTGCTTCCTGATGGTGACCGGAGCCCTGCTTCTGGACAGGGAGAGGGTGATCCCGCTGTCAAAGCTGTTTGGCAAGTACATAAAGCGCATGCTCATCGCTCTGGTGGTGTTCACCGCAATATTCACAGTGATAAGACATGATCCGTCCGCAGGTTCGGGCATACTAAGGGAATTCGCTGAAGGACTCATCTTCAATCACTGCATGGCATATCTCTGGTATCTTTACATGATGCTGGCGATATACCTGCTGATGCCGCTTTTCAAGGCCATAGTCAACAGGGCGACGGATAAGCAGCTGGCGATGCTGACAGCGGTTCTCCTGATAATATGTTCCGTACTGCCTCTGGCGTCGTATCTGGATGTCGAGGCGGCGCTGTACATTCCTACGTGGATCGTATACGGAGCGTATCTGTTCATCGGCTTCCTGCTTTACAGGCACAACATGGACGCGCGGATAGCGGCAGTAATGCTTGTGCTTTGCACCATCGCATTGCCTCTCGTTACGGTAAGGCTCGCGCCAACGGATATCGATGCTTCAGGGCTTACCGCGTACAACTCACCGCTCGTGGTGATGCAGTCGGCTGCGGCGTTCTCGCTGATGCTAAGGATCAGGCGGGGAGCGGGCAGACTGATCGAGAATATCGACAGGTGCTCATTCGGGATCTACCTTATCCACATGATATTCATAAGACTCACGATGAAGGAGCTGGGATTCAATCCTTTCGATTACGGTCCTGCCGGATTCATCGGCGCAGCAATAGTGTTCTTCGCGGCATCGTTCGCGATAACCTGTGTTCTTAAGAAATTCAGGATATTCAGTTTTCTCTGAATCCTTATATAACGCAAAGGAGTAATACATGAAAAAGAAACTTGTTGTTCTGATCGCGGCAGCGATGCTCATAACATCCATGCCGTTTTATGCGTTCGCTGATGACGAAACAGGCACGGAACCGGGAGGTCAGCCTGAAAGCACGGAGACCGCTGAAGAAACCACGGATGAGCCTGAGCAGCCGGAACCGGCTCCTGCTCCGGCCCCTGCGGTCAACAAAGTCATTTCGGTAAACGGAAAACTCTGCTATTACAATGCAGAAGGAAAGCCTGACATGTCTGATGGCTGGAAGACCGCTTCGGATGGCAGGTATTATGTGCGTTCGGGAGTCATAGTAACAGTCCCGACAAAGATTGCCGGCACAAAAACCGTCACAAAAAAGGTGAAGTACTATTACAACAGGAAGAAAAAGACGTGGCAGAAAAAGAAGATCAAAGGCGCTAAGACTAAGTATAAAAAGCAGAAGGTCACAGTTGCCGCAAACAGACTGTACATGTTCGGCAGGGACGGCAAGCTCATAACCACGAAAGGGGTATTCAAGTATAACGGAAACGAATACTGCGGGCTTGGCGGCGGAGTGCTCAAAACTGGCTGGGCTGCGATCGGAAAACATGCCATGTATTTCAATAAGAATACCGGCATCATGGCCAAGAACAGAAAAGTAGGATATCTTAAGATCCCTAAGAGCGGAAGGCTCGGAAAGGCATATGCCCTTGGAGTAAAACAGCTCGATAAAAGCGGCTGGTCGCTCAGAAAGGCATATAAGTTCTCCTACAGGATCAGGTATCAGGGAAGATCGTACCGCGCAAAGAACTCCGAGACTTATGCAATCAAGGGGTTCACTAAGGGTTACGGCAACTGCTACGTAATGGCTGCAACATTCTATATACAGGCTAAACTGCTCGGTTATGATGTGCATCAGGTAGAAGGCAGGGTAGACCTTCCGCATTCGTGGACGGTCATCAGACAGAACGGAAGGGACTGGGTATATGACCCGAACTTCAAAAACGAGACCGGGCGCAATGGCTGGAAAATCTACTACGGCAAAAAAGGGACCTGGAGATACAATCACTATCATAAGATGAACTAGGGCCGGCCAAAACTCTACCGCAGGTATACCTTACCCCTCTACCACAGCACCTTTTCCCAATTTACAATATAGATGCAGGGGAGAGCACTGAGGTGAAAGGAGAAGAAAATGAATGGCAAAACTCAGTTCATTACACTGAATGGCATAGGGATCGCACTCTTCGTTGTTCTGACGATGTGCCTGCAGGTACCGGTATTTGAAAACTACTATCTGTGCCTTGGATATGTGGTGATGATGGTGTACTGTTACAGATACGGCGCAGCATCCGGCGCGATAGTCGGCAGCCTGGGAGTAGTTCTGTACTGCGTGCTGACGTCAGGTCTCAGAGGAATGCCGGGCTGGACTATAGGAAATCTCGCGATCGGCATCGTCTGCGGAATCGCATTCATGAGACTAAAGAAGCTTGAGTCAGACTGGCTGCGCAGAGGACTTATGGTACTGGTCATAGTGTTGATGACTGCGGTGGGGATACTGGGACTGAAGTCCCTGACTGAATGCCTGCTGTATGCTCAGCCTATGGCAGTGAGAATGGCAAAAAACAGCTACGCGTTTGTGGCAGATGTGGTGATGATGATAGTCAGCATCCCGGTCTGCGAACTGCTCGATAAAAGGAAAAGCGATGAATAAATACAGATTCGGCAACTATCTGACAGAGCTCAGAAAAAGATACGGCATGACCCAGCAGCTTCTGGCACACAGGCTCGGGGTGAGCGACAAGGCGGTCTCCAAATGGGAGAACGGAAGATCAAAACCTGCGCTGAGCCAGCTGCGCAAACTGGCAGACATTTACAGGATATCCATGGATGAACTTACCGGAATGATGGAGGAACACGATATGGAAATCACTAAGATCGTTATAACCGGAGGGCCATGTGCCGGCAAAACAACCGGCATGAGCAGGATAAAAGAGGAGTTTGAAAAGCGCGGCTACCGCGTGCTCTTCATTCCGGAGACAGCCACTGAGCTTATCGGCGGCGGAGTTGCTCCGTGGACCTGCGGAAGCAATCTGGATTATCAGAAATGCCAGGTAAGGCTCCAGAAAGAAAAGGAATCCGTCTTTGACGAAGCAGCACGCTCGATGGATGCGGACAAGGTGCTCATAGTCTGCGACCGCGGAGTCCTTGACAACAAGGCATACATGTCACAGGAAGACTTTGACGCTGTCATGAGAGCGCTGCATACCAATGAGGTGGCAGAACGCGATCAGTACGATGCCATAATACACATGGTCACTGCTGCAAAGGGAGCTCCTGAGGCATACGCCAATTCTTCGGTAAGGACAGAGACACCGGAGCAGGCGGCTGCGCTTGATGACAAACTGATTGCAGCGTGGACAGGACATCCTCATCTCAGGGTAATAGATAACTCGACCGGATTTGAAGAAAAGCTGCACAGGGTAGTGGCGGAGATAGCGGCATTCCTCGGCGAGCCTGAGCCAATGGAGATAGAGCGCAAATACCTGATCAGATATCCTGATCTGCTGAGACTTGAAGATCTGCCTAACTGCAGCAAGGTAGAAATGATGCAGACATATCTTAAGGATCAGCCGGACGGAACTGAAGCAAGAGTGCGTCAGCGCGGACAGAACGGCAACTTCATGTGCTACAGAACTGAAAAGAGACGCATCTCGGATACGACAAGAGTCGAGGTCGACCGCAGGATAGACATGAAGGAATACGTATCTTTCCTGGCAGAAGCAGATCCTGAGCGCAGGCCGATACGTAAGACCCGCTACTGTCTCACGGAAAACAACAGGTATTATGAGATAGACATTTATCCTGAGTGGAAGAAACAGGCGATACTCGAGATAGAACTGAAGGACGAAAACGAGGAAGTCACGATGCCTGAGGGCATCAAAGTCATCAGAGAGGTGACAGGTGACCCGGCATATACAAACCATGAGATGGCAAGAAAGATGCCAGAAGAATAGCAGAATAAAAATAAAAAAACAGTTGCATTTGCATTGCTGATTGAATAAAATATATGGGCGCGTCATATGGACGCGCCCTAATTTATTACTTTCTGCGCAGGGCAAACCTGCGCCAAAAAGACCACAGGAGGTGTCAACATGAGAGATTATGAACTTCTATTCGTGCTTGATCCAAGCCTGGACGAAGAAACTAAGGCAAACCTCATTGAGACAGTAAAGACTGTTATCAATGCTGGCGGCGAGGCCGGTGAAGCTGATGTTTGGGGCGACAGAAGACTTGCTTACAGCATCAACAAGAAGAACACAGGTTACTATGTAGTAATCCCGTTCAAGGCCGAAGCAGACCTGCCGAAGGAACTCGACAGAAGACTCAGGATCAATGAAAACGTTATGAGACATATCATCGTTTGCCAGGACGAAGAGTAATCACAAGGGGAGGTAAGTTATGAACAGTGTAATACTTATCGGAAGACTTGCCAGAGACCCTGAACTCAGCTACACGCCAAATACACAGTCTGCAGTATGCCGCTTCACTATCGCAGTGGACAGGCCTAGAAGACAGGGCGAAGACCAGGGTGCGGATTTCATCCGTATCACTGTATGGGGCAGACAGGCTGAGACTTGCGACCGCTACCTCAGCAAAGGAAGACAGGTCGCCGTCATGGGTAGGATCCAGACAGGAAGCTACAAAAACAGAGAAGGTGTCACAGTCTATACGACAGATGTCGTAGCCGACAGAGTAGAATTCCTCGGCAGCGGCAATGGTGGCGGACAGGGCGTAAGCCGCGATACGTTCACCGGCAGAGAACCGAGCTTCGGCGGCATGACACAGGACACCGGCTTCAGCGCACCGCAGGATGCCTTCACGGGCTTCGACGACATGCCGGATACATTCCAGGCCGCTGAAGATGATATTCCATTCTAAGAAAGGGGAGAGCACGAATCATGGAAAGAAATTCAAGACCTAAGCGCATGAACACAGGCATCAGAAGACGTAAAGTCTGCCAGTTCTGTGCTGATCAGGACAAGAAGATCGACTACAAGGATGCAGAGACTCTTAAGAAATACATCACAGAGAGAGGTAAGATCCTCCCTAGAAGAGTCACAGGCACATGCGCAATGCACCAGAGAGCAGTTGCAAAGGCTATCAAGAGAGCCAGAGTAGTCGCGATACTGTCATTCGACGCAGATCAGTAAAAGACGAAGGAACCGCGGGACATGCTCCTGCGGTTTTTTCTATGGGAAGATTCTGTGAATGATTAGGCAAAGACCTTGCCTTTGGCACTCCATTTGCATAAAATCGAGAAGTGTCGGTGTGATGGTGGCTCATCAGACATGAAGAAGGAGAATATGCCGGAGAACACAAGCGAAGAAAAAGTTAAGAGAACCAGCAAACGGACAGCCGGTGAAGGAAAACGCAAAAGGCTCATCAGGCTCAGCCCTGCCAAGGCCCGCAGATGGCGCCTGTTCTTTTCGCTTGTCTCAATTTTGCTTGTGGAAGCCCTGGCCCTCGTAATAGTAATGTCTGTCAATCACTACAAACAATATCCCGGCAGTATAAAAGGAGACTCAATCACTTCTCCGGGCAGGGGTGCTGACTACATCGTTCTTGGCTGGGACGATGCGCGCAATGCAGATGTATACAAGGTCTGGTACAAGGAGAGTGACGAACCTGCAGAAGAGGAACCTGCTGCAGATAAGACGCCGGAAGCAGAAGATCAGTCCGGAAGTGAAAAAGAAGAAGTCGTGATCGACGACAGCTGGAGCGAAGTAGAAACCGATGTACCGGAGATCACTGTAAAGGATCTCAAGAAGGATACATCATACTCATTCGTAATCAGGCCGGACAGTAAAGAGAAGGAAGGCGCAGTGACAGAGCCGCGCAGTTTCAGCACCAAGAAGTCCCAGAAGATAAAGGTCGATAAACAGATAACCAAATTCACATTCAGTAAGCCGTTCAGACTGAAGGCCGATGCTGCGACCGATCTGATGTACGAATCAAGCGATCCTGAAGTCGCCGAGATAGATCCTGAAACACGTGAGATAAAGATCAACGGTGAAGGTGTCACGGATATCACTGTCACCGCCAGATCCTCAGCTGAATACGAGAGCGCCAGCAAGGTGGTGGAGCTTGAAGTCATCGATGCAGAGCCCGTGAGCGCAGGAGGGGCATCGGCGCGGATCATATATAGCCTTGACTCTGACAACTGCGAGATCGTCAAGAGGATCACCGGGGCAAACGGAGCGGCAGTACCGCAGGGCCTCGGATATACCGGAGACAAATACATAGTCGCATATGGCATGGGAAATCCTAACCGCATGATCAGTTTTGATGTTGACGGGGATGGCAAGGACGTGAGCGTACCGAGCATCTCAATGGGACATCCGAACGGGCTTGCATACGCCGATGAGAACGGACTCTGTTACTGCGCAAAGGGATGGACCTCAAAGGTTTATACCTATGAGCCGACTTCAGACAGTTATGGATCGGTCAATTTGTCATACGGATGCTCAGGCATCGGTTACGACAGAAAGGAGAAGCTCCTTTACACCTGCTCGCGTACTGCCATGGTTGCTTACGACATAAGCGATGGCTACAGCGTGAAATACAGATGCGGCGTGGTAAAACACAGCGGTTCTACATTTACACAGGACTGCGGCGGCCATGCGGGCATAATGCTCAGATGTCTGTCGGGAAGCAGCAAGCACGGCACCAACTACATAGACCTTTATGACATGAAGAACGGACGTTACCTCGGAACGATCTCATGTGAGCTTTCGGAGGTTGAGAGCTGCATAGTCGACAATGACGGATTCCTTGAGATCCTGTCCAACAATTCAAGCAGCGTAGACTATATCTGGAAGACAAGTCTGAATATCGAAACTTTGGGGGAAGGGCTGTAAGAGTTAATTTTTACCGGTTATGATGGATTTACAGGCCTGAAATCTGATATGCTTATGTCGGAAATCAGGCTATTTCTTTGAAAAAGAGGAACATACAGATGATAAGAACAGTAGGCATTATCGGCGCGGGCTCAGTAGGCAGCGCCCTGATGTATGAAATGTATAAAAGGGACCCGGAGAACGTTTATCTGCTCGCAACGGGTGCGCGCGCTGAACGTCTCAACGAAAAGGGTATCTCTGTAAACAACGAGGTATTTCACCCTGCAGTGTATTCGGATCCTTCACAGGGCATCCACATTGATCTCCTGATCCTTGCGGCAAAAACATACAGCATGGATTCGGTTATTAAAGATATCCGTCCGCTGATCGACAGGGACACGATTCTTCTTCCTATCGAAAACGGAATCACGACATCGACTCTACTCGAAAAAGAGTTCCCTGAAAACCGTGTTTTTTACGGAGTAGTTCTCAGGACTGACGCACACAGGATGAGCCGCAGGGTATACTACCGCACACTTGGCGAGATGCAGATCGGCTATGCAGATAACCACGACCCTAAGCCTGAAGTAATAGAAGCATATGAAAGACTGAAGGAG
This sequence comes from Mogibacterium sp., assembly GCA_017510725.1. Taxonomy (GTDB): domain Bacteria; phylum Bacillota; class Clostridia; order Peptostreptococcales; family Anaerovoracaceae; genus Crickella. Next base: position 23,878 of record JAFWMD010000049.1, on the reverse strand, counting down.
CTGGGCATCAACGTAAAGGTGTATGAAGACATGCGCAGGGCAAAATGGCGTAAGTGGATGCTCAACACCGGTGCCAGCCAGACGGCCGTTGAGGTGCAGGCTGAGTGCGGCTTCTTCGGACAGGTCGAGGAAGTAAGAGAACTTATGAAGATGCTTATGGACGAGATCCTTGAGCTTGCATGGGCTGAGGGCGTGAATCTGACCGAGGAGGACCGCGATGATATCATCGAGATACTCGTCAACTTCCCGCCTGACAAGAAGATGTCCATGCTTCAGGATTATGAGGCGGGCAGGACTTTAGAGATCGACGAATATGCAGGCGAAGTCGTAAGGCTTGGCAAAAAGCACGGCATACCGACTCCTGCAAACGAGATCCTCTATCTGGCCATCACGGCACGCCAGAAGATCGCTGAACTGCGCAAGGGCTAGATACATGCAGTTTCTGTAAATAACAAAGAGAGACCGGACTGGTCTCTCTTTTCATGTCTGTATAAAATGGCTTTTTATTTCAGTTCGTTTATGTTGAGCGGTGTACGCCATACATAGTCGATATTGCCGTCCGTGTTGATAAGCAGCTCCAGGTACCCGCCAGGTCCGACTACTGCGCTCTCGAACTCACCTATGGTGATCTTGATGGATCCCAGATACGCCATGTCGGCTGCCCTGTAGATATCGAGCTGGTTCTTGGTCTTTTTGCTTCTTCCGCTGACACCGTGGAAGATGAAACCTTCGCCCGCTCCGCAGTCCTGAATGTAGTGGAAGAAGCCCGGCTTGCATCTTGGGAAGAGCTTCTGGTGCCTGAACTTTCCGTCAGCAGTGTACATCCTGATGCCGGTATGTGAGCTTGCGAAAATCATGTTGGTAGCATTGTCGTATCCGACGCCTGAAGATGAGTATGGAGTCTTCGACTTGCCGAATTTATTAGTCGCAGGGTTCCAGGTGTAGATCCTCTTCTGGTTGCCCTTGAAGACATAGCATAACTTAGTGACCGGGTCCCAGGTTATGCCGTTAGGGTGACCGATCGAGAATGCGAACTTTGACTCGGCGAGACGCGTGCCATCCTGGGCATATGTAACTATGCTCTGACCGGCTGCCATGCCGTAGACGATATAGTATTCACTTCCGTTGAATGTAAAGCCCTGAGGGACTTTCGCCTTTTTATATCCCTGAATCGCAAAGCGCTTCTTGCAGTTGTCCGGAGTGAATGTATAAACGACTCTTGCCTTGCCGCCTCTGGTAGGGTTGACCAGCAGAGCTCTTGCGAGATCGGATTTGCCTTCGAGTTCCTTTGCAGATTTCTGGATGAAGAGGGACGTTCCGAACTTGATGTAGTCTGCGCATACATACGCAGTCTTGCTGTTCACGCTTACCTTGTACCACGCGAGACTGCTCCCGGATAATTTTGCAGGAAGAAGAAGTGTGACACGGGCACCGACTCCTGTAGTGCCCAGTCTCTTGAATGCTGTATCCGGGCCTGTCCTGTAGTTGAGCTCTTCGGTCGTTACCGCAGCGGTATTGCTCCAGCTGATGCCCGTAACAAAGTCGGACCTGATATAGCCCTGTTTTTTGCCTGCTGTGACATAGTACCAGCGGTTCTCCGCCTTCAGATTCTTCTTCTTGGTGAAGATCTCCTTCTGGATGGTCAGTTTTTTGCCTTTTCTGAGGGTCGCTACCGATGAGGAGCTGACACTTGCGGAAGATCTGAGATTGACACCGCTTTCACTTACCTTACCGGTCGCTGTAACCGCTGCCGCAGAGGCCTCAAATGCAGGGATGCTCAGAAGAGGCATAGCGGTAAATACCACTGCTGCCGTCAGCATGAGAGCGATCACCTTTTTCTTTATCTGATTGCATTTGTTCTCCATAGTTATTCCCACTTTTTTTATAAGATGCGAACCGACCGGCATGTCAATATGAGCGAAGCCGGTATGTGTCCATTCAAAATTATAGGAACGCAGGCATCAGGCTCTCAATATATCTTTACAAACATAAACCTTTATATTTCGTAAGGCTGAAAATGCTTCAAAACGTTGAGGTTTCGCAATTAGAACACAAAAGAGAGCAACAAACGTATTATAATATCGCTATGACAATGTGGGATATTATTTATACATTTACAACATGGGTTGCGAGGGTACACGACCGTGTGCTCCGCATAAACGATGCAGGCGGCTGGTACTTTGATGACAAGCAGCTGCATTTTATTGTCTTCGGTATCTTCGGGATGCTGCTTATCTTTTTCCTGTATCCATTGTTCAAAATGCTCGCGAAACGTGATCATACGATGGTGATCACCTGGCTGTATGTGTTTACGGTAATAATAGTGCTGGCATTTGCCATAGAAGTGGGCCAGTGGTACACGGGCACAGGTGTAATGGAAAGTGAGGATATAGCATACGGCATCACGGGATTCCTTGTGATGTTCCTGATTTTTGCCATCCTCAGGGGGCTTTACCACGGGATAAAGGCGATGGTCTATAAGGATACCCGTAAGACAAGAGTCTATTCCAGAGACGAACTGAACATCGACGACAAATAAGAACAGGAAAGGTGGGAGCGATGAAGAAGGTAGGACTTATCATGGGAAGCGACAGCGATCTGCCGGTAGTGCAGAAGGCAGCATCCGTACTGAAAGAACTTGGCATACCTTACGAAGCTCATGTGTATTCGGCTCATCGCACACCTGCTGAGGCTGGAGCGTGGTCACTGGCGGCAAGGGACGAAGGCTTCGGCGTTGTCATAGCCTTCGCCGGCATGGCAGCTCACCTTGCGGGAGCGATAGCCGCTAATACGACGCTCCCTGTTATTGGAGTGCCATGCAAAAGCGCTGCGCTTGACGGCATGGATGCTCTTTTATCGACCGTGATGATGCCGAGCGGAATCCCGGTCGCAACGGTCGCGATAGACGGGGGCAAAAACGCAGCGCTCCTTGCCGCCGAGATACTTGCGCTGTCTGACGAAGACCTGGCGCAGAAGCTTATCGCGCGCCGGAATGCCGAATCGGAGGCAGTACTGAAAAAAGACAAAACAATTGAAAGCCGCATATAAAAGAGGAGGACTAAGATGAAACTTGTTTACACAGGCAAGACCAAAAACGTATTCGAACTTGAGAACGGTAACTATCTGCTGAAGTTCAAGGATGATGTCACAGGCAAGGACGGAAAGTTTGATCCGGGCGAAAACCAGATCGGACTGACCATCGAAGGCGTTGGAGACATCAACCTTCAGATGACGGATTACTACTTCAAAAAAATCAACGAAGCAGGCATCAGGACTCATTATGTGAAAGCCAACTTTGAAGATACTACAATGGAAGTAAAGCCGGCCAAGGTATTCGGACACGGACTCGAGGTCATCTGCAGACTCAAGGCAGTAGGCAGTTTTATCAAAAGATACGGAGAATATGTAGAGCCGGGTACGGATCTCCCTTACTATGTGGAGACTACCTTCAAGAACGACGCTCTCGGCGATCCTCTGGTAACAAAAGACGGTCTCGTGGTACTCGGAGTCATGACAGAGGAGCAGTATGATGACCTCAGAGACATGACTCAGAAGATCACAAAGATCGTAGCTGACGACATGAAAGATAAAGGGCTCGAGCTTTACGACATCAAGTTTGAGTTCGGTTATGACGCGGACGGCAAGGTAATGCTGATCGATGAGATCGCATCCGGAAATATGCGTGTATATAAGAATGGCGAGTACATCGAGCCGCTCAAGTTGAACGAACTGTTCTTCGCATAGATCGACTGGAAGGACTGGCTATATGGGCGGATTTTTCGGCATCACATCTAACGAAAACTGCATACTTGACGTCTACTTCGGCGTAGATTACCATTCCCACCTCGGCACACGCCGGGGCGGTTTGGCTTCATATGACAAAGAGCGTGGATTTCAGCGTGAGATCCACAATATAGAGAACGCGCCTTTCCGCACGAAATTCGAGGGCATAGTCAGCAAGATGAAAGGCAAGGCGGCAATAGGGTGCATCAGTGACATGGATCCACAGCCGCTGCTGTTCCGTTCGGTCAGCGGTACATATGCGATATGCACTGTTGGCATCATCAATAATGTTGACGAGATCACAGACATAGTGCTTAAAGGCTCTCACGGTCATCTCGAAGCCATGACGGGCGGAAGGATAAATCAGACGGAACTGACTGCGGCGCTTATCTCAGAAAAGGAAGACCTTGTAGAGGGCATCAGATATGCTCAGGAGACGATCGACGGTTCGGCAACGATACTCGTGCTCAAAGAGGGCGGCGGCATAATTGCTGCCCGTGACCTTAAGGGAAGACTCCCGATGAGCGTTGCGGTAAGCGAAAATGCTTCAGCGGTAAGCTTCGAGTCGTTCGCTCTTCTGAAGGCCGGCTTCGAGGATTTCAGGGACCTCGGCCCGGGAGAGATAGTAGAACTCACACCGGGCAGCTGCAGACAGCTTGTGGCTCCGGGCGAAGAGATGAAGATCTGCGCATTCCTCTGGAGTTATTACGGATATCCGACGACTACTTACGAGGGGACGAACGTAGAGGTCATGCGTTACAGGAACGGGCGTATCATGGCGCGCAACGACATGGCAAACGGCTTCGATGTCTCCAAAGTTGATTATGTAGGCGGCGTGCCTGACAGCGGCACACCGCATGCGATCGGTTACTCAAACGAGACACATCTGCCTTTTGCAAGAGCGTTCATCAAATACACGCCTACCTGGGCGCGAAGCTTCATGCCTACCACACAGGCAGAGCGCAATAAGGTCGCAAAGATGAAGCAGATACCGGTCACGGAACTCATAAAGGGCAAGAACCTCCTGTTTGTGGATGACTCCATCGTTCGCGGCACACAGCTGCGTGAGACGGTCGAGTTCCTCTACGACAACGGAGCGGAGTCGGTCCACATGAGATCGGCCTGCCCGCCTATCATGTACGCATGCAAGTATCTCAATTTCTCGCGTAACAGGAGCGACATGGATCTTCTCTCGAGAAGGATCATTGCAGAGATAGAAGGCGAAGAGGGGCTTGAGCATCTGGACGAGTACTCTGACGCAAATACAGAGCGCGGACGCAGGATGCGTGAGGTCATCGCCGAGAAGATGGGTTTTGAGACGCTGGAGTTCCAGACACTGGACGGCGTCGTGGAGGCAATCGGACTCCCGTCGTGCAAACTATGTAAATATTGCTGGACAGGCAGGGATGACTAGAGAAACAGGCAGCACAGCAGCAGACAGAACAGAAGGTGTTCAATGATTACGAATTCATCATCAAACAGTTACAAAGCGGCAGGAGTAGATATCACAGCCGGATACAGGGCAGTGGAGCTCATGAAGAAGCACATCGCCAGGACTGCGGTCCCGGGAGTTATGGGCCAGGTAGGAGGCTTTGGAGGGCTCTTTGAACTCGACCTCGAAGGCATCAGCAAGCCGGTGCTCGTCAGCGGTACCGACGGCGTCGGCACTAAGCTCAAACTTGCGTTCATGCTCGATAAGCACGATACAATAGGTATCGACTGTGTAGCCATGTGCGTAAACGATGTAATATGCGTTGGAGCAAAGCCACTGTACTTTCTCGACTATATCGCATGCGGCAAAAACGTTCCTGAGAAGATCGAACAGATCGTTGCCGGTGTGTGTGAAGGCTGCGTGCAGGCAGGTGCAGCTCTCATCGGAGGAGAGACTGCGGAGATGCCGGGCTTTTACCCTGTAAACGAATACGACATCGCCGGATACTGCACAGGTATAGTGGATAAGGACAAGATCATCGATAACAGCCGCATGGCTGCGGGCGATATCATCATAGCGCTTCCATCGAGCGGAGTTCATTCCAACGGATTCTCACTGGTACGCAGGGTGTTTGCTCTCGATAAGCCGGATATCATGGCGATGAAAGCCGGCAACACGGAACTCGGAGGAAAAGCCCTGGGAGATGTGCTGCTTGAGCCTACAAAAATCTATGTCAAGCCTATACTGGCACTTATCGACAAGCTCGGAGCTGAAAGGATCAAAGGCATCTCGCACATCACAGGCGGCGGATTCTATGAGAATATTCCGCGATCTGTACCGGGCGGCCTGACTGCCAGAGTGGCACGCAAGGCGATTCGCGTACAGCCGATTTTCGAACTGATACAGAAGGTAGGAGTCATCAGCGATCACGACATGTTCAACACTTTCAACATGGGAGTCGGCATGACGGTAATAGTGTCGCGCGAAGATGCTCCGACAGCACTCAACGTGCTGCGCGCAAACGGAGAGGACGCGTATGTGATTGGCGATATCATACGCGGAAAAGAGAAGATTACGATAGAATAGACTTTATCTCTGAGGTATAATGGGTTCAGAAATAAAATAGCGTTGCTGCAAAACATTTTTGAAGGTGTTCGTATGACAGATAAAGCCAGGATAGCCGTGATGGTCAGCGGTACAGGCACCAATCTGCAGGCTCTGATAGACGCCCAGAAATCGGGCCTTATTGAAAAGGGAGAGATCGTACTCGTCATTTCAAACAGGGAGGATGCGTACGCGCTTGAGCGTGCCCGTAAAGAAGGCATCGAGGCTTTCGTGATTACGCGCAAGGCCGGCGGGGGGCAGGAAGGCTTCGAGGAAGCATGCTGCGAACTCATCGATTCCAGAAACATAGATCTCATAGTTCTTGCAGGATTCCTCATGATTCTCAGCAAGGATTTTGTTACGCGTTATGATCACAAAATCATAAACATACATCCGTCTCTCATACCGTCATTCTGCGGTGACGGATTCTATGGGCTGAAGCCGCATATCGCTGCGCTCGAAAGAGGTGTTAAGGTTACAGGCGCTACGGTCCATTATGTAAACGAGATCGCTGACGGCGGGGAGATCATCGCTCAGAAAGCGGTCAGCGTGGAAGAGGGCGATACGCCTGAGGTACTCCAGAGGCGTGTAATGGAACAGGCCGAGTGGCTTATTCTGCCGGTAGCGGTGGCAAAGATCTGCCGCAAAATAGTAAAGGAGCGACATGGACGTTTATAAAGTCAGGAAATTCGGTGATGCGGTAGAGGGAAACAAATATCCTGGCCGCGGCATCGTGGTCGGACAGTCCTGCGATGGCACCAAAGCTGTCATCGCATATTTTATTATGGGACGGTCCGTTAATTCGAGGAACCGCGTATTTGTTGAAAGGGACGGAGCTGTTTTTACAGAGCCCTTCGATGTTTCGAAGCTCGAGGATCCAAGCCTCATAATCTATGCGGCAGTCAGGACCTTTGAAGACCACCTGATCGTCACCAACGGTGACCAGACGGATACGATATACGACGGCCTTGCTGAAGGCAAATCATTCTACGAGGCCCTGGAGTCCAGATGCTTCGAGCCGGATGCCCCGAACTTCACACCGCGCATCAGCGCAGAGGCAGTGTTTGATGGAGAGGGAGCATTCAGATACAGAATGAGCATTCTCAAGAGCGCAGATGCGGAAGGAAGCGCATGCAACCGCTTCGGCTATGATTACGCGCCGGTCTGCGGAACGGGACACTTCATTCACACATATGAGCATGACGGCAACCCGCTGCCTACATTTCAGGGGGAACCTGAACGCGTAGAGATACCGGACAGCATCGACGCGTTCACAGAGGAGATCTGGAACGCTCTCGATGAGGACAATAAGATTTCGCTGTACGTCCGTTATACGGATATAGCAAGCGGCGAGACTGAAAGCCGTCTGATAAATAAGAATTGCTAGAAACGCAGGAAGCCGGAAACATATCCGGCCCGGACGAAAGGCTGAGCGGAATGCCGATTGTACGCAGACTTTCGCCATATGTAAGAGTAACTGCCTTCAGCACTAACAAAAGATAACGCAAAACAAAGAGCGCCTGGGAACGACCGGGGCGGATATGTTTCCGGCATCAGCCTGCGCCTTTTATATATAGGAGACTGGTATGACAGAATTCGAACTTAAATACGGCTGCAACCCGAATCAGAAACCTGCGAGGATATTCATGGAAGGCGGCGCAGAGCTGCCACTCGAGGTCCTCAACGGCAGACCGGGATACATCAATTTTCTTGACGCGCTGAACTCGTGGCAGCTCGTCCGCGAGCTTAAGGAAGCTCTCGGACTGACGGCTGCAGCTTCATTCAAGCACGTCAGTCCGGCAGGCGCCGCCGTAGGCCTTCCGCTGACAGATAAGATGAAGAAGGCGTGCTTTGTAGACGACATAGAAGGTCTGGATGATTCTCCGCTCGCCTGTGCATATGCAAGGGCAAGGGGAACGGACCGCATGTGCTCATTTGGCGACTGGATCGCACTTTCGGATGTCTGCGATGAGACAACGGCACGCATCATAAAGCGCGAGGTATCTGACGGAGTTATTGCTCCGGGATATACCGACGAAGCGATGGCACTTCTGAAGCAGAAGAAAAGGGGCGGATACAACATAGTGCAGATAGACCCTGACTACCTGCCTCCTGAAAAGGAGACAAAGCAGGTCTTCGGAGTAACATTTGAGCAGGGCCACAACTTCTTTAAAATCGACCGCGAGCTTCTCTCAAACGTCGTTACTGAAAAGAAGGAGCTGCCTGAGGAGGCCGTGCGCGACCTCATCGTGGCGCTGATCACGCTCAAATACACACAGTCGAATTCCGTATGCTATGCGCATGACGGACAGGCGATAGGTGTCGGAGCAGGTCAGCAGTCCAGAGTACACTGCACCAGGCTCGCAGGCGGCAAGGCCGATACCTGGTTCCTGCGCATGCACGACAAGGTGCTGAACCTGCCTTTCAGAGATGAGATCAGACGTCCTGACAGAGACAATGTCATCGACGCTTACATAAACAGGAATGAAGAAGACTGCTGTGCCGAAGGCGTATGGCAGAAGTATTTCAAAGAGCAGCCGGAGCGCTTCACGGATGAGGAGCAGAGGGCATATCTCGATTCGATCAGCGGAGTATCGTGCGGATCGGACGCCTTCTTCCCGTTCTTCGACAACGTGCAGAGAGCAGCCGCATCGGGCGTGAGCTATATAGCACAGCCGGGCGGTTCCATCCGCGACGACGCAGTGATCGACTGCTGCAACCAGCTGGGAATAGCGATGGCCTTCACCGGCATGCGCTTATTCCACCACTAAAGTAATAAGCATGGAAAAGTAAAGGGCAGATCGGAAGGAGAGCACGGGATGGATATTCTGGTAGTCGGAGGCGGCGGCCGAGAGCACGCCATCATAAAGAAGCTGAGAGAGAACGCCGGTGTAGACAAAATCTACGCTTTGCCTGGTAATGGCGGCATCGCAATGGATGCCGAATGCTTCCCTGTCAGGGCGACTGATATCGAAGGCATCAAGGCATTCGCGAAGGAGCACAGGCCTGACTATGCGGTAGTTGCGCCTGATGACCCGCTCGTGATGGGATGCGTAGACGAACTTACGAATATAGGAATACCGTGCTTTGGTCCAAAGGCTGCAGCTGCAGTTATCGAGGGCAGCAAGGTGTTTTCCAAGAACCTCATGAAGAAGTATGGCATACCTACTGCGCGCTATCATACATTCGACAACATCGATGATGCGCTCTACTATCTGGAAAGCGCACCGGTGCCGACGGTCATCAAGGCGGACGGCCTTGCGCTAGGCAAGGGAGTCGTGATCGCGGAGACCCGCGAGGATGCAGTGGATGCCGTCAGGTCGATGATGGAAGATCACAAATTCGGAGAGAGCGGCGACCGCATAGTCATCGAGGAGTTTCTCGAAGGCCCGGAGGTATCAGTGCTCGCGTTCACGGACGGCAAGACCATAGTCCCGATGATAAGCTCGATGGACCATAAGCGCGCAGGCGACGGAGACACTGGCCTCAACACTGGCGGCATGGGTACAGTAGCACCGAACCCGTACTATACTGAAGAGACGGCGGCACGCTGCATGGAGGAGATATTCGTGCCGACGATGAACGCCATGAACGCCGAAGGCCGCACCTTCAAGGGCTGCCTGTACTTCGGCCTCATGATCACGGCAAAAGGTCCTAAGGTGATCGAGTACAACTGCAGGTTCGGCGATCCTGAAGCGCAGGTGGTGCTCCCGCTCCTCGACACCGACCTTCTGACCATAATGCAGGCTGTCACTGAGGAGAGGCTGTCGGAAGTTGACGTCAGATGGAAGAACGGCTGCGCATGCTGCGTTATCGCTGCTTCGGACGGATATCCGGTCAGCTATGAAAAGGGCTATGAAATAGATATACCTGAGGATGTGCTTCCGCATGTATACGTGGCAGGGGCTGTCGAAGAAGAAGGCAGGCTGCTCACATCAGGAGGAAGGGTGCTTGGAGTCACGGCTGTTGAGCCGACTCTGGCTGAGGCCATAGAAGCATCGTACGACATGCTCGACAGAATAGATTTTGCAAACAAGTATTACAGAGCGGATATAGGACAGAGAGCTTTGAAAGCTGTCAGATAAAGGAGAAGAGATGGTCTACAGGATCTACGTAGAGAAAAAAACGGGTCTTGCGAATGAGGCAGCGGCACTCAGGAGCGAAGTCAAGACGCTTCTGGGTATCGAACGCATCGAAGACGTAAGAGTCATAAACAGATATGATGTAGAGAACATAGATGAGGCGCTGTTTGCGGACTGCAGATGGAAGGTATTTGCTGAGCCTCAGCTCGACAACACGGCGGATTCACTCGAGGAGCTGACCGGCCTTTTCATCGACGACAACGGCTATGCGTATGCCGATGAGGAGCGGAACCAGAAGGCAGCCTTTGTATTTGCCGTGGAAGCGCTTCCGGGCCAGTACGATCAGCGTGCGGATTCAGCTGAACAGTGCATACAGATAATCAGCCGCGGAGAGAGACCTGCGGTAAGATTTGCCAGGGTATACGTGCTCTGCGGCGATCTCATGCCGGCCGATGTTGATGCAGTAAGGAATTACGTGATCAACCCGGTAGAGACCAGAGAGGCTTCCCTCGATAAGCCGGAGACCCTCGAAATGCATTATGAGATACCGACCGAGGTAAAGGTGCTCGAAGGCTTCAACAACATGACTGCAGCCGAGATGAGAGGCTGTATCAGATCGATGGGGCTCGCTATGGACGAGGCTGATCTCGGAATGTGCATGGAGTACTTCCGCGATACTGAGCACAGGGATCCGACGATCACCGAGCTAAGGATGATCGATACCTACTGGTCGGATCACTGCAGACACACCACGTTCAACACGGTGATCGACAGCGTTACCTTTGAGGATCCTCTGCTCGAGAAGGCCTATAAGGACTATCTGGGAGTAAGGAAGGAGCTCGGTAGGGACAAGCCTGTAACGCTGATGGATATCGCAACCATCGCGGTGAAGCATCTGAAGAGAGAGGGTAAACTCGACAAGCTCGACGAATCGGAAGAGATCAACGCATGCACAGTCATGATCAACGTCGAAGTCAACGGCGAGAATGAGCCGTGGCTGCTGCTCTTCAAAAATGAGACACACAACCATCCGACTGAGATCGAGCCGTTTGGCGGAGCGGCCACATGCCTTGGCGGATGCATAAGAGACCCGCTTTCGGGCAGGGCATACGCTTACTCGGCAATGAGAGTCACAGGTGCTGCGGATCCTCTGCAGCCTGTATCCGAGACCCTGCCTGGCAAGCTTCCGCAGAGGTCGATAACTACTACCGCAGCAAAGGGATATTCAAGCTACGGAAACCAGATAGGACTGTGCACGGGCATAGTCGATGAGATATATCATCCGGGATACGCTGCCAAGCGCATGGAGGTAGGTGCTGTAATGGCGGCCGCTCCTGCAGTCAACGTAAGAAGAGAGCGCCCGGAGCCTGGCGATATAGTCATGCTGCTCGGAGGTTCAACAGGCCGTGACGGCATCGGCGGTGCGACCGGTTCATCAAAAGCCCACGATGTGCACTCTGTAGAGACATGCGGTGCTGAGGTCCAGAAGGGAAATGCTCCTGAAGAGCGTAAGATCCAGAGACTCTTCCGTGACGGAGTCGCCACACGCATGATCAAAAGATGCAACGACTTTGGTGCAGGCGGAGTCAGCGTTGCGATAGGTGAACTGGCCGACGGTCTTGAGATCGATCTCGATGCAGTCCCGAAGAAATATGAAGGTCTCGACGGCACGGAGCTCGCAATAAGCGAGTCGCAGGAGAGAATGGCCTGCGTAATTTCTGCCGATAACGAGAAACTGTTCAAGCTCATCGCGAACGGCGAAAACCTGCAGTGCGTAAAGGTGGCTACGGTCACCGAGGAACCGCGCCTCGTGATGTGGTGGAACGGCAAAAAGATAGTAGATGTCTCCAGAGAGTTCCTCAACTCGAACGGAGCAGACAAGCATATAGACATTGCTCCTGAGTCGCCGCGCGACTGGCAGTCGACGAGCATGTACGGCAAGGACAGAAGTTTCACGGCGGGGATGCACAAGGTGGCTTCAGACCTCAACACCTGCTCAAAGCAGGGACTGTCACAGCGTTTCGACTCTACGATCGGAGCTGGCACAGTTCTTATGCCTTTCGGAGGAATCAATCAGATCACGCCTATCCAGGCGATGGTACACAAGATTCCGCTCGAGAAAGGCGAGACGGACGACTGCTCGCTGATGTCATGGGGCTATAACCCGTACATTTCCGAGGCTTCGCCTTATCACGGCGCATACCTCGCAGTCATCGAATCCGTATCTAAACTGATCGCAACGGGAGCATCTTTCAAGGATGTCTACCTCTCGTTCCAGGAGTACTTCGGATCGCCTAAGCAGGACGGAGCAAGATGGGGCAAGCCTTTTGCGGCTCTGCTCGGAGCGTTCGAGGCACAGATGGGCCTCGGCATAGGCTCGATAGGAGGAAAAGACTCCATGAGCGGAACATTCGAGAATCTCGATGTTCCTCCGACACTCATCTCATTTGCAGTCACAATGGGCAAGACAGGCAATATCATTTCACCGGAATTCAAGGAAGCCGGACACAGAGTTGCGCTGTTCAGGCCTTATATGGATGAGACAGGTGACGTCGTCGGAAAGGGACTTCCGAAGACAGATTCTCTCATCAGGCTGTGGAACAAGGTTGCTGAGATGGTCGCATCGGGAGATGTGGTCGCTGCTTACACACCGGGCATCGGAGGCATCGCTGAGGCGGTTATGAAGATGAGCTACGGTAACGGCATCGGATTCAGCTTCGATACAGACGATCTCGAGGCTATCTTCGGATACTGCTACGGCGGCATGGTGCTCGAGGTCACAGACAAGGCAGACCTCACAGGCCGTGCCTTTGACATAGAGATCCTCGGACATACAACAAAGGAACAGACAATAAGCTGCGGCACTGAGAGCGTCAGCCTCGGTGAACTGCTTACGATGTATCAGGGCAGGCTTGAGACAGTATTCCCGACACTGGTCGCAGGCATGACAGGCCCGGTCAGCAAAGTGGAATACAGAGCACGCAGCTGGCAGACACCAATATTCAAGCGTGCAGAACCAAAGGTGCTCATACCGGTATTTCCGGGCACCAACTGTGAATACGACAGCGCACGCGCAGTACGTGAGGCGGGCGGAGTACCTGAGATAATGGTGATCAAGAACCGCAGCTCCGATGAGATCAGCAGATCGGTCGAGGCATTCGCAGCAGCTTTGAAGGAAGCTCAGATCGTATTCATTCCGGGTGGTTTTTCGGGCGGCGACGAACCGGACGGTTCCGCAAAATTCATTACTGCATTCTTCAGGAATGAAGCCGTTTCAGAGGGAGTCACACGTCTCCTTGATAAGAACGACGGACTCATGTGCGGAATCTGCAACGGATTCCAGGCTCTCATAAAGCTTGGACTTGTGCCTTACGGAAAGATCATCGACACGGATGAAAACTGCCCGACACTGACATTCAACACAATCGGCAGCCACCAATCGAAGATCGTACGCGTGAGAGTCGCTTCAAACAAGTCACCATGGCTGAGATTTACAAATGTAGGTGATATCTATTCAGTACCTGTTTCACACGGTGAGGGAAGATTCATTGCACCTGATGATGTTATAAAGAGTCTGGCAACTACGGGACAGATCGCTACGCAGTATGTCGATCTCGACGGCAATGCTTCATCAGACATCCTGTTCAACCCGAACGGTTCAATGATGGCGATCGAGGGCATCACTTCGCCTGACGGCAGAGTCTTCGGTAAGATGGGCCATGCAGAGAGAGTCGGAAAAGGGCTCTACAAGAACGTGCCGGGAGATTATTTCATGCACATGTTTGAAAGCGGCATAAGATACTTCAAATAGAGATCTGGCAGGGATTAAAATTTGTAAAATCAGCCAATGAAAGAGATATTTACAAAAACACACTTCACGAATCGAATAATCTGGATATTGCTCATATGGTACATTCTTTACGAATGGGTAGACAGCCTGCTGGTGCTGTTTATAGGCAGCCTGCCAAGGGTGTTAATCAGCAAGCAGTCAGCAGGGCTGTCTTTTGTGCTTGAGTACTATACACCGCTGCTTGTGTCATGCATATTCTTTGTTCTTCTGTGCCTGATCGTAAAGAAGAACAGGTTCATGCTTGACACGTTTAAACCTTCGCGCGAAGGGAAGAGCATGAGCAAGCTGGGACTGGGACTCCTGCTCGGATTCCTTACGAATTTCTTCTGCATACTATGTGCACTGCTTCACGGAGACATAAAGTTATACTTCGATTTCTCCGCGTCGCAGATTCCGCTGATGGTTTTCGCGCTTGTATGCGTGTTTTTCCAGAGTGCTTCTGAAGAGCTCTGGTGCAGATGCTACCTGTACGACAGGATCAACGTACATTATCCGCTGTGGGTGGCTATAGTTATCAACGGAACGCTATTCGGGCTGCTGCATCTTGGCAATGACGGGATATCCGCGCTGGCGCTCGCAGATCTGATTATCTGCGGCATTGCGTATTCGATGCTGCGCTGGTATTCCGGAAGCATATGGACGTGCTTCGGGATACATACGATGTGGAATTTCACACAAAACTTCTTATTCGGCCTTCCTAACAGCGGACTTGTTTCGGAGGCGTCTGTGTTCCATCTGGATGCTGCTACAGGTATCAGCAACTGGATATACAGCTATGAGTTCGGCGTGGAAGGCGGCGTACCGGCGGTGTTCATAGATCTGCTGCTGATAGTCGTGATTCTTATACTGGCGAATAAGAACGGCCGGCTCGGTGAACTGAAGGAGAGCAGGGAGTCAAGAGGAGAGATGCCGGTAATGACAAAGAACGAAGCACCGGCCGTTGAATTTCCGGAATAATTAAATGAAAGAGGTAAAAGATTGAGCAGATCATTCAAGGATTTTAGCATAAAGGAATATCTTGAGCGGCTCGGGTCGGGTGCCCCGACCCCCGGCGGCGGCGCCGCCGCTGCGCTGACTTCAGCGCAGGGAGCCGCCCTTATAATGATGGTTGCCAACCACACAATAGGAAAGGCAAAGTACGCTGAGTTCGAGGAGCTCAACAAGGACATCCTTTCTGAAGCAGAAATACTGCTTGGCAGCCTGACGGATGGTATAGACAATGATGCAGAGGCTTTCGGTAAGGTTTCTGCGGCCTATGCACTTCCGCGTCAGTTTTCAGACATACAGATTGATAAGGTATCGGCCGAGATAAAAAGACTAAGGGCCGAAGGCCACACCATAGATGATATTGATGAAGACGGCATGACTCCTGAAATCATGGATCAGATAGAAGATGCTCTCAGGGAGGACAGACAGGCTGCCATAGCTTCTGTTTCGGTTCTTGCTGCAGAGGCACCGCTCATGGTGATGGAGGATTCTCTGGCTGCTCTTCGTCTGGCAGCTACACTGAAAGGCCGCTCAAACAAAATGCTCGAAAGTGACATTTACGTTGCAGCCCGCTGTCTCGATGCCGGAATCAAATCGGCAAGCTATAATGTAGAAGCAAATCTGCCGGCGATCGCCAGGGCAGATCCGGCTCTCGCATCGGAAATGCGTGAGCATGCCGCAAGCATAATCTCTGCTGCAGCTGATATCATCTCAGATCTGCGCGGAAAGAAATAGATACATGGAAAGTGCACGCTGCAAGGCATTTATAGAATCAGTTGAACGCGGAAGCTTCAGAGCTGCTGCTGAAGCTCTCGGCTACACACCGTCAGCCGTAAGCCAGCTTGTCGCGGCTCTCGAGAAAGACCTCGGCCTCAACCTTCTTATCCGGTCAAAGAAAGGCGTAACAGTAACATCAGAAGGAGCCCGGCTTGCACCAATAGTCCGCTCCTACCTGGCCCGTGAGAAGGAGATGTACGAACTGGCTTCAGAGATGCAGGGCATTTCTATCGGAAACCTGACGATAGCCGCATATCCGAGTGTCGCTACGACCTGGCTCCCGGAGATAGTCCGAACGTTCCAGCGTGACTACCCCGAAGTCCAGTTCGATATAATGGAAGGCATACGCAGCGAGATATTCGGGCATCTGGATGACCACGTTGCCGACATGGGGTTTCTGGCCTACGCTGAACCGATGGAATACGAATGGACCCCGCTTGCGGATGAAGCTGTTATTGCGGTCGTTCCCGAGAACCACAGGCTTGCAGATTCGAAGGCATACCCAATAAGCGAGTGTGAGAAGGACAATTTCATAATGACCTCATGGGGCAAGGATCTCGAGATTCAGAACATCTTCAGAAAAAACAACGTATCGCCTAATGTGAAATATACCACCTACGATACGCCGGCTACACTTGCCATGGTCAGGATGGGCCTTGGAGTGAGCTTTGTAAACGAACTTTCAGCCCAGTACTGGAACGACCACCTTGTGAAGCTCCCGCTCGATCCGCCGCAGAAAGTTGAATTCGGGATAGCATATACATCGAAAGAGCACATGACATCCGCGGCGAAAAAGTTTTACGACTACGCGGTCAAATTCATAAAAGAGATATAACGAAAGGACCCCGGCATGTGATGCCGGGATCTTTTCGTTATGTCATTATTTCATAGGATGTTATGATGATGCGACTGCTGCTATTTGATTTCTATGAATTCAAATGTGAAAACATAAGCCAGCATGCCAGCGACTACTGTAGTTAAGAGAATGCTCATGATGTACCTCCTTTATATCCATACGCCCGTCGGCCTTGTTCCTGAAGATCGGAGTCTTCGCTTCGCCGTCCGGCGTCTCTTGTCTCTTCTTGTCTGTATTATAGGCTTAAAACTGATTAAAGTAAAACTATAGATTTTAATCAATATGACCAGTAATACTTAACACAAAGATACATTTACAGAAACTCTGCACTTTTCTGCAGAGCTTTTGCAGTCGCTTATTTCCTGCTTTTATATTATTGCTTTATAGCTGTGTTAATTGTAGAATGCAGATGTAGGAAAGCTCACTTTGCTTTATTTAACAGGAGGATAATTATGGATAAGTATGTATGCGCAATTTGCGGTTATGTTTATGATCCTGAAGTAGGTGATCCGGATAACGGAGTAGAGCCGGGCACAGCATGGGAAGATGTTCCTGAAGATTGGGTTTGCCCTCTTTGCGGAGTAGGTAAGGACAATTTCGAGGCTGAATAATTACCGGAAAAAAAGAAACACTTTTAAAGAAACGGGGCACGGTATAGTGCTCTGTTTTTATAGAAAAACTCGGCATGCTTTGGTGAACTTATAACCATACCGATATGCAACTGGTATTGTTAACACCTCGTGCAGCGTGATAAGATTGATAAGCAATTATTATTTCCCGACTCGAGAAAAGAGGAGATATCGAATGTATAAAGTAGTAAGAAGAAAGGCTCTCAGACCAACGGTCACACAGCTGGAGATCGAGGCGCCGCTGGTAGCGCGCAAGGCAAAACCGGGACAGTTCATCATCCTTAGAGTAGATGAAGAAGGCGAGCGTATCCCGCTGACAGTAGCAGGCGTGAACCCTGAAGAGGGTACAGTAAAGATCATCTTCCAGGTAGTAGGAGCAACGACAGAGCTCCTGAACCACGTACCTGAAGGCGGATATCTGCAGGACTTCGTAGGACCTCTCGGCAACGCGACAGAGACCGAAGGCATAAAGAAGGTGTGCATCGTAGGCGGCGGAGTAGGCTGCGCTATCGCGATGCCTGTAGCCCAGGAGTTCCACCGTATCGGAGCAGAAGTAACGAGCATCATCGGCTTCAGGAGCGAGGATCTCGTCATCCTTGAGGAAGAGTTCAACGAGTGCTCGGACAAGCTGTATGTGATGACAGATGACGGCAGCTACGGTAGGCACGGAAACGTAACAGTACCTCTGGATGAGATGCTGGCAGCAGGCGAGAAGTTCGACATGATCATCACGATCGGACCGCTGATCATGATGAAGTTCGTAACACTGACAGCAAAGAAGTATGACGCGCCTATCACAGTATCGATGAGCCCTATCATGATCGACGGAACAGGCATGTGCGGCGGCTGCAGACTGACTCTGAACACAGAAGACGGCCCTGTGATGAAGTTCGCATGCGTGGACGGCCCTGACTTCAACGGATATGAGGTCGACTTCGACGAGGCGATCTCGAGAGGCCGCATGTACTTCGACTATGAGAGACATGCACACGAAGCGACATGCAACCTGTTCAGACAGGCAGAGAATGCGTAGAGGAAAGGGGGAAGAACAATGGCACTTGATCCAAAGAAACATGAAATGCCGTCACAGGACCCTCAGGTCCGCGCGCATAATTTCAGCGAGGTAGCACTCGGATATACAGAAGAGATAGCGATAGTAGAGGCACAGAGATGCCTCAACTGCAAGAACAAGCCTTGCGTAGCAGGCTGCCCTGTAAATGTAAACATCCCGGACTTCATCATGAAGGCGAAGGAAGGCGACTGGGAAGGCGCATATCAGATCATCAATGCGACATCGACACTTCCTGCAGTATGCGGAAGAGTATGCCCGCAGGAGACTCAGTGCGAAGCTAAGTGCACCATGGGCATCAAGTTCGAGCCTGTAGGCATCGGGCGTCTCGAGAGATTCGCAGCAGACTGGCACAATGCCAATGCAACAGAGAAGGCAGTCGCACCTGAATCGAACGGCCACAAGGTAGCTATCGTAGGCTCGGGTCCTGCAGGACTGACATGCGCAGGCGACCTTGCAAAGAAGGGCTACAAGGTAACAGTGTACGAGGCACTGCACACAGCAGGCGGAGTACTGGTATACGGCATCCCTGAGTTCAGACTTCCTAAGGCCATCGTTGCAAGAGAAGTAGAAGGACTCAAGGACCTCGATGTGGACATCGAGACCAACGTCATCATCGGAAAGACACTTACAGTAGACGAGCTCTTCGATGAGATGGGATTCGAGGCAGTATTCATCGGTTCCGGAGCAGGACTCCCGATGTTCATGAACATCCCGGGCGAGTCGCTGAAGGGCGTATTCTCGGCAAACGAATACCTGACAAGATCGAACCTGATGAAGGCATATCTCGATGACCCTAAGACACCAATCATGAAGGGAGGCAAGGTAGCAGTAGTAGGCGGCGGAAACGTAGCCATGGACGCTGCGAGAACGGCCCTGAGACTCGGAGCAGATCACGTATACATCGTATACAGAAGATCGATGGAAGAGCTCCCTGCAAGGA
The DNA here is from genome assembly GCA_017510725.1 of Mogibacterium sp. Lineage (GTDB taxonomy): Bacteria > Bacillota > Clostridia > Peptostreptococcales > Anaerovoracaceae > Crickella. The sequence continues at coordinate 4,366 of JAFWMD010000049.1, read as the reverse complement.
AAGAGGAAGTCGAGCATGCTATCGAGGAAGGCATCGATTTCAGACTGCTGAATAACCCTGTGGAGATCCTGGGATACAACAATCCTGATGATCCGAGAGATCCTAAGAACGGATTCGTAAAGGGCATCAGATGCATCAAGATGGAGCTCGGAGAGCCTGATGCAAGCGGCAGAAGGAGACCTATCCCTGTAGAGGGAAGCGAATTCGAACTCGAAGTTGACGCTGTCATCATGGCACTCGGTACAAGACCGAACCCGCTGATCAAGAACACGACCAAGGGTCTTGAAGTCAACCGCAAGGGCGGCTTCGTAGTCGATGAAGACGGACTTACAAGCCGTGAGGCAGTATATGCCGGCGGCGATGCAGTCACAGGAGCAGCTACAGTTATCTCGGCTATGGGCGCAGGCAAACTTGCTGCGGCTTCCATCGATAAATATCTTTCAAATAAATAACAGCTATTATTTGCTGATAAGTAACAGAACTCCGGACTTTGTTCCGGAGTTCTTCACTTTATAGAAGCTGTTTCTGCTAAATAGGGACAAGCATGTCAGGAAGCAAAAAGTTCATTGACAATATCGCCCGGGAAATAAAATTCTATGAGTTTTCTTATTTCTTCACTGTCATTATGTTTTGTCAATAGCTCTAAAACGCCTTTTGTATCCGCTATCTTAAGCTGATAGGAAGTGTACACATCTTTTAAGAAGGCGGAGAACCCTTCCTCGCCTAAGAGCTGCTTCACCTTATACAAAAAGTGCGGCGCATAGGCATATTCTGTATATAAAGGCTGCTGAAGTCTTCATCACCGCTTTTATTTACGATATCCATAAAGACCGTCTGCTCCAGTCTCTCCTTTTCCGTATCAAGCTTCATGTCGATGTCATAGGAAAGGGCACGGATAGCCGCAGAGTCAACAGCTGCATTATTCTCCACACTGATCTCTTCCGTCACGGGAGACTTAAGCCTTGTGGAGGTATAAACAGTCAAACCAATGACCGCTGCCAGAAGAACAGCTATACAGATTATCACACTTGTTTTCCGTTGCTGTTTCATCGGTTTCTCCTCCTGAGTACATTTAAGTAATGTAGCTTTAATAACAGTTATAAAATGCGAATCAAACATCTTCAGCGACAGATACTAAACAAATTACAATACAGGGGAGCAGGATACCAGCATAGCTGCAACTAATAACAACATAACATGTTAACTTTGGTTGGTTGTCCGCAGGGCAAACAACTTTTACAATATTCATAACAATCAAACAAATCGAATAAATCTGATAAAACGAATCGAAAGGAACTGATATGAATATTGTAGAGCTGACGGATGTGTGCAAGACTTATCCGTCTTTCCGACTGAAAGAAGTCAGCTTTTCTCTGGAAAAGGGCAAAATCACTGGCTTCATCGGCCGAAACGGTGCCGGCAAGACTACAACAATAAAATCAATGCTGAATCTGATCCATACAGACAGCGGAGAAATCTCATACTTCGGCGTGCCGCTTTCGGGCAATGAGAAGGAAATCAAACAGAGGATCGGCTATTCCACCGGCACTGTAAGCTGGTATCCGAGAAAGAAAATAAGCGAGATAGTGGAAGTTACCAGAAGCTTTTACCGCGACTGGGACGAGAATGCCTACCGGAAATACATGGAATTGTTCGGGATAGACGAGAACAAGAAACCTATAGAGCTTTCGGAAGGAATGAAGGTAAAGTTCAACCTGCTCCTGGCCCTTTCACACAAAGCAGAAGTCCTGATCCTGGATGAGCCGACAAGCGGCCTGGATCCGTTTTCCAGGGACGAGCTGCTTGGGCTGTTCAGGACACTCAAAGAACATGGTGTTACCATATTCTTTTCAACTCATATAACGTCAGATCTTGAGAGATGTGCGGACAATATTGTCTATATCAGCGGCGGTGAGATCATAGCAGACTGTTCAAAGACAGATTTCGTGCATGATCAGGGAAGACAGGGAGAAACACTCGAAGAAATATTCCTGAGACTTGAGAGGGAGGTGAGATCATGAATGCGCTTTTGAAAAAAGAGATGCGCCTCAGTGCTTTGCTGCTGACTTATTTGTTCATCGGGTTTGCTTTTATGACGATGCTGCCGGGATATCCGGTACTATGCAGTGCATTTTTCATAAACCTTGGGATATTCCAGAGCTTTCAGAGTGCCAGAGAGGCCAACGACATAGTTTTCTCAGCTCTGCTGCCGGTAGCTAAGCGTGATGTAGTCAAAGGAAAGTACCAGTTCTCAGTCATGATAGAGCTGTGCGGGTTCGCGCTGATGGCAGTTCTGACCCTCGTGCGAATGACAGCCCTGTCAGATGCGGCTGTGTACCGTCAGAATGCACTGATGAACGCAAATCCATTCTGCCTCGGGTGTGCGCTGGTGATCTTCGGAATGTTCAATCTGATCTTTCTCGGAGGATTCTTCAGGACGGCTTACACCCTTGGAAAGCCGTTCATCACATACATCATTGTGAACTTCCTTCTGATAGGAATCGCCGAGGCATTGCATCATTTCCCGGGGATGGAAGCACTTAACGCTTTCGGCTTTGACCACATCGGTCTGCAATTATCGACACTGCTCGCCGGGGCAATTCTATATATACTGCTGACTGTCATGTCGTATAATAAAGCGTGTGAGAATTTTGAAAGAATTGATCTCTGAAGAGGTGACGAAATGCTGAAAGACAATCTGGTCATGCTCAGAAAACTGAACGGATACTCGCAGGAGCAGATAGCAGAAAAAATTGATATTTCCCGTCAGGCGTATGCAAAGTGGGAAAGCGGCGCAACTGTTCCGGATGTTGACAAAGCGGCTCTGCTCGCAAGGGTTTATGGAGTGACATTAGACAGCCTGCTGAAGACAGAAACGATTGAAGGAGTCGGAATGGTTCCTCCTGCTGAAAAAGGAAAGAATATCTGGGGTACGGTCACGCTTGGAGACAGAGGACAGATAGTCATTCCTAAGGCGGCCCGGGATCATCTCGGGATCAAAGGCGGAGATCGTTTGATTGTTGCGAGCGATGAAGTGGGCGTCGCATTGGTCCCGGCAGAACTCTTTGAAAGCAAAATGCAGGAGATTATGAACAAGTTATCTGAAAAATAAATAGAAGATATATTGACTAACGACCGAGCGGTAGGTAAAATAACTGTGCCGGCCAGTCATATGGGCTGACCGGTAAAAAAATACACCTCAAGCTACCGAACGATAGGAAGCAAAGGTAGTCTGTCTGACCGTCGTATCACTGGTCTATGACGTGACAGACAGGACTGTTTACTGGTGTGAGTACAGAAACTGGGATAAGAAGGAAACAATGAGTAATAGTGCAACTACCGGATATGGGAAAATATCATTGATCACATTTTTCGCTTGGGTGATCATTCTGTCGCTGATAGCAGAGGTTTGTATTGTAACGGGCGGACCGGACTGGATGTACTTTGTCCTGATGTGGATCCCGGCGTTCTCCGCAATCGTTGCAAGCGCGTTTTCACTGAAAGAAAACAAGGAGAAGTTTTCCCTGAAAAGTTTTCTCTTCAGGCTTTGGATAAGAAAATGCAGGATTCACTACATACTGCTTGCGGTTCTTATTCCTCTGATTTATCTGCTGATCCCATATATGATCTACTGGAAGACACATCCGGACAATTTCGGTTATACAGGTGTAGCTTTTCCGGTAGTATTAAAAGATTGTCTTCCGATGATGGTTGTTGGTATTTTACCCAATGTCATTTCCGCAATGGGCGAGGAGATAGGATGGCGGGGATACATGCTTCCAGCACTCACGGAAAGAAGCAACCATATAAAGGCACTCATAGCTACGGGCCTGTTCTGGGCATGCTGGCATCTGCCGCTGCTCGCATTCGGTGATTATATGGCGGGTGCACCAGTATGGTATAAACTGCCTGCATTCGTGCTCTGCATATTGCCGGTCGGAATCATTATTGGCGGTCTGACATATATGAGTAATAGTGTCTGGCCAGCTGCCTTCCTTCATGCGGCACACAACAACTTTGATCAGGCAGTATTCGGCGTAATTACAAGAGGTGACGACATGATGTATTACGTAAGTGAAACCGGATTCCTGACAATAATCTGCGCATGGGTGATCGCGATTATAATGATCGTTAAAATCAAAGATATTGAAACCTGCGGAGACTGCGGTGAAATGAGTACATGTGAAAAGCTTGAAATGATAACAGGAAACAACGAGGAAGCTCTCAAACGGCTAAAGGGATAACATGGTAAGGAGGACATATGGTTTTTGGCATGATTGGAGAAAAATGCAGCGGGAAATCAACTCTTGCAGAAAAGATTAAGGCAGAATTAGGGGCAGAGATCGTAAGCGGAAAGGATTATCTG
>JAFWMD010000048.1 GCA_017510725.1 Mogibacterium sp. | reverse complement strand
TCGAGACAATCGAGACTCCGGGCAAGATCGTTCAGCTGCCTTTCGAGTATCACGCAGTTATCTAGTACTGACGTACAGAGACAAACGAATAGGACATCGGACTATTCCGAAGATGGGGCTGAGAAATCAGCCCCATCTTTAAAAAGAGAATATGTGCGAAACAGAGTGCAGGCAATATCAGGCTGCGCTCGTTCGCAGGCTATCGCATAAAAAAGCGAGAGGGAAACATATAATGGAAGACATTGAACTGAGAAGACTTGTTATCAGGGCATTCCACATGGACAGTGTTGAGTTCGGCGATGAGAACCTGATTACTACAGACGGCAAGATGACAATCAAGAAAGAAGGTCTTGATGCGCTGGCCGCAAAATACGGCGAAGTCATTGATAAAATAGACATCCAGATCATCAAACCTGGTGATCATGACAGATATACAAATACGATTATGGATATAATCCCTATCTCCGTAAAGGTTCTCGGAAAGTGCGGAGAGGGCGTCACCCACACTATCACAGGTGTGTATGTGATGCCTACAGGCGTTGATGTTGACGGAGAGCAGGCGCACGAGTTCGGCTCATCCGAGGGCAACCTTAAAGATATGCTCTACCTCAACAGGGCGGGCACTCCTGCAGATGACGATTTCATCATTTCCTTCGACATAACCTTTAAGAAGGGAATGGGCCAGGAGAGATACGCTGTAATCGACGCGTACAGAATGGTCGAGGAATGGATGAATGAATTCAGACCACAGCTCAAGAAGTTCGAGGGTACCAAGTGCACAGAAAGACACGAGTACTATGACAGGATCCGTAAAGGCCAGAAGAAGGTTCTCGTAATCAAGGAGATGATTGCACATGGTGCAATGCTCGACACATGGATTTTCCCTAATCAGCCAAGCGGCGTAGAGGGAGGCAAGTCACTTATAGATTACGGCGCGATGCCTGTCATGCTGACTCCAAACGAGTTCAGAGACGGTGCCATCAAGGCGATGAACTAAGGAGGTGCAACATGGGAGTAGGTCCTTCAACAAAAGAAACAAGCCTTCACCACTTCAGAGATCCTCTGATTAAACTGCTTGGTGAGGACCCTGGCATCGACCTGATGGGAGTTCTGGTATTCGGATCGCCTGAAGGTAACGAGGAAAAAATCAGATGCTCCAGAACTGCAGCGGTCGTAGCTGAGTGCGCAAGACCTGACGGGGTTATTGTAGAAACAGACGGATGGGGAAACCTTGATGTAGACTATGTAAACTGCGTCAACGAGATAGGCGAAAGAGGCATTCCTGTTGCCGGCCTTAACTGGAGCGGCACAGCAGGAACCTTCGTTGTTGAGAGTCCGTATCTTGACAACGTAGTCGATTTCAACAAGAATCCTGAGGGCATCGAGTCCAATATCGTCGGTGAGAACAACTACACTGAAGACGATGTAAAGGAGTGCATCAAGAAGCTCAAGATCGCTATGCTCAAGAAGGAGCGCGGAATCAAATAATCGCAAAACAATATGCGGCTGTCTTTAAGACAGCCGCTTTTTTATGTGTTTATTCTTCGAAGAGAGGGGTGGAGAAGTAGCGTTCTGCTGTATCCGGCAATACAGTGACTACTGTTTTGCCCGGACCTAGTTTTTCAGCGAGCATGATTGCCGCAACTACGTTTGTGCCGGAAGATATGCCGCACATTATGCCTTCTTCGCTCGCCAGACGCTTTGCCATGTCGAGGGCGTTGTCATCCGGGATGATGCAGGTGTTGTCGTATACTTCAGTATTTAATATGTCAGGTATCAGGCCGTCACCGATACCCATCTGCACGTGAGTGCCTATGCTGCCTCCGGCAAGAATTGCAGCATCTTCTGGCTCAGCTGCCCATATTTCAATGTCCGGATAGTGCTCTCTGAGCACTTCGCCTATGCCGGTGATTGTGCCGCCGGTGCCGATTCCGGAGCAGAAACCGTGGATCGGTCCGTTGACCTGCTCAAGTATCTCCCTTGCAGTCGTTGTTTTCTGAGCTACTATGTTATTCTTGTTTATGAATTGCTGAGGAACGAATACTCGGCTGTCCTGTTCCTTCATCCTCATTGCAGTAGCAAGGCATTCATGGATACATTTTCCTATATCCCCATCATCGTGCACAAGTACTACTTCTGCGCCGTAATGCTGTACAAGCTTACGCCTTTCAATACTTACCGAATCAGGCATAACGATTATGGTGCGGTATCCGCGTACTGCTCCCACGAGAGCGAGTCCTATTCCCTGATTACCGCTGGTAGGTTCAACGATTATGGAGCCTGGCCCTACGACACCGGCCTTTTCGGCTGCCAAAATCATCTGATAAGCCGTTCTTGTTTTGATGGAACCACCGACATTGAGTCCTTCGAACTTTACGAGGACCTCTGCGTTTGTAGGCGGATTGATGTGATTGAGGCGTATCATCGGGGTATTGCCCATTGCCTCAAGTATGCTGTTATATACCATTGTATGTCCTTGACCCCTATATATTAAAAATTACTCAAGTATTGTACATCTAACTGTGGAATCGTGGCAATAAACAGCACAATAAATTCTCAAATAATCATAGCCAATGCTTGAGATATGATATACTTTAGCCATGCACGGGGCTAAAAGAGAAAGAAAAAGCATAGGACACAGAATGATGATAGGAATCATCGTTTTCACAATCGGCTGTCAGAAAATCAGACGGCAGCTTTGAACTCGTCAGATACGTACACTCACCGGCCCTTGCAGCTCTTGAAGATATGACATATAAAGAGCGAAGATTCAGGCTTGACCCTGGTGATTCACTCTTCGTTTATACAGACGGCGTCACTGAAGCGACCAACAGTGAAAAGAAGCTTTTCGGCGAGAAACGTCTTATCAATGCTCTCAATGAGGACTGCGGGGCAGATCCGGATAAGATCCTGAACAGTGTCAAAACTTCAATAGATGAATTCGTTGGTGATGCACCGCAGTTTGATGACATCACCATGCTTGCTTTCAGATATAACGGAAAATAATGTTCACTCACTTGCATCTGCATACTGAATACAGCCTGCTTGACGGAATGAGCAGGATATCCGAGCTCCCTGAATATGTCAAGGAGCTCGGTATGGATTCATGCGCCATTACAGACCATGGAGCCATGTTTGGTGTTGTCGATTTTTATAAGGCGTGCAAAAAAGCAGGTATCAAGCCTGTCATTGGCTGTGAGGTATACACCGCTGCACGCACTCTTTATGACAAGGATCCTGACAAGGACCGCGGCTACGGACATCTTATACTCCTTGCAGAGAATCAGAAGGGGTACAGCAACCTTGTAAAGATCGTATCAAAAAGCTATGTTGACGGTTTTTACTATAAGCCGAGAGTCGACAAGGAGCTACTGAGACAGTACAGCGAAGGACTTATCTGTCTTTCAGGCTGTCTGGCGGGCAACGTACAGCGAATGCTGCTTGCAAGGGACTATGCCGGCGCAAAAAGGGAAGCCCTTGAGTTAAGGGATATCTTCGGCCGGGACAATTTCTTCCTCGAGATACAGAACCATCATCTCGAAGAAGACATAACAGTAATGACCGGACTCAGAATGATCAGCGAGGAGACGGGCATACCGATCGTAGCTACGAATGATGCTCATTATATGAGGCGCAGCGATGCTACAGCTCAGGATGTCCTGATGTGCATCCAGACACAGGCAAAGGTGACAGATGAGAACCGCATGAGGTTCGAAAACGACGAGTTTTACGTGAAGTCTGAAGCTGAGATGAGAGAACTCTTCCCGGATATGCCTGATGTGGTCGAGCGGTCGCATGAGATAGCCGAGAGATGCAATGTGGAGTTTGAGTTCGGCAATTACCATCTGCCGGAGTACATACCTCCGGACGGAAAGGCAACGGATGAATATCTGAGAGAGCTCTGTTACAGAGGTCTGGTAAAGCGCTACGGAGCCGAAGCGATGGACCCGGAAAGCATCTACCGTCAGAGGCTCGAGACTGAGCTGAAGGTTATAGAGGGCATGGGCTATGTGGAGTACTTCCTCATAGTGTGGGATTTCATAAATTATGCCAAATCCCATGGCATAGCAGTAGGGCCGGGGAGAGGTTCTGCTGCAGGAAGCATCGTGGCCTACAGCCTTGATATCACCGAGATAGATCCTATAAAATACAGCCTCATCTTTGAGAGGTTCCTGAATCCGGAGCGTGTTAGCATGCCGGATATAGACATTGACTTCTGCATCGAAAGACGGCAGGAGGTCATCGATTATGTAATACGCAAATATGGCAAAGACAAAGTGTCGCAGATCATAACCTTCGGTACGCTGAAGGCCAAGGCAGCTGTCAGAGATATTGCCAGGGCCCTCGACGCTACTTATGCGGAAGGTGACGCGATCGCTAAAGCCATTCCAAACGAGCTTGGCATCACCATTGCAAAGGCTCTTGAAGTGAACCCCGACCTCAGGCAGAGATATGAGAACGAACCTCTTGTAAAGCAGGTGCTCGATCTGTCCATGGCTCTCGAAGGCCTGCCTCGCCACGCCTCGACTCATGCCGCCGGCATCGTTATCTCGAAGATGCCGCTCGATGAGTACGTACCTCTCTACTCATCCGATAAGGGCGTCGCGACGCAGTTCAACATGACGACCATAGAGGAACTTGGCCTGCTCAAGATGGACTTCCTCGGACTCAGAAACCTTACTGTCATACGTGATGCTCTCCGCATGATAAGGGAGAACCACGGCATAGATATCGACTTTTCTTCCATGGATTTTGATGACCCCGAGGTCTACAGGCTTATCTCTGAAGGAAACACTAAGGGAGTGTTCCAGCTGGAGAGCGGCGGCATGACAGACTTCATGAAGAACCTCAGGCCAAGCTGCTTCGAAGATATAGTCGCGGGGATAGCGCTCTACAGACCTGGTCCGATGGACTCGATCCCTAAATACATAGACAATAAGAAGCACCCTGATCACGTGAAATACGTGGATCCGCATCTTGAGCCCATACTCGGCGTCACCTACGGCTGCCTCATATACCAGGAGCAGGTGATGCAGATCGTGCGTGACCTCGGCGGCTATTCATTCGGCCGGTCCGATCTGGTGCGCCGTGCGATGAGCAAAAAGAAAATGCAGGTGATGCTCGAGGAAAAGCAGTACTTCATAAACGGTAAAACGGATGATGAAGGTAATGTCGAAATCGCGGGCTGCGCCAGGAACGGCGTGCCGGCTGCGGCTGCTGAGACCATATTCGAAGACATGGTCACATTTGCTTCGTATGCGTTCAACAAATCACACGCAGCCGCATACGCAGTGATCTCATACCAGACCGCTTATCTCAAGGCTCACTATCCGGCAGAGTTCATGGCTGCCCTGATGACAAGCATGGCAGGAGACGCCAGACATACGGCAGATTATGTAAGAAACTGCCGAGAGATGGGCATAGTCCTGGAACCGCCATCAGTGGTAAAGAGTGAAAAGAACTTCTCGACAAAAAACGGCCGCATCAGATTTGGCATGCTTTCGGTTAAAAATGTGGGCGAAGGCATAATCGAAGCCATAATAGAAGGCCGCAAGTCTGTAGAGGGAACTAATGACATTTATGAATTCGTCGAGGCAATTGATGCGGGCGAACTTAACAGAAAAGCGATCGAATCGCTGGTAAGAGCAGGCGCTTTCGATGACATAAATCCAAACAGAGCTCAGCTGATGGCAGTATGTGACGATGCCGTGCAGAGAGCTCAGAAGAAGGCAAAACAGGGCAACCGGGCGCAGATAAGTCTGTTCCAGCTGGAAGATTTTGCTGATGAAGCCATTGCCGGCCCCGAACTTCCTAAAGTGGCAGATTTCAGCAAGGAAACAAAGCTTGCCATGGAGAAAGAGATGCTGGGGGTATATCTCTCGGGACATCCTCTCGATGAGTATGCTGCCCTGATCAGAGACAATACGAGTGTGGGTACGGCAGAACTTACCGGAGGCGGCGAGGAGTTTACCGCTGAGGGAGATGATGCCGACAGCATGGTGATCAACACCTCCACATATAAAGACGGAGACGCGGTCATAATGGCAGGCATGATAAACGGTGTGCGTACCATGATCACGCGTAAGTCGCAGGAGATGGCCAGAATGACACTGGAGGACTTCGACGGAGTCATTGACGCCATAGTCTTCCCTAAGGTGTATGAGCGCAAGAGAAATCTTGTCAAAAATGACATGATAGTGGGCATATCCGGACGTGTCAGCTTCAAGGATGAGAGTGAAGCTGAGATCCTTGTAGAGGATATAGTTCCGATCGAAAACATAGCAAGTCTGGCCAGGAGCAGATCGCAGAATGGCAGAGAGGCTGAGCTCTACGGTTATCCGGCCGACGAAAGGTATGCACCGGAGCCGCCGCGCAGAGCAAAGAACAGACCCGCAGCACCGCTGAATGATCCTGTCAAGCTCAGGATCCCTGAAGCTGTGCTCAGGTCACACGGAAGCGCACGCAAGGTGCTGATGCATCTTACGGACATGTTCAGCCTGTATCCGGGCGGACGCGATGTGCTGGTTTATCTGCCGGGACAGAAAGCGGTAAGATGTAATGCCGAAAACCGTGTGGCTTTCACGGATGATCTGAAAACCAGGCTCATAAGGCTCCTAGGAGCGGAGAATGTAAAAGGATAATGGCAAAAAGCATAGTGGTTTATACATCAAAAAGAGGATCTACCAGGCAGTATGCGGAATGGATCGCTGAAGATCTCGGCTGCAGGGCTGTGCCTCTTTCCGATGCAAAAGGAATTGACCTTCACGAATACGACTGCATTATTTACGGAGGATGGATCCGCGGATCCGGCATAGTAGATTTCGACAAGTTCGCAAAGATGCTCGACTATGAGCTTATGAAAAGACTCATAGTATATGGTGTAGGCTTTGCCGATGAAACAGCGGAGAACTACGCTCAGGTATGGGGATACAGCATCGGAAAGATCGATCCTAAGAACGAGCACAGAGTGCTGATGTACATTCTCGGCGGCAGATACGATCCCGCAGCTGTTACGGGACTCGATAAGTTTCTCATGAAGACCATGAGGACGGTTCTTCTCTCGGGCAGCACGGCAGATGCAAAATCACAGGCAAACATGATGAGGGACCGCATAGACAAAGGCTGTGATCTGGTGAAGAGGGAGAACATCGCATCGCTCGTTAAGGATGCTAAGAAGAAGGCAGACAATCAGACCGACAGGTGACTCTTATGATGAATGAGTTTTACGATCCGGAAACAAAGCCGCTTTTTACTCCGGAGGATTTCTACGGGCCAAAGCGCGATTGTGCAGACATATGCATAGTGATTTTTTCGCGCCGTATATACGCTCACATGCTCGAACGTTTTGATTGTGTGAAGTGCGGAGAAATGACCGGCTGCAATATGTTCACTCCTATACAGGTATTTGAATACAATGGCAGGCGGATTGCCTTCTATTTATCTGCGATCGGATCTGCTATTGCATCCCATCAGGTTATCGAAGCTAACTGGCTCACCGGTGCTGAGATTTTTATCATGTTCGGATCAGCAGGGACGCTCGACAGCAAGAGGACTGCCGGAAGGTACGTCGTTCCAAGCATGGCATACAGAGGTGAGGGAATGTCGTTCTATTATGCCGAACCTTCTGACTATATTAAGATAAGCGGTGCAGACAAAGTTGCGAAGTGCTTCGAGGACGCAGGCATCCCTTATGTGACAGGTCCGGTGTGGACAACAGATGCTTTCTATCGGGAGACCGAACGTCTGGTAACTGACCGCAAAAGCGAAGGCTGCCTCGCTGTCGACATGGAACTTGCCGGCGTTCAGGCTGTATGTGAGCATTATGGCTGGCGTCTCTATGACTTCCTTGAAACAGGCGATGTTGTGGAAGTCGGGGGATATGACATATCGACTCTCAGTGAGGCGAATCATGACGTACACAAACTTGAAGCGGCGTTTGCAATTATCAATAAGCTTTGATAAAAATTCCGGGATTTATGTTCAGTTCAACTGAATCAACTGTTTACAAACCTTCAGTCCTTATCTATTGATAAGGATTATTTTATTATTTTACAATATTGAAAGCGTTTATTTGTTTAAACCAGAGGCTGAAACTACAATGATAATGTAGGCGGGGTATCTCTGTATCCCGGAATTTGATTGAAAGAAAACGGAGGAAATGATATGTCAATCGAACTGGAATATGCATTAGAACATAAGAATGATCCTGCGGTACTTTGCTGCAGAATGGAGCCGGGTGAGATCTCGCATCACAATCTTGAAGACCCTGCTATTTTCCCGGACCTGGTAGATACAGGACTTCTGAAGCTGGACGGATGCCTTACTATCGGACAGTGCCTCGGTGCTACCCTCAAGGAAGTATCCGATTCCCTGACACCTCTCACAGCTGAGATCGTAGACAATATCCAGGATCCTGCTGCAGGTGAAGAAGAAGCAGCAGAAGAAGCTCCGGCAGAGGCAGCAGCTCCTGCACTTGCAGTTCCTGCAGGCACACAGATGACATTCGGCGGCGGAGTTGTTAAGCTCTACATCGCAGAAGGCAAGGACATCGCAATCGAGTTTCCGGTATAAGCAGAAGAGACCGAATCAGATCAGCAAATAAATAGCAAATAAATATAGGAGGCATCCGTTAAGGATGCCTTCAGTTTTTATTGCCCGTCCGTATGGAAACAGCGTATACTTGGATGCAAAGGATACAGTTTGCAGTAAACAGGGGACAGGACATGAACGATTTCATCTGGGAATGCAGAACAAAAGTCAGGTTTGGAAAAGGTTGCGTAAAGGAGCATCTTGCCGGGTTTGTAAAAGAGTTTGCATTGCCGGGACGTAACATAATGATTGGTTATGGCAGCGGCTCCGTCAAAAGGAACGGCGCCTACGATGATGTCGTGAATGTGCTGGAGTCACTGGGATACAGAAGGGACGGAAATGCTTCAGAAGGCAGCCTCATAGTTGAATTTCCGGGAATAATGTCGAATCCTACTCTGGCAAAAATGAAGGAGGGAGCCGAGCTTGCTGCTCAGATGGATGCAGGCCTCATAATCGGTATTGGCGGCGGTTCTGTCATGGATTGCTGTAAGGCGATATCCGTGCAGGCTGGCTATGACGGCGATGCCTGGGAGGATTTCTGGATACAGGGCAAACCCATGACCCATAATGTGATCCCCTGCGGAGTGGTAGTGACCATGCCGGCGACGGGAAGTGAAGTAAACGGCTGCGCAGTGCTCACGAATGAAGACACGCGCATCAAGACTGACCGTGATTATCCGGAAATGAATCCGGTATTTGCGCTCATGGATCCGTCATACACGCTTACGATGCCGCTCAGGCAGCTCAGGGCTGGTACGTTTGACATACTTTCCCATATAATGGAAACATACTTCAGCTACCCTGTAGAAGACAATCCCTCGGACGATGTGGCTGAAGGCCTGATGAGAGGCCTCGTAAGGGATTTCAGGGCTGCAGTTGCGGATCCTGCTGATTACCGTGCCAGGAGCAATATCATGTGGGCTGCATCCCTGGCAGAGAATCGCATTATCAAGACAGGCAAGACAAAGGACTTTCAGGCTCATAACATGGAGCATCAGCTTTCGGCATATACGGACTGCAACCATGGTGAAGGACTGGCTGTCATTCATCCGGTGTATTACAGGCATATATGCAGGGACGGGCTTGGTAAGTTCGTGAGATTCGCTGAAAGAGTATGGGACCTTGACCGTAAAAACTATGACAGCGATGAAGACTTTGCCCTTGCGGGAGTAGAGGAACTTGCATCGTTGATTAAGGAAACCGGCCTGCCGACTACATTACGTGAGCTCGGCTTTGGCAGTGAAGAATATGAAATGCTTCCTGAGATCGCGGAATCCTGTTTCATTTCACAGGGTGCGTTCAGACCGCTGACAACAGAAGAGATTCTGGATATATACAAAGAATGCTGGTGATCGTTAAAAAGGAGAGAAAAGGGACAGAGAAGGACTTTTGATTGAATTATGTGGAAGAAACTATTTGAACCGGTAGATATGACGCAGGGCGATCCGGTACGCCAGATCGTCAAATTCATGATACCTATGCTCATAGGTAATGTATTTCAGCAGTTATATAACACTGTTGACAGCATTGTTGTGGGAAAATATGTCGGAGACAATGCCCTTGCTGCTGTAGGAAGCGCAGGGCCGATCCTCAATCTTCTGCTGGTCCTGTTCATGGGAATATCTGTCGGAGCCGGGATCATGGTATCCCAGTATTTCGGTGCAAAGCAGCGCAAGGCTCTTTCCAGTACCATCGGAACGTGTATAACGATGACATTTGTTGCATCACTGATAGTGATGGCTATAGCTCCGCTCGTTACGATGCCGCTGCTGAAGCTGCTCAACACTCCTGCGGAGATCATAGACTGGTGCGACAGATACCTTATGACTATTTTCCTGGGAATAGCGGGCTGCGCATTCTATAACATCCTTGGCGGAATGCTCAGAGGCCTCGGGGATTCTGTATCTGCTCTCCTTTACCTTGTGATAGCAACAATACTGAACATATTCCTGGACATCTATTTCGTGGCAAAGCTCGGGATGGGAGTCCCGGGTGTAGCGCTGGCTACGGTCATAGCACAGACCTTCTCAGCTGTTCTGGCATTCCTGAAGCTGCGCAGAAGGACTGACTGCTTCGATATGAAGGCGTCCTATCTGAAACCTACGCGGAAGTACCTGAGTGAACTGGTAAGACTGGGTCTTCCATCGGGTATCACGCAGGCTATTTTCTCGCTGTCGATGGTAGTCGTACAATCGCTCACCAACAGCTTCGGCCCGATGTGCATAGCGACCAACGTCATTGTCATGAGGATCGACGGATTCGTAATGATGCCTGCATTCTCGTTCGGAGCAGCGATGACCACATTCGCAGGGCAGAACATCGGAGCCGGTAGGCTGGACCGTGTTGAGATTGGTGCAAAGAAAGGGACGTATGTTGCCATGGCGACTTCAGCGGTGATTACCGTACTCATACTCCTTTTCGGCAAATACCTGATGATGCTGTTCACCAATACGGATGAACTGGTCGAACAGAGTTATCACATGATGATGATACTGGGCTTCGGATACATAGCCATGGAAGTGACACAATGCCTGCAGGGCATAATGCGTGGAGCAGGTGATACAATGGCGCCGATGTGGCTGTCCATGATATCTACTGTAGTCATACGTGTACCGCTGGCATACCTGATGACATGGATGACGAGGTCGCCTGAAGAACCTCACGGCCACTTTTACATGATGTTTGTTTCACTTCTTGTGACATGGCTGATAGGAGCGACGATGACATTCATCGTATATAAAACAGGACGCTGGAAAAACAAAGCAATCATATAGCGTATACCGATACAGACCGCCCGCAGAGGGCGGTTTTTTACGTGAACGAAAATTCGCTTGACAGCAGCAAGCCGTTGAAATACTATGTAGTTGAGCTTGTGAATTGATATTCACGAGAAAAACAGGAGGAAATAGACATGGCATACAACGGATTTGCGATAGATAATTATCTTGATGCTGATGCGGTCAACGCTCAGCTCGACAAACTCATAAAAAGCCCTGTATATGGCGTGCTGCCTGACGCTCTTGAGGAATACGAGAGAGATTACTTTGAAAAGAAGTGCGCACGCTCCAAGGCGGAAATCAGCGAGGCAAAGAAAATAATCCCGGGCGGAGTGCAGCACAATCTGGCATTCAACTATCCGTTTCCTATAGTCATTACCAAAGCTGACGGAGCGAAGCTCTACGACATAGATGGCAATGAGTACTATGACCTGCTGCAGGCAGGCGGGCCTACCGTGCTCGGAAGCAATCCTGAGTGCATCAGGGAGAAGGTTATCGACCTGCTTAACACCTGCGGACCGTCGACCGGCCTTTTTCATGAATACGAATACAAACTTGCAAAGAAGATCTCTGATCTCGTTCCGTCTGTAGAGATGTTCCGCATGCTGGGTTCAGGTACTGAGGCGGATATGGTAGCCGCAAGAGTTGCCAGACTTAAGACGGGAAACAAGAACATACTGAAGATGGGCGGTGCTTATCACGGCTGGTCCGACATGCTCTGCTATGGCATCCGGATACCGGGGACAAAGGGACTGCAGTCCAGGGGAGTGCCTAATTATGCATTCAGCCACACGGATGAATTCTTCCCGGGAGATCTTGATGACCTCGAGAAAAAGCTCAGAAGAAACAGGCTTACAGGCGGAACAGCTGCCGTTTATGTGGAGCCGGTAGGCCCTGAGA
Source organism: Mogibacterium sp. (assembly GCA_017510725.1). Taxonomy (GTDB): domain Bacteria; phylum Bacillota; class Clostridia; order Peptostreptococcales; family Anaerovoracaceae; genus Crickella. Next base: position 54,331 of record JAFWMD010000048.1, on the reverse strand, counting down.
GCGGAACATGGCCAGTCACAAAGGAATTCATAGAAGGTACGGTGGAGCTTGCCCACAGATACGGCGCGCTCGTCATTTTTGATGAGGTGGTAACGGGATTCCGTATCGGCCTCTCAGGTGCGCAGGGGTACTTCGGTATCGATCCGGATCTTACTGTATTCGGAAAGGTCATTGCCGGAGGATATCCGGGAGCCGGCGGCATAGGAGGTCACAGAGACTGCATGCAGCATCTGGGCGCCGGGCTCGATTCATCAGGCAAAAAGGTCAAAAAGGCACTCTGCGGAGGCACAATGGCTGCTACACCGATAAGCTGCTGCGCGGGTTACTATACTCTCGAGGAAATCGAAAGGACCAATGCATGCGAAAAGGCAGGCCGCCTTGCTGACCGTCTGACAGAGGGCATTAAGGCATCTGTCGAGAGACATGGCCTTCCGTTCGTTGTATTCAACCAGGGATCCATCTGCCATGTAGATACAGTAGGTACCATGCATTTCGCAGTTGACTGGAGCAAGCCGTGGACGCTGCCGATCGTACTGAAAGAAACTTCGAGAAGACAGATCGAGATGGAGCATATAGGAGCCGCATATATGGCAGAAGGCATAATAACTCTCGCCGGATCGAGGCTTTACACCAGTGCTGCATACAATGAAGAAATGATAGACGATGTCATCGCCAGATTCGACAGAGTGTTCTCGAAGTGCGGAAAACTGGATAAGTAAGGATGGGTAAGACATGCTCAAACCTTTGACAAAAGAGCAGACGGACAGGATACTGTCTATTGCCGCAGAAGAGTTCGCGGATAAAGGGTTTGCCGGTACTGCCATTGGATCGATCGCAAAGAAGGCAGGTGTCAGTGTCGGAGTAATATACAAATACTATTCCGGCAAGGAAGACCTGTTTAACGCCTGTGTCAGGAAGAGCCTTGAGTGCATGGAAGAGGTCCTGGATATGACCGGAAGCATGGGCGGAACGCTGATGGATATGATAGAACATCTGATTACCAGAGCACAGAACTTCGCAAAGGACAATCCTGAGTACATACGGCTATATCATCAGATAACCGTATCCGGCTCACCTGCCGGAAAGATGCGCAGCGCCGAACTCATAGAGGGCGGTACCGCAAGAATATATGAAGAATATATCAAAAGGGCATCGGAGTCAGGAGAGATACGGAGTGACATGGATCCTGCAGCCTTCGCCTTTCTGATCGATGATCTGCTTATGATGCTTCATTTTTCATATGCATGTGATTATTATAAAGACAGGTTCAGATTGTATTTCGGTGAAGACGCTCTGGATAAAGACGAGGCAGTCAAAGAACAGATGATGAAGTTCATCGGAGCTGCATTGAAAGCTGAGGACAGATAAAGGGAGAAGCACCGGCAAACAAGGTAAATTGATCGCTGGATACAGCCGGAAAGATGCGGCTGAATCAATAAAAAAACAATTGAAAACCCTTGCAATTGCATAAGTGATTACCTATAATATATGGGCGCGCGTCTTGCGCGCCCGTATTTATTTGTCACACTGCAGTCGGCCGCGGTGCCCTGAAATTCAGGGGTTTAAGGCGTATGGCCCAAGGGCTGAGACTCAGTGGAAGTTGATTAACCGGAGGTTAAAAAAATGTCAGTAGTATCAATGAAACAGCTGCTCGAAGCAGGCGTCCATTTCGGACATCAGACAAGAAGATGGAACCCTAAGATGGCTCCTTATATCTTCGCAGAGAGAAACGGAATCTACATCATCGACCTTCAGCAGACGCTGGGACTTATCGATGACGCATATGATTTCATGAGAAAGGTCGGAGAGACCGGCAAGCCGGTTCTTTTCGTAGGAACAAAGAAGCAGGCTCAGGCTGCCATCAAGGATGAGGCTGAGAGATGCGGAATGTTCTATGTAAACGAGAGATGGCTGGGCGGAATGCTCACCAACCACAAGACCATCAGCAAGAGAATCGAAAGACTCGCTGAGATCAGACAGATGCAGGAAGACGGCACTATCAACAAGTATGCCAAGAAAGAAGCTCTGAAGATGATCGCTGAAGCTGACAAGCTCGAGAAGTATCTCGGCGGAATTAAGGACATGAAGGGAATGCCTGGTGCAATCTTCGTTGTTGACCCTAAGAAGGAAAGAATCGCTGTCAAGGAAGCCGCTATCCTCGGTATCCCTGTAGTAGGTATGGTAGATACCAACTGCGATCCTGATGACGTAGACTATGTAATTCCTGCAAACGATGACGCTATCAGAGCCGTCAAGCTGATCACAAGCTGCATGGCTGATGCTATCATCGAGGCTAAGCAGGGCGAGAGCTTCCAGGAAGCTCCTGCAGAGGCTCCAGAGGCTGAAGCAGAAGAGGAAGCTGAAGTCGACGAGTAATCCGATTCTGAAGATTCTTTAAATAACAGGAGGAAAAAATGGCTGTAACGGCAAAGATGGTGAAAGAACTGCGTGATATGACAGGCGCAGGTATGATGGACTGCAAGAAAGCTTTGGTTGAAGCTGATGGTGATATGGACAGAGCTGTAGAGGTTCTGAGAGAAAAGGGACTTTCAAAGGCCGCTAAGAAGGCTGGCAGAATCGCTGCCATGGGTCTTGTCAGAACTGCATGCTCAGAAGATGGCAAGACAGCTGCTATTGTAGAAGTAAACTCTGAAACGGACTTTGTTGCCAAGAACGATGAATTCATCGGATTCGTAGAGAGACTGGCAAAGCTGGCTCTTGAGGCTGAAAGCAATGATATGGATGCATTCAAGGCTATGCCTTTTGATGGCTCAACAGTCGGAGAAGCTCTGACAGCCCTCATCGCAAAAATCGGTGAAAACATGTCAGTCAGAAGAATCGACAAGGCTTCCGGAGAAGTTCTGGCTACTTACATTCACGGTGGTGGAAACATTGGTGTTATCGTTGCTGCTAATGGTGCAGACAATGATGAGAACAAGGCTGCTCTTAAGAACATTGCAATGCAGGTTGCAGCAATGAACCCACAGTATGTAAGCAGGGATGAGATCTCTGAAGACGAGCTTTCCAACCTGAGAAAGATCACTCTGGAAAGCGCACTGAATGACCCGTTCACACTTCCTAAGCCGATCCTGAATGGACTGCTTGATAAGGTTGAAGGCGTATGGGGCAAGGAGGATGTAGACACTCTGGCCGAGAAGAGAGCAGACAAGGGCTTTAACTTCAACTATCTGCCGAATTTCCTTTCAGAGGAAGCAAAGACAAAACTTGCAGGTCTTGCAATTGCTGCCAAGCTGGAGATCGTTGAAAGCAAGATGTTCAAGAGCCTTGTTGATGGACGTATCAATAAGCAGCTGAAGGAGATGTGCCTGCTGGATCAGACCTATGTAAGAGCAGAAGACGGTAAGCAGACTGTTGCACAGTATCTGAAGACTGTTGATAATGATCTCTCACTTGTTAAGGTTGTAAGATTCGAAGTAGGCGAAGGCATCGAGAAGAAGGAAGAAGACTTCGCAGCTGAGGTTGCTGCTCAGATGGAAGCAGCTAACAAGTAGTCTGAACAAGCTGAATAACCAAAAAAGGATACTGAGTTACCAGTATCCTTTTTTATTTTACAGATAGCGGTCGAGCTTCTCCCACAGGTCTTCACTGGCCTCTATGATCTGATCCCTGATTCCTTTGCCGATCGAGCGAAGGTTTTCCCGGGCCTCATAGCCGGTGGTAATTGCATCTACGATTGCCTTGTTGCGCATCGAGCGAAGGGATGTTTCGATTTCCTCCTGTGTTTCCGCAAAATCCTGCCTGAGAGCTTTGCCTGCAGCGTTGATATCTCCCAGTATCTGCATCAATTCACCCTGAGACTGCATCCATGATCCTTTTATTGGATCGCGCTTGCCGTAGAAGCCGCTCCTGTAATTATCGATAACAGTCTCATAACGCTCATATGCGTGAGCGACAGCATCAGTCCAGGATATATACAGCTCATTGCCTGCACCCTTACCGACGGCTTTCATGATTTCGGGATCTGCACATAGTTCAGTGAGTTTTTCAGCCAGGGACTCAGCATTCTCGTCGATGAGAAATCCGTTCTGCCCGTCTGTCACACCTTCTGATGCACAGCTTCCTGCTACGATCACCGAAGCGGTGTCGGAAGCAGCAGCCTCTCTCACTACCAGCCCGTTTGTATCAAAAGTCGAAGGGAAGAGGAAGAGGTTTGCACGGCTGTACCATGCGCGCAGTTTCTCCCTGTCTGATATAGCTCCTGTGAAGATCACCTTGCGGTCGAGGCCGAGTTCTCTCGTGTACTCACGCACTTCCTGTTCATCTCCTCCGCCGCCGACGAATACCATGCGGAAGTCAGTACCGCTTTTGTCGAGAAGCTTAAGCGCATCGAGTATGATCCGCAGGCCTTTGTACCACATGAGCCTTCCTATAAAGAGAAAGCATGGAACTTTGGCCGGCAGATCGTATCCGACTGTTGTCTGCATGATGAAGTCTTCAGACACCTTTTCCCTGGGCAGATCTACGCCATTAGGCATAACGATATAATCGCCTTCAAACCCAATCGATCTGAGGTTTTCACCGGCTCCCTTGCTGACTGTCCATATCTCATCACAGGCATTCACGTTGCGCAGCAGGGCCTGAAGGGCACCCTCCTGCAGCAGCTTGCTTTTTACCGCGTTTGCGATGTCTATGTCATACTTGGTGTGCCATGTAAGCACCAGGGGCAGCCCGTATGCTTCGGCGAGCTGCCGGGCAAGCAGGCATGAGACGACCGGACAGTGTACATGAAGGAGTGATACATTCTGCGCCTCTATCTCGTGTGCCGCCTCGGGCGAGAACGGATAGCCCGTAACATATCCGATGAGCTTTCTGGTATCGATGCTCGGATACCTTACTACAGAGAAGTCATATGCGCTGTCGTCCGCATCAGGTACCTGTGGAGTCACTACAAGTGAGTGTGCGTGATCCTTTTCAATTATCCGCGCATAGTTGAGGACTGCGTTAGCAACGCCGTCAATTATCGGCGGGAACGAGTCATTAAGTAAGCAAATAGTCTGTTTCTTTTCCATGCTTGTATTGTAGCAGATTCACTGCATGATTCCCATCTTACAGCATTGCCTGAGCGTTTTTTTTGAAGTAAAATCACATTCGTGAGAAACGTATTTGAAAGAGTGAACGGAATGAGTGAACGGCAGCAAAGGGAAAAGATAATAGTGAGGACGAGCGCGATCGGAATCGTCGTAAATCTGATGCTTGCGGCATTCAAGGCTGCAGTCGGACTGATTTCAAATTCCATCGCCGTCGTACTTGACGCTGTAAACAATCTGTCAGATGCGCTTTCGTCGATAATAACCATAATTGGTGCAAAAGTAGCAGGGAAGAAGCCCGATAAGGATCACCCGCTGGGGCACGGACGCAGTGAATACATATCAGCGCTTGTCGTGGCCGGAATAGTCATGTATGCCGGTATTACCTCCCTGGTTGAATCGATAAAAAAGATTATCCATCCGCAGGCGGCACACTACTCAACAGTTGCTCTCGTCATTATCGGAGTTGCTGTTGTTACAAAGATACTGCTCGGAAGATATGTAAAGGCAAAGGGTGAGCAGACAGGATCGGGAGCGCTGATTGCTTCTGGAACCGATGCTTTGTCGGATGCGGCAATCTCTCTTGGAGTACTTATCACAGCTCTGATTTATGCGTTCAAAGGTATTTCTCTTGAGGCATATATGGGTGTCATTATATCCGGCCTAATCATCAAAGCCGGATACGAAATGATAAGTGACACTACCAGCGATATACTGGGCAGACGGGCTGATGTGGAAGTCTCAAAGAAGATAAAGGAAATAGTTACCGGCGAGCCTGCCGTGCTTGGCGCATACGATCTCTTTGTGCACAACTACGGGCCGGACCGGGAATACGCCTCTGTCCACGTGGAACTGCCGGACAATATGACAGTGGATCAGGTAGACGTGCTCACCAGGAGACTCACCGAAAGAGTATACAGGGAGACCGGTGTGGTGCTGACCGGAGTCGGTGTTTATTCACGGAAAACTGACTCGAAAGCTGAGAACATGAGATCCGCAATTGAAGAGATAGTGCTGACACACGAGTGGGCGCTTCAGATGCACGGCTTCTATGTAGACGAAGAAAGAAAGATCATAAGATTTGACGTTGTAATGAGTTTTGATATTTCTCACAGTGAAGGAATAAAAATACTGAAAGATGAGATAGCGGAAAGGTATCCTGGTTACAAGCTGATCATCGTAGCAGACATAGATATAACAGATTAAGGAAGTGTACATATTATGAGTGATTATATTGTTAGAGCGACTGCAGCAGGAGAGACAGTGAGGGCATTTGCCATCAAATCCACCGGACTGACTGCAGAGGCGCGAGAGTTGCATCATACATTCCCTGTGGTAACTGCAGCTTTGGGAAGGCTGCTGAGTGCGGGGGCCATGATGGGTTCAATGATGAAGGGTGAAGATGATAAGCTTACTCTTCAGATGAAGGGCGACGGACCGATAGCACAGATGACTGTCACGGCCGACAGCCACGGCAATGTGAAAGGATTTGCTGCGAATCCGTCAGTTGACATCCCGCTGAAGCGTGCGGGAAAACTTGATGTAGGCGGAGCAGTAGGCAAGGGCTTCCTTACCGTTATAATGGATCTCGGACTTAAGGAGCCATATAACGGGCAGGTAGAGATACAGACGGGCGAGATAGGCGACGATCTGGCGTACTATTTCACAGTATCCGAACAGACTCCGTCCGTGGTAGGACTCGGTGTCATGGTAGACACGGACAGTTCCGTAAAGCACGCAGGCGGATTTATTCTGCAGGTAATGCCTGATGCCTCCGAAGAGACTATATCTGCTCTCGAAGCTAAAGTTGCAGCAGCAGATCCGGTCACCACGATGATGGATAATGGCATGAGCCCGGAAGACATTCTGGAGTACTACCTCGGAGATCTGGGGCTTAAGATCAATGAAAAGCTTCCGGTAAGGTATTATTGCGGATGCTCAAAGGAGAAGGTCGCCGGAGCACTGGCAACAATAAGCACGGAAGATCTGAACGAAATAATCAACGATGGAGAGGAGATAGAGGTGAAGTGCTATTTCTGCAACTCAGCTTATAAATTCAGCGTTGAAGAACTGAAAGAAATGATCTCGGCAAGATAGGAGGCAATGGGGATGTTCAGAAAGATGAGAAGAAGCGTGCAGGCGCTCAGCCATGAAGAGATGATCGATCTTCTGAAAACAGAGACAAGGGGAGTAATGTCGGTTCAGGGCGATAACGGATATCCATATGGATTTCCGATCAATCATTACTACGATGAAGAAGCGAATAAGATCTACATCCATGGAGCGAGTTTCGGTCACAGGGTAAGCGCCGTAAAGAATGATCCGAAAGTATCTTACTGCGTTTTCGGAGGAGATTATCAGAAAGAGGGCGACTGGGCAAAATACGTTAAGAGTGTCATCGTGTTCGGCAAAGCCGAGCTGATAGAAGACGCCGGTGAGATAGTCAGGATCAGCAGGCTTCTCTGCGACAAGTTCCCTTGCCCTCCGGAATACGTAGAAAAGGAGATTGAAAAGGATGCTCCGAGGACACTCGTTATAGCAATCAATATTGAAAACATGAATGGCAAACTGGTACATGAGGCATAGCAGCATGTGTGAGAAAAAAAGGTTTGTAATTGTCGGCGGTGCCGGGATAGGTAACTACAGAAAGGTACGCTCGCATCTGAGAGGGTACGATTTTATCGTTTACTGCGACAGCGGGCTGAAGCATATGGAGAGGCTGGGAGCTGCTCCATCACTTATAATCGGAGACTGGGACTCCTGTGACAATCCGTATATGGATGTGGAAACCATCACTCTCCCTGTCGCAAAGGACGATACCGATACGGTTTACGCCATGCGTGAGGGAATGAAGAGGGGCTTCAGAGAGTTTCTCCTCATCGGCGTGATAGGTGAAAGACTGGATCACACACTTGTGAATGCTTACATACTGACAGCGCTTGAAAACAGAGGTTGTCACGGCACGATACTGGATGATTACTCTGAGATGGAGCTTATATCGTCGTGGACAGATGAAGAAGGAATATGCCATCAGGGAAAGGCATCAGTCGAGGAGAGATACCCGTTCTTTTCACTCGTTGCCCTCGAAGGAGCAGCACACGGTGTCACCATCAGGAATGCCAAATTTGAGATAGAGGATGCTGTAATAGGGCCGGACTACCAGTATGCTACAAGCAATGAGGTCCTGCCGGGAAAAACTGCGGAAATCACGGTAGAAGACGGCCGCTTGCTTTTAATAAAAATCAATTGACGGGCAGATCAGTAGGGTGCTTCTCGTTGATAACTCCTTTTATTTCGTGATAGACTATACTGAATGGAAAGGAGGCAGCAAATGATCAAAACAGGAGCTACGGAACTGACTTTCAGCCCTACGATAGATACAAAGATTCTGAGGGATGCGGGGATCGGTCTCTCTTCAACATACACCATATTACCCGGTTTTTGCGATGTGCATGTGCACTTCAGGGAACCGGGTTTTTCATATAAAGAGACAATAGCGACAGGCTCAAAGGCAGCAGCACACGGTGGATATACTGCAGTCTGCACCATGCCGAATCTCGCTCCGGTATCGGATTCCATAGAGCATCTGAAGATGCAGCAGGATATCATTGACAGGGATGCATGCATAAATGTTTATCCTTATGCTGCCATAACGGTGGGACAGAAGGGAGAAGTGCTTGCGGATCTCGCAGGTATGGCCGGAAACTGCATATCGTTCTCTGACGACGGGCACGGCGTGCAGTCGGATGGCATGATGAGAGAGGCCATGATGACTGCAAAGTCTCTGGGAAAGATAATAACTGCTCACTGTGAGGTGAACAGCCTGCTGAAGGGCGGATATATTCATGATGGTAAGTATGCTGCAGAGCATGGACACAGGGGGATATGCTCTGAGTCGGAGTGGCGCCAGATAGAGCGTGATCTAAAGCTCGCTGATGAGACTGGATGCGCATATCATGTATGTCACATTTCAACAAAGGAGAGTGTCAGCATAATAAGAGATGCGAAGAAGAGCGGGGTAGATGTTACCTGCGAAACAGGTCCGCACTACCTGCTGCTCGATGACAGCATGCTGCAGGAAGACGGTAAATGGAAGATGAATCCTCCACTGCGCGATGCATCAGACCGGGATGCCCTGCTGGAGGGTATAGTTGACGGCACAATAGACTGCATTGCGACAGATCATGCGCCTCACTCAGCAGAGGAGAAGTCCCGCGGGCTTGAGAAGTCAGCATTCGGGATAGTCGGCATAGAGACCGCGTTCCCGCTGATTTATACATATCTGGTACTGCCTGGCATCATCACCATGGACAGACTTGAGCAGCTGCTCGTATATAACCCGCGCAGGCGCTTCGGCATACCTCTGGGCAACGACTATTCAGTCTGGGATCTCACTGAGGAGTGGACAATAGAGAAGGAAGAACTGCTCTCGATGGGCAAGGCTACACCTTTCGAAGGCTGGAGGGTAATGGGCCGGAATTATCTTACTGTCTGTGACGGCAGGATAGCTTATAACATAATGACAGATCAATAGAAGTTTTATAAGGGTAGATCAATGGCAAAAAGAGAAGATATCAAAAAAGTACTTATTATCGGAAGCGGTCCGATCGTTATAGGTCAGGCTGCGGAATTTGACTATGCGGGAACTCAGGCATGCCTGGCCCTCAAGGAGGAGGGTTATGAAGTAATACTCTGCAATTCCAATCCTGCAACGATCATGACTGACACATCTATTGCAGATAAGGTCTATATGGAACCGCTGACACTCGAATACGTAGCGAAGATTCTCAGATATGAGAGACCGGACGCTATAGTTCCGGGCATAGGCGGACAGACGGGACTTAATCTGGCAATGCAGCTCGATCGCAAAGGCGTACTTGCCGAGTGCGGGGTGAAGCTGCTGGGAACACCGGCTGACTCTATTGAGAGAGCGGAAGACAGAGAGCTCTTCAAGGAAATGTGTGAATCCATCGGCGAGCCGGTCATTCCTAGCGAGATCACATACAGCATAGAAGAGGCAAAGAAAGCTGCCGTAGATATCGGATATCCGGTAGTACTGAGGCCTGCCTTCACGCTCGGAGGCACGGGCGGAGGCTTCGCAAACAATGAAAAGGAGCTGGAGGACATTGCGATAAACGCATTCAATCTTTCACCTGTGCACCAGGTCCTGATAGAGAAATCCGTCAGGGGATATAAAGAGATCGAGTTTGAAGTAATGCGTGACGGTACCGACAGAGCCATAACGATCTGCGGAATGGAGAACGTCGATCCTGTGGGTGTACATACAGGCGACTCCATCGTTGTCGCGCCGATTCTTTCCCTGAATGATCAGGACCTTAAGATGCTGAACGACTCTGCAATAAAAATAATCCGCGAGCTGAAGATAGAGGGCGGATGCAATGTTCAGTTTGCACTTCATCCGGAGACAAGCGAATATTATCTGATCGAGGTCAACCCGAGAGTGTCGAGATCGTCCGCGCTGGCATCAAAGGCTTCCGGTTATCCTATCGCCAGGGTCACTGCAAAAATAGCGATGGGAATGACTCTCGATGAGATCGAGGTTGCAGGCGGGCTGGCATCGACAGAACCGAGCCTCGACTATATAGTAGCTAAATTCCCGAGATTCCCGTTCGACAAGTTCAGTGACGCCACAAACGTTCTGGGCACACAGATGAAGGCGACCGGAGAGGTAATGGGCATAGGCTCAACCCTCACCGAGAGTTTCCTCAAGTCAATAAGGTCTCTCGAGACAGGCGTCTGTCATCTGCATCTTGCTAAATTTGACGGAATGAGCCGCAATAGCCTGATGGAGTACATCTCTGAATTCAGGGATGACAACATGTATGCGATCGCGGAACTTCTCAGACGCGGCATAAGCGTAGCAGATATTCACGAAGTAACAAAGATCACGGGAATCTTCCTTGAAGCCTTCAGAACCATAATTGATATGGAGAAGATCCTCAGGGAGCGTGTCAATGATGTAAAGACACTCACTGCAGCAAAGATCATCGGATTCTCCGACAAGGAGATCGCAAGGCTATGGAACCTGAGCGAAGTAGAGGTATATCAGAAGAGGAAAGCCAACGGAATAACTCCTGTTTTCAGGATGGTGGATACTCTTCATACCGGTAAATATATAGCATATCTGTACTCTTCATATACCGGAGAGAATGAGTCCAGACTTACGGATAAGAAAAAGATAATAGTGCTCGGAGCCGGCCCTATAAGGATAGGACAGGGAGTTGAGTTCGACTATTCAACCGTCCATGCAGTACAGACCATAAGGCGTGCAGGATACGAAGCAATCATAATCAACAACAATCCTGAAACAGTCTCGACTGACTACACTACAGCAGACAAGCTCTACTTTGAGCCGCTGACAGTCGAAGATGTAATGGCGATAATCGATTTCGAACAGCCTGAGGGCGTGATCGCTACACTCGGCGGGCAGACGGCTATCAATCTTGCAGAACCGCTCATGGAGAGGGGCGTCAAACTCATAGGTACTGACTGTGAAGCTATCGACAGGGCGGAGAACAGAGACAGATTCGAGAAAGTACTTGATGAGCTTGGAATACCTCAGCCGCCGGGGCATGCGGTCACAAATATCGAAGATGGAGTAAAGGCTGCGGAAGATATAGGATATCCTGTTCTGGTCAGACCATCGTTCGTATTGGGCGGACGCGCAATGCAGATCGTAAGTGACGAAGCTCAGCTCAGACAGTATCTCAAGACTGCAGTAGAGATAGATGAAGACAAGCCGGTTCTGGTAGATAAATACATACTCGGAAAGGAAGTTGAAGTCGATGCTGTCTGCGACGGCCGCGATGTGTTTGTACCGGGCATTATGGAACTCGTTGAAAGGACAGGCGTACATTCCGGCGATTCCATCTCGGTATATCCGACGTTCTCAATCAGCAATAAGGTAAAAGGTAAGATCCTTCAGTATGCGAAAAAGCTCGGCCCGGGGATCGGCATAATCGGCCTCTACAACATCCAGTTCATAGTGGACGGGAATGAAGAGGTATATATAATCGAAGTAAATCCGAGATCATCAAGAACGGTACCGTTCCTCTCGAAGTCGACAGGCTACAGCCTTGCCGACATTGCTACGGAGGTCATGCTTGGCAAATCTCTAAAGGAGCAAGGAATATTTGACCTCTATCCTGAGGAGAAAAAGAGATACTATGTAAAGGTGCCGGTATTCAGCTCCAATAAGATCAAGGGCCTTGATTCCTATCTTTCGCCTGAGATGAAATCGACAGGTGAGGCTATAGGATACGACAATAAACTGAACAGAGCTCTCTATAAGGCTCTGACAGCGTCAGGCACTAAGCTTCGCAACTACGGCACTGTGTTTGCAACGCTTGCAGGCGACGACAAAGCTGAGGCGCTTCCGCTGATCCGCCGCTTCTATAATCTCGGATTCAACATAGTGGGTACTACGGGTACTGCAAGATTCCTCAGGGAGAACGGAATAAAGACACGTCAGCTGAAGAAGATAAGTGAGGGGTCTGAAGAGATTCTCGAAGCCATCCGGATGGGGCATATTGCTTATATAATCAATACGCGTAAGGTGGGCGATCACGTCACGGCAAATGATGGAGCCCTGATAAGACAATGCGCAAGCGAAAACAATGCGACGCTGTTCACCTCGCTCGACACAGTAAGCGTGCTCCTGGACGTGCTCGAAGAAACAACACAAACCATTTCAACAATCGACGCTTAACAGGCAATAAACATGAAACAGGGATTATTCAGAATAACAGAGAACAGAAAGCTCACTCCTACGACATGGCTGATGAAGATGACGGGCGACGTGAGCGGAATAAAGGCGCCGGGACAGTTCATCAACATAAAACTGGACGGTCATTTTCTGCGGCGCCCGATCAGCATATGCGATGCCCGAAAAGACTGCATAACCATAATCTATAAAGTCCTCGGACATGGTACAGAGGAAATGACATGCCTGACTCCTGGAGCGGAACTCGATGTGCTTACAGGACTGGGCAACGGCTATGATCTCAGTGATGCCGGAGAAAGGCCACTCCTTATAGGAGGAGGAGTAGGGATACCGCCGCTGTATCTTCTTACCCGCTGTCTCACAAAAGCTGATGTCACGGTGATACTCGGTTTCAACAGCGGAGATGAGGTATATTATGTGGACGAGTTTAAAGAACTTGGTGCACACGTCATAGTGGCGACAGCTGACGGAAGTCAGGGCGTGCGCGGATTTGTTACTGATGCTTTCAGGGAACTGCTCAATCAGGGCGAAACCTTCACGCATTTTTATACCTGCGGTCCTGAACCGATGCTGAAAGCGGTATATGACAGGGTATACGAAAAAGCAGGTATCAGCGGCCAGATGAGCTTTGAGGAGCGCATGGGATGCGGTTTCGGAGCCTGCATGGGCTGCAGCACAAAAACAAAGAACGGCAACAAGCGCATATGCAAGGAAGGGCCGGTGCTCAGAACGGAGGAGATAATATGGTAGATACAAGAGTCAATCTTTGCGGCATCACCATCGATAATCCGGTCATACCTGCATCAGGGACTTTCGGCTACGGATATGAATTCGCAGAGCTTTACGATATAAACTGCCTGGGAACGTTCTCCTTCAAGGGAACCACTCTTGATCCGAGATTCGGAAACGATACGCCCCGTATTGCGGAGTGTCCTTCAGGCATGCTCAATTCAGTAGGACTGCAGAATCCGGGAGTGGATGATGTAATCAGGGAGGAACTTCCAAAGCTGGAGAGAGTATTTCATAAGCCTGTTATGGCAAACGTCAGCGGTTTCTCGACTGATGAATATGCTGAGGTAGTGAAGAGACTCGACAGATCTGCCGTGTCGGACATGATAGGCTGGTACGAGATAAACATCAGCTGTCCTAATGTGCACGGCGGAGGCATGAGTTTCGGAACTGATGCAAAGATGGCTGCTGAAGTCGTAAAAGCCGTACGCTGGATGACTGACAAGCCGATCATCATGAAGCTGTCTCCTAATGTGACAGATGTCACGGAGATTGCAAGAGCCTGCGAAACGGAAGGCGCTGACGGTATCAGCCTCATAAATACGCTTATGGGCATGAGATTCGATCTGCGTACAAAAAAGCCAATACTGGCGAATGTTACAGGCGGATTGTCCGGTCCGGCAGTATTCCCGGTAGCTCTCCGCATGGTCTATCAGACAGCAAAGGCCGTGAATATACCTGTGATAGGAATGGGTGGAGTATCATCAGCCGAAGATGTGCTCGAGATGATGATGGCAGGAGCAGTAGCCGTAGAAGTAGGCGCTGCAAATCTGGTGGATCCATATGCATCAAGAAATATAGTCAGAGATCTTCCTGCTGCGATGAAAAAGTATGGAATCGACAGCTTTTAATGTATAATTACATCAGGGAGATTAATATATGAATGTGAGGTGCGATATGGCTAGTCAGAGGGATGTAATAATCGCATGTGATTTTAAGTGCGCTGATGAGACAATCAAATTCCTGGACAGGCTGACAAGGATCAGAGATGAAGTCGTCAGCTGTGACGATTACAGAATCGGAACCGGGAGACCGTATGTGAAAATCGGCATGGAGCTTTTCTATGCTGAGGGGCCGGAGATGATAAAGCTTCTTAAGAAGAGAGGGCACAAGGTGTTCCTCGATCTCAAGCTTCACGACATTCCAAATACTGTAAAAAAGTCAATGCAGGTTATTGGTGGATATGGCGTTGACATGGTGAACGTGCACGCTTCAGGCGGAGTTGCGATGATGAAGGCCGCAAAGGAAGGACTGATGCTGGGTGCTGCAAGGTTTGCCGACAAGCCTAAGCTGATCGCCGTGACCCAGCTGACATCGACAGACGAAGAGACTCTGCACAATGAGCTGCTGATCGACAGACCTATGAACGAGGTAGTAAGGAAGTATGCTCTCAATGCCAGAGAAGCAGGTCTTGACGGAGTGGTTTGCTCGGCCTTTGAAGCTGCTGAGATCCATGAAGCCTGTGGCGCGGACTTCATTACAGTGACGCCTGGAATCAGATTCGTTGATAACACGAATGATGATCAGAAGAGAGTGATGACACCTGCTCAGGCTAAACTGGCAGGCTCGGACTACATTGTGGTCGGAAGACCGATCACTGCAGCGGACAGACCTATTGATGCATATACGAGATGCAAGGAAGAATTTCTCTAGGGGAAAAAGAAAAAATGGATAAGAATACCGATATCAAAAGACTGATAGCAGAGGATCTCCTCAGTATCAGGGCTGTATTTCTGAGGCCTGAGGATCCCTTTACATGGGCAAGCGGTATCAAGAGCCCTATCTACTGTGACAACAGACTGACACTTACTGCACCTGATGTAAGGACAGATGTTGAGGAAGCACTGGCACTTACTATCAGGGAAAGATTTCCTGAAGTGGAAGTGCTCATGGGGACTGCTACGGCTGGCATCGCTCATGCAGCCATAACTGCCCATCTTATGGGACTTCCGATGGGATACGTAAGATCGGGAGCCAAGGATCACGGCAGGGGCAATCAGATAGAGGGCAGGCTTGAGCCGGGCCAGAAGGTCGTTGTGGTAGAGGACCTGATCTCAACTGGCGGAAGCTGCATAGACACTGTTAATGTGCTCAGGGATGCCGGAGCTGAGGTGCTTGGAGTGGTCTCAATCATGACCTACGGCATGAAGAAGGGTATCGACCGCATGGCTGAAGCCGGCATCGAATGGGTCTCGCTTACCAACTTCGATGAAGTCATAGCAGCAGCTGCCGAAAACGGATATATCTCAGACGGAGATATATCCAGACTCAGGGCTTTCAGAGACAATCCTTCCGACGAGAGCTGGATAGGCAAATAAATAATGCTGGCTTTAGCAATAGGTGTTATAGGCGGCATTGCTACAACGGTGCAGGCGAGTATCAATACGGAGTCAAGAAAGTTTTTCAGATCTCCATTTATTGTTGCGGGACTGAATTTTACAGTGGCGTGGCTGATCCTCGCCGCTTTTATTATTTTCACTGAGCACAGCTTCCATATACCTCTTGGAGATGTTGCAGAGAATCCGCCGTGGATATGGCTGGGGGGAGTATGTGCCATCATCATAGTGACCATGGGGATACTGTGTGTGCCAAAACTCGGAGCTGCAGGCAATGTAATGGTCCTTAACTTCGGGCAGATCGTTACAGGGCTTGTCATCGATCATTTTGCCTTATTCGGTTCTGATGAAGCGCGTATGTCATTAACAAGATTTGCCGGGGCACTGATGGTGCTGGCGGGAATGATGCTGGTCACACGGGAAAAGAAAGATGTTAATGGATCCGGCGGCAGGCTGCCTTTTTTCTACGTTTTGCTTTCATTCATATCAGGGATAGCGTGCTCAACGCAGATAGCGGTCAACGGTTCGCTCAGGCTGGTTGTTGATTCTGTAAGCAAGGCAACTATTATATCCATGTCGGTAGCCATTATATCAACATTGCTGGTCGTGCTGGTGCTTACATTGCTCAGGGGAAGAAAAGGAATATTCGATCAGTCCACCGGCAGCAGGGTAAGCTTCAAACCATGGATGGTGACAGGCGGACTGTTTGCACTTACCGTGGTAAGCGGAAATGCTGCAGTTGCACCGATATTGGGTACAGGGTTAAACACGATAATGAATCTGATCGGCATGATGGCATCGGGACTCGTCATAGATGCAGTGGGTTTCCTCGGGATCGAGAAGAAGCCTGCGACGTTCAGAAAGATATCCGGAATGCTGCTCATGCTGGCAGGAACGGCGCTGATATCATTTCTTTAGGAAAGGAGCAATGTATGCGGAAAATAAAGATAGCCAGCCTTCAGCTGAAAGTATACGATGATAAATATGAGAACATTGAGCGGCTGGCTGAGCTGATCGCAGACGGTGCAGCCGAAGGGGCAGATATAATAAGCCTGCCAGAGATATGGAACAGCCCATATCAGACTGATCTGTTTCCGGTGAATGCTGAGCCGGAGCAGGGAGACAGCTGGCTTGCCATGTCTACGATAGCACGCAAAAACGGAGTGTACATAGTTGGCGGATCAATTCCCGAGCTCGGTGAAGACGGAAAGATCTATAATACCTGCTATGTGTTCGACAGGGAAGGACGACAGATAGGCAAGCACCGCAAAGTGCATCTTTTCGACATATATGCTCACGGCGAGCAGGTTTTCAAGGAGTCTGATACTCTTAGTGCCGGAAATACTTTTGATACCTTCGAGACGGAGTGGTGTAAAATGGCTGTCAACATATGCTTCGACATAAGATTTCCGGAAAGCTCGCGCATACCGGCGCTTGCGGGTGCAAAGGTCATTTTCAACCCCGCATCTTTCAATATGACGACGGGACCGGCGCACTGGGAGGTGTCTTTCCGTCAGAGAGCCATTGAAAATCAGCTGTATATGGTAGGCACGGCAACAGCACGGGATCCTGATGCGGGTTATATAGCATATGGACACTCCATTATCACGGATCCTTGGGGCAGGGTGCTGATGCAGATGGATGAAAAGGAAGGTCATGAAATAACAGAGATCGATCTCGATTATATAGATACAGTAAGACAAAGACTGCCGCTTCTCTCAGCACGCAGGACAGATATATATGAATTGCGCTGATTTGTGCTATAATGTCTTAGTTAATCAATACATCTAAGGAGGGACTTAGAATGGCAAGCAATAAAACAGGGATCGATAATCTGAATGCAAGTGCAGGCAAAAATCTCGCAGGTACTCTGCTTAAGATAGTTGCATACGGTGTAGCAGGCGGAGCACTTCTTATCAGCGGAGCAAAGCAGGTCGGAGAAGCACTGCTGGACAAGCAGGAAAGTGATAAGAAAAAGCTTGATGATCAGCGTGCTGCTGACAAGGAAGCAGTCAGACGCATTGTGGAAAACGATCCGAATGAGCAATAGTTCGGGCATAGAAAATATAATAACAGAAAAGGAGACAGGGATATGGATTCATTAATGGCATATGCACAGGAGAACAGTTCGACTACTTCCGGTGGCTCAGGAATATGGTATATCATAATGGCTGTCGGACTCTGGAAGATGTTCGAGAAAGCCGGAGAGCAGGGCTGGATCGGTTTTGTACCGTTCTATAACCAGTATAAGCTCTGCGAGAAGGTTATGAACAATCCATGGTACTGGTTGAGACTGTTCGTCGTTATAGTGCCGATCGTTGGATGGTTCATGTATTTCTATTTTGCATATCAGATGGGAAAGGCTACAGCCAAAGCTTACGGACAGCCTGAAGCATGGGCGTGGGGCTACACATTCCTTGCACCGGTATTCTACTGCATCACCGGATTCAGCAGTCAGTACAGCTACTATGGGCCTTATGGCGAAGGCGACAGACGCACTGGTGAAGCCCGTCAGGCCAGAACAGTTGACTTTGACGTAGTTAAGCAGCAGCCGCCGGTAGTAGAAAAGGTGGAGCCTGTAACACCAAAAGTGGAGCCTGTAGCACCAAAGGATGCGAGTGAAGTGGAATTCGACTTCAATCAGGATGTAACCGAATAGAAAACAACTGAATAAATGCAAAAACCGGCTTATGCCGGTTTTTATTTGCAATTGCGCAGCTTAGCAAGCACATTTTTGAAGACTTCCGGGAGCTCCGAATGGAATTCGAGATATTCACCGGTCGAGGGATGGATGAATCCGAGCGTGCCTGCGTGAAGCAGCTGGCCTCGTACCTCGATGCCTTCTATCTTTGACGACTGCCTGCGCGGCCCATATAATTCATCGCCTGCAAGAGGGTGGTGCATGTATGCCATGTGAACTCTTATCTGGTGGGTGCGTCCGGTCTCGAGTCTTGCCCTTACCAATGTATACTTACCGAAGCGCTCGAGAACTTTTATGTGAGTGACCGCGTTTCTTGCGGCGCTTCCGTTTACTGCATTACGCATGCGGTTGCGCTCGTCACGGCCTATCGGCTCATCGATGGTCAGCTCGTCTTCCCGTATGTTGTCGTAAACAAGGGCGGTGTATTCCCTTGTGACGCTGTGCTCCTTGAGCTGGGCGGCGAGCGATTCATGTGCCTTGTCGTTCTTGGCTATCATCAGAAGCCCGCTGGTGTCCTTGTCTATCCTGTGCACTATTCCGGGACGTATCACGCCGTTTATTGATGACAGGGAATCACCCATGTGATACATGATAGCGTTAACGAGGGTGCCCGATGAGTTGCCCGGACCTGGATGTACCACCATGCCTCGCGGTTTGTTTATTACCGCCACATCACTGTCTTCGTAGACTATATCGAGAGGGATGTTTTCTGCAGTTACCTCAAGAGGCTCAGGTTCCGGCATGTCTATGGTGATAATATCGCCCTCGGATACTGAATGCTTTTTTGATCTGACGGTCTCGCCATTCACTTTTACGCGTCCCTTTTCGATCAGCTTAACAGCGTAGCTCCTTGAGAGCTCATCCGTATTATATCCTATGAAGGCGTCGAGCCTTGAGCCGGCATCATCGGCGGAGGCTGCAACAGTAAGAATGTAATCTGACATCTAAGCCTCCTTTTCCTCATCCTTATACATGATTATCAGCGCTATCATGGCGAGGATACAACCGCATGTAACGCCTATGTCTGCGACGTTGAAGACTGCGAAACTGCCGCATGAGATCATGTCGGTCGCGAATCCGAGCGTTAACCTGTCGATCATGTTGGAAATTCCGCCTGCAGCAACAAAAGTGAAAAGGAGAGGCACGAGCATCTTACCGTCGCGGGCTTCCTTAATAATGAAACCTATGCAGAATATGATGAGCGCGGATGTCAGAAAAACAGTAACGAACTGATTCCCGCTGAACATGCTGAACGCCGTGCCGGTGTTCTGCACATAATAGATGCTCATCCAGTCTCCTATGACAGGGATTCTGTCACCAGGCTGCATGCTTGCTCTCACGAGATATTTTGTAAACTGGTCCAGGGCGATGACGAGCGCCGCTATCAATGGGTAAATAAATCTTTTCATAAACAGAATAATACTATTGAAATGGGGCATCCTTCAACGATTTTGAGTGCAATGATATGCAAAAGTTGGTAAAATATGCTCATGCTGAAACAAATGAGAGAACTACTGGCAGATGAGCCGGTAAATAGGGGAAGGCAGCTCGACATAGATATAGCAAAAGCCGAAATGGTGCTGATGCTGCCTTTCATACATTGCATAATAGAGTGTACAAGCGAAGAGGGACTCTGCGGTGGCATCCCTTATTTTTTCGATACCATTATCGGCGGACCTTTCAGTGCTCCGATGTATTTATTCGCCATGGGAATGTGCTTCGTTTACAGTCACAGACAGACACCGGAGCTGTGGTTTAAACGCGGCATAAGGCTTATTGGAGTATTCTATCTGAGCAACACGTGCAGGTTCCTCATACCTTATCTTATAGGCTACAGGATAAGCGGGGACAGGGAGCATTTCCTGGAGCCTCTGTTCTACAGGTGGCTCGGCAATGACGTTCTTCTGTTTGCCGGCCTGGCCATCATTGTGATGGGAGTATTCAGGTATTTCAAACTGAGTGATAAAGCCATGCTCGGGATCGCAGGGGTGATGACTATATCCGCGACCCTTATAGGTGATGTGGACACACATTCCATGTTCGGTAATATTTTTCTCGGCTATATCATTGGAACCGATGATGCTACCGGATATGTGATCTCAGACTTTCCTCTGCTTACGTGGCTGATATTTCCGGTCGCGGGATATGTGTTCGGAAAGGTCCATGTAAGAGTCAGGGACAAAGTGGCTTTCTATCGTATCATCTCTCCGTGGGCCATGCTTGTACCGCTGATATATTTTCCTATAGGCATCCATTTCGGATGGGGAATGTTCGGCGAGGGACAGAACTGCTACTATCACATGATGATATGGGATGTAGCAGTATGCCTGTGTCTTGATCTGGGAATGCTCGGAATATGGCACCTTTTGTCGCGTTATATGAGTAACCACACCAAAGGATTTTTTTATGAGGTAAGCAACAACATAACTGCGATATATTGTATTCATTGGGTGCTCGTAAGGACGATCACAAATGTTATAATATATATCAGGAATGGAACACAGATACTTCCGTTATGGGAGACCATGCTGATTTCACTGGCAATTCTCATAGTGACGCTGATCATCGCACACTACTATAAGATATTCAAAACAGGCCGTCAGGCAAAAAGAAAAGAGCGCCTGCAGGAACTCGGATCATCATGAAGAAAACAAAAAAAACGAGTCTGAATAAAAAAGTACTCAATAGCATCGTTCTGTTTGCCCTGGTGCTTGTTATTACCACCGGAGCCCTTGTTTGCATTCAGTATTATTTTTCGCAGAAGCAGCAATACAGCGAGCAGGCTTTCGATTTTGCGCGTACTGCAGCAAGCGTCATAGACGGCGACAGAGTACTGGGATATGTAGAAACAGAAGAAAAGGATGAGTATTATTATGAGATCCTGGATTTTCTGAATGCCACTCAATATGAAACCAACCTCAAGTATTACTATGTCTTTGTGCCATATGAGAACGACCTGGTATATGTCTGGGATGCAGTCAATGTCGAAGGTGCGTGTGATCTGGGCCATCACGAAGCATACATGAGTGAAAAAAGCAAGGCAGATACTTTTGAGATATTCCGTCAGAATCCTCCCGAGAAGATCAGTATCCAGAAGGACAAAAAATACGGACATATAGCATCGGCTTATTCACCTATATTCAACAGTTCCGGAGATCCGGTGGCAGTAGTTGGAGTTGACCTTTCGATACCGGGATTCAGAAAGACCATTGTCATGTACATGCTGCTCGTACTGGCGGCAATATTCACAATTACCATAATAGCCCTGGCAGTGTTCTATTCATCTGTAGAAAAGAACATCATAAAGCCGATAGGCATACTGACAAAGAGCGCCGGAGAGATGATAGATAATCTCGAAAGAGACAGAGAGGTAGATATCGACATACATACCGGGGATGAAATAGAAAACCTTGCGGATGCAATCAAAAAGATGGATGGAGATCTCCACGAATATATCCGCGAACTTTCAGCTGTAACAGCAGAAAAGGAGCGTATAGGAACCGAGCTGAATGTTGCAAAACGCATCCAGGAGAGCATGCTGCCTAGTATTTTCCCGCCTTTCCCTGAAAGGCGCGAATTTGAACTGTACGCATCCATGATTCCGGCCAAGCAGGTCGGAGGCGACTTCTATGACTTCTTCATGGTAGATGAAACTCATATCGCACTCGTAATGGCCGATGTATCAGGCAAGGGAGTGCCGGCAGCACTTTTCATGGCGATATCCAAAGTGCTTCTCAAAACAAGTATGCAGTCAGGCCGCGGTCCGAGTGAGACTCTTGAACGTGTGAATAATCAGCTGCTTGAAGGGAATGATACCGGTCTCTTTGTTACGGTATGGATAGCAGTGATAGATATCACTACGGGAAAAGGAATTGCTGCGAATGCCGGTCACATGCATCCGGTGCTCAGGCGCAAGGACGGTGAGTACGAGCTGATCAAATACAGACATTCTCCGGCTCTGTCAACCATTGAAGACATACCGTTCAGAGAGCATGAATTTGAACTCCGACCTGGAGACTCGCTCTTCGTATATACCGATGGAGTTACTGAAGCTACCAATGCTGAAGAGGAACTGTTCGGAGAAGACCGATTGGTTGAAACTCTGAACAGGAATTCAGAGGTGAGGACTGCAGAGATACTTCCTGTTGTAAAGGCCGCCATCGATGAATTCGTTGGTGATGCTCCGCAGTTTGATGACATCACCATGATGATCTTTAACTACGAAGGCCTTGGGGAAGCCTGAAAAATCAAACAAAAAGAGCGCTGAAGTCTTATAGGCTTCAGCGCTTTTATGGTGGTCTGTGAGGGACTCGAACCCGCGACATCATGGTTGTGACCCATGCGCTCTCCCAGCTGAGCTAACAGACCATGCAGCGTGCGTTTTTTATCGCGCACGACTATTGTACTCCTTTTGCAAGGCGATTTCACTACTTTTCTTTTTTTGCTTCCGGCAGTTTCGGAGCAACATATACCGTCTGGTTATGGGTGAATATAACCATGCCCGGCTTTGAGCCATTTGGTTTCTTTACATATCTGACCGGCACGTAATCGACAGGTACGTTGTCACTGCCTGCGGCCTTGCTGTGATAAGCCGCTATGGATGCAGCTTCGTATATGAGCTCTGCACTCAGGTCATTCACATTCCGCCCGTCTTCAAGTCTGACTATAACATGCGATCCCGGGATGTCCTTGGTGTGCATCCATACATCGGTCTTGGATGCGAATTTCATGGTGAGCCAGTCATTATCAATGTTGTTGCGGCCCACCAGCACCTCTGTACCGTCGCTTAACGTGTATTTTAATGGCTCTGGCCTGCGGTTCTTTTTCCTGCGCTGTGAGGCTTTCTGGCGCCTTCTGACATAGCCGGTCTGTTCGAGTTCGTCCCTTATGGACTCGAGCAGGGGAACGCTGTCCGCGGACTCTATGTTCTGAATAACGGACTCGAGATATTCGATATCTCTGTCATTGTCCTCAAGCTGGGACTGCTTTTCGTGAATGGCTGTCCTTGCCTTGGAGTATTTCTTGAAAAACTTCTGCGCATTTGCTGATGCGGAGATCTTCTCATCGAGAGGGATCTCGAGCTCGCTGCCGTCATAGTAGTTGATGACTCTGACTCTGCGGTCGCCGGGCTTTACCAGATGGAGATTTGCCGTGAGGAGTTCTCCGTATAATCTGTATTTATCGGAGTTTTCAGCACTCAGGAGATCTTCAGAGAGTCTTTTCTTTTTCAGAAGTGCCTTGCTGAGGGAAGTCTGTACAGACTTCAGAAGCGGCATTGACTTCTGGCGCACCATGTTGGACGCAACCCGGTTCGTAAAATAATAATCGATGCATTCCGAAACAGTATCGAAGTATATCTTATCGAGCTCTTCGAATTCCGTAAGATCAGTTATGTGAAACTCTCGCGGTGTTCCTTCATCATCGACATAGACACGAGGCTTTGCACTGCCGTCATCAATGGACGCTACGATATCCATCAGCTTTCGCGCAGGAACTACGGAAACGACAGAGGCATCGTGTGACGTGTAGCATCGTGCAAGCAGTTCGCGGCTGATGGAAGGAGAGATACCGGCGATGCGTGCCATGAGTGCGCGGTCGTCATGAGGAAGCAGAGTCTCCTCGTTCACTTCGGTGAACGGCAGCTTTTCCTGCGCAGGCGGGTATTTGTATATTATTCCCGGCAGAAGCTGGCGGTATCTGTTCACGTCGATGGAAATGCGTTTTATTGCGTCAACTATCTTTCCGCTTTCAATGTCGACCAGTACTATGTTGCTGTGTTTCGACATTATCTCGACTATCAGTCTGCGGCATACCGAGAATCCGAGCTCGTTCTGAGCTTCTATGTCTATTTCTATTATTCGCTCGGCATCTTTCTGCCTCACATCGGTTATGCGCCCTCCCTGAAGGTGCTTTCTGAGCAGCATGCAGAATGTAGGGGGCTGTTCGGGATTGGTATAGCTGCCTCCGGTAAGGCAGACCCTGGCGGCACTGCTGTTGCAGGAAATGAAAAGGCGCACATTCCCGCGCTGGGTGTGAATGTGCACCAAAAGATCCTCGGGACCCGGCTGATAGACTTTTTCTATCTTGCCTGGCACGATACGTTCTTTTAATTCCTTTGCAGCTGCATATGTAATGATTCCATCGTAAGCCATATCCCGTATATTTTACTATCACGAGTGCACTATTGCAAATAGTCATCAGAGAGCCGGCCTGAAGCTCTGTACGTTTCCATCGGCATCAAGAGCATAGACCCAGTCGCCGATATATACACTTCTGCGTACTGCTGAAATGTCAAGTTTGTGCTTATCTACTGAATTGATTTTATCGCCGGCTTTGAAAAGAAGAAGTCCTGTATCATAGATGTCTTCCTGTTCGTCCGGGTGATCGACCAGTATAACTGTTTCAGAATCTTCCGTGTCGCTTGTCTCCGAAGATTCTTCAATATCTTCGATGACCTCGGAGCCATCTATTTCAGTATTATGCCAGATTTCGTAAGGGATAGCGAAGTATCCGGCTTCACTGTTGACCATAAGCGCGTGGTGATCGTACTGTGCTTCGCTCGACATGTCCCTGAACTCCTTGCTGTCGAGGACCTTAGGCTCCGACGGATCGGAGATGTCGAAGAGGGCAAGCTTGAGACCGCTGTCGTACTCTCCGCCGTAGCCGTTGTCACCGGTCGCGTGACCGATCCCGAGAAGTCTGTCCTTGCTCACAGGGATGAGCAGCGTGGAGAATCCGTCAATCTTGACTTCTCCTTCGATGCGCGGATTTCCAGGATCTGAAAGGTCGATTATGAAGAGCGGATCAATTGCCTCATATGTGATCACGTATGCCTTATCACCGATGAAGCGGACGGCCTTGATGCTCTCGTTGCGGGCAAAGCCTGTGACCTTTCCGGTTTCTTTCAGTTTTGAATCGAGCACGTACAGGTTGTTGACATCGATGCCGGCACGCTCCGATGTGGTCGCGATGCGGAAGTATCCGCCGCGTTCATCCATGGAGAACTGTGAATCTACATAACCGCGGACTCTGGCAGTAGCATCGACATTGACTTTGAGACCGTCCAGACTTGCACGGACTATGCGGGTGTAAGACGTGCTGCTGTCTCTGTCATATTCCGCCGAAGTGCAGTACAGGTTGTGATCGTTACAGTAGATCTCTGAGCTTGCACCGAAGACGGCCTTTGTTGTGGAGATACCCTGATCACCTGAAGATACATCTACCGCACTGATGACTATCAGTGAAGGTGTATCAGGATCAGGAACGCAGCAGATATCAGCTGCATCAAGCTTCTTGGGATTTGCGATGCTTCCGCATGCAGGCACTACACGGCCGCCTCTGTAGACGTAGTAATTGGTAACGAGGTACACGTTATCTCCGACCATGCGGCTCGAGAGTATATCGCCTGTCTGGCTGAAGTCATAAAGCACTTCAGGCTTGCTGCGGTCACTGATATCATATACGACTATGGCTGAAGAGGATTCATCGCTGTCGTCTTTGTAAATGGTACCGACTGTAATGAGTCTGTCACCCTTAACGTAGATATCGTTGATGTAGTTTTCGATCCCGCTGCTGCCTACCGTAGAGAGTTTTTTCGTCTTTCCGTCTTTTGCGGAGAGAATGACTACTTCCCGTCCGTCAGTTACATAATATATGTATTTACCGTCGGTCTTGACAATGTCTGCTTCATCTACATTGTCGACCTGCAAATATGTCTCTGAATAACTGCCGGTCTCCGCAGACTTTGGCATCCCGGAATTGCTGACGGCTCCGGTAGTTCCTGTGTCTGCCATGTCCGTGTCTGCCATCTCTTCCGTTTCGTATTCAACCAGATCATCAGAAGCTCCTCTGCCCAGTCTTATAAGCCCGTGCCGCGGGCTGCCGTCCATGCTTTTCAGAAGCCTTTCAATCTCTTTTTCACTTTTGAATGTGTAGAGATTATCACCTGCAAGAGATGTATCAGGAGGGCCTGTCACTATGTCCATCAGCCCGCTGATGCCAAAGACGGCGACAACTGCTGCAGCAGCAACTGCAACCCATTTCTTCAGTGAAGGGCGGGCCTTGGCACGCCTGTTTTCAAACTGTCTGGTGTCTGTATTATTATTCTGCTCGGTGGTCTGCTTTTCTTCTGCTGCATTCAGCATGGCAAGCATGCTGTCTTCGGAAAGACTTTCCGGAGCCTTTATGCCGTCACTGTCGAACAGTTCCTTTATATATTCATGGTCTTTGCTCATCTTGATTCTCCTTACGATAAGAACTCACGCATCTTTGCGAGGCTTCTCGACAGCTTTGATCTTACGCTTCCCGGTGCCAGATCTGTCAGGGCAGCTATTTCCGTGCTGCTGAATCCGCCTATGATGCTGAGCAATACGATGTTGCGTTCATCTTCACTGAGCTGTGAGAGTGCTTCCGTCAGTTCGACTGACAGGGAAGGTGGGGCAGATGCACTGCCTGTGCCTGATTCATGGATGCGTTCGAGATTTTCACGTATTCCGATCATTTCTCTGATTCTCGAGGCGCAGCAATTCGACAGGATCCTGAAGATCCACGTTCCGAATGCTTTTTCGCTTCTGAGCCTGCCTATGCCTTGCCATGCAGCAAGCACGCACTCACTTACGGCGTCCTCTGCTTCAGTCGGGTCGCCTAATCTGTAGAGCGCATAGCGGTAAAGCCTGTCCTTATAATCGCCATAGAGCGAGCAGAATGCTTCCTTGCTCCCGGCTAACGCTTCATTGATTCGTTTTTCATCCATCAGATTATCCTCGTTTAAGCAATTAAGATGCTTTTCAAGAGCTCTCATATATATAGTATCGTAAAAAGGGTAAAGTGTTGCAAAAAAATATGGTATCATATTCGTCGTAAATCAAAGAACCTGACAGGAGGACATAATTATGGACAGAGCTGAATTAGCTTCCGCAAAGCACAGAAACGGATACAACTGCTGCCAGTCGGTAGTATGTGTGTTTGCTGATGAAGTGGGAATCGATGAATCCCTTCTCTATAAAATGGGTGAAGGCTTCGGAGCAGGAATGGGCACAACACAGGGTGTGTGCGGTGCTTTGAGCGGAGCTGCCATGCTGGCAGGACTTGTACACAGCGACGGCAACACCGAAAGAGCAGGCCTCACAAAGGCAAAGACAACAAGGATCGCAGGCATCATGCAGAAGAAATTCGTAGAGCGCGCCAAGGCTCTCATCTGCAAGGACATCAAGACGGGAAATGACGGCAAGGCGTTCACATCTTGCGATGACTGCATAAAGATCGCTGTAAGACTCGTAGAGGAGGAACTTGGCCTGTAAAGGGCTGAATGCTTTGATGAACGAAAAGAGTATAGGGGTTAATAAAAAGAATAACAGCGACTACAGGACGGGGCTGATCTGCGTACTTGCATGCCAGCTGTTCTGGGGATTCTGTCCGATCTACTGGCAGGCATTGGTGCCTATACCGTCATGGATCATTATTCTCTACCGTATGGTGACCATGTTCGTGTACTCGTATATAGCAGCCAGAATGAGATATTCAAGAGAGGAAATATGGGGACCTCTGAGGGAGAAGGGCGTGATCACCAGATATCTGGCGGCAGGTCTTCTGCTCACTGCAAACTGGAGTACATACATCTGGGCGATGACGACCGGTCACATGATACAGTCTTCCATAGGATACTACATTGAACCTATCGTCATATGCCTTTTTGGTGTTGTGATCTTCAGGGAGAAGTTCACAAAGTATAATGCAACGGCTATGGGACTTGCACTGATAGCGCTCACGGCCATGCTTATCCACTACGGACAGATCCCGGGAGTAGCGCTCGGCCTGGCGTTCACATGGGCGTGTTATTCAGCAATTAAAAAATCGACGGACAGGCCGCCGCTGATAGAACTCGTTTATGAGACAATGTTTTATGCTGTGATTGCGGTTGCAGCAATCTTTTACATAGAGACTAAGGGGATAGGTGCACTGAGCTACGGGGTACCGGGTAAGTATGCGCTCATGTTCCTGAGCGGGCTCATCACGCTGATACCGATAGCGCTTTTCGGCAGCGCTGCAAAGAAAGTGACGCTCTTCGTGATAGGACTTGCTCAGTATATAAGCCCTACGATTACGCTTCTGCTCGGAATATTTGCATATAAAGAGCCGATCGACAGGGTTCAGGTGATATCCTTTGCCATTATCTGGATCGGCCTGGTTTTCTTCAGCTATGGAGAATATAAAAACAATCTTGAGCAGTCAGATTCCTGAGTCGAATGAGAGCAGGTTGCGCGCCTTCATCTCGACAGCCTCGGCAATTGCCAGTACCACGTCGAGTGACGGACCGTAAAACACCGCTCCATGGTGAGGAATGATACAGGCGTGCGTGTTACTGAAAGTTGAGACCACCGCTTCGCAAAGTTCTTCCGAACCCGGAGGAGCGTACTCTGTGACCTTTACATCGCCGATCAGCTCCTGCAGCTCTCCGCCTCCAAGCGCAAAACCGGCTCTGCATGCAGCGAACACGCTTATTGCGTTTGATCTGGTCTGTATTATGGCTTTGCAGTCGGGAAGATTTCTGTAAGCTGCAGCGTGCATCCTGACTTCAGTGCTCGGTATGCGCTGATTGCCATATTCAAGGGTGTGTATGTTTACCTTAACGATGTCTTCGATCTTTATATCAAAGTAATCCATCGATGAAGGGGTGATGAGCATTTCATCATCGTTCAGCCGGACTGACAGGTTGCCCCATGATCCGTATGAGAGGTCACGCTTAACAAGCTCCTTGCCATGATCGATGAGGCTGCCTCTGATCGCGAACTCCTCTTCATTATATTTGACATATTCCGCATACGGTTCTTCATTGCGGTTGATATAGTCCGACAGAAAGTCCTTTCTGAGATCATCAGCAAGGGCTTTTTCTAATGGTACAGTACCGCCAAGGATCTCTCCATGAACCTCAGCTTCACAGGCTTTTTCGACTATCTGGATACCTGCAACGGCTTTTCTGCTGTTTGAGCCCACTGCGATAGCGCCTGTTCCCTTTATGAGACAGACGGACGTATCCTTCAGTGCTGCCAGTATGCTGGAGGCAGAAGCATCGGGAATCACTTTAAGCTCAGACCCGGTGAGCCTCGCGAGGTCTTCGAGTGTGACAGGGATTGCGTCAGCCTTTTCAGACACGGCAACAGCATCGGCTGAACAGCCGAAGAGGATGGCGTTGATATCGCTTCTCTTTGTGAAGATCTCTCCCAGATCACCCGAATCGATAACACAAAGCTCGTAACTGTCTTCGGTGATCTCGGCAAGGATCTTATTACCTCCGGTGCTGAGGAAGGTGTTTGAATCTACACGCACACAAAGCTGGCCATACATAGCCTTGAATTTACCGTGAAAGCCCTTCAGAGCTTTCGTCATCAGTGTTGCAGCCTGATCCCTGTCCATTGTCAACTCCTTGCTTTGATGGGTAACATCTTAACATAAGGCTTACGTATAAGTATGGAACTTTAATAAAACTTATAGATAGTTTTTTCTATAAAAAAAGCCGCTCATGAGCGGCGTCTGTTTCATTTGCAAATGCTGAGGAGTCTGGCGGCCAGTCCGTCCCAGGTAATTGCAGAAGTGTCGGGCAGTTTACCGGGCAGGGAACCTGAAGAAAAGGCTGTCATGGTGTGCTTCAGGGCAGCTGTCAGATCATCGATGAAAGAGCTGCGGCCGGCATCAGTCGGCTCGTCAATGCTTTTCATCTGAGGCATAGGTACGAATACGGCATTTGAACCGTCTACATTCGCGTTTATCCAGCTTTTGATACCGGGCAGATCGGTGCTTACAGGCACCGCGCCGGCGGACATTGCCTCTATAAGTACCAGCGGCAGTCCTTCGAAATACGACGGAAGAATAAAGATGTCCGTTTGGCGCAGCAGCTCCGCCAGTGCGGGCTGCGGGATCTGCCCGAGCCATTCCGCCCATGGCGGAAGATCGTCGAGTTTTTCTATCAGCAGCTCATCCTGGCAGCCTCCTGCCATTGTGAGCTTAAAAGAAGGGACATCAGTGTCTGCGGCCAGCCTGCCGAGTGCGGCGAGCATTTCAGGTACACCTTTTGGCCTGCTTATCTTGCCGGCATAGGCAATGCGAAGCGGCTTACCGGCTTCGCGTTCAGCTCTGCCTTCAGTATTGAACAGCTTGTTGTTGTAGCCGCTCCCTATGACTGAAACGCGGCTTTCATCCATTCCGAAAATCTCAATGATCTGAGCCCGCTGCTCAGCATGCAGGGCAAGAGCTGCATCAAGTTCTCTTATATATGGCCTCACGACTTCACGCAGATTGTCGCAGTTTATCATCTGCCTGAGGTCTGTACCGTGCGAGATGCCGGCGATATGCCTGTCAGGGAAATGCTTCCTCACAAGAGCAGTAAGCAGAAACAGGTGATGACAAATTATAAGATCAGGATCAAGGTCTGCTATGGCGCGGCCTGCGGCATCGATGAATGCTTCTTCAAGCTGAGAGATCATATCCGGAGTAAGATCGCGGTATCTCGTCGATGTGTACGGCATTATATCCGACATGCCGACAACAGGGAACGGCAAAGCCTTGAACCGGGTCTGTACCGAAGCGCAATTCGCAGCTTTGCAAGGCGCAGCAAGCAGATCCGTCCTTTTTTCAGAGAAAAAGACAGGATAGCATGAAACTCCCTCCGGAAAGTCTATGGTATCATCCGGAAAGATACCGCAGACGACAGCCTGGCTGTGTCCCATGCGGTCAAAAGCTTTTACAAGCTCAGTCATGTATGTGCCGCTTCCGGTTGAATGCGGCTTCTGTGCCGTGATGCTTAGTATTTTCATGGCAATATATTATCATAAACACGGGACTTTCTTCACATAATCTTTACTTGCAAAAGTTCGAATACTATTGTATAAATAAATAGCGAAATGAATACCAAGGGGTAATATCGAATGAGGCTGTTCCAACATAAAGGGGGACAGCTGTTTTTGTAAGATTATATAAAGCTTATGGGACTCTTTTACGAAGCAGATAAAACATTTGAGCAGCTCATGGATGAAAAGAAGAATTTCGTATTCATCGGTGAAGCCGGCTCGGGAAAAAGCGAGATAATCCTCAATATTGCGAACAAACTGGCGCAGAAGACCGGGAAGCAGGTGGATCTGTTCGACCTTGATCAGACAAAACCGCTTTACAGGTCGCGCGACATGCAGCAGGAATTCGCCAGCAGGGGTGTTAATATCATCTATCAGGAGCAGTATCTCGATGCGCCTGTAATGGTAGGCGGAGTCAGGGTATCTCTCATCTCCGATCACTACACGCTCCTCGACATAGGAGGAGGCCATCAGGCAGCCAAGTTTGCGGGTGCATACAGTGATCTGCTGAGCAGGGATGATGCAGTTCCGGTCTATATCGTCAATCCGTACAGGCCGTGGACAAAAAGCGTTGATGCCATAGATGGCACCATGCGGCATATTCTCGGGTCCATGAGGCTCGATCACATATACATTCTGGGAAATCCGAATCTCGGATACACTACATCAGTTAATGAATTCATGGAAGGACTGGACAGGATCGATGAGCTGTTTGACGGCTTTACGGTCGTCAACAGCGCCTGCGTCAGAAGGGAGATCTTCGAAGACGCGCAGGCCATGACCGGCAAGTCTCTGGTGCCTCTCGACCTCTTCCTGACCTACTCGTGGGTTGATTAGAATAAAACATAGGTATTGCTAAGAAGGAGGAATATTAATGGCAAGAATCGAAATCACGACTGAAGCCTGCAAATCATGCTCCTACTGCGTCATCTCGTGCCCTAAAAAGTGCCTTGAGATCGGCGAGAAAGTTAACTCCAAGGGTTATCTCTATGCGACTTCCGCAAGACCTGAGGACTGCATCGGATGTGCGATGTGTGCCCAGATCTGCCCTGAGTCCGCAATAGAGGTGTGGAGATAGGAAAGGAGATCGATATGGCAGAAAGAGTATTCATGAAAGGAACAGAAGCGATAGCTGAGGCTGCTGTAAGAGCAGGCTGCCGCTTCTTCGCAGGCTATCCTATCACTCCTCAGAACGAGATTCCTGAGTATATGGCAAGAAGGCTTCCTGAAGTAGGCGGCACTTTCGTACAGGGCGAGAGCGAGGTCGCTTCCGTCAACATGCTGTACGGCGCAGCTTCGACAGGCATCAGAGCAATGAGCTCGTCCTCGTCATGCGGAATCTCACTCTACAGCGAAGGCGTATCATACTGCGCATCGGCACGTATCCCTATGGTATACGTAAACGTTCAGAGAGGAGGCCCTGGAATCGGAGCCATCCAGCCGGCACAGCAGGACTACATGCAGGCAACAAAGGCATCGGGCAACGGCGGTTTCAGAATGATCGTACTCGCTCCGGATTCAGTCCAAGAGTGCGTTGACATGGTATATGAGGCATATGACCTCGCTGAAAGAGACCAGAATCCGGTACTCGTTCTTACAGACGGTGTTATGGGAACCATGATGGAGCCTGTAGTTCTTCCGCCTATGAAGACAGACGAAGAACTCGCAGAGTGCAGGGCAAAATTCCTTCCTAGAGCTATCATCGGACATCCGCTCGGACAGCAGGCAACCTGCAGACCGGGTTCGGTAGGCGACGGCCAGGAACAGGCAAATATAGAAGCTGCTGCAATGTATGAGACATGGGACAAGGACATCAGAGTCGAAGAGTTCATGATGGACGATGCAGAGATCGTATTCGCTGCATACGGAATCAGCGCACGTATCTCGAGAGCAGTCATCAGACAGCTCCGCGAGGAGGGAATCAAGGCGGGCATGATCAGACCGATCACTATCTCGCCGTTCCCATATGATTCATTCAGAAACCTCGACTTCGACAGAGTCAAGGGCATCATCGATGTAGAAATGTCCATTCCTGCTCAGATGAGATGGGATGTCGACTTTGCAGTACAGGGCAGATGCCCGATCCATGAAGTACTGAGATCCGGCGGTCAGCTGCTGACCAACGATCAGGTACTGAAGGGCGCAAAAGAATTCATTAAGGAGGTGCTGTAATGGCTGAAGAAAAGAAAGTCTATACCAGGACCAAAGGTATCATAGAAGGTGCGGTTTCCGGATTCTGCCCGGGCTGCATGCACAGCACGATCCACAAGCTCATCGGAGAGGCTGCTGAGGAACTCGGACAGCTCGACAACCTCGTAAGAGTAGAGGGCGTAGGATGCTGCGGACTCGGACAGTTCTACGTAACATGCGATGAGACCATCGCTGCTCACGGCAGAGCAGGCGCCGTTGCAACAGGTATCAAGAGATCGT
Organism: Mogibacterium sp.; assembly: GCA_017510725.1. Lineage (GTDB taxonomy): Bacteria > Bacillota > Clostridia > Peptostreptococcales > Anaerovoracaceae > Crickella. The sequence continues at coordinate 20,441 of JAFWMD010000048.1, read as the reverse complement.
CCCCTAACTCGCTCGTATACACATATCAGGGTGACGGAGACCTCGCTGCCATCGGACTTGCTGAGACACTCTCGGCAGCCAACAGAGGCGAGAATTTCACAGTAATCTTCGTAAACAACGGTATCTACGGCATGACAGGCGGACAGATGGCTCCTACAACACTCATAGGCATGAAGTCCACGACCACACCGGGCGGACGTGATCCTGAGGAGCACGGTTATCCGATGCACATGAGCGAGATCATCAACCAGCTGACAGCTCCTTACTACATTGAGAGAGTAAGCTGCGACACACCGCAGAACGTCATCAAGGCAAGAAATGCCATCAAGAAGGCATTCAAATATCAGCTCGAGGGTAAGGGCTATTCGATCGTTGAGATCGTTACATCCTGCCCTACAAACTGGGGACTCGATCCTCTGAAGTCGCTCGACTTCCTGAGAGAGAAGATGTTTGCTGAATATCCTCTCGGAGTATTCAGAGACGGCGGAGAGAAGAAGCAATAGGAGGTAAACCATGGAAAGAAATCTTATGATCGCCGGATTCGGCGGACAGGGAGTTATGACAATGGGTAAGCTCCTCGCGGAAGCGACATCGCAGGCAACAGACCTCAACGTCACATTCTTCCCTTCATACGGCGCTGCCATGAGAGGCGGCACGGCAAACTGCTACGTAGTTATTTCGGATGATCCGATCGGAGCTCCTGTAAGCTACAGCCTCGAGGACCTCGTGGTAATGAACGGACCGTCGCTGCACAAGTTCCTGCCTAACCTGAAACCGGGCGGAAACCTCTTTGTGAACAGCACCATCGTTACAGATCCTGTCGACAGAGATGACATCAACATCATCGAGGCGCCTGTAACACAGATGTCCATAGATATCGGAAACCCGAGAGCGCTCAACGTTATCATGCTTGGTGTGTATGTCGGCGCAACAAATGCAGTTCCACCTGAAGTAATCGAGAAGGGAATTGCTCACAAGTTTGCAAAGAAAGAGAAGCTGATTGCACCTAACGTAGAAGCGTTCAGAATGGGCCTTGAGATCGGAAAGGCACAGGCTAAATAATAAAAGAAGGACAATAAAAGTCACGCCGCGAGGCGTGATTTTTATTGTTCGTGTTGGTGCGCATGAGCAGCCAGTATGTTTGCTGTTTTTTCGAATGGTGCCGAGTAATACGATTTTCCCGTTCGTCTTCTTTTCCTTTTAAAGTACGGCAGCCTGTTCCAGAGCATGGACGGGGCTCCTACAACCAGCAGATAGAATGGACCGAGTATGAGCGACTGAAGCGTATGACCATACTCATGCTCGAGCAGGAACCTGCCTGCGTTTCCTCCGGCTCTTCGCGGCACAAATATGAATTTGCCGAGAGATACACCCGCATCCCGGTCCCACGCAGTAGCCTTTGCGCCTCTGTAGTCGAAGTGGTCGTCCTTGCGGTGTGCAGCATAAAGAGCTGCTCCGATCAGCGTCTGAGGCAGGCCCCAGGTCCATTGGGCAGCAGTGTATGCATGCTTTTTCAGTTTTTTTCTGTTTGGTTTCTTCATAAACTTTATAATATCATAATAAAGTGCTCTGTGTGATACAATGTCTGCAACGATTGCAGGATAATCGAGGTATTCCCATTTAACAATGAAATGTGTATTATCGAGGTGACAGGATAGCAGATTCTTACGCTCAGTGAAGGATCACAATAATCCGGCAGGAAAGAAGTGGTGATGTTATGAGTAATTATTCATTAAGGCCAATGGAGGCTCCTGATAAAGCGGAAGTAATCAGGATGATGCGTGGTTTTTACGCATCGGAGGCGGTACACACAAATGGATCCGAGGAAGTCTTCAATAACGACGTGGATGCGTGCGTTTCAGACAATCCGTTTGCTTCAGGCTATGTCTTTACGCGTGAAGACGGCAGTATCTGCGGATACTCGATGCTGGCTCATAGCTATAGTACAGAGTACGGCAGACCTGCCATATGGATCGAAGACCTGTTTATCGAAGAGGATGCGAGAAGCAAAGGTCTCTCTGACATGCTGTTTAACCTTGTCAAACAGAAGTATCCTGATCATGTCCATAGACTTGAAATCGAGGAGACCAATCTGCGTGCTATCCGGACATACAAGAAGAACGGGTTCACGACCCTGCCTTATGCCGAGATGATCCGTGAGCCGGAAGACAAATAGAATGACATAACTTGACCCGTTTGATATAATTGTAATGTTAGTTTGCAGAAAAACGACTGCAAAGGAGAATACTATGAAACCCAATACAAAAATAGAGATTTCCGTATTCGGAGCGATTGTAATAAGCGCTGCTATATGGGCGCTCGCTATTGCTACGTCAAAGCTTGTGGACTCATTCGTATCTGAAGGTGAGCCCGGAAGCGGCGACTGGAGCGTAGACGAGAAGGAATACGGTATCAACTAGGAGCTCTCATTCGAGCGGGAAGGAAGACAATGGAGAACAAAGGAACTTACTACATCTCAACACCTATATACTATCCGAGTTCAAACCTGCACATCGGACATACTTACTGCACTGTCATGGCAGATGCCATGGCGCGTTTCAAAAGGCTGCAGGGCTATGACGTCATGTTCCTGACGGGCACCGATGAACACGGACAGAAGATCCAGACCAAGGCGATCGAAAAAGGCGTTACTCCGCAGGAATACGTCGATGAGATCGTTGCAGGCATTAAGGACCTGTGGGCTACCATGGAGATCTCATACGATGACTTCATCAGGACTACAGAGCCAAGGCACATGGAGAGAGTACAGAAGATCTGGCAGAGGATGTACGACAAGGGCGACATCTACCTCGGATCATATGAGGGGCTTTACTGCAAGGAGTGCGAGGCATTCTGGACTGAGTCACAGCTTGTGAACGGCTGCTGCCCTGATTGCGGCAGACCTGTTACAAAGGCGAGCGAGCCTGCTTATTTCTTCAGAATGTCAAAGTATGCTGACAGACTTCTTGAGGAGTTCAGAGAAAACCCGGACTTCCTTGTGCCTGAGACAAGACGCAATGAGATGGTAGCTTTTGTAGAGCAGGGCATGGAAGACCTCTGCGTGTCCCGTTCTTCGTTCGATTGGGGAATCCCGGTGCCTAACGACCCGAAACACGTCATGTATGTATGGGTCGATGCGCTTTCTAACTACGTTACGGCTCTTGGCGGACCTGATGACTGCGAAAAGTTCAACAAATACTGGCCTTGCGACTGCCATCTGGTAGGCAAGGAAATCGTAAGATTCCACTCGCTCATCTGGCCGGCTATGCTCATGAGTGCAGACCTGCCTATTCCTAAACAGGTAAGAGGACACGGCTGGCTCCTTCTCGGCGGTGAGAAGGTGTCGAAGTCAAAGGCTGCAAAGGGACAGGATGTAATCGACCCTGTAGTACTTATCGACCGTTACGGCATCGACGCACTCAAATACTTCCTGCTCCGTGAGTACACATTCGGACAGGACGGCATCTTTACAAACGAAGTCATGCTGAAAAGAATGAACTTCGATCTGGCAAATGACCTGGGCAACCTGCTCTCGAGAACGGTCAGCATGATCAAGAAGTACTGTGGCGGAATCGTTCCTGAGGCAGCTACAAGAGATGAGATCGACGATGAACTCATCGCTCTTGCGACATCGACTGCTGACAGAGTGTCTGAAAAGATGGATCAGTTCCAGTTCAACATGGCACTCGAGGAGATATGGGTACTCATCAGACGCGCAAATAAGTACATCGATGAAAAGACACCTTGGGTGCTCGCAAAGGATGAGACAAAGAAAGCTGAGCTCGATACCGTAATGAGAAACCTTGCAGAAGCTCTCAGAATAGTCTCGATACTGATCGTTCCGTTCATGCATACCACTTCGGAGCGCATGAGAGACCAGCTCGGACTTGCAGATAAGCCTGCTGTATGGGAAGATGCTTTTGAGTTTTATCAGATGGAAGGTGCTGAGACTCATAAGGGCGACATGCTCTTCCCTAGACTTGACATCGACAAGGAACTCGAGGAACTCTACGCAATAGGTGAAGCAGCCAGAGCATAGAGCAGATTTTACAAAATAAAAAACGGAGATTACAGAAAAGTGTACATGAAATCAGATAAATGACTTTTTGTACACTTTTCAGGTTTTATACAGGTAATACAAATGCTGTTTGACGCACATACACATCTGAATTTTGAAAAGTATACGGAAGAAGAAAGACGCGGGATAGCTTCAGAGATAGAGGCGTCTGATGTCGGATATATCATCGACGTGGCAGACTGCGTCGATACTGCCATACAGGCGCTGAAGGATTCGGATGACTATCCGTGGTGCTATGCAGCGGTTGGCATACATCCTGATCATGCATCGACATATACTGATGCGGACATCGAAGAAATCAGAAAGCTTGCCGCTCATCCTAAGGCTGTAGCGATAGGTGAAATAGGACTCGATTTCTATTACGGAACAGATGACAGGGAGGAACAGCAGGAACTCTTCAGAAAACAGATAAGGCTGGCAAACGAGCTGAAAATGCCTGTCATGATACATTCACGTGATGCTCATCAGCTGACGATGGATATCCTGAAAGAAGAAGGAGCATTCTCTGACGAGAGGAAATCATGGTTTAAGCCAAGAATGGTCGGGGGGAAGGAAGTACCTGATGCACGCGTGCAGATGCACTGCTTCTCGGGATCGCCTGAGCTAGCGCTCGAATACGTGAAACTCGGCGCCACCATGTCTCTCGGAGGTCCGGTAACCTTCAAAAATGGAAAAAAGGCTGCTGAAGTAGTCAGGCAGCTGCCTGTTGAGTACCTGATGTCCGAGACGGATGCTCCGTACATGACTCCGGAGCCTTTGCGCGGCCGGCCAAACAAATCACCGTATATAGAACATATAGTGCGCCGCATGGCGATACTGAAAGGTCTCGATTACGGAGAAACTGCCGGAATACTGACAGAAAACGGCAAACATTTTTTTGGAATTAAATAAAACCGCCCGCACCGGAGCATATCCTGCCCGGAATGAGCGGAGCCTTTTATGACAATACTATGAAACGGAACTACATTATTGACACTATCATAGATAACGGACTTATTGCACCTGCATCGGCTGTCATAGTCGGAGTTTCCGGCGGACCTGATTCACTGTGCCTGCTGCATGCTCTTAACAGCATAGCGGACATGTACGATCTGGTCCTTGTTCCCGTGCATGTAAATCACATGCTCAGGCCTGAAGCATACGACGAAAGCCTGCACCTTGCCGATATATGCGAACGCATGGATCTGGAACTAAGGATCTACGAGGCCTCATGCAAGGACATCTCTGATGAGCTCGGTATTTCTGTCGAGGAAGCGGGCAGGCAGATCAGGTATCAGATCTTTGACGAAGCAGCCGCTGAGCTTGAAGAAAGCGGTGTACCTGCAGAGAAGATAGTCATTGCCTTAGCGCATAACGCCGATGATCAGGCTGAGACTGTTCTCTTCAGACTGATCCGCGGAACGGGTCCTCACGGCCTTGCCGGGATCCCTGCGGTGAGAATGTCCGAAGCCGGTTATCTCATCGTGCGTCCTCTCCTCAACGTTGAGCGAAAGGACATCGAAGCATACATCAGGGAAAACAAGCTTAAGCCTAACATCGACAAGTCCAACGATGAGAATACCTATACCCGGAACAGGATACGCAATGAGCTGATTCCTTATCTGGAGAAGAACTACAATCCTAAGATCAAGGAAAATCTCAGACGCTATGCCGGACTTGCTTACATTGACGATAATCTTCTCAGGGATATTGCGCTGAACGATTACTTCGAATGCGTAGAGGTGAGCGGAGAAAAAGAAGAAGCAGTCCTCAGCATTACAAAAATCAAGGACAATCCACCTTCGATCAACAGCCGCATAGTCAGCATGATTTTTGATCTGCTGAGACTTGAAGACTGTGCTACATTTGAAAACGTGTCGGCTGTCACCGGCCTTATATACAGCGAACACCCGTCTGCAGGTATTGATCTGCCTTACGGTATCAGAGCCCGCAGGGAGTATGACAGGATAATTTTTTCAGCTGAAGAGGAAGTCATAAAGCCGGATGAAAGCATTGCAATATACCCGAGAGTGCTGATGGCGAAGGAGTTCGCTCCTGACGAGGATGAGCCTTATGCTGCATTCGACTTCGATGCATTTAGCGAGGAATACCCGGGCAGGATAGGCGATATAAAGCTGCGTACAAGGCGCGAGGGCGATTATCTGCCTATGAAACACGGCAATAAAAAGATCCAGGACCTGCTCGTGGACTCAAAGGTCAGGAAGTCGGCAAGAGACAGCATACTGATGGTTTGCATCGACAGCGAGGTGTTATGGGTGCTTCCAAGCGAATACTTTGCCGGTGAGAATGAGAAGATCAAGGGAAGGTTTTCACCAAAATTTCATATAACAGACACGACCAGGAGAGTTCTTTTGATTGAACTCGACGAGTCAATATGATAAAATTTGTGCTCGGGACACAAAATAAGAGGCTTTTTTAGTGCCACTTTTTAGATAGAGAAAGGAAAACAGGAATTGAAAAATATCGGACGCAGTATAGGAACGTACCTGATCATCTTTGTAGTCGTGCTCAGCATGTCCATGATGATAAGAGGAATGGCAGGCAGTACCGACGTCAAGGAGGTCAAGTTCTCACAGTTTGCGACGCATCTCGAAAAAGGGGACTTTGAGTCGATCAACATAACTGACAGAAAACTTACCGGTGAAAAGAAGGACGGTACCAAAGAGGTGACCTATGCACCGTCGCTGCTTGAAATCAGCTGGCTCGAGGAGAAGACCATCAATCCGATGCTTGAAGATCACAAAATCGAACTTGACAGCGAGCCACCTAAGAGCGAATACACTCTGCTGAACATTCTGCCGACGCTGCTCATGGTGATAGCGATGGGCTTCCTCTTCTATTTCATGATGAGCCAGGGCGGCAACAAACAGGCCTTCCAGTTCGGAAAGAACAGAGCAAGGCTGTACAAGAGCGACTCCAAGTCGATCACATTCAAGGATGTAGCAGGACTTGAGGAAGAGAAAGTAGAGCTTTCTGAAATCGTAGATTTCCTGCGCAATCCGGGCAAGTATACCAAGCTCGGTGCGCGTATACCGAAGGGCGTATTGCTTGTCGGATCGCCGGGTACAGGAAAGACATATATTTCACGTGCAACCGCGGGTGAAGCGGGAGTACCGTTCTTCACCATTTCGGGTTCTGATTTCGTTGAAATGTTCGTTGGTGTCGGTGCATCGAGAGTAAGAGATCTCTTTAACGAGGCTAAAAAGAACGCTCCTTGCATCGTATTCATAGACGAAATCGATGCCGTAGGCAGACGCAGAGGTGCCGGTCTCGGAGGCGGAAATGATGAGAGAGAACAGACACTGAACCAGCTCCTTGTTGAGATGGATGGATTCGATGGTAATCTCGGTATTATCATTCTGGCTGCGACCAACAGACCTGATGTACTCGATCCGGCTCTGCTGAGACCTGGCAGATTCGACAGACAGATCGTCATCGGCATGCCTGATATCAGGGCAAGGGAAGAACTGTTCAGACTCTACACAAAGAACAAGCCGCTCGACGATGATGTTTCACCGGAGATCCTCGCTAAGAGAACACCGGGCTTCTCGCCGGCAGACATTGAGAACCTCATAAATGAGGCCGCTCTTCTGACTGCAAGAAGGAACGGAACCAAAATCAGGATGGATGAGATCGAAGAGGCTACTACAAAGGTAATGGCCGGACCTCAGAAGAAGTCCAGAGTCATCTCCGATGCAGAGAAGAAACTTACGGCATATCATGAAGCCGGTCACGCTATAGTGATGCGCGCTACACCGGGTGCGGACCCTGTACATCAGATCACCATCATTCCGAGAGGAATGGCCGGCGGATTCACGATGTGGCTGCCTGAAGAGGACAGATTCTTCGAAACAAAGGGGCACATGATAGATAATATCAAGCATCTCCTTGGCGGAAGAGTTGCTGAAGAGCTCAAACTCGACGACATTTCGACAGGGGCAAGCAATGATCTTGAGCGTGCAACCGGAATAGCACGTCAGATGATAACAAAGTACGGTTTCAGCGAAAAACTCGGACCTGTATCGTTCAGCTCAAGCGACGAGGTCTTCCTCGGAAGGGATTTCTCAACGCGTCAGAACTACTCAGAAGAAGTAGCATCGGAAGTCGACCATGAGATAAGAACACTGTTGACTGAGTGCTATGCCGAAACCCGGAAGATACTTCAGGACAACGACGATGCCTTCGAAAGAGTTGCTCAGGCTCTGCTGCTTGTAGAGACTCTTGATGGTGATCAGTTCGAAAGACTCTACAAGGGAGAGGCAGATCCTGAGACCATCAGGCAGGAGATAGAGAGCGAGAACAAAGAGATTGCCCGCAAAAATAAAAAAGAAGCTGAGGAATCCAGGCGTATTGAAGAAGAGGAAAAGAGACTGATGAGAGAAGAACTCCAGAAGCTCAACGCCGCAGCGATGCCTGATGACCGCGAAGTGGTAAGCTTCGAAACAGACGACAAAGATCTGAAGTGATCTTACTTACAAACCGGAGAATAATAATATGAAAATAAATGTAAACGATTGCCTGAAGCTGGATGCATTCAGGGGAAGCCGCGTTCTCTCGTGCAAGGACAAATGTACGGGACGTGTCAGATCCGTATCTGTACTTGATGAATATGACCTTGACATGGGTGTGGAGCGCAATGGCGCCAGGGATCAGATGGTAATAACGCATTTCTGGTCCAGCAGAGACGACATAAGCGCACAGAAGAAAGCAGTGACCGACCTCGGAAAGAAGGGTATAAGCGCTTTGGTCATATATCTCAATGACAGGGGGGTCAAAGCTGTAGCTCCTGAAGTCGTCGCAGCTGCTGAGGAAGTCGGTCTCCCGCTCATCGTCATTGATGATAACGGCAGCATAACTTACAGCATGCTTATAGAGCAGGTGCTCGACAAGATCCTCTACGGCGAGAATTACACTGACAACATCCTCAATAACACCATTTACCACCTTCTCAACTTCGAAAAGCACAGCAATTTCCCTGCTGCTCTGAGAGAAGCTGCTCTGAATAACAACTATCAGGTGGTGCTGATGACAGAGGAGTATAACACCATACTTACTGTTGAAACGAGACACCTGGTAAAAATTGAAGATGCAGTGCAGGCTGCACGTAAGCTGGATGCATTCTCGATGACGGGCTTTACCCGCGTAGAGATAGAAGGCGTTATTACTTACTGGGGCTTCATCAACATCAAGGACAGCAGGTACATCCTCGTAATTGTAGACAACGAAGACGAATATTCGGCAGCCGAGATGAGCAAGCTTGCTCAGACGATCGAACTTGCCATAGGAATGTGGAAGTATACTCCTGACAGAGACTCCAGAGCTGAATTTATCAAATCTGCGGTTCGCGGCGACATCTCGTTCTGCCACACACTGCTTGATGAATCCGGTCTCCGTGGAATGCAGTTCACGAGCGCTTTCTATATCAGAAATGCGGGCGAGTACGTCAACACTTTCCTCGACATACTTGCTTCATACAAGAAGAAAGCGAATTTCGGCCTGCTGACTACTACGGAATCGAACGAGATCTACGGTATCGTCTATACCGATGGCGGACAGGAGAGAGGTATTGAAGTCAAGAATGCCTGCCTGGAAATGTTTGACGAACTGAAATCGGTAAAGAAAGACGAGAGAATATTCCATGTGACAGGCCTCGAGAGGCTCGAGAGCTGCGTAGATGGCTTCAAAATGATAAACAAGACAGCAAGATACATGGAAAAGGTATTCCCGTATAAGAGAGTGTTCTCAAAATATGAGATCTCCATGGTAAGCGACTGCGTATACATGCAGAGCGGATCTCAGATGCAGCGCAAGATGTATCTGGATCTCCTTGAGCCTTTTGAACGCGAGGTATCGCAGAACAAGGGCAGGATGCTCGTTGATACTCTGTCAACTTTCGTGCTCGATGCCGGAATGAATTCAGGCAGAACGGCAGAATTCCTTGAAATACACAATAACACAGTCCAGTACAGGCTCAAGAAAGCAAATGAGATCCTCGGCGCTGAAATGACGGCGAACAGGGTCATTCCGGGCCTGACGCTTGCGCTCGCGCTGAAGAGACTTGAAGAGGAGAATTAGTATGCTTCTTGCAATAGACGTTGGTAATACGAATATAGTAGTCGGAGTATTTGAAGGCTCAAAGCTGGTGGAAAGCTGGAGACTGGCTACCGATAACAGGCGTTCAGCAGATGAGTATGGCACGATACTCGGTTCAATGTACAGGCGCATAAATATCACAGAAAACGACATAGATGACATCATAATCGCGTCAGTCGTACCGTCGCTTCTGTTTACGCTCGAGCACATGTGTCTCAAATTTTATGAAAAGACACCTATCGTAGTGGAACAGGGCATCAAGACAGGTATAAAGATCAATTATGAAAACCCACGGGCTCTTGGAGCTGACCGTCTTGTCAATGCGGTTGCCGCACACATCAGATACGGCGGCAATCTCATAGTGATAGACTTCGGTACGGCCACGACATTCGACTGTGTTTCAGCAGACGGTACATTCCTTGGCGGCGCGATTGCGCCGGGCATGAAAACACAGGCTGCAGCTCTCTTCGAACACACTGCCAAATTACCGAATGTCGATCTTGAGATCCCGGGCAGGTTTATTGCACGCAACACAACGGAAGGCATGCAGTCCGGACTCATCTATGGCCATATGGGCTTTACTGAACACATGATAAAAGGCATGAAACAGGAGATGAGCAGAGAACTCGGATGTGATGCTGATTCGATCAAAGTAATAGCTACCGGCGGTATGGCAACGATGGTAGAGAGCGGAATCGACTGCATAGATGTGATCGACAGGAGACTCACCCTCGACGGTCTGCAGATGCTGTATGTGAAAAACAAGGGACTCAATAAGAAAAGAGTCCTTCAGGACTGATGAGTATAAAGATCAGAAAGCTGGAGCTTGCTTCGCCCTGGCTTCTGGCTCCTCTGGCAGGTTTTACAGATGCAGTGATGCGCACGCTCTGTGAAGAACAGGGGGCTGCGCTCACATACACCGAGATGGTGAGTGCTAAGGGCCTTTACTACGGCGGGAGCAAGACGAACGATCTCACATACATACCGGAAAGCGCTGGCCCGACGGCAATACAGATATTCGGGAGCGAGCCAGAAATCATGGCATATGCAGCACGCGAGCTTGACAGCCTGCAGAACAAAGTGCTCGACATAAATATGGGATGTCCTGTACCAAAAGTCGTGAGGAACGGGGACGGCTCCGCCCTCATGCGGGATCCGGAACTCGTATGTGAGATAGTAAAAGCTGTAACATCAGCTACTGAGAAGCCTGTAACGGTAAAGATACGCAAAGGATTTGACAGACCTAATGCCGTAGAGGTGGCGCTTGCAGCCCAGGAGGGCGGTGCGTCAGCTGTCTGCGTACATGGAAGGACCCGTGATCAGTACTACAGCGGAGAAGCTGACAGAAGCATTGTAAAGGATGTAAAAAATGCGCTGAGCATACCGGTAATAGCCAGCGGAGACGTTACCGATGCCGAATCAGGTATGAGCATGCTGGCAGAGACCGGCTGCGATATGGTAATGATAGGACGCGGTGCTCTGGGTTATCCCTGGATATTCAGGGAGCTTGATGCTGCATATAAAGGCCTTGACATTCCTCCCCGTCCTTCGGATGAGGAGAGGATAGCCATGATGGTCAGGCATCTTGAGATGCTGTGTGATCTCAAGGGAGAAACGACCGGTGTCAGGGAATTCAGAAAATTCATAATCAGATATACTAAGGGCATGCACGGAGCTGCTGCGGTGAGGCGCAGGGCAAACGACGCAGTTAGCCTTGAAGAAATGAAGGAAGTCATACAGATTGGCTGATAAGAAAACTACAAAAATCTTAATAAGAAAACTGCTGCTCCCGGCCATTATGGTCCTTGTGGCTTTTGCCTTGTCCGCTTGCTCAACATGGAGCAGCTTCAGGCAAACGTTTATCAGTGAGCCGCAGAGCGAGACCGATCCGACTATCACTATCGGAGTCATAGAGCCCCAGTCGGGCAGATATGCTTCTAAGGGAAAGGACGAGATCAAGGGCATTGAGCTGGCCAACAGTATCTACAACAACGTAGACGGCTATAAGGTAAATCTGGTAAAAGTCGATACCCAGTCGACCGTAGCGGGCACTGAGACAGCAATAAAAGCACTTACTGAAATGCATCCGGTGGCTATCATCGGGTCGGCTGGTGAGGCATCATCACTCACGATAGGCGAGTATGTGGATGAAGCGCAGATCCCTGCGATAACTCCGGCTGCTACAAATCCTCTGATCACTCAGAACAGCAGCTTTTATTTCAGAGCCTGTGTAACTGAATCCCAGATGGGAGACGGACTGGCTGAATATGCAGCCAAACAGCTGGGATCGAGACGTATAGCGGTAGTAAGCCTTAAAAATGACAGCAGCACTTCAGCACTGCTTGACGGCTTCAACAGAAGGATCAAGAGGATAGCCGGTAAGCGAAACAGGGCTGTCCTTATGACCAAGGAGATATTACCTGTTGAAGATGAAATGAGATCGGTCCTTACCGAGATCCGCAGAAACAGAATTGAAGTGTGCTTCGTATCCATGGGATCCGAAGAAATGGATGTCTTCTTCACAAAGGCTGAAGAAATGGGCCTTGAGAACGTGACTTTCCTCGGTACCAGAAGCTGGGGCGAGCCGGCATTCATATCAATGATGGAGAAGCATAAGAATATAAAGGTGGTGTTCCCGTACGAGTCGGTACTGACAAAAAACGATGACACCTCCGATACATACACAGAGGAAGCACAGAGATTCCAGATCGAGTACGCCAACAGATATGGTGATGATGATACACCTACTGACAACGCTGCTCTTGCTTACGACTCGTATCTGCTCCTGATAAACGCCTTCCATAATGCGAAGTCGACAGAGGGTGCTGATATACGCGCAGCCATGATGGAGTTCAACGGACTCAAATGCGCTACCGGACTGTTTACTTTCGACGAGACCGGAAACGTCGTAAGATCTGTTACGCTCTCAACCATAAAGGACGGCAAACCGGTTACAGAATATGTCACAAAGAGAGAAGCGGAGGCTCAGGAACTCGAAGATCTCGAAAATGTAGTACCTGAGGATTCCGGCAACTGATAAGGAGAAATACATGGGATATCTTGAGAGAATCGACGCATATAAAGAGGATATGCTTAAGGCACTTGCAGAGTCGGTTTCTAAGCCAAGCGTAAAGGCAGACCCTGTAAAAACAAAAGAAGGGGAGCTGATGCCGTTCGGACGGGGTGTTCAGGAGGCACTCATCAGCATGCTCGAGAAGGGAAAAGAGCTCGGCTTTGACGTATATAATGATTACAACTATGCCGGTCACATCGAGTGGAAGGCAGAAAACGGAGGCGATGACTATTTCGGAATAGTCGGACATCTCGATGTTGTGCCTGTAGACAATGGCTGGGCTACGGACCCGTTCGTGATGACTGACAAAGGTGACGGCTTCGTATACGGAAGAGGCACATCTGATGACAAGGGGCCTGTGGTTGCAAGCCTGTATGCTCTCAAGGCACTGAAAGATGAAGGCATGAAGCCTAAGATGAATATCAGACTGGTTCTGGGCCTGGATGAGGAGACAGGACACATCAGTGCCGAGCACTATACTGAACACTGCGGTCATCCTGCAATGGGTTTCACCCCGGATGCTGACTTCCCACTGGTAAACGGCGAGATGGGCATATTGGTATTTGAGCTGGCCAGGAAATTCTCTTCAAAGCCTGGAAAGGATGACCTCAGACTGACTAAGCTTGAGGGAGGCACTGCTCACAATGCCGTACCGGCTTATGCAAAGGCGGTCATCACAGGAAGTAAGGAGCAGTATGACATCATAGCCGGAAGAGCAAAGCTCTTTATTGAAGAGACAGGATACAGCCTTAAAACAAAGAAACAGGGAGCTTCGCTCGTGGTCGAGGCTTACGGAACTGCAGCGCATGGCGCTCATCCGGATCTTGGGCTCAATGCCGTGAGCATTCTCATGGACTTTCTCGGAAAGATTTGCTTTACTAATGAGGAACTAAACGAGTTCGTCGCTTTCTACAATGAGAAGATAGGTTTCAACCTTCACGGGGAGCAGATAGGATGCTTTTTTGAAGATGGACCTTCAGGGCCATTGATTTTTAATGTCGGAGTCGCTAATATTAACGAGGACATCGCATCGGTTGCTGTCAATATCAGGTATCCTGTGAGCTGTACAGACAAGCAGGTGCTCGGAGGTATTGAATCGGTGCTTGAGGGAAGCCCGGTCGGGATAGTGACAAGGATGGTGCAGGAGCCACTTTATAAAGACCTTGATGATCCTATGGTAGTGGCATATATGAAAGCCTATATCGATGAGACCGGCGACAGCGATGCACAGCCTATGACCATCGGAGGCGGCACTTACGCCAAGATGTTCAACAACATTCTTGCTTTCGGGGCTGCATTCCCGGAAGACGAAAACACGATGCACCAGGCGGATGAGAAGTTCAGCGTAGAATCGTTCATGAAGATGGCACGCGTCTATGCAAGAGCAATCGAGTCCCTCTGTTGTGAATAAGCGCCGCAATGCGGCAAACCAAAACTAAATCTGTTTCAGGGCGTGGTGAAAGTCCACACCGGCGGTGATCGCAGGAGGCAGCCTGCGTAAGTCCGCGAACCTTATGGCCGAACCGGTGAGATTCCGGTACCGACGGTATAGTCCGGATGAAAGAAACAACATTGCAATTGGATTTGTGATGAATGGCCTTGACCCTTATCAAGGCCATTATTAATGCCTGACAGATTCCACCAGTTCATGATATCGAAAAGGAGGAATGTGTTATGAACGAAAACAAAATGTCAACAGCCAAACTGGCAAAGCTCGCAATGATGACAGCGGTATCACTCGTATTGCTTTTTCTTATCAGAGTTCCATGGCCGCCTGCACCATTCCTGGTCTATGACCCGGCGGATGTGCCTATCTACATTACGGCATTTGCCTTCGGACCTGCAGAAGGCCTCATAGTCACTCTGGTCGTATGCCTTCTTCAGGCTTTCGGTCTTGGAGGAGATGGATTCTACGGGTTCATAATGCACTTTGTTGCTACCGGAATAGTGGCTGTTGTTATCGGCATGATGTACAAAAAACAGAAGACAAAGAAGACAGCTGTCAAAGCTCTCGTTGTAGGCGTTATTCTGGCGGTTATAGTCATGTGTGTCATGAATTTAATAGTGACTCCTGTATACATGGGAGCTCCGAGGTCCGCAGTAGCGGCGATGCTTCCGACCGTCATTATTCCGTTCAACCTGGTAAAGGCCGGTGTGAACTCACTCCTGACATTTTTACTCTACAAGAGGCTCTCGGGCCTGCTGCATGGCAGCGGCAAGACAGTTGCTTCCAAAGCGTAATATTATTTGAAAGCAATAGATCAGTTCAGAAGAAAACTGAATAATGAAGAAGATACACGTGCGTTCGGGCTCGAGATAGCAGAAGCTCTTGAGCCCGGCGATGTTGTTGCTCTCATCGGTGACCTCGGCACAGGCAAGACGGCTCTTACAAAGTATATTGCAGAAGGCCTCGGCGTTACCGGAGAGATTAACAGCCCTACCTTCACCATCGTTAAGGAATACAGGAGCGGAAGACTGCCCCTGTATCATTTTGACGTGTACAGGCTGGGAAGCGGAGAAGAACTGCTGGACATCGGAGCAGAAGAGATGCTCGACGGAGACGGCGTCTGCGTGATAGAGTGGGCTGATATCGTTGCTGATGTACTGCCCGATGATGCTGTGGCTATACAGCTGGAATATGGAGAAAATGAAGGAGAGCGTGTCGCTGAATTCCTGTAAAGAAATGAAAATACTTGCTATAGAGACTACAGGCAAATACGGATCGGCGTCGGTCATAGATGAGACCGGCCTTGTTTTCAGTGCAGCCTCAACCGAGGAGATGAATCATCTCAAGGGAATGATCACCCTTATAGATGAGGCTTTGCGTGAAGCGGGCACAACAAAGAATGAGCTTGATTACGTCGCTGCTTCGATCGGACCCGGATCATTCACGGGCATCAGGATCGGAGTTACGACAGCACGCATTATGTCCCAGATGCTGGGCATACCGTGCATAGCAGTTTCAACGCTAGAGGCTATGGCAAAGCGGTCACTTGACAGGGCCATAGCATCCGGCGCGCTTTATGTGGTACCGGTAATCAACGCCAGAAGGCACCAGACTTATGCCGGTGTATATGAGGCGGTATTCACTACGGACTGCGAACAACAGTCGGCTATCCTTGTCATGGAAGAAAAGCAGTATATGATAGAGGAACTGCTTGAAGAACTCAAAGCGAGGATGGCGGAGCATGACGGAACTGTCGCGTTCTTTACGGGCGATGGCATCGATGCATATAGTGACATCATCGAAAACACCATGACTGAAGGGTCGTTCGTGTTTGCAGATGAAAAACTGAGGTATCAGCATGCGGAGTCTGTTGCCGAGACAGCACTCAGAAAGGCTAAGGCAGGCGAAACGCTCACATATGATGAGCTCATGCCTGAATACATGCGGCTTGCTGAAGCAGAACAGCGCCTGAGGGCAGGAACGCTCAGCGACAGGATACGGAAACCCGGGAGGATCTGATGGAAGAGATCAGGATCAGACAGGCAAAACTTTATGATGTACCTGCCATGTCGCGCATTGAGAGGGATTCATTTGATTCCCCATGGAGCGCCGAAGAGATAACAAAAGACGTAACAGCGGGCGGCAATGTTTATGTTGCTGTTGCAGAATATGGCGATGAAAAAGCAGGCTACGGTGAAATCAGAATGATTGCCGGAGAGGCTCAGATATACAATATTGCTATCGCTCCTGAGTTCAGAAGAGCGGGCATTGGTGAGGCGTTGCTGCGTCATATGATCGCCAGGGCTGAAGAAGACGGATGCGTACTGGTCACTCTTGAGGTAAGAAGCAGCAACGAGGCCGCCATGGCACTCTACAGGAAGCTTGGCTTCCGTGAGGTCGGACGGCGCAAAGGCTATTATGCAAAGGGCGGCGAGGATGCCGTGCTCATGGATCTGGACCTCCGCAGGATAGAAGTTGAAGTAGAAATAGAGATTTAGGAGTTATGAAAGACGGAAGATTCCTTACACTCGGAATAGAGACAAGCTGTGATGAGACTGCAGCCTCGGTGGTAGCCGATGGCCGCTTTGTCATGAGCAATGTCATAAGCTCCCAGATCGACATACATACCGCGTATGGCGGAGTAGTACCCGAGATAGCATCCAGAAAGCACCTCGAGCGCATCAATGATGTAATAGGCAAGGCTCTCGATGATGCATGCGTAAGTGCGAAAGATATAGATCTTATTGGAGTTACATACGGACCGGGCCTGGTAGGCGCTCTTCTTATAGGTGTCGCTGCTGCTAAGGCAATGGCATATGCATGCGACATTCCTCTGGTAGGAGTCAACCACATGCATGGACACATTGCCGCAAACTATCTCGAGCATAAGGAGCTTGAACCTCCGTTCATGGCTCTGATAGTTTCGGGCGGGCACACAGAGATCGTAAATGTACCGGACTATAACAAGTGCGAGAAACTCGGGGGAACGCGTGACGATGCAGCGGGCGAAGCCTTCGACAAAGTTGCCAGGGTAATAGGACTCGGATATCCGGGCGGACCTAAGATCGACAAGGCGGCGAAGGAGGGCGATCCTGACAGCATAGCTTTCAAGCGTGTTTATCTTGAGCAGGGAAGTCTCGATTTCAGCTTTTCGGGCCTCAAGACTCAGGCTCTCAATTATCTTAACCAGGAGAGACAGGCGGGCCGTGAAATAGACGTGAACAACGTAGCTGCAAGCTTCCAGGAAGCGGTAGTCGAGGTCATAGCCGACAAGGCTGTCATGGCTGCTGAAAAGTACGGACAGAAGCAGATCGTGATGGCAGGAGGGGTCGCTTCCAACTCAAGGCTCAGGACCCTGATGGAAGAAAAGGCCGGATGCAGGGGCATAAATGTGCTGAAGCCTAGTCCTGTGCTTTGCACAGACAACGGTGCCATGATAGCTTCTGCTGCATATTACGCATACAGACCAGGTGTAAAACCCGACCTCGAGCTGGATGCAGTCCCGGGACTGGAGTTCTGAATTATGCTTATAATCACAGGTAAGGACATCAGTAAAGCATACGGAACAGACATCATTTTTGAGGATGTCTGTTTTGGCGTGGAGAAGGGCGACCGCATAGGCATAGTCGGAGCCAACGGAACAGGCAAGACGACTTTGCTCGGTATCATAGCCGGTGACATAGAGGCAACTTCCGGCAACCTTTATATCAGGAACGATTTCAATATCGGGTACCTGCGCCAGCAGAACCATTTCGGCGGGAGCGGAACGGTAAGATCGCAGGCAGAGAAGAGTTTCACTCATTTCTTTGAAATGGAGAAGAGGCTCGAAAGCCTGCAGCTGGCTATTACCGATCACGAGAGCGATAGCTTTGAAAAAGACCTCGAAGAATATACCCGCCTGATGGAAGAGTATGAACAGAAGGGCGGATACACATACAGGAGTGAACTCGGAGCAATGCTGACACACATGGGCTTTGATGAAGAGGCGCAGAACAAGGAGATCAGCAAGCTTTCCGGAGGAGAGAGAACCAGGCTTGCGTTAAGCTGCCTGCTTCTCAGCAAACCAGACGTGCTGATGCTGGATGAGCCGACAAACCATCTTGATCTGCATATGCTGGAATGGCTTGAGACATATCTCGACAATTACAAAGGTACAATCATTGTAGTTTCACATGACAGGTATTTTCTCGACCGCATAACTAATAAAATATTCGATCTCGGAGGCGGAACACTCGAAGCGTATACCGGTAATTATTCGACATTCCTCGTAAAACGGGCAGAGCATCTTGAGGCTATGCGCCGCGAATACGAGAAGCAGCAGGCAGAGATAGCCAGACAAGAGGAAATGATACGCCGCTTTAAGCAGCACGGCACGGAGCATCTGGCCAAGCGTGCAGCTTCGCGTGAGAAGCGCCTCGCTATGATCGAAATCAAGGATAAACCTAAACTGAAGCAGAGCAGGATGAAGCTAAGCTTTGAAGCAGACTTCAAGAGCGGCGGAGAAGTGCTCGAGGCTGAAGATCTCTCGAAGAGCTTCGGATCCAGAAAACTCTTCGACCACGCCGGTCTTATGATCCGCAAGGGCGAAAGAGTATGTATTATAGGTGATAACGGTATCGGAAAAACGACACTTCTGAAGATACTCATGGGACTCGACAAGCCTGATGCAGGTTATCTGAGGATAGGCTACAATGTCAGTTTCGGATATTACGATCAGGGACAGCTCCTGCTTGACGAGAATGAGACTGTGCTTGGAGAGATGAAAAACGCCTATCATCTCTATACGGACACCGAGATGAGATCACTGCTCGGACGCTTCCTCTTCACGGGGGATGACGTTTTTAAGCAGGTGAAAGATCTTTCAGGAGGAGAGAAGGCCAAACTCTCACTTCTCAAGCTGATGCTCTCAGGTGCCAACACGCTGGTCCTGGATGAACCGACAAACCATCTGGACATCGAATCAAAGGAGATCGTTGAGGAAGCTCTGATGGAATTCGAGGGTACGCTCCTGATAGTTTCGCACGACAGATACCTTCTTAATACCATTCCGGACAGAATACTCGAGCTCACTGAGCACGGTCTGGTGGAATATAAAGGCAAGTTCGATTACTATCTGGAGAAATCCGGAAAAACCTTCGGCCGTACATCATCCGAAGCGGGCAGCACTTCCGCAGACCGGGGAAGGGATGAGCTTGAGCTCACACGAAAGCTGGTGAAGGACTCCGAGGCGGAGCGCAAGGCAAAGAAGCAGAACGAAGCTGAGGAACGCCGCAGGCTCAGAAAGGCAGAAAGCGTAGAGAACAGGATCCACGAGATAGAAGCTGAGATTGCTGATATTCAGGATGCGATGACTCTGCCTGAAAACTCGACCGACCTGGGCTGGATGCATGAAATGTCTTCAAAAATGGCGGCTTTGGAGGCGGAAGTCACGGATCTTTACGACGAGTGGATGGAACTTCAGTAGAGAATCTTTGTGAAAAACTTAAACAATTTTGTTAAAAATTCTACGCAAATCGTTGAATCGTATATACCCGTAGTCTATAATTATTTTAGATATTTTGAATCGTAAAATAAAAAGGAGAAATAATATGACTTTTGATAAAATTCAGGCTCTTATCGTAGAACAGCTCGATGTTGATCCTTCGCTGGTAACAATGGACACAGACTTCATGAAAGACCTTGAAGTAGATTCCCTTGATGCTGTTGAGATCATCCTCGGAGAAGAGGAAGAGTATGGGATCGAGATCCCT